>CAWDOY010000001.1:0-221462 GCA_963803975.1 uncultured delta proteobacterium
TAGCGCGGTGACAAAAAATATGGCAAAATTCCGCAATCATTATCACCTGCCCCACTCTCCCTATCAGAAGGTCTTCTATTATCCAAAATACGGCATCGGACAGTTGGCAAAGCTTATGGCTGATTATGTTGCCCGGCAGGGGGGCAAGATTGTCCTGCAGGCAGAGGTGGTAAAAATAGTTAACGATGCATCCGGTTTCAGCGTCTATTCTCAAAACGGTGAATGCTTTAATGGTCAACAGATGATTTCGACGATGCCAATAAATGGGTTGCAGGAAATGCTGGTAAACGATTCTAATTCTCAGGAGAAAAAACCAAAAGGAAATCTGGAATTCAGATCAGTGATTTTTATGTTTTTGGAGATTAACCGGCCAGCCGTGACCGACAATCACTGGATTTATTTTCCCGACAGAGAATGCATTTTCCAGAGGACAAGTGAATTTAAAAATTTCAGCCCGGCTATGTGTCCCGAGGATAAAGCAGGGGTGTGCATTGAAATTCCCTGTGATTATCAAGACAATCTGTGGGGAATGAGTAATGATGCGCTGTATGAAAAAGTGATACAGCAGGCTGAAGAAGAAAGCTATTTAAAAAGGGAGTGGGTGGACAACTACCACGTGGTTAAGGAACGACACGCTTACCCCACCTATGATTTGGCGTATGCTGAGAATTTAGCAAAAATCAGGGACTATATTGACAGCTTCAATGGTCTATACAGCATAGGCAGGCAGGGCGCTTTCAAATATATAAATATTGATGAAGTGATGATGATGGGTTTCGAAGCAGCACAGAAGATCGGGCGCTGCTCTTAGACTGGACAACGATATCCCGACATTGCACAGCATGCGGTAATTATGGCTTGCGGCACAACACCTGATACTGGGCTCCGAATGGGAGCCGCGCCAAAAATGGCTCAAAAATACGAAACCAGCTGAGAACCTTGGGGAAAACAAATAGGAAGGTAGTGTTTATAATCTCAAAACCACCTGCCTGAAGCAAGCGCCGCGCTTCCAGTGCAGAGACCGGCGTGGCATCCTTATCAAAGGGGATTTTTTTCATGATATAGCGTGCTCCCGGATTCCACGGATTGTTCTCCCACAGAGCAAAAAGTCCTTTTCTGCATAAAGCAGAAGAGATATAGCCTATGATTTCGGCCCGCTTGTCCGGGGCGATATGGTGAAATACCCCGTTACAAAACGCCAGATCAAAGCATCCGGCCGGTTGATATTCATCCATTAAGATGAATTGCGTATTAAGGGCGCTGTATTTTTCCCGGGCAACTTCTAATACTTTTGTGGATATATCAATCCCCATCACTGACCGAACCCCCAGCAGATCAATAAAATAGGGGGTTGATGACCCGGTACCGCAACCGAAGTCCATAACCGAAAGACTGGTTGCACCATTTTTCTGAAGCTCACGGGCCAGCCATTCGATCCGGCCACGAGCAAAAAAATCCCTGTCCTGGCCGGATATGCGAATCCCCCTTGTTAAAGCCTCATCATATTCATGTGCATATCGATCAAATTCACGAAAATTCATCGCTACTCACAAAAAGGTGCACTGTCTGCCATGCGGAGTTTCTGGAAGAAGGCATTTCCTGTAGAGCAGCCTTTCCTTCAGAATCCGTGCTTAATCATTAAGCCGTCTATAAATACACCAGACGGTGAAAATTTAATACTATATTATTTTATAGTAGCCTTTCTTTTTTAGTATTCTACTGCAAAAAATATTTTGTGCAAGAGCCAGGTAGATTGTCTTAGAATTTCTATTGTAAAGATAATGAAAGTTTGAGAGATTAATTGTATTTAATAAAACTGTAAGTGTGGACGGCAATAAAGTTTGCGTTCCCTGGTCAGGCGTTATTAAAACACCTGCAAGACGCTTTTTATAAAAATTAGAACCAGGAAAAAAGATTTAACAGGGGACACTAATACAGTACAGCTTCTTATAAGATTTTATCAGATAAAATCATCAACCAGAATTGCCCATGCTTGCAATTAAAAAACCTATCCTGCCGCCGATCACCGTAGTACTTTTTCTGTTTTTTTCCCTGGGGCTACTATATAATTTCGTTACACCCCTCTGGAACCCGCCTGACGAGGAGCGGCACTTTGCCTATTGTGAATACATAGCACACAACCGCAGGCTCCCCGTTTACCGACCTGATTATGAGGGCAATATGGTGAGCATGGCATTTCACCCGCCGCTCTATTATATAATAGGCGCGATGTTACTTAAAAATGACAGGGAATTGCTTGAGGAACAAATAGAGGTTAATGATGGCCCCGGCTTTAATCGCATGGTACCCCCACAAAACAGGGACGGTTCCGCATATTCTGGAAAGGTTCGCTCCGCACACCTGCTCAGACTATTCTCTTTGATAGTAAGCGGCATCACTATTTTTCTGATTTATCGTACGGCTCTGATGCTGTTTCCTGATACGGCGGCTATCGCGCGCTTTGTTGCCATCCTGGTTGCCGCCATACCCCAGTTTTTATATACTTCTGCATCTATTTCCAATGAAAATCTGAACACGATGCTTTCCTCAGCCTATCTGCTGGCACTTCTTTATGTTCTCAGAGCGCCTTACCAGATTCGATACCAGGTCATCAGCGGGGTTATCCTCGGCCTATGTTTACTGTCAAAGACAACGTCCATTATGTATCTGCCCGTTACGGTATGCCTTATATGCTGGCTGTCTTTTAAAGAAAAAAGAAATCCGATAGCACCGCTTGGCATCATAATCGGGACAGCTCTATTGCTGGGTGGCTGGTGGTATCTGCGAAACTGGTTCCTGCTCAATGATCCCACGCTTTCCAATACCGTTGCGGCGTTAAATTACTGGCATATCCGCAGTTCGAACCCCTCCTGGAGCGAAGTTATACAGATAGCGCACAAAACAGTCCTGACCTTTTTTGGTGGCTTTGGGTCGCCGCCGCTTCCTATCGCAGGGTATCATGTTGCGTTCTACGGTACTATTATTGTTGCCGGATGCATTGGATTTTTCCGGTACCTTTATGGCAGACAGTGGAATGAATTTCAAACTCAGGTCCTGGTGCTTTTTTTACTTTCGATACTGGGGGGGCTGGGGATCTATGTTTATATAAATATAAAATATATTGGTTTTTTTCTGGGCAGATACCTTTATATTGTTATGGCCCCTCTTGCCATAGTGACAGGTTCGGGATTTTATTTTGTTCTCCCTCAAAGGGTGCGGTCAGGAGTCTTGCGCGTTGTTTGCTTTTTAGCGATCATCTTGAATGTAATTGCTATCCTCACCATTTTGAAGCCTGCCTATGCTGACCCGCTTCTCACCGCGGGAGTAGAACAGAAGCGTTTTTGCTGTTCAACCCGCTGCAATAAGCGGAAACACCCCCATCGGGCAGACCTTCATTGCTTCACAGAATAACCTTTGTTCTATTCGGGTAATGTTTTCCTGCAACAATAAAAACACCCGTGAGAACATTCAATTTTCCCTTAAAGAATGCGAAGGTGACAAAGAGATACTGTGCCAGATACGGTATCCTCTCCGTCAACTTGAAGACAATACGAGATATTTTTTTATTTTTCCGCCAATAGTAAATTCTCTCGGCAAGAAATATGCGTTCTCTTTTTCGGTGCCTTCAACGACATCTGATTCAGGGGTTTCGCTCTTCTATGAAGTCGCTAACTGCTATGGGGATGGAGAAATGCTCATAAATGATGCCATGGTTCCCGGAGACCTGTATTTTACAACCTATCATTTTCGCGGTGATGTTCCGCACACAGACTGGCAGGGGATACGAGCAACCGTCATCCGGCAGGGGTGGTATATTACGATCCCTGAACTGCAACTCTATTACGAACGTGCAAAAGATTTCAGAGTCACAACTGCCACCCACGAAAAAATAATCCGGCTGGAGAGAGCCTTGTCTCACAAAAAAGCGCAAATGCAATAGGGTATATCGTTTTAACCAGGCTTCTTATAGTGCATGACATAGAGAAAGAACTTCTCGCCACCAACAATGTCGTCATGAGATTCTGCGATTTTTATCAGCGGATATTCTGATATGTTTTTATTCAATTTGTGCAGATCAAAATTCAGAATGAGTAAAATGTCTTCTTTCCGCTGCTTCATTGATTCCCCTGCATCCTGAAACAGCTTTTCCAGATTGTTGCCAAAAAGCTCAACTCCAAAATCCGCTGTGCGACGCTTCTTTAGCTCCTGAATATCCATAATAATCGTTTTGTTGCTGTCGGCCAAAGGCCCGCGGACAATGATTGGGGGACAATAAATCTCTCTGTTCAGATAACCAGCTACCGCACGCGTTGCAACATGTGAGTTGCCCATCATCGGCATATTTTCCATTCGGTGGTTTTTAATAAAATTTGCCGTCTCTTTACTTCCCGAAAAAGCATAAAACAGATCAAAGCCGCCCGCTATAATTCCCGCGAAGAGCTGAGCAATAAAAATACCTGTAATTGCTTTATCCTTATGCTTTGAGCAGAAACTGCTCAACCTGCTAAGGACTTTCCAGGAAGTCTTTCGGTCAGGGTAATACGTAGAAATCCATAAACACGCAATCAGTAGAATAAAGAGGTGCCCATAGTGCCGGAGAGTTCCAACGTAAAAAAATTTTACATAAACGATTGACAAGATTGCCAGGGTTCCGCATACATACAAACATAACGCAACAAGCTTGCGGGAAAACACCAGTAAAAAAAACCCCAGCAGGACAAGAGAGAAGACGAGTTGAACAGCTTCACTGCTAACTATATTCGTACCCCAGAAATCGTATTGAATAGCAGGGATTGGTACATATGACTTCCAGAGGGCTGTGATGACGTTCCCCAGATATCGCAAATCAATATTGGCATACCACTCATACGTTGCAACCCGTACCTGCCTATAATCCGGGGGGGGGGTGCATTCCAAAACAGAAAGCACCATACCAAGGACGAAGAGAGTTATTGCGGCTCCTGTTTTTCCTTTTTTTTGCGACAAATCCTTCCGCAACTGCCGGTCATAAATACATTCAAAAAATACCATGCATCCCAGGCATGCGCAGATAATCAAGGCAAAAAAATTCGTTTGCGCGAGGAGAAAAAGGATGCAGGAAAGCAACAGAAAATTTTTGTCCTTGGACGCCCGAAACAATCCACAAAAAGCAAAGATAAGCATGATACCTAAAGCATAGTTCCTGCTGATAATGCCGTATTCATACAAGGGAAAGTAGCTCAAGATGAAAAGTAGTTTTTGCAGCCTGGTAAACGGCGAATATTTTAAAAAAATATACCCTGCGCCCGTAGCTAAGATCAAATGACAGATCTGCATCGCAACTGGCTGGGTGGTAAATCTTGTAATAATATATAATACGATGTACCAGAGGTAAGGATGTCCATCATACCTCATGTTATGATATACGCTCGCAAGAGAAATGCTGTCTTTGGCATGAAGCCATGCCCGCATTTCATCACGCCACATCTCATGATTGAATAGCACCACACTGCCAAACACTACAAAAGCCAGGAGAGAGAATGATATAAACGTATTATCACTTGATAAAAACGCAAATGTTGCTCTCGAACGAGCCCTTAGATCTTCCATGGTTAGCATCCCGAGCTATGTCTTGTCTGAGTATTACGGCACGCAGATATTTCCGTTGACCCAGGGGGTATAACGATTGGCATTGCCAATCCGATATACATTATTTTATTTTTTAGCACAAGCCCCGACAGGAGATTTTTACTTTTGTCAATTCAGGTGGTATGGGTTTTTCTCTCTCAATTAGGGAGTGCGCCCCAAATGAGGCTTGGGATAAAAGCAGAAAAAACTGCAGCCGCGTAATTGGGGAAAAGGGCCACTGCGGAACTCCAGCTAAAAACCGGATTGACTTTATTAATCTCTATGGTATTTTTAATATTCATTAATCCTGAGAAAATAATAAAGACAAAGGATTTGTTACATGGAAAACAAAAAAGTGGGCGTAATTATAGGCGCTGGTCCTGCTGGTCTGAGTGCAGCAGAAACCCTTTCGAAAAGCGATGTGCGGTTCACCGTCCTGGAAGCATGTGACCGCATCGGGGGCCTCTCCGCAACGGTAAAGCATAATGATTTTTATTTCGACATAGGCGCACATAGGTTTTTTACGAAAAATCCGGAGATAGACAAGTATGTGACCAATCTCCTGGGTGATGAGCAGATTTATGTTGATCGATCCAGCAAAATGTTATTGAAGGGTAAGCTGTTGCATTACCCTTTGAAACCGTTAAACGCGCTGGTTGGTCTTGGAGTTCCGACTGTAACTGCAATCATCTTTGGTTATATTATCGAACGCCTGAAATTTAAGCATCAGGCTCCCGAAAGCCTT
Organism: uncultured delta proteobacterium; assembly: GCA_963803975.1. Taxonomy (GTDB): domain Bacteria; phylum Desulfobacterota; class WTBG01; order CAIYCZ01; family CAIYCZ01; genus JAPLIX01. The sequence continues at coordinate 6,353 of CAWDOY010000001.1, forward strand.
GAAGATCTGATAATCAGCCAGTTCGGAGCCCCTCTTTATAAATTCTTCTTTAAGATGTATACGGAAAAGGTATGTGGCATTGCATGCTCAAGAATATCAGCCCAATGGGGCGCGCAGAGAATAAAAGGGCTTTCACTGCGTACAGCCATAATAGATGCTTTATGGGAAAACCGCAAAAAGGAAGCGGTGACGTGGGTTAAACAATTTGCCTATCCCCGGAAGGGATTCGGTGTTATCTGTGATAAAATCGCCGAAGCGATAAAAGAACCAAATCGTCTGCTGTCTAATGCCCGTGCAACAGAGATTTTTCATAATGGAGAACGTATAACGGCTGTCGCCTACTCCGGCAAACAGGGAGAGGGAACGATAGAGAGTGATTTTGTTATATCCAGTATGCCTATCACTGAATTGGTTGCTTCACTCCGACCAGCTCCCCCTGATGAAATTCTTGAAGCAGCGCGCGGGCTAAATTACCGCGGCCTTGGTATGTGTTGCACTCATGTTTGACACGCCTTCCGTTACCGATCAAACATGGATTTATATACACGATACACTGATCGATTTCGGCAGAATACATGAGCCGAAAAACTGGAGCCGCGATATGGCCCCAGCAGACAGATCCTGTGTGGTTTTTGAATATTTTTGTAATGAAGGTGATGCGGTATGGAATGCTCCAGATGAAGAGCTTTTTGAAAAAACAAAACGCGCGCTCAAAAAATCACATATTGCACCTCATGCCGATGACAAAGTTTTTGACTTCAAGGTGGTAAGGGCAGCGAAAGCCTACCCCAGTTATGAAATCGGTTTCAGCCCGCGCCTCTTAAAGATACGGGACTATTTAAAAAGATTCGAAAATCTCCAGCTGATTGGCAGGTTCGGTACTTACAAATACAACAATCTTGACCACTCCGTTGAAACGGGAATTATGAGCGCCCAAAATGTTTTGGGAGCAAACCATGACACATTCGAAGTCGATGCGCATATAATAGATTGAAGACAAGGCCTATGAAGAGATTCAACAGCAAGGCCTCAGGCAGAAGGAGGGCTCACGACCTCCGACCTCTCACGCCAGCAAACGTACGGTTCCGTATACGGCGGTTCATGAAGTACTGAATCAGTAAGTAGGTTTGGGGTTCGAGTCCACGATCGCAAACAAGAAATTACAAGCACTTAGAATTTTCCTGGGCGCTTTTTTATTGTCCTCTGTATAGTAATTGTATAGTAGGTAGGAGGTGGAGCATAATAAAAAGCGGAGTCAGTGATTAATCGACCCCGCTTTATACTTCAATTAGTACTTCTACTTTACTCAGTACTCATTTTCAAACTGCTCAATTCGCTCCCCGCATGCACTGACCTATCAGAAATTTAAAATGTTGCATATCACACCCCATAAAGATTGCAGTCTACTTTGCCCATCCCTCATTAATCATTTCTTTGTATTTTTTTCAAATACCCGGATGGATAAGATGTAAACAGCAACCGTTCTTTTGATTTGTCAACTTTAAAATCATGATTTTTTTCTAAAAACTCCTTCACTGCCTTCAGGGGACCACCTTTTATTTTCTTACCAGGACAGTCTGCTGTATGTGTTTCAAGCCATTCCTCATTATCATCAATATAAGTATCCTGAACAATAAGATAACTACCTGGTGATACCAATTGAGAATAAAGAGTAATCTCATTCAGCACATGCTCATAACCATGGCATGAATCGAGTGTAACGAGGACTTTCTTGTTTTTAGTCTGTTCTTTTAATCGTTCAATCAAAGCAGGATCAACAGAATTTGATGTTATAAACTCAATGTAATTATCACTAATTTCTTTTACTGTATTATAAAGACGATCATTCTCTTTTATTAAATTATTGATAGCATCTATTCGTGGTTTAGTATCTATGTCGACAGTTATAACCTTTCCCTTATTGTTCACCTGCTTCAGAATAGTAGCATAATACAGTGCAGAACCTCCACATAAAGTGCCAGTTTCAATAATAAAATCAGGCCTAATTTCAGCTATGATCTCCTGCGTTATCCACATGTCAGCAGGATTTTGCATAAGAGGCAAACCCAAAAAGCGAGAACCAAACAGGACTGCCCAATTTTTAGTGGTGTAATCAATCCAATGATGAACAAATTTTCTAGTTATCTCGGAATCCCACAGGGTTTCTTTTGATTTTGATAAACAGGAAGATAATCCTATGAAGAGTAAAACCAAAGAAATTAATAATATTTTTTTCATTTTTTATTCTCCTTAATTTAAAGCTAAAAATAAACACTTAAACCGGCTTAATTATAATCCCCAATAGACATTACTTTTATCAGGACAATAAATCAACTATAATTCCCCCTGATTAATCTCTGCCATAAAATAAATATTCCTACCCCAACTGCAACCACGCCAAGGGCAACGAGAGAGGGGAGTGTTTCTGTAATCAGGGTCGTTAGCATTATGCAGAGTGATAGAATCAGATAAATGATTGGCACAACTGGAAAGAAAGGGACTTTAAATGGTCTATGGATCTCGGGGTTTTTATATCGCCAATAGACCATGCCAAGAACAGCAAGAAACGGGAATATGCTTAATGCAAACCCCATATAAATAAGCATTTTCAGAATTGCATCAAAGCCGATGAATGTATAAAATACTCCTATTACCGTCTGTATTATAATCGCCACATAAGGCGTCTGATATTTTTTGCTGATCTTTTCAAGGGAATGGAAAATAGCTTTATCCTTTGCCATTGCATAACAGACTCTGGGCCCAATCATCATCTGGACCGACACAGATGAGAGTAGAATTAGAACAATGCTTAGATTAAAATATGGAGATATATTATCCCCAAATAATTTTTTCGCAGCGAGGTTACCGATTGTATACTTGCCATCCGTCAATAATCTCCTGGCCGGTAGTGGACATAATAAAAACGACATTGATGGCAATGTAAATTAAAGTGATTAAAACCGCTGCAAAAAATAGCGCCCTGGGCAAATTTTTATCAGGATTCTTAATTTCACCTGCAATATAAGTAGTTCCATTCCATCCGGAATATGCATACATTATTATTATCAGTGCGGCCCCATATTCAAGGATTGATTTTTGCCCTGGGGAGTCATAACTCATGATCAGCCTGTTTGATTGCTCCCAATCAATTAAATAAAATCCTATGCTTATGAATAAAAATATAATTAGTAATTTCAGTACACTTAAAATGTTTTGAATAAAACTTCCCTTCTGTACACCGACAAGATGAACAATACCGAATACCAATATAATCCCTGCAGCTAATAGTTTGGAATACCAATCCCCTATCAGCATCTCATTGGACGTTAGCTTGTTTATATAGTTGACGGCAGTGATAGCTGACATGGCAGCAGCTAAAGAGAATCCAATAAGCAGAGAGATCCAGCCGGTAAGAAATGACGGTAGTAGCCCGTATATTTTTTTAAGATAGATGTATTCGCCGCCATCATCAGGCCACATAGTTGAAAGTTCTGCATAGCAAAGTGATCCGGTAACAGCCATTAAGCCGCCGATGCCGAAAAGTATTATTACAGACAATGCATTTCCGGTCATTTCCAGAACCTGACCAGTGGTCATAAATATACCAGTACCAATAACATCAGCTATGATGATTAATATTGCTGTCGTCAGCCCCAGCTGTCTTTTCAGCTCCAACTATTTTCTCCGCACTTAAAAATCATTGAAGGAGGTTCAGTTCTAGTTTTTTTAGTCCTGCAGCGCTCGTTATTTTAACATTAGGCGATTTGTTTGATCAGAATAGAATGCAATAAGCGGGTATTCAGTTGAGTAGCGAGAAGCGGCTCCCCATCCTTAGATAAAAACAGGGTATAACTGAGGGGAAAGAGTGTCAAGCATATAGTAAATGAGTAAATGTAGATTTTGGATTGCAAATAAAAGTCTCTGTCACCTTAGCCACCGATTCACCCGAACAACCCCTGCCCATATCCTGCAACGGACTTTTTATTGACTCACAATAATCACCGGTCTATACTCCCTTAATCCGAAGGCAAGTCTCTAAAGTCTCTATAAATTTATTGTGGCTTACACAAAGTATAACAAGCCGCAATAAATTTTATCTCTGAGCTCTGTTTGACATGGACAACTCAAAATGAACAAAAAGTACACCCGCTATATTCCAACAGTTCTTTTTTTTATATTTGGTGTGTGTTATAATTATTTTACACCCTTGTTTACACCCCCTGACGAAGAACGACACTTTGCGTATGGCGAATACATTGCGCAAAAACACACTCTGCCGCCGTACAAATCTGCCCCTGAAGGCAGCAGTGTTCATATGGCATACCATCCCCCGTTGTATTACCTGATTTGCTCGCTTTTTTTTCCTGATGACCAGCGTTTACTGAAAGAAGAAATCTCTGTCAATGATGGCCCCGGCTATCGTCTCTTCACCCTTCCCCAAAAGGAAACAGAGTTTCCCTATTCAGGGAAGGCCCGGACTGCCTATCTGCTCAGACTTCTTTCTTTGGTGTTAGGCGGGATAACTATATCGCTTATCTATTCTATTGCCCTGATGTTCTTCCCTGGAGACCAGCTGTTTGCTTCGGTAACGGCAATTTTTGTCGCTACCATTCCACAATTCCTTCACATCTCAGCTTCTATTTCAAATGAGAACCTCAGCATAACCCTCTCTACAGCCTACCTCCTTGTGCTCCTGTACTACCTCAGGGAGCCTGCTCAACTCAAGTGGCAGGTCGGCGGCGGAATACTCCTCGGGTTGTGTCTTCTCTCAAAAACATCCACAGTGTTCTATCTGCCGGTGACAACACTTTTTATTTTCTGGCTGTGTCTGCGAGACAGGAGAAATCCGCTCCCTCCTCTCGTTCTTATCCTTGGTACGGCTATCGTCGTTTCAGGGTGGTGGTTTTTCCGCAACTGGCTGATGTTCAATGACCCCGTATTCTCGAAAACCTATGACATCTTAAATGTGTTCCATCGGCGAGATGTCCCACTTTCGCTGGACTATTTTAATACGGTGATCGAAAAAACGTTCACCACCTTCTTCGGTATTTTCGGATCATTAGAATTTTCTCTTCCCGAATTTCACTTTGCAATCTATGGAATTATCATCCTGCTGAGCATTCTCGGGCTCTTTCTGTTATGGGCAAAAAAAGAGCTGTCGTCATCACAGGTTAATATGCTGGTCCTTTTTTTGCTTTTTATATCAGGGGCAACGGTAATGTATGGGTACATAAATATAAAATACACAGGCTTTTATTTAGGAAGGTATCTCTATGTGGTCATAGCACCTCTTGCGGTTATATTGATCATGGGTTTTCGGGCACTGTTTTTTCTTCGTTGGAGAAATCCTTCCCTGGTGGTGCTCTCGCTCATGTGCCTTATCTTAGCATTATATGTGCCCTTCAGGATTCTCAAACCTGCCTTTGCAGAACCTCGTCTCGCCTTGGGGGTGGATCAGTCTATGTTCTGCTGTTTCACGCCAGCAATCACCACCATAAGCCAGACTTTTGTCTCACCGGGCAACAAGTTATGTGCAATCCGGGCCATGTTTTCCTGTCAAGCCCAACGAACAAATGGAGATCTTGTGTTTGTGCTCAAGGAGACCGAAGGGCAGGGAAAAAGTTGTCCGTCAGATGCTGTACCCTATGAGAGAAACGATAAAAGGTATTGACAGGTGTTTCTTCATCTTCCCCCCCATTATGGATTCTCGCGGCAAGGAGTATCAGGTTTCTTTCAGTGCTCGGCCGGTATCTGCTGGCGAAGAAATATCTCTCGGGTATGATGCAAGCGATAGGTATCCAGGGGGAAGGATGTTCGTAAATGGAGAGCCGACAGAGGGTGATCTCTATTTCAAGACGTACTGTTTTACCGGAGACCACCCGGAGACCGACTGGGAAGGGAGGCGGGAAGTCATCATAGATCAGATGTATGTGAGTGTGCGTGAATCTCAGCTCTACTCTGAAATGTCAGGAGAATTCAGAAAAAAAACTATAATCCACGAAAAATTGCTACGGGCAGAAAAGGCTTTCCAGAGAAGTAGCCCTTCCGAAGGGGTTTCCCCATAAACAGTTGCTGGATGTGAAGATGATATGGGAGCCTTGTGAGTTATGGTCGTTTTTCTGCCTGTCTGGCGCCATTGACATTGTGCGTCCAGAGAAGGCTTTCAGCATAAATTAGCGGAAGTCCAAGTGTGTGAGCCCGTGGGTATCTATTTTACTCTATGGGCAAGCTATACTGCCAGATGAAATACCCCATCACCTGGTCCGCATCTTTTTAAAGCGCGCTTGAAGCTGCGAGGCATTGCGGATATCTCTCAGAATCGAGGAATAAATGACCCGCAATACAGTTAGTATTATTATATTTTTAATAGTTGTTTCTATTCCTTTTATATTAATTGATTATGATCACTTTCCGTATTCGGACGGAGCTGAACATGGTGCAGCAGTAAGGGCTCTGGCAAAAAATTTGATTCACCCCGGTGATCCGATGCTTCATGCGGTTTCAGGAGCATCCGCACGGTATGTCCCCTCTATTTTTATAATGGCGCTTTTTATGAAAGTATCGGGGCTTGATGTGCTGGTTGTGCTTAAACTATTTGAAATTGTAGGCCTTGCCTTCTTCCTCATCTCTGCAGCTCTTTTTAGCAGTGCAATATTTTAGTGATAGAGGACAAGCGCCCTGGTCAATTGCCTGCCTGTTGTTTCTCTGGGGACTTGGCTGGACGGGCACTAATGCCTATATGTTTTCTGCAATTCTGTATACCGCTTATTATCCATCCGTGGTGTCCTTTTGCCTCGCATTACTTGCTTTATATTTTCAGCTTCGTTTCTTACGCAGTGAACGGCGCGCTTTTCTTGTCGGAGCAGTTCTTTCAGGCGCCATCTGCTTTGTCAATCACCCCCTAACCGGGGCCTTTTTCTTCATTTGTTCTGGACTTGCTCTATCTGGAAAGGGAGGGCATGAATAAAAAAGCTCTATCCTGTTATACCCTATCTATAATAACTGCCCTGTGCCTGACTGTTCTCTGGCCGTACTATAATTTCTTTGCTTCTTTAATGACCATTGCCTCTGGTGAGATGCAAAAAACTATGGACTACAGCCTCACCCGTGAATATCTCTATTCAAAGCCGCTGCTACGCTCAGGAGCTGCCCTCGCAGGTATTCCCATAGCGCTTTATTATCTCATGAAGAGACAATATTTATTATTATGGGGAGGAAGTTTACTGTTTGGCCTTTTATATCTATATGGGTTTTATAGTACTATCAGCCTTGCTGAGCGTTGTGTCTTTTTTATGCTGTGCCTTTTACAGATAGCGGCTTCCAGATTATGCCGTGAATGGTCTGCAAAAAATGCCTGGACGTCACAACACCTCGGTAATAAAATTTTTTTTACCTTTTTAGTCTTTCTTCTAGTCGGGGGGTATAGCAACACAGGCTGCGCTGGTATTCAAAGAATTTATAGCTCCTTCCTTTTCTTTTGCAGCAGGGTCGGCATTTCCCCGCTATGACAATCCCAATGCAATACAGGATGAGCTAAAGAAATATCTCAAGGATGGGGATGTGGTTTTATCTGACATCTATTCTTCATGGGCTGTTCCCGTCTATACCGGGGCTAAAATTGTTGCGCTCTTTCACACCGCCCCTCATGTAAAAGACAACATACAAAGAATTGCTGATGTCGAAGCCTTTTATGATGTCACAACGCCAAATTCCGTTAGAAATGAAATTTTAAAGAAGCACAGTGTTACGCATGTCTTTTTTAATTTCAAGATTAACGGAAAAAAAACTGAACCGATTTTACTGGAGAATGGATATAGAGCTATTGTACGCACAGAATTGTTTTGTATTTTCTCAGTGCCATTATCTGAGGGATAAAAATAAGTAAAAATACGTAAAATTTAATGGTGGTATAAGCTCTTCTTCAGGGCAGGGCATATATAGGTGCGTTTATATAACAAGAGGATCTGCAAAATTAATGGTCTTTCCTTTTGTAAATAAAAACTTTTTGCCCGACATACCCTTCAATATTCACCTCAGCGAACTTCCTGAAAAACGGGCGGGATCTATTGCTTTTATCCCACACGATACAATATTCGACGTTATATTTCTCGATTTCTTTGTCTACTTCACTGTCAGTCATATCCTCAGTTGATCCATAGATTTTTGATTTCAGGTGGTATGTCAGGAATAAAGATTCATACCAGTAGCTATCGCATATAAGTTTTGAGCCGGGAGGAATGTATTTTCTAATTGACAGGCTCTCGAGATATAGTGCTTTTCCAGTATTAAGATTCTGGTACAGGGCCTTCGCTGGTTCTATTGAAAATGAAGCTATAAAAGCAACAAGCAGGATAGTTTTATTTATTCTCGCCAAAGAATAACGCTGAAATATTCTATCAAGCACATGCCCCCCCATTAACACAAATAAAAAACATATGGGCATGAGATATCTTCCTTCAACCCCCACACTGCCAAAACAATACCCTGCTACGAAGGGCACGATGGCCAGAAGAAGAAATATCATTTCTCGGTCTGCAGCAAATTCTCTGGGACTGATAAGTAAAAACGCTAAATATCCGCAGCACAGGACAAAAGCCATTGGCGAAAAAGAAAATAATATCAACAGGCTCTGGGTCATATGGCGCGTGGAGAATCTTACCAGATGCTTGAATGCAGCAAGCGATGCAAAGGGGCTCCAGGGAATATGAACAGAACCTGATATAAAATAAGAGTACGGGTCGTCCCATATGCTCACTGCTGAGTTGTCGGGAGGTTCTATAAAAAAGTTTATTTTCGGTGGCGGGATGGGGTTCATTGTTACATAGTTGGCATAAGCCGTAGTGGAAAATGTAAACTTTCCGTATTTGTAACTTATAGCAGTGATATAGGGGCTGCTAATAAGTGTAAACAACGCAAGCGCACTCATAAAATTGAGCACCACTGTTTTTCTAAGGCGTGGGCTATTATTTTTCAGGTAAAGGATCGCATTCATTAGGGGGAAGTGATACAGAAAAAAAGGCAAATTGAAGTGTTTTGATAAATAGGCTAAACCACCCAGAACTCCACAGCAGATTCCCGGTTTGATGTTATAAGTATAGTCGCGGGCAAAAATAAAAACGAAATAAAAAAGCAGAAAGCATGTTTGAAGAGGATCCGGGCTGACGAAAGAGAAGCAAAAAGCGAGTACTATGGGTACCAAGGCAACCAGTATCGACATCCTGATTTTATTACTCAGTGAGAATGAAAAGCATAACAAGTGCATCGATATTATTATACCAATACCGGCGGCCAGGTTTATAAGTTTTACCGCCAGTGAGGGGTCTAATCCAACATATAAGAAGGGAACTAACAGTATTGAATATAACGGACTCCAGTGACCTGTAATGGCATTATAGAAATCGCCTCGCAATAATTTTTGAGCGCTTAAGATATAAGAAATGCCATCAACAGTTACCTGGTATTTGTAAAAGGGGAGCAGGATCACGCCCAGTATCCCATATAGTAGAAGCACTATAAGAAGAAAATTATTAGGCTTCGCAAACCAGGACCTTTTATTTAATGGCATGTGGTTCATATAGCGGTACTCACGATTTCTCCCCAAGAAAAATTAAGGGTCAGATATCTCTGTAGCATGTATTATGAAATTTAGGGTAGTATGCAGGAAAGATATGTTTTAGATAAAGTTTAACGAGTGTTTCATTTTATTATTTTCACACAAATATAAGCCCAGTTGCTTTGCGGTACAAACTTCTTAGAAATTTTAATAATAGCATTACTTAAAAAAATGAAAAACCTGTTATACGCAAGGTTTGGGAAACCAACTGAGTAGTGAAAAATAACCCGGTAAAAATTTGAGGGCTCATACATAAAAAGTTCAAAATGCCCCAGAGTGGCAGCGAGATTGGCAATATTTTTTATATTTGAGGCAAGGAGTCCCCTCTCTGCTCTAATGGCCAGCGCTTGGAGAAAGAAACCCAGATTTCTTCCGTTTGCTTCCATAAAATACAAAACCCCTGCGTCTTTTAGTACGCGGAAGCTTTCATCTAACACTTTTTTTTGTAGATTTCCCGTATGGTGCAGGAGATCACGAAAAAAAACAAAGTCAAAGGTTCTATCTTTAAAAGGAAGCGAAGCAGCTGAAGCTGTTATACCTGTAACATCTTTTAAATTCTGTTGACAAAATACTACCCTTTCATGAGAAAAGTCTACTCCGCAGATTTTTTGTTTTACCCCTAAATTTCGCAGAAGTGCAATGTTAGGCCCCTCCCCACAACCGCTTTCAAGTATGAGCGCATTATCTGGTAAGAGTTTAATATCATCCGCTAAGCTGGCTAAAATAAGACTTTCTTTAACAGAAACGTAGGGATTTTCTGTTCGCCACTTGAAATTTGCAACAAAAGGTTTTTTAAAATAACTTTTCTGAAATTCCTTTACATTATTGGCCATAGATAGAGAGCTACGCAATCTTTAACTTTAAAAAAGCAACCCAACACATTCTGAGCATTATCCATGCATTCCGAAGCCTGCCAGTCATTTTGGTTTCCCCGGCTACACGACTTACATAGTGAACTGGTAATTCTACAATATGAAGGTTGTGTTTTGCAGCCCCGAATATCCAGTCATAGTCCCCCCATTTATCGATGGGGCCAAAATATTCCCGTGCTTCAATCAGCTTTGGATAATCTCTTCGAGGATCACTTTTGTTCCACATAACGTATCTTTAATCGGCTGCTCCAGAATAAAGGTAAAGAGCATCGCAAAAAGCTTATTGCCAAAAATGTTAGCGGTACGCATTGCCTGGTCTTCCATCGGATACAGTAAGCGGGAGCCGTTTATAAATTCGCCCTTGCCTTGGGTAATTAGTTCAAAAAATTCGGGTAACACTTCTGGCATCACAGTCATATCAGCATCAAGGATCATAAAGATATCATTTTGGGCTATTGCAAAACCTTCCCGGCATGCTGCTCCTTTTCCAACACCTGGACCTTCAACTATGCGGATGTTTTTTTCGGGGTGGCGTATTATCTGTTCATTTATTTTTTGAGCTGTTGTGTCGGTAGATTTATCATCTACGAAAACAATTTCAGTTCCATTGCCCATTTCAGGTACCCGTTTTACAATATCCTCAATATTTTCCTCTTCATTCTTGCACGGAACAACAATACTCACAGTCATTTTCTGCAGGGGTATCAAACGGTATGAGTGGGCGAGCAATAATGTAGTAGGTAGCTCCGAGACGACGAAAGAGGGGCATTCTCACTAAAAGATTATTTAAACACTCAGAAAGCACAGGAATATATTTTGGCAACATAGTTCTGTAGCCTTCACGAACAACTGTAAAGTCAGCAGACTGGAGCAATCCATGGAAGTCCTGAGGAGAGAACCAATTTTGTGCTGGACTTTTAGGTCTCAACCCCAGAAGTGCACCGAATTCCAAGATTGGTTCCCAAAAATAATTGTAGGTAATGATAATAAGGCGCGACTCAGGTTTCATGACTTTCCATATGCTTTTCAGACACTCCTAATATCAATCATTTCAGTAATTGAGTTCACTGAAATGACAAAGTCAAATTTATCATTTAGCTGGTTTGTATCTTCAATGTCCATACTTTGAACGTCAAGTTGCGATAGAGTTTTCGTGCTTCTGCAATCATGTGCTTGCTGAAATCTATCCGACCCCATAGGCCGGGCCACATGGGCAAGCATGTGACCGACCCCACAGCCCACATCCAGCACACGTTTTTTGGGGCGGAATAACATTGCGATGACAGTCTTTATTTGGTGTAGTAGTAGCTGTTCTTATTAATCCATGTGCTGCTAGCGGGGGGCTTCGCGGTCGTAGAAAGCGCGGATTTTGTTTTTTCTCTTTTGGAGATATTCTGAATAGCCGTCTGCAGCGGTGATGTCGGTTGGCATGGTTGTCTGTCTATGAAAGCTTTTCCCGTTCAGCCGTTATTATCTCATCAATGATTTTTTCCAGGCTTTTAGTTATTTTCCAGCCGGGATAATGCGCTTTCAGCTTGCGCAGATCGCTTATGTAGCAGATGTGGTCACCCACGCGCGGCTCTTCAACATAGACCGTCTTCATCTCTCTGCCGAGGCGCTGCTGAATCATTGCAATACATTCAAGAACGGAGGCGTTGTTTTCCCGCCCTCCGCCCAGATTGTACACTTCGCCGGGCCGGGGGTTCTGAACAAAGGCGTCGAACGCACTAATGACATCAAAGCTGTGTATCTGATCGCGGACCTGTTTGCCCTTGTAGCCGATGATGGTATAGGTTTCGTTGCGCACGGCAACCTTTACCAGATACGAAAGGAATCCGTGCAGCGGCACGCCTGAATGGGCGCTGCCCGTCATGCAACCAGCCCGAAAAATACCTACCTTCATCCCAAAGTATTTACCATATTCTTGGCATAATATATCTGCAGAGGCCTTGCTTGCACCGAACAGGCTGTGCAGGCAGTTATCAATCCGGCAGGTCTCGTTTATCCCGGGGTAATCTTCCTCCCGCGCATATTCCCAGCGGGTGGGCAGTTCCTTCACGGTAACTTCATTGGGCGCATCTCCATAGACCTTGTTGGTACTGGCAAACACAAAAACTGAATTCGGCACTGTGGTCTGGCTGCCTCGAGCAGGTTTAGTGTACCGAGAGCATTTACTTCAAAATCGTCGAGCGGGCGGTCTTTTGCCAGGTCGTGGCTTGGCTGTGCTGCACAATGGATGATAATATCGGGCTTTTCCTTCCGGAACAGATCAAATATGGCAGCACGGTTGCGGATATCAATGTCCCGGTGGGAAAAATGCCTGCAGCTGTGCTGCAGCGTTTGCAGCATCCAGGTGGTATCACCCGCAGGGCCGAAAAAATCACGGCGCATATTGTTATCAATGCCCAGGACAGAAGCCCCCTGTCTGTCATAATACAAAACCGCTTCAGACCCTACTAATCCACTTGAGCCGGTGACAATAACTTTCATGGTATTCCTTCGCTGATTTAACATTATGGTAGCGTGTGCACTATGCATCGGAAGCAGGGGACACAAAAGTAAGGCCTCATTAATAAAAAAATATGGATTTACCAGACGATGAAAGCTTCCTGCACTTTAGATAAATACTCTATTTCCTCCTCTATGACAATCTTTTTTCAGCAGGTATGCGCCGGAGTCTTCCCTCGTGATGATTGCCCGGGAAGGGCTACTCACGAATAATGGCGGGCACGGGAAAATCATGCTTGACCCGGAAGCGAAAATGAATGATATCAGTACGATGAGGATTTCCCGATGAAAAAAATCTTATTTCCCATGCTATTAGTTTTTGTAATATATCTGTTTCTTGAGCTTTTTTCCTTCCTGGGGCTGGTGCTTCTTAAAAATATCCGGCATCTCGAATATAATCCGGTATTAACATCCTCTCTCTCCCCGTTAAGCAAAAAAACATTAGAGGATCTTGTTGCGGGTAAAACAACCTACCTTCTCCACAGCCCGGCATTGGGCTGGACCATAAAGCCAAACGGATACTGGGATAATTTATATCGGGCAAACTCCCAGAGCATCCGGGCCGACCACGACTACCAGTTTTACCCGGACAATAATAAAATACGTATTACTACGTTTGGCGATTCATTTACCCATGGTGAAGAAGTAAAAAATGAATATACATGGCAGGAACAGTTGACCACGCTTTGTCCACAACTGGAAGTTATAAATTTTGGTGTAGGGGGGTATGGATTAGATCAGGCATTTCTCCGATATAAAACCGAGGGGAAAATATATCATCCGCATATTGTTCTTATAGGATTTATGCAGGAGAATATTAACCGGACGGTCAATGTATTTCGTCCCTTTTATACGGAGGGCATTCCGCTAACAAAACCTCGTTTTATTTTACAGAATGATGCCTTAATTTTATTGCCTAATCCGTTGACAGATCTAACTGCTTGCAAAGAATTACTAAATAACCCCGCACCGCTATTATCTCAATTGGGGGAAAACGATTTTCATTTTAGCGTGAGGAACAAAGCAAGTTTTTTTGATTTTTCTCCTTCATTTCGCATAATTAAATTGATCTATCAAACTCTCTATAAGCGGTATTATGATAAAAGCATTTATAAAAATGGGTATCTTAATTCAAAGGCAGAAGCATTTCTCATAACAAGGAAGCTGTTTGATGAGTTTTATGCTGAAGCCCAACGCAATAATTCTTTGCCGATTATAGTATTATTCCCGTGTCGAGAGGATATTCAAAGGTACTTTAAAAATAAAACAAAAATTTATGCACCGCTGATTAACTATTTTGTTTCACAACATTACCGATTTATTGATCTCCTTGATGCATTTGAAAAGTATGCTCAATCAGTCCCATTGAAAGATTTATTTGTGCAAGATCACTATTCGCCTTTGGGAAATTCAATCGTCGCACAATTTATTTTGGACTATCTTGAAGGAACATCGTTTTACTGATAGACAGGTGATAAAAACAACTATTGCTCAAGATCAGAGTACCAGGCAGGGTGCTCAACGGAAGAAAATACCATAATGGCTGCAGGCATTATATTATCAGGCATTCTGCTGGTAAGGATTATACCGGTATTTTTTATTGCCTTTTTCAGCACCAAGGGATTTATTGACATCGGCCATGCCGACCCGCTTCTCTATTTCGGCGGTGCACAGGCAATTCTTGCCACCGGGGCCAATCCTTTTAATTTTTTCCCGCCCCTTAATTTCCTTTTCATTGCAGCATGTCTGTATCTCGACCACGGCAGCCCGCTTGTGCCCATAACTGCAATAGCAGTTGTTGGATGGCTTACCGTAGTAGGCATTTACCTTTTTACCAAAGAATTATTCAAAAATGAAAAAACAGCCCTTATTGCTGCTATAATTAGCGGCATGTATCCTGAGTTTATTTTTTTTGGAATCAGTTTTTATTCTGAAACACTGGCACTGTTCTGGATTGTATGCTCGCTCTTGCTGCTGGTGAAATATTTTCGCGGAGCTAACTATTACCACCTTGTGTTCGCGGGGATGTTATGGGCGCTGGCATCGCAGACGAGGGCAGGGCTGAACTTTTTTGCGCTGTTTATCGGGGCTGTGATTCTGTTGCAGGGATTTAAAAAAGCGCGAAACCTGCAACTGCTCCCGACAGGGCTATTCCTTAGTTGTTTTTTCTTGACGTTTTTTGTTGTCGGCATTGCCGTACAACCAATTCATGGAGCATATGGTTTTAACTCAAATAACGGCATAGCTGCAGTCGCTCTCGGGGTAAATCGTATCATGACCCCCGGTACTGATTACGGGAATGTTAAAGGGAAATGTTTACTACGATATTGATATTTTATCCCACGAGAAGTGGCCAGCAGGAAGTTACGTTGACCCACTGGAAATAATTTCCATGGAAACAGTGCCGGCTGCGGAAAAACTTATAGCCTTTGTTCTGCAGGAGCCGTTTACCTATATAGCGAACTCATTCGGTAAGCTGAGTTGTTTCTGGTCTCCAGAGCACTACATCATAGACTTTCTTAAAAATGTGCTACAAAATTATAGCAGACTGATTGTTGACGGCATGTGTCTTATTCTGGTTCTGCTCTATGCAGGTATTGTGTGCGGGGGCATCTGGGGGGTATCCATCAGCCGGGATGCCTTGCGCCCGATTTTCATTATCTTAATAATGTACTTTTGCGTCCTGATTTTTTTCACGGTGGGTAATTCCCGCTTGCGCCTCCCGCTAATGCCGTTGTTTATGATCTATTGCGCATATTTTATTATGCAGTTCAGAGATGGCTCCTGGAGGCGTGCTTTTTTAACTAAATGGGTTTTCATCCTTATTTTAATTTTCTGGGTAACAGCATTTATAAGTATCCGGAAATGCTACTCTCCCCGACAGAAATACAGGTGCAAAAGATAGAGCTCTGCAATCAACTGGGGTTCCCGAAAACAGCACTTTATCTTTACGAAAAAAATAAAAATTATATGTTTACAAATGACCAGAAGAAGCGCCTGGAAGCTGCCGAAGACGCTGCGAGGGAAAGGCTTTTGAGCGCGAACAAAGAACGCTGAGCGGTCTTTGTTGAAAAAAATTTACTTTTTCTGCAGAATAGACTAAAAGCATTATGTTCAGCATCCATAGCTTTACTAATAAATGGCGCATATTATGATCGAAGGTGAGAGGGCCTATTCTAAATGAGATTATCTAGTAGTAATTCCCGTTTATAACGAAAAAGAAACTATCCTGGACTTAATTACCCGGGTTAACAATGTTCCCGTGGAAAAGGAAATTATCATTGTTGATGACTATTCTACTGATGGCACCAGAGAGGTCTTGAAAGACATTTTCTCACAGTAGTGTCAAAATTCTTTTACCACGAAACAAATCAGGGCAAGGGTGCTGCCCTGAGAACCGGATTTTCCCATGTCCAGGGTGATATCGTTATTATACAGGATGCTGATTTAGAGTATAACCCTGATGAATATCCCCACCTCATTGCGCCTATCAGGGATGGCCACGCTGACGCGGTGTTTGGCTCACGCTTTTTGGGTGGCCCCCACCGGGTGCATCTGTTCTGGCACTATGTAGGCAATACCCTGCTCACCACTTTGTCTAATATGTTTACCAATATTAATCTTACTGATATGGAAACCTGCTATAAAGCATTCAAGGCAAGCCTCCTGAAACAGTTCACCATTGAATCAGATCGGTTCGGCATTGAGCCGGAACTTACCGCGAAGTTTGCCCGGCTGAAATGCAGAATATATGAAGTCCCTATTTCCTACAGCGGGAGGGACTATACTGAAGGAAAAAAAATCGGCTGGAAAGATGGGCTTGCCGCAATCTACTGGATTATTTATTACAATCTTAAAAAAGAGCCTGCATCATAAATAGAAGCATTGTCTGCCCTGAAGGATAGTTCTCCCTTAAGCAGTCTTATTCTCTCACGTTCCCTCTCTTTTTAGCTGTCTGATACCTTCCACCCTTCTCACAGAGCCTCTCTTGCTGAAACAGCCCAACAGAGCGACCCCGGAAACCAACTTTTTTCTGCCGCGAAGGCAGCTCACCGCATCGTTCAGGACCGACTTTTCGCTTCACAAAAATATTTCCCCGAAGCGTCTTTTTTATATATACCTTGAAAACCGGTGAAGTACATAGTACTCATAATTATATTAAAAAATCAGGGAAATCTCGCCACCTGCTATGGATCGGTTCACGTGGTTAACAAATACCTGCAGCGGTTGCCTAGCAAGGGGTGCTTCTTTCATTGCCACCCTGCTCGCCTGTGCGCATCTCTCCGCCGGGCCGGCATGGAGCGGCACCATCGTGGCCCGGGATGATTTTGATTTCAGGCTGATGGTGAACGATCGCTTTCATACCTTCAATAAATTTTATGACTACGGCAATAACGACTTCAGCAGCTCCAGGAACTATCACATTACCTATATCAACCCGTATCTGAGCGCACGCCTGGGGCCGAATATGCGGGCAGTTCTTGAGCTGGAAACCGATCTTATTCTCGATCTTGATAACCGCCATGTCAGCGAGGATACCGAGGTAAGAAACGCCTATCTGCAATGCATGATCCCTTCTGTAAACTGGGTTTCATTTACCCTCGGCAGACAGGCCCTGCGCACCATTGACGGGTTGCTCTACGATTATAATGCACCTGCTCTCAAAGCCTATGCTGATATCGAGCGGGGGTTTGATATGCCCCTGAAGACGCAGCTGTTTATTGCAAAGGTAAGCGACCGCAGTCCGTATTTTCACAGCCAGCTTACCTATAATTTTTCCTTTCTGGAATCTATCACCCTTTCCTATGACTGGTTACGGGAGAACAATGACGGCATGGCGCGTATTTTTAACCGCCTGGACAGCGAGCAGCAGTTTGATTTTAAGAGCGACGGCACTATACAATGGTATTCATGTTCTGTGGAAAAATTTGTTGCTAAATTTCTGCTGAAGGCAACAGCAATATATGAAAGAGGCTATGCCACACCTGCGGGAAAAGGGCCAGCCAGAAAGAAAGCTTAAAACAGAGGGATACCTTTTTTATGCAACCGCTGATTACAGCTTCTCGAAAAAGCTGCTGGGCACTTTTTTTTGCTATCTTTCAAGCGGCGACCGTGATCCGTTGAAGGGCACCTTCACCACCTTTCTCGCCATTGATCCCTACATTGACATAACCAGTATCTTTTTTAACGGAGGGTTTGATCGTCAGTTTTCATCGCGCAACCTGGGATTGAACGGCGTCCAGCTCAATGGAGTGGTAGCGCCCGGGGTGACGCTATACTATCGGCCCACACGACGGATGTCGCTGAAGGGTGTTTATGCCTATCTCATTACCCATAAAGGCGCGGGAGTAATGGGCAATACCTATGGCTGGGAAACAGATTTTATGGGTTCCTATGACATAAATGAGCACTGGCAGCTGATTGCGGAAGTTAATGTTTTTAGCCCCGGCCACTACTTTAAAGAGCTGACCAACGGGGCAGATCATGTGTCGAGCGAGATACTTGCCGGCATAACATATAATTTTTAATGTTTTATTAAATGGTTACATGATTGGTTCGGGAAAAATTTAATAAAACTTTCAGATGAAACAGGTGTTTAAATAAATAAGCATAGGACCATGCATGGTTGAAGACCGGCACGCGCTACTGATGCTCAGGTTCCAGAGTGGAGATTCTGGCGCTTTCCATGAGCTGTACGAAGACTATAAATTTCCTTTGCTCAATTTCATATATCGCTTTTGCCAGGACCGGAGAGTTGCCGAAGAGCTTTGTCAAGAGGTGTTTATCAGGGTCTATAAGTCGGCGTCCTCCTATGAGGCCAAAGCAAAATTTTCAACCTGGCTTTACCGCATTGCTACCAATATATGTCTGAATGAATTGCGGAGCGGGAAGTATCAGTATGAGCTGGTCCCGTCATATTTGGATAAAAATGAGCCTGGTAAAGAGCCGCTCGGGTTTGAGGATACTGATCAAGCCAGAGCTGATGACGGCATGGAAGCCCGGGAACTCAATATTGCTGTAAGGCAGGCTATTGCCCAGCTCCCCAAAAAACAGCGGCTTGCGGTACTGTTCAGCATCTACCAGCAGCTCTCATACAAAGACATCGGGGAGCGTATTGGCTGTTCTGAAGGGGCGGTGAAATCGATGATACATCGCTCCAAGATATTTATTAAAAAGAAATTAAAGAAATACGTTGGTGATTAACAAGAGCATTTGAAAATAGTTACACAAGGATGCCTACTATGAGCAGGGATTGTAAAAAGATTCAAAACGACCTGACGGCGTATCTTGATGGAGAATTAGCCGGGAAGCAGTCGCTGTTTGTCTCCGGGCACTTGACAATCTGTCCGTCGTGCCGGCAGGAGCTCGAGACGCTCAGGCAGTCTCTGGCCCTGGTTCTGGAATGGAAAGATATAGAACCTTCAGCAGATTTTGACCGCGTCTTCTGGAAAAAGGTTGCTGCATATGAAGAGCGGCAAAGTAGAAAGCCGGGCATTTTCTCTCTGGTGTGGTCACTGTTAACGGCCAATTATATTGCCACGCCGGTTGCGCTGGCGCTGCTGCTGCTCATAACCTTTTTTCAGTCAAAGACCCCGCAGGAATTAGGTTTGCAAGATAAGTATATGATTATGCATGCGGATCTTTTTCTTAATATGGATGTTATCGATAAGAAAGAGGCGCTGGAAAACTTTGAAGTTATAGAAGTGCTTGATGAACTTGAACAGGATTCCGTGCAGTGACATCTATGAGACCTATCCTCATTTTTTTGCTGGCCCTGTTCTTTTGTATACATACGGCTTCTCAGGTGCCCGCGCGGGAACCTGAGAAGAACCTGAAGGATGAGCAGGCTATTGCCGAGCCTACTGAAGAGGATAAAGAGATCATCAGAAATCTCGAGGTAATAGAAAATCTGGACTGGCTGGCGGATACTGACCTTGAATTACTTGAAAATTTAGACCTTTTTTTAACGAACTCATAGGAATTACAACCATGCGTACACGTAACCGTCATTGTTTATTACTGGTAGCCTTCTGCTACTTTGCAGCCGTGTCATGGATTGACTGCACCGGAGTTTTTACCGGCAATGCGGTCCTGGCACAGGAGCAATTGCCTCAGGACAATCTTGCAAAATGGAAGTCAATGAGCCGTGAAGAGCGCGAGCGCCTGCGGCAGAACTATAGCATCTGGAAGAACTTTTCTGCTACCGATAAGCAGAAGCTTTCCCAGAAACTGCATGACTTCAAGCGGCTGTCGCGGGATGATCAGAAACGGGTGCGCGATAACTTCGGACTCTTTAAGGATATGGACCCGGTGCAGCAGAATGTTATTTTGAAGCGCTATCAAAAGTGGATGCAGCTTTCTGAGGACCAGCGCAGTTTGCTCATGGATCGTTACAAGCTGCTACAGGACATGCATCCAGAGGAGCAGGCGCGTTTTTATGAAAATTATGACATGTGGAAACGCCTCTCTGATCAGGGCAAACAAGAGCTTATAACGAAATGGAGCTCCCTCTCCACGGAACAACGAAAAGCTTTTCTCAGAAAATGGACCAAGGTTGACGCCAAGGAGCAGAGAGAAGCTATAAAAAAGATGATTAAAAAAATTCGCCGGAGAAAGCTCGACACCAGCACACCCGGTCAGCCGCAACAGTAATGACTGCAGCTTCCGGGTATGCAGCCCAGGGCAGCGCCTTGCAAAAGAAGTGCTGCCCTGTATTTTTTTTACGCAACCCCGAAGGCTTTAATGGGTTTAATTAATCATGAATAATTATATAAATGTATTAAGAACAATAAGCATGAAAAAACTATTTTTTTACTTGAATAGTGCTTTTTTTATACTCCTTTTAGCTGCAGTCCCGCTGAGCGCTGAAATAAGGGCTGAAGGGCAGGGCATGGTATGGGCGCGGGGAAATGGAAGCATTGAAATTCAAGGAGGCAGTACCGTAGATATAACCGGGAACGGCCTTTTGAAAGTGAATAAGGAAGCTTCTTGTGACCTGGTAGAAGGAACCGGAGAAAAACTGATAACCGATACGGACGGAATTCTCTACATCAACTTTGATGGCAGGGCTAAAGTCAGCGGAGAAAACATTGCTCTTGAGTTTAATGGTGCCAATATTGTGCTCAATGCCAAAGGCACTGGTGTTGTTACCTTCAAAGGAGTAGGAATATATGTAGTGGGTCTATCCATAGGATACTGGTATCCCTTTGAGAAGACCATCATCACCTTCACCGCATCCCCGGAATAGTAATGGATAAACCCGTAGATTATATAACTGTTTGAATACATTCCACCCCTTAAGCTCCCTTTTGTATTGTACCCCTTCCGCGCATCATCTGCTTTTATAATTGACAAGCACTCAGCTTTTTCCTTATGCTTTTCCTGCAACATCATCAGAGATGGTATATGAAGAAGGAAAAGCCGTTTAGAATTGCTCTTGCCACCCTCGGTTGCAAGGTAAATTATTGTGACTCTGCTGCCATGGGTGCATCGCTCATTCATGGAGGGTTTGAGATAGTGCCGCCTGCCGGCACGGCAGATGCGTATATTATTAATACCTGTACGGTAACAGAAAAGACCGATGCCCAGTCCCGCCAGCTTATCCGCCGCGCGTTAAAAGCAAATCCCAGTGCCCATGTCATTGTGACCGGCTGTTACGCGCAGCACGCGCCTGATGCAATCGCCACTATTTCAGACCGGATTCACATACTGGGCAACCCGGACAAAACCGCACTATTGTCCTATGTAAATAAAATTCTTGAGGAAAGGAAACGGGTGTTCAGCGTCACTGACAGCGGCAGTGAAACGTCGTTCAGCACAGCAGCGCTGCCGCGCTTTTCTGACCGCACCCGGGCCTTTCTTAAAATTCAGGATGGCTGTAACAACAGCTGTTCCTACTGTATAGTGCCACGGGTGCGCGGACCCGGCAGAAGCCTGTCATGCTCTGAGGTGCTGCAGCACTCGACTGTTCTTGCGCAATCAGGTTATCGGGAAATGGTGTTAACCGGGATTCATCTGGGTGCTTATGGCAGTGACCTCAATCCTCCGGTAACCTTTTTTGACCTTTTAAAGAGTCTGACTGCTGATAAAAACCTTTCAACGATGCGCATTCGCTTGAGCTCTATTGAGCCTCAGGAAATTTCTGATGAGCTCATAGCCTTTCTCTCCCGCACCGAGCAGGTCTGCCCCCATCTCCACATACCGCTTCAAAGCGGCGATGAGAATGTATTAAAAAAGATGAACAGGAACTATACCCCTTCTTTTTTTAAAGCGCTCGTTGAAAAGCTGCTCTCCGCCATCCCCTCGGTAAACGTCGGCATTGATGTGATTGCGGGGTTCCCGGGTGAGTCAGAGGCCCAGTTTCAAAACACCCGGTGCTTCATACAGGATCTTCCCATAGGATACCTGCATGTATTCCCCTATTCACGAAGACCCGGAACGCCTGCAGCCGAATGGAGCGATCAGGTTCCTGAAAAGATAAAAAAGGAGCGGACAGCATTGCTCCGGGAAGAATCACTCAAAAAAAAGGCGCGCTTTTACTCCTCGTTCCTGCAGCAGGAGCTGCAGGTGCTGATAGAGGCAAAGCGCGATCGGGACAGCGGCCTCCTGAAAGGATTTTCCCGGAACTATATTCCGGTCCTGGTAGCAGGCGGCAATGAATTAGTGGGGAAAGAGATAACCGTAAGGGTTATCGAGGTGAGAGAATCCGAGGTATATGGTGAACAAGTGTAGAAATCTTCATCGCAGTGATCGCTGATGAAATAATTTTAGAGGATTGAGAAGCATTCAGGTTACAGAGTTCAACTCTCAACTCTTCAACTCCTGAACTCCTCAACTGTATTTTGTGTGCTCTGCGGTAATTTTTATAACGGCTCACAGGGCAGGCCGAAGGCCTCGCATACTTGCGGGCAGGTAACTTTGCCCTGAAAAAGATTAACCCCTTTTGCAAGAGCTGAATTTTCTGCTGCAGCTTTCGTGATGCCCTTATCGGCAAGCTCCAGACCAAACGGCAGCGCCGCCTGTGACAAGGCATAGGTTGAAGTCAGGGGTACTGTGCCGGGAAGATTAGTTATACAGCAGTGTACCACGCCCTCGTCAATATAAAAGGGGGCGCTGTGCGTTGTGGGGCGGGAAGTTTCAATGCACCCGCCCTGATCTATCGAGACATCAACGATTGCCGCGCCTTTTTTCATTTTTCCAACCATTTCCCGGGTAATCAGCCGTGGAGCCCTGGCTCCGGGAATTAATACGGTCCCGATTACCAGATCAGCGTCCTCCAGGAGCTGCTCAACAGCTTTTTTTGCTGACAGCATGACGGTCAGTCGTTCCTTGAATGCCTGCCGCGCCCTCTCAAGAACTTTAGTGTTTACATCAAGCAGAAAGACCTGCGCGCCCATTCCCAAAGCCACTGAACAGGCACCCAAGCCTGCGGTCCCGCCCCCCAGTATCACCACCCGTGCCGGGGCTACCCCCGCTGCGCCGCCGAGGAGAACACCCCGCCCGCCGTGTACGGCCTCCAAAGCCTGAGCTCCGAATTGTACCGAGAGCTTCCCGGCGATTTCGCTCATGGGCCTCAGGATCGGGAGGCTGCCATCCGCAATCTGCACGGTCTCATAGGCTACTCCTATCACTTTGTTTTCAATCAGACGTTTGGTGAGTTCATAGTCTGCCGCTAAATGAAGAAAGGTGTAAATAATCTGGCCTTCCCGCATGAGGGAAAATTCCGGGCCAATGGGCTCCTTCACTTTTACAATCATCTCCGCCCGGCTCCAGACCTCCCGGGCTGTTTCCGCTATTTGGGCCCCTGCCTGAACATACTCTGCATCAGAAATGGAGCTGCCGCTGCCGGCTGTTTTTTCAATGAGCACCTGATGACCGTGCCGGACATAGTCGGCCACACATGCGGGAGTCACGGAAACCCGGTTTTCTCCGGCTTTAATTTCTTTGGGAATACCGATGAGCATGATAACACCTTAAGGAGCCTGGCAGCTGTCAGCGTTCAGCCAGACGTTGTAATGAACGACGAAAGAAAACGGCCATCCGTTCGCGATTAAACCCCTCTGTATCTCCCTTGCCATTAAGAGCAGTATCGCAGCCTGTTATTACCCTTTTTACTACCCCCTTTCAAGGGTAGTACCCTTTTTCCGCCATTCAGCTCCCGGCCCGCATAGACGAGATAGGCGGGGAGCTTCAATAGTTTTAAAGGGTGCTGTTGTCCCCGAACGTCGATTGAGTCAAACAAATTACTCGTTATTCGTCACGTATCACTCGTCACTCTATCTCGTCAACGGCTTATACTTGATGCGATGCGGTTGATCCGCCTCTATCCCCAGCCGTTTGCGCTTGTCCTCCTCGTAGTCCGAGAAATTGCCATCGAACCATGTCACCTGACTGTCGCCCTCAAAGGCCAGGATGTGCGTCGCCACGCGATCAAGAAACCAGCGATCGTGGCTGACGACGACCGCGCAGCCCGCAAATTCTTCCAACGCTTCTTCCATCGCCCGCAGCGTGTTCACATCCAGATCGTTGGTCGGCTCATCCAGCAGAATCACGTTCGCGCCTTCTTTGAGCATCCTGGCCAGATGCACGCGGTTGCGCTCACCGCCGGACAGCGCGCCCACTTTCTTCGACTGATCCGTGCCGAGGAAGTTGAAACTTGCCACATAGGCGCGCGAGTTCAATGTGCGATTGCCCAGCGTCAACGTTTCCTGGCCGCCGGATATTTCCTCCCACACATTCTTGTCGGCGTGCAGCGTGTCACGGCTTTGATCGACGTAGCCCAGCTTAACCGTCTCGCCGATTTTGAACGTGCCGCTATCCGGTTCCTCGGCCTTGATGATCATCTTCAAGAGCGTGGTCTTTCCCGCGCCGTTCGGCCCGATCACGCCAACGATGCCGCCGGGCGGCAGCGAAAAATCGAGATTCTCGAACAGCACGCGGTCGCCATACGCTTTGCTCACGCCTTTGGCTTCGATCACCACATCGCCCAGGCGCGGGCCGTTGGGGATAAGGATCTCCAAATCGTCGCGGTACTTTTCGTATTCCTGGCTGAGCAGTTTTTCATAGGCATTGACGCGCGCTTTGCCTTTGGCCTGCCGCGCCTTCTGCGACATGTGAATCCATTCGAGTTCGCGTTTCAGCGTCTTTTGCCGCTTGGAGTCGGTCTTCTCTTCCAGCGCCAGCCGCTGCTGCTTCTGCTCCAGCCACGATGAGTAATTGCCTTTCCACGGAATGCCAGAGCCGCGATCGAGTTCCAGAATCCAGCCGGCCACATTGTCCAGAAAATACCGATCGTGCGTTACGGCGATCACGGTGCCTTTATAATCCTGCAGGTGCTTCTCCAGCCACTGCACTGATTCAGCGTCGAGGTGATTGGTCGGCTCGTCCAGCAGGAGAATATCCGGTTCGGTGAGGAGCAGGCGGCACAGCGCCACCCGGCGACGCTCGCCGCCCGACAGGATTGCAATCGGCGTATCGCCGGGCGGACAGCGCAGCGCGTCCAGCGCCTGATCGAGCCGGCTGTCCAGCGTCCACGCGTCGTGCTTGTCCAGGTACTCCTGCAGGCGCGCCTGCTCTTCGATGAGCGCGTCGTAATCGGCATCCGGCTCGGCAAACTTCGCGTTGACCTCTTCATACTGCTTCATCGCGTCCGCCATCGGATGTACGGCTTCCTTCACCGTCATGGCGTTGTCAAGCTGCGGTTCCTGCTCTAACAGGCCGCGCGTATATCCCTTGGTCAGCATGGTCTCGCCGAGATACTCGTCTTCGACGCCGGCCATGATCTTGAGCAGCGTACTTTTACCTGATCCGTTCAGGCCCAGAACGCCGATCTTTGCGCCGTAGAAAAAGCCCAGCGAAATATCGCGCAGCACCTGTTTATTCGGCGGATACATCTTGCCAACGCGCACCATGGAATAGATGACTTGATCGGTCATGAAAAATCTCCGTTAAAAGTGATGAGTTTAAAGTGAAGGGTTCAGTTACGGCAGAGGCACATGGTTTAACAGGTGTTCAAGACCGATCGCATAAGTCGGAATATCTTCGCGAATGCCGTGTGAAGTCCGCTGCTGCGGCACCATCGTCGTAACTAACAGAATGATCTGGGTCAACAATTGCAGCCGGTGATTCCCGACTTTATACATGGCATAACAATGGGCGCTGGGTCCCCTTTAACCCCCGCCAAATCCAATTGCCCTTTGCCGTCCGAAAAGAATAATAGAAATGCTCTTTGGCTTTATTTTCATTCTGCGGTGAGATGGTTGCCGAAATCATTCGAGCCATGCGTTGCAGGCCTACTCTGCTTGAAAACCCTTTAGCCGGATTTCGGGAGCCTTGCATCTGTGCATTTTTGACCAGCCCGGGAAAAACAACTTTTTCAACAACCTGTCAGTCTCTTAATGTCTGCACTATTTTACACCAGCCAGATTTACCGGTCATTATGAATGCTGATCCTGCTTTTCCCTAATTATCCTCTGCACATGTTCATAAAAATCCACTACCCTGCGAAGCATTTCGGGGCGGTCAAGGTTCGGCTCGTTGGAGTCGAACAGGTCATAGCGCATCTGCACTGCAAAAGGGTTAAGCTCGATAAGGTTTTCGAATTGAAAGACACCGCAGCCTTAATCCTGAAGCATCAGAAACAACTGCTGAAGATCATGGGTGCGTCCATAATTCCCCCCGGTAAGGATTATCCATGCCTTCAGGGATTTTTCCACTGCCTGTTGAGCATGAAAGCCGAATATTTCGTCGTCAGCAGAATCAGGGTCAATAAGCGACCGCAGGGCCTTTATGTCTTTTGCGGCCAGGGTTTGCATCATCACGGCCTGCTCAGGCACGCTCATATAAAACTCTCCCTTCTTTTAACGCATGGGAAATGACGTGGTTGCCGGCTGTTCGCCACTTTTCGATTTCCTCCGCAGTATACACCAGAAAATCCTTTGCAACCCGGTAGGCACCGAGAAGCTTCCAGAGCCGGGTCATTTCAGCGCGGCGGCTTCGCTGGGCATTGAAAGGACCATCCTCAACCACCAGGAAATCGAGGTCTGAGTCGGCGCTTGCAGCGCCGCGGACATGCGAACCAAAGAGAATGACTTTACGGGGGTTGACCTCTCTGACAATTTTGTCAGTCATTTCCTGAAGTATATCTTCGGTTATATGCATTGTGAGTACCTCCGTTATTGTCGCTAAATTCAATTGCTAATAATCAAACGTTACAATAAACACCGGGCCTATCTTAAAAAGCGGTTTATCTTCACTCATATGCTGATACCCTCACGATAAACATTGCTGATAAAGGCGGATTCCCGAAGGGGACTGTTTTTTAAATTCGCCCCTCATGTATGACCGATCATATTTTGCTATTCATCAAGCTTCTTTAGTTCGATTCCTAAAACGCTCTCAAGCTCTTTGATACATATTTCAGCTTTTGCAATCCACTCCGGCACTTTATCATGTTCAAAGTGAACAAAATCTCCATAATCGCTTTTCTGCCTGAAATCAAACATGACAGAATAGAATTTGCCGGTCTCTACGCTGACCTTGCCGGTTTTGACAAAGTGCTCATTGAACATTGCCCTTACGCCACTATGCTTTGCAGATGCCAGATCAAAAGCAGCAAGCAGGGCAGACACCTCATAAAACAGGGAATAATAGATACGATTCACCGCAGAATATAAACTGTTTTCACGGTAAAGAATTTTTGCATCCTGCAGTGTTTCCTGCGCCCGTTTTCTTCTATAGGTGAGCAACTCATTTTTCTGGTTCATACTACAATCCCCTCATTTTTTATGCTTTGATAGATTGGCATGCACATACACTGTGGTGATTTCCAGAAAGCCCTGGAATACACGATAATTCCAAAAATCACATTGCAGTTGAGCTCAACATCATAGGCAAGATTAAAAATTTCCTCCTCGATAGAATTGGTTACTTCTAAGGGGACAAGAACAAGAATGTCTATATCAGATAAGGAACCATACTCACCACGAGCTGCTGAACCAAAAAGATGCAGTTCTGTCGCTGTACCAAATTTTATTATCAATCTTTTTTTCAGCTCAAGAATGGCTTCTTGTATCTTTTTACTTTCCATATGCGCGCTTTCCATTTGATTGTCAAAGATTGCGGAAGGTTGTTTTAAACAAGGAATATGCGTGATGAGTATATGATTAAAACATTGGTGTGTCAAAGAAAAAGCAAGAAATATGAATTAGTTTGGGCTGCTGCAGGGAGCCTTTTAGCTTGCTAAAGAAAGAGGCCTGTGGTAAAAATTTTAACCTTAAATCCCTCACTCCCGTATCAAGTACGGGACAGGCTTGATCCGCTCCCGAAAGGGGAGAGGAGATTTAATTTTTATAGCTGGGTCTCATATAGTTAAAGGATTTTACAGGATATGGACAAGGTATATGCTGCGCACGGGATAGAAGAAAAGTGGCAGCAGTTCTGGGAACAGAATAAGATATTCAAGGTCATCGAAGACGCGCAGAAGAAAAAGTATTATCTCCTGGAGATGTTTCCCTATCCTTCGGGCCGCATCCATATGGGCCACGTGCGCAACTACACCATCGGTGACGTGGTGGCGCGCTTCATGATGATGCGGGGCTATAATGTCCTGCACCCCATGGGCTGGGACGCCTTCGGCATGCCGGCGGAAAACGCGGCCATCCAGAGCAACACCCACCCGCACGAGTGGACCTACAAAAACATTGACACCATGCGCGGCCAGCTGAAGCGCATGGGCTTCAGCTATGACTGGGACCGGGAGCTTGCGACCTGCGACCTCAGCTACTACAAGTGGGAGCAGTGGCTGTTCCTGAAGATGCTTGAGCGGGACCTGGTGTATCGCAAAAAATCTTTTGTGAACTGGTGCGAGTCATGCCAGACGGTGCTCGCCAACGAGCAGGTGGAAAACGGCTCGTGCTGGCGCTGCAAGAACGAGGTCACCCAGAAGGAGCTTTCCCAGTGGTTTTTTCGCATCACCAAATATGCTGATGAGCTGCTCGCATCGCTTGACACGCTTACCGGCTGGCCGGAGCGCGTGGTCACCATGCAGCGCAACTGGATCGGCAGAAGCTATGGCACGGAGATAGCCTTTGCGCTGGAAAATTCATCCGAGAAGATAACCGTTTTTACCACCCGGCCTGATACCCTGTACGGCGCAACGTTCATGAGCCTCGCGCCGGAGAACCCTTTGGCGCTCAAGCTTGCGGAAGGCACGCCCCAGCACGAAAGCGTGCAGTCATTCATCGAGCGGATTTTGAAGCAGGACAAGACCGTGCGCACAGCCGAAGACCTGGAGAAGGAGGGCGTGTTCACCGGCGCCTACTGCATCAACCCGGTGAGCGGTTTCAGGATGCCCGTCTATGTGGCGAATTTTGTTCTCATGGAATACGGCACTGGCGCGGTCATGGCAGTGCCGACCCATGACCAGCGGGATTTTGAATTTGCTAAAAAATACGGCCTTGATCTAATCGTTGTCATCCAGCCCGAGGGCGAGACGCTTGACCCGAAGACCATGACCCAGGCCTATGTGGAAGAGGGCATCATGGTCAACTCGCAGCAGTTCAACGGCACAAAAAATACCGCGGCCATGGAAAAGATTACCGCGCATCTTGAACAAAAGGGCCTCGGCAAAAAAGCGGTGAACTACCGCTTGAAGGACTGGGGCATTTCCCGGCAGCGCTACTGGGGAAATCCCATCCCCGTTATCTACTGTGACTCTTGCGGCATCGTGCCGGTGCCGGAAAAGGACCTGCCGGTGGTGCTGCCCAAAGATGTGGCATTTACCGGCATTGGGCAGTCGCCGCTGGCAAGATCCCCCGGCTTTGTGAATACGGAGTGCCCGCGCTGCGCAAAGCCCGCCCGGAGGGAGACCGACACCATGGACACCTTCGTGGAATCATCCTGGTATTTTGAGCGCTATGCCTGCCCTGATTATGATACGGGGCCGCTTGATGCGGCAAAGGTACAATACTGGATGCCGGTTGACCAGTATATCGGCGGCATTGAGCATGCGGTGCTGCATCTTCTCTACGCGCGGTTTTTTACCAAGGTGCTGCGCGACCTGGGGCTGGTCCAGGTGGATGAGCCGTTTGTGAACCTCCTCACCCAGGGCATGGTGTGCAAGGAGACGCAGCGCTGCGGGACGCATGGCTGGCTCTACCCCGAAGACGCGGAGAACGGCGTCTGCAAACAGTGCGGCAGTCCCGTGCAAATGGGAAGAATAGAGAAGATGTCCAAATCAACCAGGAACGTGATTGACCCGGAGCAGCTCATAGAGAAATACGGAGCTGACACGGCGCGCCTCTTCTGTTTGTTTGCCGCGCCGCCGGAAAGGGATCTGGAGTGGAGCGACCAGGGGGTTGAGGGCGCGTACCGCTTCCTGTCCCGGGTGTGGCGGCTGGTGGCGGAATACCGGGAGGAGCTGGCAACGGCAAACCCCGTTGTTTCAGGTGACGTAACAGAAGCGGCGATACGGGAGCTGCGGAGGAAAACCCACCAGACGATTAAAAAAGTTACTGAAGACATCGCCGAGCGGTTTCATTTTAATACTGCGATCAGCGCGGTGATGGAGCTGGTAAACCAACTCTACCAGTTTGACCCGCGACAGATACAGAACCCGCAGGCATGGTCAGCCCTGCGGGAGGCAGTAGAAGCCGTGATACTGCTGCTTGCTCCCATGGTGCCGCACCTCTGCGAAGAGCTGTGGCGCGAGCTGGGCGGAAGCGGCAGCATTATCCAGAAGCCGTGGCCCTCCTTTGACCCGGTAATCGCAGAGGCCGAGGAAGCGGTGATTGTTATTCAGGTCAATGGCAAGCTGCGGGGGCAGCTCACTGTCAGCGCCAGGGCTTCAGCGGAAGAGATTCAAGAGCAGGCCATGGCCTGCGAAAAAGTTCAGCCGTGGATTTCCGGCAAACAGATAAAAAAGATAATCACCGTGCCGGGCAAACTTATAAATATAGTGGTCATATAAAGATGAAAACAAGACAGCTCTTTTTAAAATGCACGATTGTTATGATACTGCTTGCAGCAGCAGGCTGCGGCTACCGGCTGGCGGGCAGAGATAATCCCCTGCTTGGCGGCATCAACACTATTGCCATTCCCTATTTTAAAAATGAGACCTTTGAGGCGGGTGCCGAGTCAGCATTTACCCGGGCTTTTGCCGATCAATTTATTCAGAGCAAACGGCTTCAGGTGGTGAGCGTTGACAGGGCGGATGTGATTCTCCGGGGGACCATAAAGACTATCCGGGAAGAGATTATCTCCTATAACAAGAATGACAAGGCCATGGAGTACCGGGTGTACGTGACCCTTGATCTGGCTTTGGAAAAGCGGGATACGGGAGAAGTTCTGTGGAAACGCAAGCGGCTCAGGCATAACGAGGAATACCAGGTGAGCAATGATATTATGGTTACTGAGACCGGTAAAAACGTGGCCCTGGAGAAAGTGGCAAAAGACCTGGCCAAGCGGGTAGAGGAAAGTATTATACAGGGATTTTAACCGCGCTGGATGCATTACGTAAAGAGTGGGCTATGGCTATAACACAGGATGCTCTGAAAAAGCAGATCGCTGCGGGGAAATTTGCTCCCCTGTACTGTTTTTACGGGCAGAATATACTGCGCATCGAAGAAACCGTCAGCTCCCTGCAGGCGGCTCTGTGCCCCTCCGGCTGTTCGGAATTTGACTGTAACAGCTTTGATGCAGAACTGCACACCCCTGCTGAGATACTGAACGCAGCGCAGACGCTGCCCCTGCAGGCGGCAATGCGCCTGGTAGTAGTGAAACGGGCCGATGTTTTTAAAGCAGCGCAGTGGGAAGTATTTCACCGGTATCTGGGGAAACCCGCAAAGCGTACCTGCCTTGTTTTTATTATCAATGCGGAGAAGCTCAGCTTCAGCGGCAAGCTTCAGGCGCTCTTTGATACAGCGGGTGTCATGGTCAGCTTTGAAGCCCGGAAGAAAGACGCGCTCGATCAGGCAATCAGAGAGTACCTCGCCCGGTGCGGAAAAAAAATATCTCCGGATGCACTGCAGCTCATTATCGACACCCTGGGCGCTGAATCTGCAATGCTCTACCAGGAGCTTGAGAAGCTGGCGCTTTACTGCGGGGACCGGGCGGGCATTCGGCGGGATGATGCGGCTGCCGTATTATCAGGAGCTGAGCAGCACAATGTCTTTCAGCTGGTGGAAGCAATCGGCATGGGTGATACCCGGGCCTCCCTGCAGCGGTTAACTGCGCTGATGGAAAGCGGGATGGAGCCCCTGCCCATCCTGGGCATGATTTCCCGTCAGTTCCGGCTGCTGGCAGTGGTGCGGGACGCGCTGGAGCAGGGCGGAAAGACCGCTGAAGTTATGACGATGCTTAAAGAATTTGATAAAAAAGTAAGCAGAGGGAGGGGCAATTTTTATCCGCCCGCGGTTGAGCGTCTCATGAGGCAGGCACGAACATGGTCCCGGAGAAAAATTTCCCGGGCATTTGAAAAGCTTGCATTCACCGACGCTCTTCTTAAATCGAGCCGGATTGATAAAAAGCTTATTTTAGAGCATCTTATCCTGCAGCTTGCATAACCGGGCGAGGCTCTCCCGGTCAGGCCAGGGAGTTTGCCCGTTTGGTGAGCCGGGAAATTTTTCGTGAAGCGGTCTTTTTGTGAATGACGCCTTTAGCAGCTGTTCTGGCAATAGTAGCTGTGGTTGCCCGCAAAGCTTTCTGCGTTGCCGGCTTGTCTTTGCTCTCTACTGCATCAGAGAGGGTTTTCATGCTGGTCTTCATTTGTGAGCGAACGATGCGGTTGCGCAGCCGCCGCTTCTGATTTTGCCGGTGTCTTTTAAGTGCTGATTCGTGTGTTGCCAATGGTGTCTCCTTTTGGTAAAAATTTCATAGGGCGCCATACTAACTATTTTTGCCTGTATTGTCAAGCGTTTATATGGAAATCTCCTACACCTGTTTTGAAACACCGTGGGGATGGTGCGGGCTGGTCAGGGGCAGTGCCGGGCTGCTGAGAATCTTTCTTCCTGAACCTGACCGGGCACTGCTTGAGGATAAGATCCGTACCGGGTATCCCCTGTTTTCCGAAGACGCTCCCGCAGAGCTTGCGCAGGAACGGGAAGCCCTGCAGAGCTATTTTTCCGGAGGCAACCCCGCTTTTTCATTCCCGCTTGATTTCGCGGGAGCAACGCCTTTTCAGAAAGCGGTATGGAAGGCGGTGCGGAAAATTCCCTATGGCCAGGTGAGAACCTACCAGTGGGTCTCAAAACAGATAAAAAATCTTCACTCAATGAGAGCAGCAGGCAATGCCCTGGGCCGGAATCCGTTCCCGATAGTGATCCCTTGTCACCGGGTCATACGGGAAGATGGCCTTTTGGGGGGATTTTCAGCTCCTATGGGACTGCAGATGAAGGCAGCGCTTCTGGAGCTTGAGGGCATTACGCTGGAACCGTATCAGTTGAAGTTTGCATGACCAGCTCACAGAGTAAACAGGGAGCGTTGAATGTCAGACCACGTGATCGAATGGAATGCGGTAGAAAAGGAAGCAGTAGAGCTTTTGAGCCGCTACATTCAAATAAATACCATAAACCCGCCCGGCAATGAAATTGAGGGAGCACGGTTTCTTCAAAAGGTTTTAGCCACAGAGGGTATTCCCTGCGAGGTGTTTGAATCTGACCAGGGCCGCGGCAGTCTTATAACGCAATTTTCCGGCTCAGGCAGCATCCCGGAGATTATCCTGCTGCATCATATTGACGTGGTTCCGGTAGAAGAGGATAAATGGGAGCATCCGCCGCTATCGGGGGTTGTGCTCAATGGTGAAATCTGGGGGCGGGGGGCGCTTGACTGCAAGTCCCTGGGCATCATGCAGCTTATGGCCTTTGTTCTGCTGAAGCGGCAGGGCTTCTCCCCGGAACAGCGCATCGTCCTTGCAGCAACAGCCGACGAAGAGGCAGGCAGCGTTAAAGGCGCGGAATGGCTGATGCAGCACGTTCCCGAAAAGCTAAACGCTCGCTGGGTGATAAACGAAGGCGGGGGGCTGGGACTCAAGACCGGGCAGAGCAACCTGCATTTCTGCCAGGTTGCGGAAAAGGGCGTGTGCTGGGTGCGCATTACCTTTCAGGGAAAGCCGGGCCATGGCTCGCTGCCCCATGACCGCAACTGCGTGGTGGAAATGGCGAAAGCCATTGAAGCGCTGGCAGAGCATCGCTCGCCTTTTATCGTTACCGAGCCGGCAGAACAATTTATCTCCGGCATTGCCCGCGAACAGGGATACATGCCTGCCGCAGAGTTCATGAAGCTGCTTGACCCGGCCCAGGCAGAAGCCGTGCTTGCTGCCATTCCCGAGCCGGTCCTGCAGCTGGTCCTCAATGCCTGCCTGCGCAATACCTTTACGCCGACGGTGACCAAAGCCGGCAGCAAAACCAATGTCATCCCGGGTGAATGCTTCTGTGAAATAGATTGCCGGATGCTGCCCGGCACAACACCCGAAGATATGGTCATGACCATTGAGCAGGTGCTCCGGGCAAAAGGATGCAGGAACTTTTCTATAGAGATTCTGCACTCCTCAATTCCCACTGCATCAGCAACCAGCACGCCGCTCTACCGCCTGTTTGAAAGCACGCTGAAAAAGCATGACCCTAAAGCGCAGTTAATCCCTTACATGTCTTCAGGCGCCACTGATTCGCGATTTTTCCGGGAGCGGGGTATCGTGGCCTACGGCATGCAGATGGAGTCATCGTTGACGTCCATGGAGCGCATGCACGGCCATAATGAGCGCATTGCCATAGAGAACCTGCTGCTGGGGATACAGGTGCTCTATGATACGCTGCAGGAGTTCTGCAAATAGCCACGGGCCTTTTTTCAATTGACTTATGCGGTGTTTGTTTTAAAAATAAATGCAGTGGAGCGGGAAAGAAACCTTTCTCTGCGTCCTCTGCGGTTTCATTACCTTTCGTTAAGGGGGTTATATGATTGGAAAACAGATTCGGTTAGAGCGTATCATTAATAGAAATTCGAGAAAGTCAGTGATTATCCCCATGGATCACGGGGTGACCATAGGCCCGGTGCCCGGTCTCATTGACATGAAGAAGACCGTTGACGCCATTGCCGAAGGCGGCGCCAACGCCATCGTGATGCACAAGGGCCTGGTTGCCAACGGCCACCGCGGAAGCGGTAAAGACGTGGGTCTCATCATCCATCTGTCCGCCAGCACCAAGCTGGCACCGGACCCTAACGCGAAAATGCTCGTGTGCACGGTGGAGGAAGCAGTGCGGTTCGGCGCTGACGCGGTCTCCATTCATATCAACATCGGCGCTGATGATGAGAAAGACATGCTGCGGGATTTTGGCTATGTGTCGCGTGAAGCGCAATCCTGGGGCATGCCGCTGCTGGCCATGATGTATACCCGGGGCAAGAAGATAAAAAATGAATATGATGTGAGCGTGGTTAAGCACGCGGCGCGGGTCGGAGCCGAGCTGGGGGCGGATATTGTCAAAGTTCCCTACACCGGGTCTCCGGCAACGTTCCGCGAGGTTGTCGAGGGCAGTTTTGTGCCGGTGGTTATAGCAGGCGGAGAAAAGATGGAAACCGATGAAGATATTCTGAACATGGTCAAAGGCTCTCTTGATGCCGGGGGAGCGGGAGTTTCCATCGGCCGCAACGCCTTTCAGCACCACGCGCCG
Source organism: uncultured delta proteobacterium (assembly GCA_963803975.1). Taxonomy (GTDB): domain Bacteria; phylum Desulfobacterota; class WTBG01; order CAIYCZ01; family CAIYCZ01; genus JAPLIX01. Next base: position 42,007 of record CAWDOY010000001.1, read on the forward strand.
GAGCGGATCGTAAAGGCAATAAGCCTCCTGGTGCATGAAGACAGCTCAATAAAAGAGGCTCTTAAACTGTTGAAGGAAAAAAGATGAAACAAATCTGGGTCAAAGTTGATCCCTGGGATAAGGACATTGCCATTGCCGCCCTTGAGAGCGGTGCCGAGGCCCTGGTGCTGCCGCCGGGCCACAGCGCTGAGGCAAAAAAGTTCGGCGTCATCCGCACCATAGCAGCAGATGGCGATCTGAAGCCGGGGACGGATGTTTTCATGGTTGATATAGCCTCAAAAGAAGATGAGCAGCGGATAGCGCGGCTTGCCCCGGACAAGCCGGTGATGGTAACAACGCGGGACTGGACCATCATTCCCCTGGAGAATCTTATCGCCCAGCGGCAGAATATTTTTCTTGAGGTGGCAACGCTTGCCGATGCCCGGACCGCACTGGCAATTCTGGAACGGGGAGTTGACGGCATTGTTATCAACAACCGGGATGAGGCTGAGCTGCGAAAGATTATCGCGGCGCTCAAGGAAGAAGGGGAACAGCTGTGTCTGGCGGAAGCAGCAATCACCCGGGTGCTGCCGCTTACCATGGGGGACCGGGTATGCATTGATACCTGCTCGTCAATGGGCCTTGGAGAGGGAATGCTCATTGGCAACAGCAGCAGCGGCATGTTTCTGGTGCACGCGGAGTCAATTGAAAACCCGTACGTGGCGCCGCGGCCGTTCCGGGTGAATGCCGGGCCCGTGCACGCCTATGTCAGGGTTCCAGGCGGCACGACGCGCTATCTCTCAGAACTGAAAGCCGGGGACCCGGTGCTCATTGTAACCAGCGAGGGAAAGACCGAACAGGCAGTGGTGGGGCGGGTTAAAATAGAGAAGCGGCCCCTGGTGTTCATCGAAGCAGCTGTAAAGGACAGGATTTTTTCCGCAATCCTGCAGAATGCCGAGACCGTGCGTCTTACCGCGCCCGGCGGCACCCCGGTATCTGTTGTTGAACTCAGCCGGGGAACTAAAGTCCTGGTGCTGGTGGAAGCGGCCGGCCGGCATTTCGGCATGAAGGTGGAAGAATCAATAGAAGAAAAGTAGCGCATTTCCCGCAAGCACGCACCTTCAGGGCCCGTTCAATGAACGGGCCGTATGAGATATAAATAATAACCTTCCAACGCATAATTATTCCTTTTATATCATGGCGTTGCAGAATGTATCCCCCCAGTGGAGATCTTTTTTGGTGCGGTTTATTTTACCAACCGCCATCACCATCGCCCTGTTTTTAACTTCCATTTTTTCTATCGTTATTCCCACCATTGAGAAAAACAGCCTGGACCGCAAGCGGGAGATGATCCGCGAACTGACCAACTCAGCCTGGAACATTCTGGCGAAACTGGAGAACGATGTGCGGCTGGGGGTGCTGACCAGGGAGCAGGCCCAGAAGCAGGCCATTGACCAGATCCGCAACCTGCACTACGGCCAGGAGATGAAGGACTACTTCTGGATCAACGACATGCACCCGCGCATGGTTATACACCCGTACCGCACCGACCTGAACGGCAAGGATTTAAGCGACTACCAGGACCCGAACGGGAAACGGGTGTTCGTGGAATTTGTCAACGTGGTCAAAAAAGAGGGCTCCGGTTTTGTCAATTATATGTGGCAGTGGAAGGATGATAAAGCCCGCATTGTACCTAAAATCTCGTATGTCAAAGGATTTGCGCCGTGGGGATGGATCATCGGCACCGGGATTTACATTGAAGACGTGAAGGCGGAAATTGCCCTGCTGATTCGCAATGTCATTGAGATCTCGCTGTTCATCCTGGTGGTCATGGCAGTGCTGCTGGCAACCATTATTATTCAGAGCTTCAGAACCGAGCAGCAGCGGCGCATTGCGGAGCAGGCGCTGCAGGAGTCTGAAGTGAAATACCGCACCCTGGTTGAGTCTGCTGCTGAAGGCATGCTTATGGCGCTCGAGGGCAGGTATATGTATGCCAACCAGACCATAGCAGCGCTGCTTGAATACAGCCAGGACGAGTTTTCGCAGATGCCCGTCCAGGAAATTTTCGTGCAGACACCAGCTCATCCCAGCTACCGGCACCTGCAGAATTTCATGGCGGGAAAGCCGCTTCCCGAAAGGTTTGAAGCGCAGTTGAAAACCAAATCAGGGGGCAGCAGGGATGTCATATTGTCCACATCCCCGATTGTTATCGGGGGCCGGGCAGGCTTTATCGTGGTTGCAACAGATATAACCCAGCGCAAGCAGGCCGAGGACGCGTTAGGTGTGAGCGAAGAAAAGTTTCGTACTCTGGCAAACAACCTCAATGTCGGGCTGTTCAGGAGGACCATTGGCGACAGCCCGAAATTTATCGAGGTAAACCCGGCGCTGGTCTCGCTGCTTGGTTATGACAGCAAGGAAGAACTTCTTTCTATCTCAGCGGTCGATTTGTATGTTAATCCGGACGACCGGAAGAAATTTGAGCCAAAAGTCGAGCCGCAGGTTTCAAAAAGAGAAATTAAAAGAGAAATTGTCAAGCTCAAGAAAAAAGACGGGACATTTTTTTTCTCCTCCATCTGGGCTGTTGTCATTAAAGATGAAGACGGGAATCCGCACTATGTTGATGGGATTCTCGAAGACATAACAGACCTTAAATCCAGAGAAGAAGAGCAGGAACGCCTCCTTTCAGAAATGCAGGCGGCTTTGCTTTTTTTTAACCAGCCGATAGAAAGCCTGCAGGTACAGGACGCCGTAGTATGTTCGCCCGCCACCAGCATTGCAGCGGCGGTATCCTTACTGGAGCAGCGGGAAACCGACGTCCTGTTGATACGAGATAACCAGGAAAACAATGTCGGGGTCATTACCGATCTGGACTTGAGAAAAAATGTTATGGCTAAAGGATGTCATCTGGATAAGCCCGTTTCAAGCATCATGAGTTCCCCCGTCATATCCATGTCCTGCAACTCGTGTATTTTTGAGGCCGGTCTTCTGATGGAGCAAAAACACATTTCCCATCTATTTGTGACCAATAATCATGACCGTATTATTGGCGTGATTCGCAGTGACCACATCAGCGCAATTCAAAAATATTCTCCCACGATTCTTCTGCGGGATATCAATAACGCCAAAGCTCCCCATGACATCATTGAGCACAATGCAGAACTCCCGTATCTTATCAATACCGTAATCAATAGCGGCGCAAAACCTCAATATATTAATCATCTGACAACCATTATTGTAGATGCCGTGCTGCAAAAATTCATAGATTTTGCCATTCAGGAGCTTGGCATTCCTCCCGCCAGATTTACTTTTATAATTTTCGGCAGCGAGGGGCGTCAAGAGCAGACGCTGAGAACCGATCAGGATAATGCCATCATCTATGAAGATGTGCCGCCGGAGGCTGAGGAATCGGTGCAGGGGTATTTCCTGAATCTGGGGCAGCGGGTCTGCGGCTGGCTGCATCAGGCAGGGTATTCCTACTGCGAGGGAAACAATATGGCGCAAAATCCGCAATGGTGCCAGCCACTCTCTACCTGGAAGCGATATTTCAGTGAATGGATTGCCAACGGCACGGCAGAAGATCTGCTGAAAGCGAAAATCTTTTTTGATTTCAGAGGCGCTTATGGTGAACAGACTTTTGTGCAGCTGTTGCGAAAACATTTACATACGGTCATAGGGCAGAACCCGCGTTTTTTCCAATTGCTGGCAAGAAACGTGCTTCAGCTGAGCCCTCCCATAGGTTTCTTCGGGAATTTTGTTGTAGAATCGGTGGGAGAAAACAAGAAAGCTTTTGACATAAAAAGCTCCATGATGCCGATTGTCGATTATGCAAGAATTTATGCGCTGCAGCATAACATAGCGGCGACCAATACCTTTGAACGATTAAAGCAGCTGTATGAACGCAACCTTCTTTCGCAGCAAAATTATCAGGAGATGATACAGGCATACAGCTATCTGATGCAGACCCGTCTTTGCACGCAGGCAGAGGCCATCATGCAGGGGAATAAACATCCCGATAACTATGTCAGTCCCAGAAAACTGACCTACATTGAGCGCAAATTGCTAAAAGAGATATTTGCTCAAACAAAAAATTTTCAGGCGCGATTGAGCTATGACTTTACCGGACAGATGGGCGGTGTTTAATTGATACTGGTAACCTCTGATACGCACTGTTATTACGATACCATCAATCAGCAGGTCGAATATGCCGAGGCGGTCCTGAACAATGCGATCTCCTGCGTCATTCATCTGGGAGACTTCGGGATTTATAAAGCCAATCTGCATGAATACTTCATCAGGAAGGGCAAGCGGTTTATCCGGCCGGTATATTTCATAGAAGGTAATCACGAGGACTTTCAGGCCTTCCCCCGGCTCACGGAAAAATACCGGGATTTTTTCACCTACCTCCCGCGGGGAACCGTCCACACCCTGGATGGCTACCGCTTTCTGGCGCTCGGCGGGGCAGCCTATATGGATTCTTTCAACACGCAGAAGGGGGCGATCATCACAGATGCCAATATTAATCAGTGCCTTTCAATCCCTCGGGATGCCGTTGATATTATTCTTACCCATGACTGTCCGAACGGGATCGGCGTGCCGAATACGCCGGGGCTTGATTATTATGGCGCAACCGGTTTTCCCCGAAGCGACGAACTGGGGGCTCATTTTAAGCCGCGACTGTGGCTGTTCGGCCATCATCACAAGCTCTTTGAATACGGGGATGCCTGTACGCGGTACTACGGTCTTGGCGACACCTGGAAGGGATTCGGCCTTTTAGATGCAGATTATCAGTTCAGGATTGTGATGCACCAGATTGCATGGGAGCGCCCGCCCCTTATTGAAAGACTGCTGATAAAGCTCAAAATCATCAGGCCGGACCGGCCCCCGGTCAGCATCGAGTGATGTTTTTTAAAACAGAAACCCTTAATCAGTCCCACCTGGTTATTCAACCTCGCACCCTCTGAGCCCTGCAAATTTTTTCTTTTTTATCCCGGCTTGAACGAGACAGTTTTTGTATTTTAAAATAATTTTATTTCATTATGGCTATCGCGCCATGAAACCGGCCATTGACACGACGGTCTCTTTAGCATATATACTCATTCTGTTTGTCCCCAGCCGCCTGGATGGTGCAGGGGTGCACCCGGGGTATCAGGCCAGCGCTGAGGGTATTGTAACACGAACTAAAACACGCACGGCAATCTACAGCATCAGTTTTTTCAAAACGTCATGACAGCCCAGCAGCTACCTTTTCACTGGAAATCCTTTGGCATGAGGATTATTCTTCCCACCATCCTCACCATCGCGCTTTTCATCCTGGCGCTGTTTATGTTTATCATTCCCACCATTCAAAAAAACAGTCTGGACCGCAAGCGGGAGATGATCCGCGAGCTGACCAACTCAGCCTGGAACATTCTGGCGAAACTGGATAACGATGTGCGGCTGGGGGTGCTGACCAGGGAGCAGGCCCAGAAGCAGGCCATTGACCAGATCCGCAGCCTGCACTACGGCCAGGAGATGAAGGACTACTTCTGGATCAACGACATGCAACCGCGCATGGTCATACACCCGTACCGCACGGACCTGAACGGCAGGGATTTAAGCGACTACCAGGACCCGAACGGGAAGAGGGTGTTTGTGGAATTTGTCAACGTGGTGAAGAAGGACGGCTTCGGCTATGTTGACTATTTGTGGCAGGACCGCGACAATAAAAATCTCGTTGTGCCTAAAATCTCCTATGTGAAGGGGTTTGCACCCTGGGGCTGGATTATCGGCACCGGGATTTACATTGACGACGTTCAGGCGGAAATCGCCCTGCTGATCCGCTCCGTCATGAGGATTTCAGGGGTTATTCTGCTGCTGATGCTGCTGCTGCTCGCAAGCATTATCCGGCAGAGCTACCGCACCCAGAAACAGCTGTGGGTTGAAGAAGAGGAGCTTAAAAAAACCCAGGCCAGCCTGGCATTTGCAGAAAAAATGGCGTCCCTGGGAAAGCTCTCGGCAATGGTCGCCCATGAAATCAATAATCCTCTTTCAGGAATTCTATCCTATGCCAAACTCTCATCCCGATATCTGAGCAAAGCTACCGGTGACACTGAAACCGCGGCAGAGATCAATAATAACCTCTCTTTTATCGCTGCCGAGGCCAAACGTTGCGGAGACATCGTCAAAAACCTGCTGCAGTTTGCAAAACGGGCTTCAGGGGAAGTGAAAGAGACGCATCTCAATGAAATAGTTGATGTAAGCATGCAAGTGATTGCCCACAGCGTCAAGATGAAAAACCTGGAGCTCAAAAAACAGCTGGGCCAGGGAGACGACCTGATTCAATGCGATGCAGGCGCCATTCAGCAGATCCTTATCGCCATGATTGTTAATTCCATAGAATCGTCATCACCCGGGGGGACCATTATTGCCCGCACTGACTATAATGATGCGGCGTGCGTTCGGATCGCGTTGAAGGATTTTGGGGCGGGAATTGCCCCTGACGTGCTGCCGCACATATTTGAGCCTTTTTTCTCCACAAAAGAATCAAATAAGAGCATGGGGCTGGGGCTGTCGGTGGTATACGGCATTGTCCAGCGGCACGGCGGTACCATCAGCGTGGATTCGCGCGCGGGCGCGGGTACCGAGTTTGTCATCACCCTCCCCCGCACACAACAGACCGCTGCCAACCAAACGTAATAAAGGAGTTTTGCACGATGAAACCAGCCGACATAGGAATCCTTATTGTTGATGATGAAGCTTCGGTACGGGATGCTCTCTATAAATGGTTTAAATTTGACGGATACCGCGTAGATACGGCTGAAGAAGCCACCAGCGCGCTTAAAAAGCTTCAGGAGGATTCCTGGGAGATTGTTCTGCTGGATATTAAAATGCCGGGCATGGACGGGCTGGAACTGCAGCGGCAAATAAAAAAGATTGATAAGGACATTATAACTATTATCATTACCGCCTTTGCCTCAGTTGATACCAGCATCCAGGCGCTCAAAGAGGGAGCGTTTGATTACATTGTCAAACCCATCGACCCTGATGATATGAGCCATCTCATCAGGAATGCAGTTGAACAGAGACGGCTGCTTACTGAAAACATGCAGCTGCGGCAGCAGATTGAGGAAATCTCCTACCCGGATGAGATTGTGGGAGAAAGCCCGGCACTTAAAAAGGTCATGGATAAGGTTGCCACGGTCGCGCAGACCGATTCAACCGTCATGATCCGCGGAGAAAGCGGCACCGGGAAGGAACTGATCGCACGGGCTATCCACAGCAACAGCAACCGCAGGTATTTTCCTATCATTACCATCAATTGCGGGTCCTATGCGGAAGGGCTGCTGGAAAGCGAACTTTTCGGCCATGAAAAGGGGGCCTTCACCGGGGCGCTGTACCGGAGACGGGGCAAGCTGGAAATGGCCGACAAAGGAACCATATTTTTGGATGAGATCGGCAATATCGGGGAGAAGATGCAAATGGATCTGCTGCGGGTAATTGAAACGCGGCAGTTCACCCGGCTGGGAGGCGATAAGCTTATCAGCGTTGATTTCAGGATTATCAGCGCAACCAACAAGGACCTGGAAAAGGCGGTCAGGGAAGGAAGCTTTCGTGAAGACCTGTATTACCGGCTCAATGTTTTTTCCATAACCCTGCCGCAGCTGCGTGAGCGAAAATCAGATATTGCGCTGATAGCACGGTTTTTCGTGAATAAATATTCCCAGTCGATGAATAAAACTGTTACCGATCTTTCTCCCGAAACGCTGGATATGCTCATGAAATACCACTGGCCGGGAAACATCCGGGAGCTGCGGAACGTTATTGAGCGGGCGATGGTGGGTGCGCGGGGTCCCCGCATTGAAGTATCCGATCTCGCTTTTCCCTTTCATCCTTCCTCAAAACTGTCAAGCGAAGAGACCCTGGAGGCAGTGGAAAAAAATCATATCAAAGATATTCTGGATCGCACCGGGGGCAATGTCGCTCAGGCTGCAGGCATCCTCAAGATCAGCCGGCTTACCCTGTATAATAAAATAGGAAAATACCGGTTAAAAAAATGATAGTGCTGCCGCGCCGATAGTATGTTCTATATCTACATCGTGCCCATCAGCGGACAGGGACTCGGCTGTATTGAAGAATTGCAGCGCTGCGTTGAGCATGCCTTTGGCGTCAAGACGAAATGCCGCGCCTTTAACGTCAACCTGCCGGACACCTTCGACCCCCACAGAAAACAGTACAACTCCTCTCTTATCCTGCGGCAGTTAATTGCCGCGCCCCCAGCGGATGCATACAAAATTCTGGGGATTACCGGCATGGATCTTTTTATTCCCATACTCACCTATGTTTTCGGCGAGGCACAGCTTGACGGCATCGGGGCGGTGGTTTCGCTGCACCGGCTCAACAATCAGTTTTACGGTTTGCCGGAAGACCCCGGCCTGATGCATGACCGGCTCCTGAAAGAGGCAGTGCATGAGCTGGGGCACACCTTCGGGCTGCTCCACTGCTTTCATCCCGGCTGCGTACTTAACGCATCCACCTATGTGGAGGACATTGATCAGAAGTCGCGCGAACTTTGTTTCACCTGCCGGGAGACCATCAGATTGAAGTAAGGTTCAGGGGGCGGAACATCAGTGGAGGGGTGGCAGAGGTATGGCGTGCCAGATAGGATTTTGTATGACAGCCGCCAGCTTATGGCACGGTCTTTGTTGTTAAGCAGTTTTCCGGAGAAGGGCAATTCTCGCTCCGGGATAAAGAGTCTATTATCTGATAGTACTGCTCCGCGCTGAGAAGCTCGGCAAGAGAATTTATTTTCACCCCCCCATCCTGCATGGTGGGGCCGAGGTCGTTCGATGAGTGCTGCAGCATTGCCGTGCCCGCTGCAGTCAGTTCCTGGTGCTTCTGCTGGTACCAGGCGAGAGCCTTTTTGCCGAACAGCAGGTTCCGCAGGTCATGTTCAAGGGTTGCGGGCTTTACGGTGACCATCCACCCCTCATCCCAGGGGTCGCTCATTATCAGCTCAGGTTCCTTTTGCAGCCGCTTGTTTATCAGCTGGATGGTTCCGGTAAGCGGTGCAATAACCGGTATGATATGGTGTTCCTGAATTATGTGCGCGCAGCATTCCCCCTGGCGTATCATCTCGCCTTCCTGCGGCAGAACTACTGCTTTCAACCGAACCATCAGCCGGGTCAGCACATCATCAATGCCAATCCGGACATTTTCCGGGTCCTCAACTTTTACCCAGCAGTGACCGGGATGATAAAAGAGCGACCAGCGCAGATGGAGAGAGGCATCCGGCACTGAAGAGAGCTCTTCCCCGGTCCCGGCTTCCTGCCGGGAATCCTCTGCTGCGGCCTCATTGCGCATCACCTGATCAAACATGCAGGTTTCGCACCGGTAGTCACGGGCGCAGAGCTTATAGGAGATCAGGCCGGTGGTCATCCAGACGCATCTTTTTTCTTCTTCCGGAATCAGATGACACTCTTTTTTGCTCATAGACTTGCAACCGTATTCAGCCGGGTTGTGATAAACAGACATGTATGTATAGTAGCGTTTTTGTTAACAGCCCTGAAAAGTTTTATAATATATCCCGTGTGTTCGATCTCTCCTGTTTTTTCTGGGCGTTCAGGAGATGCGGCCCCGCACCGTAGATGGGGCGGGGCCGCAGGGGTGATTACTTATCCTTTTTTTCTATTTTTTCACCACCGTCAGCCATGGTAAAACCCAACTGGGGTTCAAATATGACGCCGGCGGGAACAGTGGCAGGCTTGGATGCTTTCATGGAGAAGGTCAGCCCGGCTCCCACAATGAGCATAATCGCAGCTATCAGAAAGGATGAGCTGAAACTTCCGGTGTTTGTTTGCAGCATCTGGGATACCCTGCTCATGACAAACCCGCCAATCCCCCAGGCCGTGAACATGATTCCATAGTTAATGCCGAACGACTTGAGCCCCCACAGATCCTTGGTGAGAGACGGAAACAGGGACAGGTTTGATCCATAGTTAAAGCCGATAAACGTTGCCAGCAACAGCATCAGGACTGCACTCGGGTGCTCTGCGCCGACCAGCGGGATGGCGGCAAGCATAAGCACTGCCTGGAACAGAAGCATCATCAGCATCGTATAATTTCTGCCGATTTTGTCGGATAATATGCCGGCTATAATGCGGCCGCCGGCATTGCCCACCGCCATGATGGCCACTGCCAGGAATGCTGCATTGGGCATGCTCTTCTTTGCCATGCCGGCGATGCTGCTGATAACCATCAGTCCCACGCCAGCACCGATGAAATAGATAAACCAGAGCACATAAAAGTTGGCTGACTTCATCATTTGTGCGGGAGTGGCATCAACGCTCAACGCGGATTTTTTAACGGCTCCCTTTTTGTTCTGTGTCGCAGCTTCAGGCACATAGCCCTGCGGAGGATTAACCAGCAGCAGGGAAAGCCCGCACACCACGACAAGAAAAGCAACGCCAAACAGCATCATTGAATTATTGATGCCCATGGTTTTTAAGAGATACTCGGACAGGGGCGCGATATAAACTGATGCGAGCCCGAAACCAGCCACCACCAGCCCTGCAATCAAGCCGGTTTTTGCCGGAGGGAACCATTTCAGGGCCGGCGGCGTTGCCGCGGAATAGCCGAAACCGATCCCCGCTCCGGCCAGCACGCCGAACCCCAGAAGCCATGCTGCGTAACTATTGGACTGAGAACACAGCAGCAACCCGATCGCCACGAGAATGCCGCCGATAAAAGCAGTTATGCGCGGCCCAACCTTATCCTGACACTTGCCGGCAATGATCATTGAGAATGCAAAACAGAGACAGCAAACAGAGTACGGGTCATTCATCTGCGCTGCACTCCAGCTGAAGATGCCGTCTTTTGCCTCAATTGATTTTGCTATGGAGCCCTTGAAAATACTCCAGGTATACAGAATGCCAAGGGCAAGGTTAATGCCGGTTCCTGCGAATGTTACCATCCATCCTTTGTTTTTTACTGCCTGTGTCATACTTCCTCCTTTTGTTTATGAACTTCTGCTGCCGTCAATAGGGTCTATAAATAAATACACGAACCCTTATATTTTTCAGACTTTCTTTTATCAATATCCATGCCATAGGCAAGGGAATGCCGCTCATGAGAAAATAACTAAAAATACAAAATAAAATCAAATAGTTGGAATGATTATGGATAGGCAACAAAATAAACAGATAAAGATAAATTACAGCCCTAATGTTCAATAATTAAACATAAAAAAACTGCTTCCGCGATTAAAATTAATTCTAAAGCTAATTCAAATGATTAGACGGAGCTTGCGTGTTCACATATTAAACACCATGATGTTAAATTTATGAACTTTTGTATTTTGGCCTTGACATTGATGGAATATTTGAATATAAAATCCCATTAATTTAAAGCAAGTAAAGATTTATTAAGCAAAGTAAGCACTATAGATAAATAAGGAGGAGACTATGGCACACGGACCAACGACACAATGGGGAGAGGACAAAGCGTCAGAGTACAAGTCAAAGCTCGGGGTGTATCTGTTTATTTTTTATACTTTAGTGTATGCCGGCTTTATAATCATAAACGTAGTGAGTCCCAAACTGATGGGAGTAAAAGTGATTTAGGCCTTAATCTGGCAGGCGTGTACGGGTTCGGTCTGATTCTACTGGCTATCGTTATGGGACTTATTTACAACTACCTCTGTTCACAAAAGGAATATGCAGTTAATAAATAGCAAGGAGACTGAGCAATGATTTATGCAGCTTCGCCGTTCGCAATCGGCTTGTTTATCGCGTTTGTGTTATCTGTTCTCGGGATTTCGTCGTATTTTGCCAAGAAGACGCAGTCATCAAAAGGGTATTATGCGGCCGGTGGAACCATTCACTGGGGTGTCAACGGCATAGCGTTTGCCGGTGATTATCTTTCTGCCGCCTCATTTCTGGGAATCTGCGGGATGATCGCATTTGACGGTTATGACGGATTTCTGTATTCCATAGGGTATCTTGCTGGCTGGGTTGTGGCCTTGTTTGTGGTGGCAGAACCCCTGAAGCGTTTCGGTAAATATACGTTTACCGACGCGCTTGATTATAAATTCGGTTCCAAGGGAATACAGCTCACCGCAGCCATCAGCACCCTTGTTGTTTCCCTGTGCTATCTGGTGCCGCAGATGGTCGGCGCCGGCGACCTGGTTACTCCGCTGCTGGGATTTCCCCATTATGTCGGGGTTATCATGGTTGGCGCTATTGTTATATTCATCGTGGCGACAGCCGGCATGACCTCAACAACGTATGTTCAATTTATAAAAGGCGGCCTCCTGATCGTTTTTTCCACAATTCTTACCATCTGCGTTTTCAATAACGGTATTTCAAAGAAACCTTCAGAAAATTACCACGAGTTTAAAGCACTGAAAGCTGTTGCCGCAGGAGGAGCTATTACTGCAGTTGAGGACACGTCCTATAAAATCGCCGGTGAATTTAAAGATAAAAAGGGACAGTTTGTAAAGCTTGAAAAAGACGGCATTAATTCATGGTGGAAGGCCGGTGAAAAAAATGGGGCGCCGGTGCTTGAAGAAGCACTCTCGCTCACGACTCGCGCGGACGGCACCAAGCTCTACAATGGCGAGCCCAAAGAAGCGCGGAAGTTTTTCCAGGTCGGCAGCGCAAGCAAGATTATTGTGGATGGCCAGGAAGTTGACAAGACCGGCGGCCTGGGTCCGTTTCAGTTCCTTGAGACTTTGGAATCAAGCGAGATTGTCCGTTTCGGCAAGGCAGCTATCAGCGACGGCAAAGACAAGGTTTCAGTCTTTTATCAGAACCCGACTTCCGGAAAAGATATCATGCGCCCCGGGCTGAAATTTAAAGTGGATAAGGGCTCTGATTTCATGTCAAAACTTAATTTCGTGTCCCTTATGATCGCCCTGTTTTTCGGCACCTCCGCACTTCCGCACATCCTCATCCGCTATTACACGGTCCCCAGCCCGAAAGACGCGCGCAAATCAACCATTGTTGCCATCGGCTCCATCGGTTTTTTCTACATCCTCACCCTGTTCATGGGCCTGGGGGCAATGGTCTCCGGCGTCATTGACCTTGAGAGCAGCAACATGTCGGCGCCGCTGCTCGCAAAATATTTCGGCACCGCCCTTTTTGCCATAATATCCGCAATCGCTTTCGCGACGGTTCTTGGTACGGTGAGCGGCCTGATTGTCGCCGCCTCAGGAGCAGTGGCACATGACCTGATGTCAAATTTTTTAGGCATTGAAATGACCGATCAGGGCCAGGTTAAGGCAGGGAAAATTTCGGCAGTTGTTGTCGGCTGTATCGCAATACTGCTGGGCATACTCTGCAAGGGAATGAACGTATCGTTTCTCGTAGGCCTTGCGTTTGCCGTGGCCGCATCCGCCAATCTGCCGGCAATCATCATGCTGCTGTTCTGGAAAAAAACGACCTCTAAAGGGATTGCCGCTTCCATTGTAGTAGGCATGGTATCAGCGCTGGGGATGATTCTGCTCTCTCCCAGCACCTATGCGGACATTTATGGCCTGCCTGCTACACAGGCCCCCATTCCCCTTGATAACCCCGGCATCATATCGATACCGCTCAGTTTTATAACGCTGGTGGTGATTTCACTGGTGACACAGAAGCAGGCGAAATAAAGAAAAGAGATTGTCTAAAGCAACTTTGGGGTAGAAAGGCAGGGCCTGATCCGGGCGCTGCCTTTCTTTTTATAGGGAAGATTTAAATTGCTAAAACCCTTGACACTGTAAGCCCGAGCATATAGGGTTTATACCCATGGACCATACCTGCAAAGCTCGTCTCAAAGAACTCCTGATCGAAAAGTCCGTAAAATACAGCGACACTCCGGTGTTCAAGCTTGCATCGGGGAGGATGAGCGATTTTTATGTCGATTGCCGGAAGGTTACCCACAACGCTGAAGGAAAGTATCTGATCGGGAATATGATTTTTGATCTGATACAGGCGCTTCCCGTAGATGCCATCGGCGGGCTGACCATGGGAGCTGACCCCATTGCCTCTGCGGTTGCCTATACCGCGTTTCTCAATAAAAAGAAGATCAACTCTTTTGTCATCAGAAAAGAGCGCAAGGAGCACGGTCTGAAAAAACTTGTTGAAGGCGATGTGCAGCCAGGCGACCGGGTGGTAATCGTAGACGATGTTATAACGACCGGCGGGTCCACCATCAGGGCCATTGAGGCCGCCCGCGAAGAAGGGCTTGAGGTGGTAAAAGCAGTCGTGCTGGTTGACCGCGAGGAAGGCGGCAGAGAAGAGATCGTAAAGTATATTTCTTCAGTCGAGGCACTTTTTACCAAAACTGAATTGATGGAAGCATATAGAAAAGCCCGCGGCGTTTAGCAGGCTGTTGAAAAACACCCATCTGCTGCGTTGCGCTTATCCTTCGTCATTGCGACGTACTGAAAAGTACGCCTCATTCCTCTTGATTTCGCGCGCCTTGCATCTGGATATTTTTGACCAGCCTGTAAAAGACTACTTTTTCAAAAACCTGCTGGACGCGGGGGGAGGGCAGGCGCGTCAGGATTTTTCCCCGGTCTGCAGCCACTGATAAAAAAGATCCGCTGCCAGCCATTCCCAGCGGCACAGCGGGTTATCAGGCAGCCACAGGCTCTGCACCACCGGAGGTTCCCCTTCTTTCTCCATAATCCACGTGTAATAGGGGAAACGACTGCACACCAGGCGGGTTGACCGGGGCGGCACTACTTCTTCCCGTTCCATGAAAAACCAGGTCAGCACCCAGAGCACTTCTCCCACCGGGCTGAACCTCCAGGTCACTTCCTCCTGAACGGTTTCTCTGTTCATCCCCTGCAGCTGTTCCAGTAAAAGAGGAATGATATGGTGCCAGGCTTCCGCACCGGTCTCGTGGCGCACGGCCTGCTCTATAATTTTCCTTTTCCCTTCGAGCGGGATAAGATTTAAATCACTGATAATAAACTTATGAATGTCCTGCAGCGCGAGATTGAGGTCCGGCTGCTGAGAGAGCTTTATGGCGGGCAGGTCATCGAGTGCCCGGGCGACAATTCCCTCTGCCTGGTAGTGGTTAAACAATTCGCGCACCCAGGCATTCAAACAATAGCCTTTTTCAGGCGGCAGCAGTTCCTGCGGAAGGCTGTATTCCCCCCGTGCCTTGAAATCCTCGTACATTTTTTGAATCAGTGAAGATGCCATTGTTTCTCCTGTCATTAGTTATGCATGCTGTTACTGCACGGGGTAAATAGGGATGGCACGTGTTCTTGACATGATGACCGTTTTTCAGGAGGAGCCGAACCCAAAGCTCATGAGACGCTCGCGTATTTTAGTTTTAAATGTTGGAAGAGCAATTTTAATCGTGAGCAGCAGGTTGTAATTAAAAGCTTTCAGCATAAGGTAGAAATAAGATACGGGTTCAATAAAAATCACGATGAAAAAATATAAAATAGCAAGCACTGATTTTGCAATCAGTTTTTCTCTGTTCCGTACAAAATAGTCTATCATGGGTGATGTAATCAGCGGAGAAATCCTCACCAGTTTATTCAAATACGTGGGCTGGTAGTTAAAATAATTTCTGATCCCCAGATCAAGGGAACCCATTTTTTCGTGAAGCAGGTCAAAAATCTCCGTACCTTTATAGAAGGTGAGGGTAAAGAGCTGAAGCTGAAAAGGCTTGCGCACGTTCTGCAGGACGCGCACGGTGTTCAACGCATCCTCCTCTGTTTCAAACGGATTATCGAGGATGACATCGTAGTATCCGCTAATGCCGTATTTCCGCACGATGTCGGTTGCCTCTAAAAATTTTTCATTGGATACATGACGGTGATATACTTCCCGGTTGATCCGTTCACTTCCTGACTGCAGCCCCATCGTTACCCAGGCAAGACCTGCCGGCTTCAGGGTCTTTACCTTCTCTTCGGTCAGGTGGAGCGGTGTTGAGCGCACAATGAACGGCCGGGCTATCCACTTTTTATAATCGCCGACGAATTCCTCATGCCACTCTCTGCTGTGGGCCAGGAAACAGTCATCATGAATATTCACCAGGATAATGCCAGGGAACTGTTTTATGACCGAGCGCAGCTCTTCAATCACATTGCCCGGGGATCTCTTTCTGATTTTTTTTGTGCCGTAAAGCCGGGATAAAAATGAATTGCAGCAGTATGCGCAGGAAAACGGGCACCCCCGGGAGGTTATCATATTATATGCCTTGCCGTCATAGCGGGTATACTGCCTGAAAAGCTTCATGTCCATGGCGAGGATTTTGCCTCCATGGTAGACATAGGAATGAGCCGGCAAGTGTTCAGGGAACGGGATCCGGTCCAGATCATCTATAAGCGGGCGGAGCGGATTTTTTGTTATCCCTGAGTCATCTTTAAAAGCTATGTTGTTGATGTGTGCGATGCCGGCATTTTTTTCCAGTGCGCGCGCTATCTCCAGGACGGTCTCTTCCCCTTCACCAATACAGACCATATCAGCATACTCAAGACACTCTTCAGGGCTTATGGTGGGATGTATGCCGCCAACCAGAAACGGTATATCAGGATACCGCGCTTTGACGCTTTTGCCGATATAGGCGGCAAACGGGGCTTCATAACTCATAAACCCGCAGCCAATTAACTGCGGCTGATACGATGCAATAAAATCGAGCAGGGGGTCTTGAACATTTTGGGTATGCGAGGGAATGAAAAGAATGGCTGACTGATGGCCCTCCTGCAGCAGGCTGGCATGCAGGTATTTAACCCCGAAATTTTCAGTCGTTGGCAACAGGGATAGGAGAAGAATTTTCATGTATCGGCTTTATGTAGTAGAACGGATTGCAAGGGAAAAAGCGTCAAACGGTTTTGACGTGCCCGGTTTTTTTATTTAATCCAGGCCGCGGAAAAAGCGTCCGTATCCTGTCTGCCAGTTTTTTTCGTGCAAACAGCCGGTACCGGGCCATAAAGTTAGCCGCATCAACATCATATTCCTTGTGCCGGTCAAGCAGACGCGAAATGCTGTGGGCAAGCATGCCCAGGTCCGGAAAAACCTTGTAGATCCTGGCCCGGATGAGAGCTCTGTTCAGCCATTTGGGAAGAGCAAGGAGCACCACCAGATAGGTTTGAATCCGGGCGAAGTTTTTTATCGTAATGGTGCCGCCCTGGATAAAGGAGCGGGCGGTGAGGCCCTCATTTATCTCTTCCACGTCCCGGGGCGTGAGCATCTTATGCTCCATGGCTATATCTATAATCTTGGTGCGCGGGAAATAGCGCAGGAAATAGAGGCTGAGACGGTTGGGCCGGGTCTCATTATAAAACGAGAGCATGTTGACCAGGTCATCCTCAGTCTGCGTGGGAAGGCCCAGCATATTTTCACAGATTGCATGAATGCCGGCACTGCGCAGCAGCAGGATCGCGCTTCTCACCTTCTCGTTGCTTTCCCTGCGGTTGAGGATGTTTTTTTTCAGCTCTTCGTTGAGGGACTGAACACCCATAATCGCCTGCCAGCAGTTTGCCTCCTTGAGCCGTGCCACAGACTCTTCATCGATGAAATTAACATGAATGCAGGCGGTGAATGGCAGATTTATATCTTTCTTATAGCCATCCAGAAATTCAAAAAGCCATTTCTTGTCGCTGATTAATATTTCATCCCAGAAATGCACCGCGGAAAAATTATAGGTTGCTTTTGCCCAGCGCAGTTCTGCAAGGACATTTTCCGGACTTCTCCGGCGCATGAATCTGCCCTTGCCGGGATAGATTATATCCTTGTAGAGAGAGTTGTTGCAGAACGTGCATTTATTTACGCATCCCCGGCTGGTAATAGTTATGTAGCCCTCTGCAAAGAAGGGCAGCTTGTCATAAAAGATGCCTTTATCCGGGAACGGCAGCGCGTCAAGGTCTTCGATGAGCGGCCGCACCTCATTCTTGAACACCTCTGTTCCGTTTTTCGCCCAGATGTTGGGAATGGTGCGGCAGATGGCTGGATTTCCCAGGTTGTCTGCAAGGTCAACCAGCGCCCCCTCACCTTCTCCCACTACTATATAATCTACTGACGGCTGCCTGATAACATAGTCCGGCACCGAGGACGGGTGCACACCGCCAAACACAATGGGAACCTGCAGGGCCTTTTTTATCCGGTCAGCAAGGCGTACTGCCCAGGGATAATTATCAGACACCACTGAAAAGGCAACCAGGTCAGGCTTACAGGATTTCAATTCGGTAATGATATCTTCAGTGTAGTCAAAAAATTTATGCAGTCGTTTATAATAGAGAAAGGTATCGTTGAAGAGCTGCGGGTCAAAGCACAGCGAGCACTTGTGCCCGGCCTGTTTGAGGGCAGTAGCAAGGTACTCTATGGCAAGTGTTTCACATGCAGATGATACAAAGACAATATGCATTACTATTAATAACCTTTTTCGGATTGAAACGGCGGCTGGTAATGCGCGGGTTTCGATAACCGTAAAATGTTCAGGGCTAATCTACCCCGGTTCAGCATTCTGTAAGGGCTTATTTTAGCAATTTGCTTTTCACCAATCCCCTGAGCGCAGCTTCATAACGGGTGCCTTCGATAAACTTGTTTAATCTCCTCCGCACGATATCTCCAAAGCCATAGCCAACCACGTTCAGCCCGGCCCGGATGGTATTGCCAATGCTTCTGGGACTGGTGATAAATTTAAAGACATAGCGGGCAATCACCTGTGGCCGCAGATAAAATTTCCGGTACATTTTCCGGTGGTTATTTATGAGATCCTGCTTGGTGAGCCCGGCGGGGATAAAAGCCGGTTCCCAGAAGCCGAGCTTTTTCCAGTCGCGCTCGAATTGGCCATACTGTTCAGCTGTTTTAAAAAGTTCCGCTCCCGGCATGGGGGTACAAAAGGTTACATGAAAGTCTCTGAGGCCGCTTTCAGTAATAAACCGGGTTGTCTTTGCCATCGTCTCCAAAGTTTCGCCGGGGCAGCCGATCATGAAATAGCCCCGTGAGTGAATTCCTGCTTCATTGGTTTTCCGGATCATTTCCGCAACTTTTTCTATGGTGGTCCTCTTTTTGAGATTATCCAGTATCTTCTGGTCGGCACTTTCAATGCCATAGGCAATCTGCCAGCACCCGGCGCGTTTTATGAACCTGAAGAAATCGTCGGGCATGATATCGGTTCTTGCCAGGCAGGACCAGCTGAGTTTGTAGTTCCTTCTGAGGATTTCTTCACAGATTTTGGTCACCCGCTTTCTATCAAGCAGGAAGTTGTCGTCGTAAAACATAATATCCCGGATGCCATAGACTTTCACCAGATGGTCAATCATCTCAATAGTGTTTTCAGCGCTGTGGCTCCGGTATTTTTCACCCATAAAGGGGCGGGCGCAGAAGGTACAGGTCCCGTTGCAGCCCCGTGAGGTAAGCAGTGTTGAGGACGGCAGCTGATAATAACTATGGGGTGATGGCTTGTAATATTTTGGCAGCGAGGGTATCAGGTCCCAGGCCGGGAACGGCAATGCATCCAGGTTTTCTATGTTGGCCCGGGGCGCGGAAAGAAGGACCTCAGCTCCTTTACGGTAGGCAATGCCCGGAATATCGCTGATAGCCCCGCCATTTTTATAGCAGGTTATTATCTCGGGGACCGTATATTCGCCTTCATTCAAAACCCCGATGTCAAATTCCTTAAACTCCTGCAGTGTTTCTGCCGGGAGAGAGGAAACATGGGGGCCTCCGATAAGAATGGGAACGGTAATGCCCTGCTTTTTTATTGCCGCTGCCAGTTCCCCTGCCCGCGTTATTGAGACGGTGGAAGCAGTTATGCCTATTAGTTCAGCATTGGCTTTGGCAATTTCTGTTAGGGTCCGGGGCAGGTCCATATCAAAGGCAGGCGCATCAAGGATCTGCACGCTATAGCTTACCTGTCTCACTGTTGCCGCAATATAACAGAGACCCAGAGGCGGTGCCTGGCTGCCGACAGATGCAAAGCTCCCATAACGCTCTTCAAGGGTTATGGGAGGATTAATGAGCAATAAATCTTTTTTCATATATTTAATTATTTTAATATGTATTTATTATATAGGCAAATCTTATTTGCGGATTTTTCTCTGTTCTGCTTTTATAATTTACCACTCTCTCCAGACTCCTATCATCTTTCGGAACAAAAAATATTTTTTTAAAGAAATCCTTTTTGCAAGACCAGAGATTGCTCTTTATAACAGTTTTCGATGAAATTTGTTGTTATTATTAATACCATAAAAACAAGTATCAGTACATACTACTTTTTAATCAAAAGCCGGGGCGTTATATAATAGACACCATGAAAAAAGCAGCTGAGGAAAATGGTTGAATAAAAAAGCAGTCAGGATATTATTAAAATTATGCAGGCCAATTAAATTTTTTAGCCCCATTGAGGTTTCTCCCTTCTCAGAGAGATGAACAGGAGCGGTGCAATGCAGATAGCAGGTGTTCACGAGCTGGCAATAGCAAACACAAAAGTATTCGTCATTCAAGCGCAACAAAACGTGCTGGTTGATACCGGTTCCGGGCCTCTGCATGATGAGGTTATTGCCTTTCTGGAAAAGACTGGTTTTGCCTTTGAGAGTGAAGAGCAAAAAAAATTGATGAAGGAGGGGGCTTATGAAACGATTATCAGGTTTCTGCGGGAGAAAAAAATAACCATAGATGCCATCATCTGCACGCACTGCCACAGCGACCATACCGGCAACTTAAAACAGCTGAAGGAATATCTCCAGGTGCCGGTTGCCCTGCACGGGCTTGACATCCCGGTCGTTGAGGGCAGGGAGCAGCCTGCGCCGCCGGCCTTTATCCCGCCGGAGATTCTTCAATACCTGAAGACTGTACCCTGCGCTGTTGAGCACGCTTTGCAGGACGGGGAGTTTTTTTGCGAAGACCTTCAGGTTATCCATGTGCCCGGCCATACCCCGGGGAGCATCTGTCTGCTCTACAAGAACCAGGCGCTCATAACCGGCGACTGTGTCATAGGTAAAAGCACGGGTTTCCCCGCGCCGGGCAGGGATGAATTAAATCCCCCGGTTAAAATGTACAGCAGGGACTATGACCAGGCGGTGAAAAGCCTGCACAAACTTCTTGCATATGATTTTGATGCACTATTACCCAGCCACGGCGCTTCACTCCGGGAAAAGGGAAAAGGAGCAGCTTATCACCATGCTGCAGAAACTATAACAACAGCCTGGGAGAAAACCACTTTTTCAACAACCGGTTAAAAATATAATTAAGGGGGAGCCTTATGGGAAATGAGAATCAGATTGTCGCAATAGCCGGTGCTACCGGCAGAACAGGCCGGCTCATCGTACAGGAGCTGGCAGCCAGAGGTTATAACGTGCGGGCGCTGGTCCGCTCTGCTGCAGCCGCGTCTATTCAGCAGCAGAAGGGGATTGAGCTGGCGGAAGCTGATCTTTCCTCTACCGGAGTCGCTTGAGCGGACGCTCGAGGGAGCGGCGTTTCTTATCAGCGCCATCGGCTCAAAGAAGCCGTTCAGCGCCAGGGAAAACAATGCGGTTGACAACATGGGTAATCAGAACCTGGCCAGGGCAGCCTTGAAAAAGGGCCTGCAGCACATGGTGGTCATCTCCTCCATTGGCACGGGGGACAGCAGATATGCCATTAGCTTTATGTTCAGGCTGCTTATGACCCCGGTGCTCAGGATGAAAGAAAAGTCAGAGGCGTTTATCCGGGGCTGCGGCATAAGTTATACTATTATCCGTCCCGGCGGCTTATCAGACAGAGAACTCACCGGGAAGGTGGCATTCGGCGAGGGCGGGAAAATATCGGGCATGGTCAGCAGGCAGGAGATTGCCCGGGTGTGCGTTGACGCGCTGAGCACGCCATCCATGAAAAACAGAACCCTTGAGGTCATCGATGCCGCAACCCTGAAAGACGAGCACCGCCAGTTTATGGTAGAGGTGAAATAAAATGTTCAATCTGTTTTTAAAGGCCGGTTTTTATTATGTCCAAACACTCCCATGAATTTGTTGAACACTATGAGGGGCTGATCGGTTTTGGCCTTGACCGTGAAACGGATGAGAACACGGTTGTATGCTATTTGCAGAAATTCTCTGATGACGGGCTCATGGCGCTTCTCAGAAAACGGCTCACCGACGGGGAGCTTAACGAAATCTTCTCGCTTGTGAGCAGGCTTCTGCAAAGCCACCTCGCGGAAGAAGAGTACCATCGCTATTTCATAAAAGAGTAATGCCGGGAAAACTGCAGGCTATGAAAATAACTGATCATGTCTGGCAGGTAGGCGGAGACAGCCTGACCGGTTCCGGCGATGCCGCGATTTATCTGCTGGCCTTTGATAACGCGGCTGCTCTCATTGATGCCGGGTGCGGGAATGGCCACCAGCAGCTGGTACAGAATATTTCTCAGTGCCTGCCGGCAGCCGCAAAGATAGAATACCTTTTCCTCACCCACTGCCACTATGACCATGCGGGCGGCGCTGCAGCAGTCCGGAAGCATTATGGCTGCGCCATTGCAGCGCATGAACGTGATGCAGAGTACCTTGAATCAGGTGACAGCAGGGTAACTGCCGCACAGTGGTACAACGCGTACCTGGAACCATTAGCAATTGACCATAAAATAAAGTCAGCAGAGGAGACCTTCAAGCTCGGCAGCAACAGCATCATTGCGTATCACTGTCCCGGTCATTCGCCCGGCTCCATGGTGCTGGTAACTGAAGTAACGGGGAAGAAGGTTCTCTTCGGACAGGATATTCATGGCCCTCTCCATGATGACCTTCTTTCCAACCGAAGGGACTATATAACGTCTCTGAAGTTTCTCCTGGGCCTTGAGGCGGACATTCTCTGCGAAGGGCACTTCGGTATTTACAGAGGCAAACAGGAGGTGCGGGAGTTCATACAGTCATTTCTGCGCTGAAGAAGAGAGAGGATGAAAAATTAATTGCAGCAAGGGCTCTTTTTTAGTACATTTCACGTTCTGATAAATCACTATCAGGTTGTTGAAAAAGTAGTTTTTTCCAGGCTGGTCAAAAACATACAGATGCAAGGCGCGCGAAATCCTGAGGAATGAGGCGTACTGTGCTGTACGCCGCAATGACGAGGGATGAGCGCAACGAAGCAGATGGATGTTTTTCAACAGCCTGCTATACAATTCACCAGTACCGCTACCAGCGGATAAAAGGAGGCACGTATGAAAATCATTCTGTTAGGCTCACCGGGAGCAGGCAAGGGCACCGTATCCAAGCTGCTGATCGCCCATGACGGCTCAGCGCATATTTCAACCGGAGACATGCTGCGCAATAACGTGAAAGAGGGCACCCCTCTCGGCAAAAAGGCAAAAGAGTATATGGACCGCGGCGACCTCGTTCCTGATTCCCTGATCATGGACATGATGGAAGAGCGGCTGCAGGCGCCTGACTGCAAAAAGGGTTTTATCCTGGACGGGTTTCCCCGCACCATTCCCCAGGCCGAGTCCCTCGGCGGGCTGCTGAAGAAGCTGAACCTTGCCATTGACCTCGTGGTCAACATGGAGATCGGCAAGCAGGTGGTGCTGGACCGCCTCACCACCCGGCGCACCTGTTCCAACTCGTCATGCCAGGCAATCTATAATGTGAAGACAATGCCGTCCAAGAAGGAAGGCATCTGCGACAAGTGCGGCAGCCCCACCATCCAGAGAAGCGATGAGACCGAGGAGGCAATCCTGAACCGCCTTGCGACCTACAACAGGCAGACCGCGCCGTTAATCGACTATTACAGCAAGAAGGGCAACCTGCTGACTATTGAAGCAGTAAGCAGTGATGGCGTGGTAAAAGCTATTGTTGGTGCTTTGCCGAAATAGCCATAGTATTGAATGCTTGAAGTTCTGAGTTTGAGGGCCAGCGCGGGTCTAATCCCTGGCCCTCAAACTCATCATCACGGAACATGAAGAGCGCGAGGCTGTTTATGAAAGATACTTTGAAACCGGGACTGTCCCTTGAATTCAAATATACGGTTCCGGAAAATAAAACCGTCCCCTTTCTGTTTCCCGAAGCCCCGGAGTTTCTGGTCATGCCCAATGTTCTTGCCACCGGGTTCATGGTCGGGCTTTTTGAGTGGGCGTGCATCAAGCTGCTTACCACCCATCTTGACTGGCCTGATGAGCAGAGCGTTGGCACCGGCTTTACCCTGAACCACCTTGCCGCGACCCCTCCCGGGCTGACGGTGAACGTGAAGGTGAAGCTGGAGAACGTGGAAGGCAAGAAGCTCTCCTTCTCCATTGTGGCGGATGACGGCGTTGATAAAATATCCGAGGCCACCCACGAGCGGTTTGTGATTAATGCCGAGGGCTTCAATAAGAAGGTTGCAAAAAAGCGCGCAGAGGTTTTTGAAAAGTTCAGTAACTTCGGGTTGCCGCCAAACCGGTAGGCCCGGGACGCTACCAGTAACGCCCCAGGGGAACGTAGCGGTACTTGTACAGATCTGAATTGGTATCAATATCATAGCCGTTGTATTTAAGGCGGTTGAGATCAAGCCCGTCTTTCATGAGGTCGCCCCGGGCTGTCACATCCCCTCCCCGCGCCCGTGCCGACAGCGCCAGATCAACCGCGGTGGGGTCCGGATAGATCCGGTACTTGTGCTCATAGCAGCGCAGCTTTTTCCCTTCTTTTTCCAGAAGCACATACCAGGTATAGAACCCGCTGCTGCCGTAATAGGTAAGCGGCGCGGACAGCTCAATCTCCCTGCCTTTATAGCGGTCGAAGTGCTCTGCGATATCTTTAAGTGTTGCTGTAATTACAACGTGCTTGTCTTTATACTGCTGCTGGTTTTTCAGATAGGTATCCAGGTCCACCCGCACCAGTTCTTTCTGCATGCAGCCGGTCACCGCCAGCAGCAAGATCGCTGCATAGATAGAACTCTTTATGTACCGCACCAGCTTCATATAATCTTTCCCGGCTTTTTCACCTTCCACCTTTCTCTTTTCCCCTTTCACTTTCCACTTTTCACTTCATACTGTCCCAGCTCAAGAACCCTTTTGGGAGTGCCCGGGGGCCCTTCAGGGCCTTCATATTTTACCAGGTAGTGGGGGGGCGCTGCGCTGTACCACAGGTTCAGTTTCGGCAGGAACGCTCCAATGAAACTGCTCATGCCGAATTCAAGCTTGTAGCAGTCATACGTTTTATCCTTGATGGTCACTTTTTCAATGCCTTTGTCGGTGAGCGTCATGGTGTAGCTCTTCTCGTTTCCTTCGCCGTAGTAGCCGATTTTAAGGGACGGCAGCTTGCCGAAGGGATAGCCGCGCATGAGGTACATGAGAATATTAAAGTCAGCGATCTTGATTTCCCCGTCCTTAAAGGTCTGCTTCTCGCTCACCACCTTCAGCATTGAATCAAGGGTGGCGTCAGGGTATTTGCGCAGGGTGTGAACAGAAATGAGCGCCATGGTTTTCCTGTCAAACTGTATGACCTTGTCCTGGCGCTGCGAGAGCGAGGTTATTTCATACAGCTCCCGGCCGCCTTCGGTTTTAACGGCAACCGTATTTTCTACAGTGAACTTATTGTCGCCGATCTTTGAGTCATATACTGCACGCTCGCCATTGGGGATCTGCGGGTCGACAAGGGGCGTTTCGGCCAGCGCTGTGCCTGATACCATTACAGCAGCAATGACCGCTGCAATGAACAAACGATTTTTTAAGAATTTCATGCCGTGTTCCTTCTCCGGAATCAGACTAAGATTATCACCCCGCAATGCCTTCCACAATGCCGGGGTCATTCAATTACTATGACCTGCAGCGCATCCATGATCGCTCCCGCACACAGGGCATCCCGAATGTACCTGAGGTCTCCCTTCAGCCTGGGACTTCCCTTGACTGCAAACTGATCAAGCAGCGATACCATGTCCTCGACAGCCTGCTGCCTTATTGCTGCCTCACCGGTATAGAGCAGTGTTTCAACGGACGGCAGAAGCTCGTCCGCGACTTGCTTTTGCCTGCGGGCAAGCACAGGGTTTAATGCCAGCAGCAGAGACAGCTCCAGCGAGTTGTCGTAGAGCCGGTGCGTAATTTCCCTGCCGGCCTCAGTGTTGTTTAGGACCTCGTTTCTGAAGGTTCTGAGCAGCAGAGGTTGGCATCCTTCTGTTCCCCCCAGATTTTTGCGTATGACTGCGGCCAGAAACTGGCAGTGGCCTGGGTAACAGCATCTACGCCTGCCTGCGTATGCAGAGGAGACAAAAGCGGCGAGACCATGATGGTCATAAGCGCCAGCAGGATAATTCTGTAACGCACAGTGCTTTTCATAACAGCTCCTTTATACAATCAGTTAGAACCACGGCGACCATTTCATCTTGACAGCTATTTGTTTACTTCAACCAGCGTGCCGCTAATGAACTTGTGAATTATGCTGGAAACGTAGGTCTGATACGGAAGCCCCTCTTTGACCGCTTTTCTCTGCAGTTCAACAAGGTCCCTTTCGGATATCCGTATGTTCAGCCGCTTATCCTTCTTCAGGGTATTCCGGGCATACTGGATCAGTTCCTTTTTCCTTTTCGTGCTGTCCGGCGCCGAAACCCATTCTCCGTCCTCAAAACTTTTAAGGATTTTATTTTCTTCTTTTGACCGTTTCGCCCTCACGTGGTCCTCCAAAATATTTTTCAGTTGCCTTCCTGCTGGCGATACTTTTCTTAAATTATTACATTGTGAGCATTTTAGCAACAAACATGTTACTGCGGATTATCAGTGGGTTGATTCTTGTGTGGTCAAAGATGGCGGGGTGAAACTGTTCCAGCGCCCTGCAGGAAGAAATAATCCAGTAGCAGATTTGATTCCCGTTGTTTATCTGACACATGAAGACGTGACTCCGCCATTCCTGCATGCAAAGTATGCATGGCTACGTCTCTTTAATGCTGAATTGGAAAAGAGTGGACAGTGGGTGTGTTGAAAAAGTATCCTCCTGGTCAAATTTAAGGATATTAACATTATGTCAAACGAGGAATAACGACCAGTTAGAGATTCTTCGCTGACGCTCTTAATGATAGTTCGAGGTTTTTCAACAGGCCCACAGGCATCTATTAATAGGCTGTCGCTCCTGTTTTACTGAAATGTATGCAAATATTATTATTGACTCCCATTATAAGCCAACCTATAACCTTTTTACCATATTAACCGGGATTTTTAACTTAATCGAACCAATCGTCATATATAGCAGCTTCGACATAATGCAAACCCTGTTCTTATGTTAGTCCTGTCGTGAATCATAGTAAGGGTATCAACTATTAATGAAAACTACACCACTGACACGCGCACTCCAAGTGTTCTTACTGGCAATGGCTACCCTTATTCTTGAAGTGTCATTAACTCGAATTTTTTCCTTTATTACCTACTATCATTTTACCTATCTGGTGATCAGTGTGGCGATGTTAGGTTTTGGCGCAGCCGGCACCTATCTGACGATACACAAAACCGAAGACATTTCCTCCGACGGAGAGTTCCTCGCCAGCAATGCATGGTGGCTGAGCTTAAGCACGATTGCTTCAGTAGTTATTATTTCACGAATCCATTTCTATCCGGCTGATTTGTATCTTTACCGGGATTATAGCAACCTTTTCTCGCTCCTCATCATCGTTCTTGCAGCCGGCGCACCCTTTTTCTTCGGCGGAATATGTATCGGCTACATCATCAGTAATGCAGGCAGTGCCATCAACAGCGTATATTTTGCTGATCTTGCAGGAGCAGCTACCGGCTGCTTACTGGCCCTGGTGCTTATCAATTACCTCGGCGCTATTGCAAGCTGTTTTGCTGTTGCGGTCATCGCCATGGCAGTCGCAGCTTTTTCAAGCCGCCATAAGCAGCGACGGTATCTGGGAGGCTTACTCATTTCCATACTATTAACTGCTGTGATTGCGTACACAGATTTTTTTACACTATATGTGCCTCCGGATAAACATATGTTCAATTTTCAACACATGATTGAACGCATCAAGTGGCACGTGATCACCCGCCTGGATGTTTCGCAACCCATCGAAGATAAATGTTCATTTGGTGGAGGACTATCCCTTCAATACAAAGGTGCACCGCAGAAAGTACGTTTGATCTTTCAGGATGGATCAAATTTGACCGGTATCATTAACCCGACTCCGACACCTCTTGAGACCGCATCCTTAGGGTACTATATGCAAGGGGCACCGTATCAGGTAAAACCTCATGCTGAGGCACTGGTAATAGGATGCGGGGGCGGTGCAGATATTTTAATTGCCCTGCACTATAATGCCAAATTTGTTGTCGGGGTGGATGTAAATCCTCACATGATTGAGCTCATAAAGGAGACCTATAAAGATTTTGCCGGCAATGTTTTCCAGCGCAGCGATGTTGAATTAAATGTTTCAGAAGGCAGACACTTTCTGAGCCGTGACCGGCGTACATTTGATGTAATACAGCTCAGCGGAGTAGATACCTGGTCAGCCCTTTCTACGGGCGCCTATGCCCTTACCGAAAACTTCATCTACACCAGCGAGGCTTTTGATCAATATTTAGCTCATCTCAAAGAAGGCGGTATCGTAAATTTTTCACGCCCCTGCGGAGACCAGTTAACTGAAACACCGAAGTTAGCTGCTACAGCTCTCGACGCGCTCGGGCGTATTGGTGCATCCAATCCATCTCAACACCTTGTCGTGGTAAAGGGAATGGGATATGGTTCTGGCTGGCCGTGGGCTCAAACCCTGGTCAAGAGATCACCGTTCACTCCAGCCGAGGTTGAGAAATTAACAAAATGGACTCAGTCAATGGGCTTTGAGGTGCTCTACGATCCTTACACCGTACGAAAAGGAGAATTGGAAACCCTCATTCGGGCAAACCCCGGGGAGAGAGAACGACTTATTGCACAGCACTGGCTTAACATTCGTCCAGCCACTGATAATGCTCCCTTTTTTTTCCAATTTCATCGCTGGAGAGATGTGCTGAAAAGAAATTCTGCGGGGGGAAGACTGGCGCAATTTATTTTGCTGGCAAGTTTTGTTCAGGTCGCTTTTCTTAGTGGAATACTTATACTATATCCCCTGTATCGCAGAAAAACGATTGCCTCTCAGCCTGGAGGCCGTACAGGTATTTTCACCTTTTTTGCTGCGTTGGGGTTGGGATTCATCATTGTTGAGATTACACTATTACAGAAGTTTATGGTGTTTCTGGGCGGCCCTACCTATTCAATGGCTATTACACTGTTCACTCTTTTGCTCTTATCAGGCATCGGAAGCTTTCTCTCCCGTAATCTGTCTGAACATCCCTTTAGACTTCTCCGCGTCGTGATTCCGCTTCTGGCTGTGGTCATATGCCTGGAGGCCTTTTCCCTTGATCGTATAATGGCCAGTCTAATGAATCTCTCACCTTTGTTAAGATGTTTAGCAGTGATAATACTTATTGCACCCCTGGGGTTATTGATGGGCATACCTTTTCCGGCTGGATTGCGATATGTTGATCAATTCAGACCCGAACTGAATCCATGGGCATGGGGAATTAATGCATGTGCAACGGTAATGGGTTCCGGGTTTTGTATATTCATCAGTTCTGCACTGGGTTTTCGTTCAGCACTTATTTTCAGCTCAGCAGTTTATTTAACCGGCTGGTTTGTCCTGTCAATTTCCCAAAGAAATAAGTCCCTCAAGGGACTTTAGAAGGAATAAGAGCAGCGCGATCATTTATAAAAATTTTTTTACCTTCCAAGGGTGTTTCGCATGCGAAAGGTGCATTTGCTGTCGCCATCGCACATCCGGCGAGGCTCGGTAAATTCTCCCAGTTCCCTGGTTACTGCTTCCGTTGTCACCTCCTCTAATGCATGACAAAACTCATTATCAAGTCCCCTTGTTTTAGACTCTTCAAGAAACGGGCAGTACGTAACTGAATATTGAAACTCATCAGGCTTAACATAGTCCAGTCTCGGTTACAAGCCCGAACATCCGGTCTGACATTCCGGCAAAGCTCGACATGGTTTGAAACGACAATCCCTTTGCCATGTCATTAACGCGCTTGTTTCCTCGCTCAAGTATCTTTTTGAATATATCCATACCCTTGCTGCCAAGGCTCTCCTTCAGCTCCTCAAAAACATCAAGCTTGAAGCTGACTATATGTTTTTGAAGAAAAGCGACCTGCTGTTCTGCGGGAATGTCATGTGTCGGCATAATCTTCCTCCATTTGTTAACCGGCTGTTGAAAAATACCCATCTGTCCCGGCATGGCCGGGATTACGCTTATTGCCGATTGCGCTACCCCCCGGTGTCCCCCCTTTATAATTGTGCCATTTGGCGATGAGGGGTCAGATTTTTTCTTCCATGAACAACCCCGAAGCCCTGCGGCAGATGAAGCAATTCTCTGGTTGAGAGAGGATTGCTGTTGACTCGCATGATAAAAAGGTGTACAAAAATAATGTACACCTTTAGGGAGGCTTATATGCAGGAAATAAATGTAAAAGAGATGCGCAGTAATTTAAGTGCGCTGCTGGAACGGGTCGAGCGCGGTGAAGAAATTGTCATTACCCGCCACGGGAAAAAAATTGCCCGGTTGATATCGGCACGTAAAACCGCGGTATCGTTACCCAGCCTTGCCGAGTTTCGTTCTACGATTAAGGTAACGGGTGAATCCCTGGGTAAAACGGTCGTTGCTTTAAGAAATAAGGAACGCTACTGATGCTGTATCTGGATACCAGCGTTTTAACAGCCTATTACTGTCCTGAGCGAATCAGCCGGAAAGTTGAAAAGATTATTCTTCACACAAAGCAACCGGCCATCAGCTATCTTACCGCAGTTGAACTGGCCTCAGCGCTATCAAGAAAAATCCGCGACAAACAATTATCTGTTGCGGATGGAAACAAAATAATAGCGCAGTTCCATGCGCAGGTTGAGCAGGGGCTCCTGCTGTGGATGCCCGTTGAATTTCAACACTATCAAATAGCCAAGGGCTGGATCGCCCAGTTTACCACACCGCTTAGAACCCTGGATGCCCTGCATCTTGCCGTTGCTTCCCAGCATGGTCTGACCCTTTTGACCGCTGATGTCCAGCTTGCAGAATCAGCCGGTTTTCTGGGTGTAAGCGCACAGCTAATCAGTGAATAAACAGAAATATTCCGGGGTTTCACCTCTATCCTTGCTTAACTAACCAATGCACCGCCTCAACATCCTCTTCATCTGCTGCCTGGTCATCTTCACCGACATGGTGGGCTACAGCATCATCACCCCGAGCATCCCGCTCTTTGCCAAACTCTTTAAAGCCTCTGACACGGCCATAAGCTTTGCCTTTGCCGCGTACCCGATCGCGTTTCTCATCTTCATCCTGCCGTTCGGCTTTCTGGTTGACCGGGTGGGAAGAAACCACCTCATCATCGGCCTCGGCATGTTCAGTCTTGCTGCTGCCTGCTTAAGCCTGGTGTTCGCGGAATCGATCGCGGTCTTCTCCATCGGCCGCGCTTTCCAGGGCATCGGCTCCGCAGCCTCATGGGTGGCGGCACAGCCCCTGGCCGCGCAGCAGATCGACTCCTCGAAAAAGAAGGGGCTTGAGATAAGCTCCATCACCATTGCCTATGGTCTCGGCATGATTCTCGGGCCGCTCTTGGGAAGCATCGGCGGCCTGCGCACGCCCTTTTATATTAATTTCTTTTTAGCTGCAGGGGTCGGTCTTGTGGCCCTCATATGGCTGAAAGGCGCGGAGCTCTCCGCGCGCATGATGGAGTATGATTATCTCTCCATTATCAGGCGGCCGGGCATTATTGTCGCCTGTCTCACCATCATGTTTCTTTACGCAAGTCTCGGCATGATGGAGGTGCTCTTTCCCCTTTACATGGATTCTCTAACGTATTCCAAGGCGAGCATCGGCATGCTGTTTCTCATTCTCTCTGTCTTTCTCGTTATCGGCCAGCCAGGCACCGGCTACTGGATGGAGCGCAGCGGCCCCTACGCGCTTATTCTGACCGGGTTCTTCGCTCTTGCCTGCTCCCTTTCCCTGATGATAGTGTGTACGAGCTTTCGCGGCTGGGTTCCGGTCTTCATGGTATTCGGCGTCTTCATCGGCGCGCTCACCTCAGCCTCCATGCTCCTAATAGCTCAGAACAGCAGGCCCGGCGAGCAGGGCGCTGCCTACGGTATATGGAACTTTTCCTTTTCCGTCGGATATCTCTGGGGCCCGGCCCTCGGGGGGGTGCTATCTGATTTTTCCCATAGCGCTATGCCATCCATGGGGTTTAAGACACCTTTTTTCTTCTTTTCCTTCCTTATTATTTGCTGCGCTGTTTTATTCAAACTGCTGGTTCGTAAGCCAAAAAAGGGATGAGCCTTTTATACACTACCCGCGATGAGCAAAAGGTATTAGAAGTACGCTCATTTTATGCTTGACAAGGAAACAAGGGTTATGTCATTTTCAAAAGAAATTACTCGACCATAAAGAATAATTATTAGATTTTAAAAGTGCAGGGAGAAGCAAAGAAAAATTGCTGGATAGCTGCATAACAGTGTGATATAGAAGCCTCATTATTCGCGTCATTCTATTTAAATATTAATAGACTTCTCTTATCCACGGTGGTCCCCGCCACAATTAATTATATTATCCTTTCGGGCTTTTGGAATTTAGATCCAGGAACGGATTAACAGTTTAGGAGGTCCCTTATGATTAAAGAGTTGAAAGAGATAGTGGGGGCGAAAAATGTTCTGGACGATAAAGAGACCCTGGCGCTCTACGCCGCAGACCAGAGCCTCAGCTCCCCCAAAGAACCAGCTGTCGTTGTCAGGCCTAAAGACACTGCCGAGGTGCAGGAAGTCATTAAGTTTGCCAATAAAACCCTCACCCCGGTGGTGCCGGTAAGTTCAGGAATACATTTCTGGGGCGCCACGCTGCCGGAGCAGGGCGGTATCATCCTTGATCTCAGCCGCATGAACAAGATCCTTGAGATCGATGCGCAGAACCGGAAAGTAAAAATTCAGCCGGGTGTAACCTGGCCGCAGCTCATGGAAGCTTTAAAGGAGCATGACCAGATTCCGCTGAATCCTCTTTTCCCCCATCCCAAAACATCGGCTCTTACCAGTTCACTTGAGCGTGAGCCCATGCTTATCCCGAAATATGAATACGGCGACCCGGTGCTGACCATGGAAGTGGTGCTGCCCACGGGTGATATTTTTAAGACCGGGACTGCCTCAGCCGCAAACACCCAGGAAGGCTATCCCGGAAGGCCCGGGCATTGACTTTTACCGCTTCTTTCTGGGCGCCCAGGGAACCATGGGCATTGTTACCTGGCTGAATATTAAGACCGAATACCGGCCCAAACAGCAGAAAGCATACTTTGTCGCCTTTAACGAGCTGCAGGATGTGGCAGAGCCCATTTACCAGATACAGCGAAAACTGCTGGGCAATGAATGTTTTGTTCTGAGCAGGTATCTGCTGGCGCTGCTGCTCTGCGAAGGCGAGCAGAAGGAATTCGCAAAGCTTATGACGGAGCTGCCCCCGTACACGCTGGTGCTGGTGATCGCCGGTGCCCCGCGCCGCCCCCTTGAGAGAATTGCCTATGAGGAAGCGGCGCTGATGGAAATTGCCGGCCAGCTCAATTTTGAACCGAAAAAGACCGTTGCCGGTATTGCCGGGCTTGAAGCAGCGATCCTTGAGAAGCTTCGCAACATACCCGCAAACGGCGACTACTGGAAGACGAGCTTCAAGAATTCTACGCAGGACATTTTCTTTATTACTACCATGGATCGTGCCGCGGACTTTGCTGACCTGGCCCTCACCCATGCAGCCTGCTACGGTTTTAACATCAATGAGGTAGGGATATACCTGCAGCCGTTAGAGCGTGGCCGCGCCTGCCATCTCTGTTTCTCGCTGCCGTGTGACCTGGGGAGCGAGGCGGAAAAAGAAAAGGTAACAAGCCTCTGCCTTGAGCTGAGCGAGCAGCTCATCCTTGAGGGGGCGTTCTTCACCCGTCCCTACGGCCCCTGGGCAGACATGGTGTATAGAAGGACCACCACCTACACCAGCACCCTGAAGGAGCTGAAAAAGATTTTTGATCCGAACCATATTCTGAACCCCGGAAAACTATGTCATTAAGCATTTATATAATAGATGGAGGATTACATGGCTAAGGTTAAGGAAATGCTACTCCCGAAAGATCCACGCTATCTCAAATACCCGCTCGAAGGCCCGTTTGACCAGGAAAAAGCCTACTGGACAGCCTTTAACTGCTCCCGCTGCTCAGTCTGCAAGTGGGTTGATTCATGGCGGGTGAAGAGCGCCAAGTACGCGCGCATCTGCCCGCAGCATACCCGGTATCTCTTTGATTCCCATTCCGGCCAGGGCAAATGCGACCTGGCGCGGGCCATCATCGAAGGCAAAATGAAGTGGGAGGATGACCCCGAGATCAAGAACATTCTGTTCCAGTGCACCATGTGCGGCGGCTGCGATGCCATGGACAAGGGCATCAGGGACGGGGAACTCATCAAGCTCTACCGCTGGATGAGATCCGAGTATATTAAAAAATTCGGGCCGCTGCCCGAGCATAAGGCCATGATCGACAGCGTCAAGCAGTATGACAATGTCTGGCTTCAGCCGCGCGCCAAGAGAAATGCCTGGGCCAAAGATTTGCAGAACCTCGGCATCAAGGACCTGAATAAGGAAAAAGCGCAGGTTCTGTTCTTTGTCGGCTGCACCTACGGTCTTTCCCAGGAACTGAAACCGACGATCTTAAATATTGCAAAGATATTAAAGCAGAACAAGGTTGACTTCGGCATTCTCGGAGACAAAGAGCTGTGCTGCGGCAGCCCTCCGGAAAAGACCGGCATGCTGGAAGAGTTTGAACGGCTCGGTGTTGCCAATATTAAACGCTTTAACGAGCTGGGAATAAAGACCCTCGTTACTCCCTGTGCGGGCTGTTACGGCACCATCCGGGTCGAGTACGATGAGCTTCCGGTGAAGAAGAAATTCGAGGTGCTCCATGTTGCAGAGTATCTTGACCGGCTGGTTCAGGACAAGAAGATAAAATACAAAAAGGAAGTACCCCTCACGGTTACCTGGCATGACCCCTGCCACATGGGACGGCTGGGGCGGCCCTATGTGCCGGGCAAAGATCTGGACGGCGTCTATGATGAGCCGCGCGCAATCCTCAAATCCATCCCCGGCGTAGAGCTCGCGGAGATGGAGCGCATCAAGGAATACGCCTGGTGCTGCGGCGGCGGCGGCGGGGCATTCACCGGTTTCAAGGATTTTGCCCAGTGGACGGCACGCGAGCGGCTCACCGAGGCAAAGGATACCGGTGCCCGGGCCATTGTAACCAGCTGCCCCTGGTGCGAGAGCAACCTGCGCGCGGGCGGTATTGGTATGGATGAAAAAATGGAAGTCAAGAACCTGTTTGACCTGATGATGGAAGCTCTTTAAGAGGAGAGATTTTAAAAGGGACTGTGTTAGTTTTATTTTGCTTTTTAATGGTCCGGTAATTTAAATAATACAGTAAACCTCTTCATGTTCGCCGATATCTACAAGTTGAAATGGATTTTTGGTGAATTTCTTTATCGCGTCCCAAAAGCGCCCTTTGATCTCGTCGTTACGCACTATCTTCTTTCTGTAGATACGTTTAAACCCCTGGTCCCATACTATGTTAATCATTTTCCAAATCCTCATACATAGAAAGCCTTCAGGTTACCCTCAATAAGCTTGTTTAATCATGCAGTGCGCATACGGATCTCCTTATCTGATATTTCAACTTTTCTTATTTTCTTGCAGCATGATAGTTTAGTCAAGAAAAGGTTCAAGCTTAATCTTTGCCTTGCAATTTTTGAAGCCCCTTTCCCAGGTGCTCCTGCACGGCGCGGGCGAAGGCCCCTCTGTATGCCTTGCGCGGCACTGCTAAAGCTGTGCGCCGCAGGTCCATGTTTCCGTGAGCCCGCGGTCTTTATGCCGCAGGAAGGCCCGCATCTCCACCAGCGGCCTTCTGTCAGGCGGGGTTTTATCAACAAGGGTCGGGTCGCTTTCAGGCTTCACGGTGAACACCAGGCGCCAGCCGTTGGTAACACTATTTTTATATACCTGCTGCTCCAGAAGCCGTCCGCCGGAGCCAACGCTCACAATGCCTTCCACCGGGTCTCCCGCCTTCAGCTTTTCAAGCTCGCTGCCTTCAAAATCGACAATGAATTTTTTAATATCCGGCTGCTTCGGCGTTTCAGTCCTTGTTGCGACAACGCGTCCCGCGGGCGGGCGGGACTGATCCGGATAATGCCAGCTTAAGGTGTAGGCGAATGATAGCGGCTGCCCGACAGGTGCTGCTGCCGGCCGCCAGAAGGCAACGATGTTATCATGGATTTCATCATCAGTGGGAATCTGCACCAGCTCAACCCAGCCCTTGCCCCACTTGCCTTTCGGGGTACACCAGAGGCTCGGGCGATAGTCATACCGTGCCTCCAGGTCCTGATAGTGATCAAAATTCAGATCACGCTGGACAAGGCCAAAGCCTGCAGGGCTGTCTGCCTGAAACGCGTTGACCCAGAGCCCCTTGGGGTTGAACAGCGGCCGCCAGAGCCATTCGCCGTTTTCCATGTGAATCATGAGGCCGTCTGAGTCGTGTATTTCAGGCCGGAACCAGTCTTTGGGCCGGATATTACTATTTTCACCGTAAAAGAACATGCTGGTCATGGGAGCAATGCCCAGCTTGTCAGCGCCCTTGCGCAGGAAGATGGTGCACTGCGTATCCATCAGGGTTTCTTTGCCCGGCGTGATCACAAATGAGTATGCCCCTGCTACCCGCGGGCTGTCAAGCAGGGCGATAGACGGTTATCGTGGTATCACCGGGCTCGGGGCGCTTCACCCAGAATTCGCGGAACCAGGGAAACTCCTCACCCGATGGCTGCGCCGTGTCAACCGCGAGGCCGCGCGCTGAAAGGCCGTAGTGCATTGATTTGGCCACAGCCCTGAAGTAGCTTGCCCCGAGAAAAACCGCCACCTCATCCTTATAGGTTTCATTATTCAAGTTGTAATGAATTCTGAAGCCTGCAAATCCAAGGTCCTGGGGAATTTTTGCCTTAAGCTCCTGCGCGCTTTTTTCATAGACAAAAAGGTCAGTGGAAAAACTGATGGGGACCGGCCCTGCAGGCAGTATCTCATTTACTTTTACTGTGCGGTCAAAATAGAGGCCGGCATGGAAGAACTGGAGCTCAAACGGCAGGTTTTCTTTCCGCCAGTGAGACTTGTCGGGGATGAAGCGGATATCGCGCATCTGATCATAGGTGATGTCAAGAAGCCATTGCGGCATCTTGCCCCGCGGGTCCTCATACGCCGCGGAAGAAAGCCTTTGGGCCTTCTCGACAACATCGTTAAAGCCGTACTCCGGCTTCGGCGACTGCTGCGTCTTTTTTGTCTGTTTTTCTTTTGCCCGGGCATGGATGTCCGGCGAGAAAGAAAAAAATATAAAACCAAGAATCGCGAAGAACAAAACAGTTTTTGATACACGCAGAGCTGTCGTTGATAGCGTTGTGTTGTTCATGGGCATTTTCAATATCCTTTCCGTCTCCTGGTGAAGAAACAAGAATAGCTTTTCATTATGCCGGCTATGAGCTTTCCTGCCGCAGTTATTGCTGCTCACAGCAGCATATATACTATACTAACTGTTTTTGCTGAGTCAAATATGATTTTACTGTTTATCTCTCAGGGAAGACGCGTCGCTGGCACTGTCGCGTATAATTTTCCCGTCTTGCTGCGCTGCTGTATATTCCCTGCCCTTATAAACCAGGCGCTTCACCGTGAGCGTTCCCTTTCGGCAGAAAAAGCGTATCCGGGATGACAAGGCTGCCGTTTTGCATGGTAAGACCAAGGATTTTGTATGCGGTAAAAAGCATGCGGGCTGCCGCACCGGTGTACCAGCTCCATCCCCCGCGGCCGGCGTAGCCGTAGCCATAGTAAACATCCGCCGGCTGCTGATGCGGCGGCAGGCCATAGCGGTCAATCCTCTCAGGAGTGATATCATCAAGCGGCGAAATCTTTATCCACACCTTCAATGCCCTTGCCAGATACTGCCCGGCGCGATTTTCGTCGCCCGCAGAACGGGAAAGCTCTGAAAGTTTCACCAGGGCGTCCACAAGCCATGATGCCCCGTGTGAATACTGGCCGCCGTTTTCCCGGACCCCCGGCGGATAGTCGGAAAGCTTACCGGGATTCGGGCGAGAGCTCTCAGTGAAAGCAGGGGAGAGCAGCAGCACCAGGTTTTCCTGCTCAAGGTCCTTCAGCCCCTGCTCCACGGCGCAGGCTCCCCGGTCAAAATCAGCGGCACCCGAAATCACGGGCCAGGATGCGTTCAGGGCATCGTTTAAAACCATTTCCTCGCCGCTGTCGGTGATTGCGCGCACGTAACGCTGCTCATCACGCCACATGGCAGCGAGTGCTTTGCGCAGCTCTGCCGCCCGGTCAAGGTAGAATGTTTTCTTTTCATCGCCTTCCTTGAGCCCTGCGATGTTTGCAAAATGCGTGAGAATATCGTAGAGAAAAAACCCCAGCCAGGTGCTCTCGCCGCGGCCCCGGAAGCCCACCAGGCTCAGGCCGTCATTCCAGTCCCCGGTGCCGATGAGCGGCAGGCCGTGTTCTCCAAGCCGCTGCAGTGTTAAATCCAGGGCTCTGACGCAGTGCCAATAGAGCGGTTCGCGGTCACGTGACAGCCGGGGGGCAAACATCACGCCTTCCCGGTCGCGCGGAATGCGCCTTCCTTCCAGATAGGTAAGCTCTTCATCAAGTATGGTCAGATCTCCGGTTGCCTCCACGTACTGGTACACCAGATAGGCCAGCCACAGATGAGGGTCAGACGCGCGGTTGCGCGCGCCCAGACCGGTCCGGTCTTCCCAGCTCTGGTGCCACCACTGCATGACATCGCCGGCAAAGAACTGCTGCCCGGCATGAAGAAGTATCTGACTGCGCGCCATCTCAGGGTGCAGGTAGAGAAACGGCAGCAGGTCCTGCAGCTGGTCGCGATACCCATACCCTCCGCTTCTCTGGTTGGGGCCGGTTCTGCCCCACAAATGGGCGGCAAGCACCTGGTAGGGAAGCCAGTCATTCACCATGCGGTCAAAGCCCGGATCGCTGGTTTCAATTCTCATCACGGACAGGGTTTCCGCCCACCAGCGCTCTGTTTTTTTCAGAGCCGCATTGGCCGCTGATTTGTCCAGAAGACCACGGATAATTGTGCGTGCCTGATCCGCATCCCCGGCCTGACCCACAACCATGACCATGTTCTCCTCAGCCCCCGCGGGAATAGTAAGGGTTCCGCAGAAGCCAGCTATTCGATAGCCGTCATCCAACACATCCGCGCATGGTATGCCGTGCTCGACCATAAAAGGATTGGTAAGATCTCGCCCATTGCCGCCCACAAATCGGGAGCGTACTGTTTCATAGGCCAAAACCTTCAGGCTTGTTGCCACAAACGCCGTGCCCCGGTAAAAATCGTTTTGGGGGTTTGAGAAGAACAAAGCCCGGGTGCTCTCATCATATTCGGCGCTGATTTTCCCGCGCGTGTCAGATGGAATTTCCCCGAGCATAATCTGCAGGTAGGGCACCACCCGGTACGTCATGGTCCGGGAAGATTTATTTTTTATTTTCAGCCGCCGTACTTCCGCCGGTTCGTGCGGCGGCACAAAGAGCGTGTATTCCAGGTCAACGTCAGGGGTCTCTTTCCGGTAAACAGCATACCCGCGGCCGAAGGTGATGTCGCAGGGTTCATCGGTTCTGCGAAACGGCAAAAAGGTCGGACTGTCAAGAGCGCCTGTTTCCATGTTGTAAAGATAGAGCGCCTGACCGGGGACCTGCACCGGGGCATTGTTCAGCGAAAACGGCGTAACGCCGTTCTGCTGAGAGTTGCCCATGAAGGAATAGATCTCACCCTCATTGTTGAGCACCACGCCATACTCACGCTCATTGGCAATAACATGGGTCCATGGCCGGGGCGTGTCCCAGTCCATGGAAAGCTCGGTGCCGTCAGGAGAAAAAGAGAAAAGCGTTTTTTTGCTGCCGGGTTTTGTCCCGGCCTCTTCTGCTTCATCTGTCGGAGCGCCGAAGCCGTGCAGTATCCGGCGCTTGTCAAAGGAGGCCTGCAGCGCCTTCTGCGAGCTGACCGGGAGCTTCAGATATTTTTTAATCAGCTGCTGTGCCTGCTCCATGCTGGCTGCATAGCCGTCGGCAAACACAACCTCCGTGGAGCCGTGCGGGGCAAGTCCACAGTGCAGCCGCAGGCTGGCTGCAGGGTCAAAGGTGTACAGGAGCCCCTCATCAGAGAGTCTCCGCGGTCTTTCCTGCAGGCCCGCAGGCATGCGCAGGCTGCCGTGGCCGATGAAGAACAGCCGCGAATCTTCATAGCCGGCGAGCAGAATATTGCCGCCCGGGTTCTCCCCCACCGCGTGAAAAGCGACCTCGGGTGATACTTTTCTTTGTATTGGATCAAAATTTGAATCTTTCAGGAGACGGTTTCGGGCTATGATGGCATTAAGGCCCGGAATAAACCATGTGCCGATATGGATATTATTGAAGTCAGGATGCCGCAGATACGCGTCTGAGACATTCAGCGCAAACTCCCGGTAGCTGGTCAGCTCTATGGTGCGGGCCCGGCTTTCAAGGTTGGTGAGCTTCAGGGTCCACAGCTCAACCGTGTCCTGGCAGTCAATGCGCACAATTGCTTCCGCCCTGATTCCGTTCCAGGTATTCACCATGCGCAGCGAAGACCGGTCAAGCTGGGTAACGCAGTAGTCCTCTCCCACCCGGCGCATGGGCTGGCAGGTAAGAGACCATAGCCGTGCAGGCGCATCAGGAGGCATATCCAGGTCTTTAAGATAGAAAAATTTGCCGCGCAGCTGCAACGGGTCATGGAGCCTGCGGGTAAGATCAATTTCATTGCCCGGGCGCACTGAGCTGAACACCCTGCTCCAGCCCCGCCCGTCAGCTGCAAGCGTCAGGGTATAGAAGCCGTTGTGTATGACAAAGGTTGTGCCGTCAAGACCCGGATTGGCTGTTTCCTGTCTCCGTGAGGCTGCCTGCTGCGGATGCGCACCGCGCGAAGGCCGGTCTTTATTCAGCTGCCGCGCAAGCAACACAACCCCGACGAATAATGAAATTGTCAAGAATACTCCCGGGAGGAGTGCCTGCGGGAATAGTGCCAGCGGATGAGCTTTGGCTATGGCCTCAGCACCATCCCAGGCAACATTCCAGTCACTGCCGCGGGGAATGTAAAACGGGATTAACAGCGGCGCCCACGTGGCAAACCGCCGCAGGCCCGATGGTATCACGCGCGTCCTCATTGCATGGCCGAGAAAACGCGCCGTCTTTTCATCGACCACATCCATGCCGACAAACGACAAATTCACCAGCGTTGCCACGCGCAGGCCCATGTGATCTATAAAGATGGCAATGCGCACCCAGTCGTAGGCCAGAAGATTGGTGAAGGTCTGCAGGCTCCAGGCACGGAACGCCGCGGGCGAGGAGGTGAGGCTTTTCATTGTCGCGACAGCAGTGCGCAGCGCGCCGTCCTGATTGTACCATGACGGATCAGGCGACATGCGCAGGAAGGAATAGATGATCGGCGCCATCCACAGGCCCCAGCGCTGCACGCGGAAAGCCTGCTCGACCATTGCCACGATACCCTGCCGGGTAAAAAGGTTTTTCAGCGGCGCCGTGCTTCTCTGGACCAGCGCGGTCAGCGCCACCAGGTTGATGCTGAACAGGGGCGCCGCGATCGACCAGTTGATGACGCCGGAGAGCGATTCGTTGAAGAAAAGGCGCACGCCGCCGGTCACCGCGCCGAGGTTCATCGCGCCCCACTTGCTGAACAGCGGGTAGATCACATAGTCCTCGACTTTAATCCCTGCGGAAGCATAAAAGAGGGTTGCGTAGTTTTTAAATTTTGCCGCCACCACCGCCGCCTGCATGGTGTCAAAGTACCAGCAGAGCGCCCCGCCCGCAAGGCCGCCCATAATCGCCTCGGTGATGTAGATTCTCGGGGCCTGCACGCGCAGCCGATTCCCAAGGAGC
Source organism: uncultured delta proteobacterium (assembly GCA_963803975.1). Classification (GTDB taxonomy): domain Bacteria; phylum Desulfobacterota; class WTBG01; order CAIYCZ01; family CAIYCZ01; genus JAPLIX01. The sequence goes on from CAWDOY010000001.1 coordinate 83,879, forward strand.
GTGACGTTCAGCACATCACGCAGCAGGTTGACGGCAGCGTAGGCCGCGGCACCAGCCGCGATTCCATAGAGGAAGCGGGCTGCAGGGGCTGCGGCGGGCAGACCCTCGCGCACGGCAAAGGCAACTACCGCACCGACAACACCGCCGCGCAGGCAGTGATCCCAGCGGGAATAGTTGCTTCTGAGGCGCATGACAAACGGCAGGCTGCCTTCAAAGCTTTCAATAATATTTTTAATGAACGGGAAGATGATGACGCCGGCTATGCCGGCACAGCTAACAGGATAAGCTGTGAGCAGGGTCCGGACGCCCGGAACTGAGAGCGCTCCGGCAGCCGCGTGGATCAAGCCCATAAACACCGCGCTGTACACAGCGCCCTGGGTGAAGCCGCTTTTATAATGTCCCGGCCCCCAGTACCAGGCGGGGTGCTTAGAGTGCAGGGAATCCATAATAAGCCCGGTGAGCAGAAACGTCTGCCCCCACAGGCCTGCCTGCGAAACAGTCGCCGCGGCAATGGCTGCAAGCGCGCCGACGACAGGCGGAAGAGCTGCTACCCCGGCCCCTGAGCCGAGGCCCGCGATCGCGGGAGTGGCGGATGAGAACAGGGCACTCGCGAGAAGAAGCGCGTGCATCCGCGCATCCGTAAGGAGCCTTCCCGCGAGCAGCAGGGTCAGGCCGTTAGCGACCGCTTCATTGATAACGATAAGAACAGCCGCTTTCCCCATCCACTGCAGCACATCAGGGGTAAGCTTTGCGTTGAAGGCAAAAAACCGCCCGATGCTTTCAAGCATTATTGGTGACTGCAGCACGAGCAGGCAGTTGAAAAGCAACGGCACTGCCAGGGTAAAGCTGCCGGCAACAGGAGAAACATGGCGGCCTTTGGAGGAAGCACAGTAGGCAATGATTAAAAGATAGCTGATACATGCTGCTGCCGCGGCTGGGCTGGTTATGGAAAACAGCTCATGCCAGGCAACAGGCGCCTGCCATATCTTCAAATCTGGGGCGGCAGCGGCTGCCAGCGCGCCGGCTATAAGAGCATCCTGCAGGGCTTCAGGCATGGTAAGGTGGCAGCGCGTAAAGCCGTATGTTATTATCTCGGCAGCAAGCATGCCCAGCAGGGCAGCAACAATAATAGTCGGCGCAGTTCCCCCCTGCTGCACAGCAATGGCAGCGGCAGCAATCGCGCAAGCGCCTGCCACATATAATAATGTCTGAGCCAGTAATCCTTTATTGTTTTCCAGTATACTGTCTGCCTGCTGCATATTGGTCCACGTCCTGGCTGAATACCTTGTTTGAATAACCCCTGTCTTACTGCATTATAGTTATAGTATTGTTATCGGTAGTATTGTTATCGGCGAATGCGGCCAAGTGTCAAGTTAAAAAAGATATAACGGCATGTTAGTCTGTTGAAACGCATAAATACCATTAAGCAAGCATCAATGCAGCATGTTGCATGAGATGGCTTTTTTTGTTTGGGAGGAAAATTGTATGGAAACCGTCAGAGATTTTAAACAGTTTAAAAAAGACAGCAATAATAAAAAAGGGCAGGGCCATTACCTGACCCTGCCCTTAAAAAAACCTGCTGGATATTATGCGCAATTTTTTATTTTTGTAACGCTTCGTTTACTGGCCGGCCGTTGTATTCTCCTCGCCAAAACAATTTGACAGATTGAGTATCACCGGGATAAACTTTGGCAGAGAACACGCCCGGTCCTCGCCGCAGGTCGCCCTTATTTCCGCTACAGCCACTATGGTATTAGATATACAGGCAATATAAGGCAAGATTCGGGTCATCCGGATTGGTGCATACCACAGTATCCAGCAGCGCATCCAGAAGTATTGCTGATCTGCATACTATATCTTCACCACATGCATCGAGTTTACCGAGATTCTGATTAGCCGCACTGAGAATGCAGAGGCCCACGGCTAACCCATCTCCTGATGCCTGGGGTGAGATTTTTGTGTTGAGCGCTGCCAGCTGTTTAAGGTTAACAGAAGCTGACTGTGCCTGGGGCAGTCCGGCTATTGCTAAAACTGCCAGTAAAACTGCCAACATAACGATCGATTTAGTTTTTCTGCTTTTCATAATTACTCTTCTCCTTTTACGTCTGTGTTTGTTGTTATTACCTACTGTGCCTCATGAAAAAAGTTTCAGAAAGGCGCTGCTGGTTGGTGTCCAATGCTGGTCTTGTGCCGACGCCCGGTTTTAGAACTTTTAATAACAGTGTCAGCGCAGGAGCGGCACAGGCCGCGGGTTGAATCTTCCGGTGGCGGTGCAATCATTCGTACCGAGCAGTGCTTGTAAATACCCGGCATTGTATCTTTGCAGTCATCACAGGTAAGGGCTTTGCCTGTGTAGAATACACAGCCAAATACATGGTGGGGTCGGTTACATTTTTTATTAGCGCAAACTTTTACCATGACTCTCCTCCCGTAGAAGTCATAAAACATGAACCTGTTTCAGTTGGTTGCTTCTCTTTAGCGCGCGCTCTTTTTTTCTAACATTCAGTTGAGCAACGACTGTGCCATTTGCAGAGATACTGCCCATTTTACCGGCAAGAATAAAAAGATGTATCTAATTTCAATGTGTTATTAAATTATTTTTGAGAAAATTCCAACAGGCACCCTCGGGGATACACTCAAGGTTAAGGCTGTTTTCAACCAATTGCTTTGCGTGGACGATCACTAACTGGTTATATTGGAACGAGGCATTTGTGAAATTAAAACTGTTTGTTTGCTCTGTACCTTCCGTGTTCAGGAAGGTGAATTGTGCCCTCACGAACCCCCAATTTATTAATCATTACCTGATAGAGAAGGAAACTTTATATAAATTTTATATAGTTTTTTATTGACTATCCTTTTTTATTAGGTTAGGCTTTTCTGGGTTTTTAACAGCTTCCTTTCTCTGGGCAGCTATGTCTGAGCCGCTATTTTATTATAATTGGAAGCATTCGCATTTAATTTATTCTGCACCATATAGAGTATCACTTATTCCGGCTTTTTCCATGGCAGGGTAATCAGCCGGAGTAGATACCAATAATAACGGGAGGAGTTTGATGCAGAGAGTCATAGCAGCAGGGAAGACTTTTTTACTGATACTCTCTCTTGTCCTTATCTCTCCGCTGGCGAGCGAGGGGGCCAAGCCCCAGGAAGTGGCCGCTCCCCCGTCCCCTGAAAAGATTCAGACCGCCGCATCTGCAGCAAACAGCCAGAATAAAAAAGCCGCGATAAAAAAAACAGCGTATCGGAAACACCGCGCTAAATCTGCGTACCACAGGCAGGCAGCTGCCCCGCAGCGTGCTTCGAAGATTTCCAGAAAAATATGCCGGCCTATTTATGCACGCAGTCTTGAAGAGCTTCAGGGCCCGCTCCCGGAGATTGTTGCTGCGGAAATCAGTAAATTGCGGAATAACCGCCACCTGCTCAATAGCGACGACATATCAATACATATTCACGACTTGAAAAAGGATGAGACGGTGGTCAACATAAAGGCTGACCGGATACGCAATGCCGCAAGCCTTATCAAACCGCTTGTCATGCTTACCGTGTATGATCTTGCCTTTCAGAACAAACTCTGCCTCACGGATTCAATAGAAACGCATATATATAAAATGATCACCGTAAGCAACAACGAATCCACCAACAGCCTGATTCGCCTGGTCGGGGACGGCAGTACGGTGCGGGGGCTGGAGAAGATTAATGCTACTGTCAGGAAATACGGTTTCCGGGACACCTATCTTGTGGAAGCTATTCCTGAAGGCGGCAGGACCTACCGCAACCGGACATCTGCCTATGACCTGAGCGAATATTTCCGGAAGATTTACAAGCGCAGCATTATCTCGCCCCATTATTCCCAGAAGATGATCGATGTTCTGCTTGATAACCATGTGCGCCGCATCAAAACAGCGGTGCTGGTTCAGGACGGCGTGCCGGTTGCGGACAAGACCGGGTATGTGTGCGGGACGAACGGTGACAGCGGCATTGTTTTCCTGCGCAATATCAACCGGAATGCCTCTGACTATGTCATTTCCATCATTATTGAAAATCCATACCGGCCGACCAATGGATGGGGAAGGCGCAAGACCGAGGTAATCCGCCATCTGTCAAACGTCATCTATTCTTATTTCAGACAGCAGCAGGCAGCCCAAACCGCCCGTAGCCGCGACCAGCAAGGGATAGCGCTTTCCTGTGCACCATCACCCCGCCTGATACGCTGCGATCAATGCGTTAATCTTTTCTTCTATTATCAATTCAGCCGCAATAACATCTGACGCAGTTTTAAACTCAGAGGCAAGGCTTACGAGGATTTTGTCAAACCGGGAGGGCTTTATCGCCCAGCTCTTCTCATATTCAATGCGCGCGATATGATATTCTGCCCGTGAAAAATAGTACTTGCCGAGCCGGCTCCCGCGGGAAGCAAATTTCCAGCACGCTTTCAACTGAAAATAGTCCTGCAGGGCCTTCTTTATTGCCGGCTTTGTGAACAGCTCGCGCTTGAGACTCTCACCGAGCCGGTTCTGGACAATGCTGAAAAATTCCTTGATAAAATCAATATCCGTAATAACCAGCCCGTACAGGTACCAGTCATCAAGTGCTGCAGCCGCGGCAGCCTGTTCCGCCACCGTTAAATAGCTGTAGCTGGGACAGAAGTGTCCGTCACACATCTCAACTCCGTAGAATGAGCAGCCTCTCAGGTCAACGCCGTGATGAAGGGCAGGGTGCAGCAGGCAGCCGATATTTTTTCTGCTTTTGTCCAGAAAGCCGATGAACTCGCAGTTATAGATTGTGTCGCAGAGTTTATGCTGAGGCGAAAACTCGCTGCGCAAATCAAGGTACACATCAGGGTCGGGGGTTTCGCCGAGAGAAAAGAACAAGCTGGTATTGCTCTCAAGAAGTAAGGTGAGCGTTTCTTTTGAGTGGTCTAACCAGTTATAGAGGCCGCAGCAGGCGCCGCAGGATTTTGTATCATCAGGCTGGCAGAGATGGATGGGATATCTGGCGGGCTGCTCCATACGACTTTCATTTTTTAAAGATGGTATCCAGCGGGTTCTGCTTTTTCTGCTTGAGGCTATCCGATGCCGCGGTGTCTGAAGAATCCTTAAAGGAGAAATACTCGCAGAAATTTCCCCGGTCCTTGTCGAGCACCCTCTCAGCCTGCGTTTCCCGGCACTGGTTAGAAGATTTTGGATCGTAGAAACGGCAGTTGAGGCAGCAGCGCACATCCGCTTCACAGTGCGGGCAGGTCTCGCTTCTGCCCGGCTTTTCTACGACCGGGATCTGCTTTTTGCAGGAGTAACATACCTTCATGAAGCTACTATACACTATCAGGGCATGCAGTTCAATGGGTGCCGGGCCGCCTGGTTGTCTGCAGCTCCCGTATTGCCGCAATGACGATCTGCCAGTTATCTCCCGGTTTTAAAATAATATCCGCTTTCTCTTTTGATGGCTCTATATACTTCAGGTGCATGGGCCGGACTGTTTCAAGGTACTGCTGTGCGACGGATGCAACCGTTCTTCCCCGTTCCTGCACATCACGTGCTATTCTTCGCAGCAGGCGGATATCTGTTGCTTCATCAATAAATATTCGTAAATCAAAAAGCCGGCATAGTTCTTCAATGGCAAAAATAAGGATACCGTCGACCACTACTATTTCTCCGGGCTCAATCCTGACGGTTTCCCGTTTCCTGGTGTGGGCAGTAAAATCATAGACCTGCTTTTCAATGGACTGCCCCTTCCGTAGAAGCTGTAGGTGTTTTATGAGCAAAGGTATATCAAGCGCATCAGGATGATCAAAATTGAAATGGTGCCGCTCATGCAGCGGTATATGGGACCGGTCACGATAATATGAGTCGGTGTCAATCAGCTTCGCGCGCGTTTCACCAAAATCGGCAATAATCTTTTGTGCCAGGGTTGTCTTTCCTGAGCCGGTACCGCCGCAGATGCCGATAAGGAGGGGAGAGAGCATAATTTACCCTTAAGAAAAGATGACAGATAGACAGGCAACAGGCAATAGACTAAAAACTTTGAACCTTAAACGTTAAACTTTAAACTCGAAACTTTAAACGCCCCCGGTTTTTTTATTTATCAGAGACGGCTGCAAAAAAGATAAACGGAATTTGTTGTGTCAAACGGCCTTCTTCAATGTATTCCCTTAAGGTAAAGAGCCCTATGATATAGGTATCGAAAAGATACAACCCTTTGAAATGAGAGCTATAACGGTACGTCCCGGCTTTTTGCATGGTGAATTCCCAGTCAGCTTCAAATAGATAGTCAGTAATGGTGTATTTGCCGTGCGGGGTGATAGGCGTCTCACGTTCCATTTTGATTTCCAGGGTTCCCCGGTCGTATAAAAATATGGTTGCGGGGCCCACAGAATGCTCTTTTTTCAGGCTGAAAAACTGCACGCGGAATGCTTTCCCGGAGCTTTCCTTTTTATTCTGTTCCTGCTTCGGCTTTTCATGTGATCTGGTGGTGCTCACGTTTGAAAAAGCGGGCGTAACAGCACACAAAAAAAACGTGTACAAAGCACAAAATAATGTGTAGTGAAATGACTTATAATAATATTTATTTTTCAACATACTTAAAAGCCATTGCCATGGATCCCGGCTGGCGGGAGGGCGAAGCAATCGTTCTTTATGGGCAGATTAATTATATATCCCTAACGAATCTTAAACAAGGAGATTTATGATGAACAGCCCGGCATGGAGAAGCACGTGCAATAGAAGAGCAGTGATGGTACTCGCGGGTCTGGTCCTTTTAAGCGGTTGCGCCCGGATACCCGCAGTCCGCATTAAAAACCAGAAAGGCGCGGTGCTGAGCGTGGAGGTTGAAATAGTACGGAAACCGGCCGAGAGAAACCTCGGGCTCATGTATCGAAAGTCTTTGGCTAAAGACAGCGGTATGCTCTTTATTTTTGAGGACGAGATTAAACATACGTTTACCATGAAAAATACTTTTATCCCGCTGGATATGATTTTTATCGGCCGGGATATGCGCATCGCCGGCTGGGTGGAAAACGCAAAGCCCCTCTCTCAGGAGCAGTTTTCGATTGCCCGGCCCTCGCAATATGTGCTTGAGGTGAATGCCTTTTTCTGCCGGGATCAGGGGCTGACAATAGGTGATGAGGTGACGTTCAAGAATATAGATTAGCAGGCTGCTGAAAAACACCCATCTGCTTCGTTGCGCTCATCCTTCGTCATTGCGACATTTTACCCCGGCGCTGGCATCCTTCGGAGTTGTTCATGAAAGAACAAAGTTTCTCAGGATACGCCTCACATTCCCCTTGCCATAATGGGGGGATCAGGGGGCGCATTGCATGCATGAAACCTCGGCACAATGCTTTTGAGTTGAACAATACTCTTTCAGGAGTTCCGTTTAACGGGAAGCGGCAATACGCTGCTTGTAAACAGTAATTAACCGGGGATATAAAATGCTGCGAGCCGTTATTTTTGACATGGATGGCGTCATCATAGACAGCCAGCCCTATCACTTTGCCGTCGAGGAAAAGATTTTCCGTGAATTAGGCGTTGCTGTCACGGAGGAAGAAAGTCATTCATTTGTCGGCATGGCAGGCGACCGGATGTGGTTATATGTCAAAAATAAATTTGGCTTGAGGCAGTCACTAAAAGAGCTTGTGGAATATGACAACAGGATTCGCATTGATTATTTTGCGTCACTTGCAAAGGTAACACCAATTCCCGGCATTGTGGATTTGCTGGAGGAGCTTAACCGGAATAATATCAAAATTGCTTTAGCTTCATCATCATCCGTTGAAGTCATCGAAATATTCATTTCAAAATCAGGACTCAAACATTACTTTCAGCAGATCATAAGCGGGGACTTTGTAGAGAAGGGAAAGCCTGCCCCGGACATCTTTATCCATACAGCGCAAGCGCTACAGGAAGCTGCTGCAGACTGTGTTGTGATAGAGGATTCTGCCAATGGGGTGAAAGCGGCAAAAATGGCTGGCATGAAATGCATAGGCTTCAGCAACGCAAATTCCGGTGACCAGGATTTGTCATTGGCGGATATGGTGATTGATGATTTTACAAAAGTTAATTTAGAAATATTTGAATCACTGTATAATTAAACGGAAATAAGGAAAATTTGTTGGACATCTGGAAGAAAAACTGAGTAAGATATTGCAACGCAAAAAGATAGGAGACCTAAGAAGAAAAACTAGTATGGTGTTTTCGGATTTGGATTTGGGATTTGGGGGATTTGGGGAATAAGCTTGGCACGTTTTTCATTCCGGCCTATGTCTATGTCGCCCGGTCGGTTCATGCCAAAAGTTGAGCAAGACGGACGAAATGAACAGGAAGATACTTTTGGTACTGTCAAAAGTTTTATGAAAAGAGGATGAGATATGGAACCACAGAGTTCACGGAGAAATTCTCGTGGTCTCAATGCTATAAAATCGGGAAGGCAATAAATTAAGAATTTACCGTTTTTTATCTTGGGGAGTTCCTGAATTCGAAATGCTTTATCCTTTTTGTTTCGCGGTGGCCTTCCAGGTACCTGGTTATGGAACGGGGGGTTGAATTGAGGATACAGAGGATAACAATAGCGAGAACACAGAGGGGAGGGAACAGAATTTCTGTTAACTTCTTGAAATAAAATATTTTCTCTGTGAGCACTGTGGTCAATTTTTGACAAAACGATACTTTTCAAAAGGAGGCCACATGAAGAAATGCGGGGTTAGGGTTTTTCTAATGATTTTTATCAGTGCTTTTTTTGTACTGATTGGCAGAGTTTTGTGGGCACAGGATAGAGGCATACCGACAGAGGCAATCAAGAACGCTTACCAACAGATACTCGCCGGTGCCGACAAGAACGGCGACGGCAAGATCAGCACGCAGGAATGCACGGCCATGTCAACGGCCAAGGAGATGGAGAAGAACTGCAAGTACTGGGATGCCAACGGCGACGGGGTCATTACAGAGGACGAGTATGTGCAGCAGGTCAAGAAGATTGGGAATAGGAAGTGAGGACTTGGGGACATTGTTTCTTTGGAATGGGGGATAGGCACCTAATTTTAAAATGAGAGGATTGGCTGCATCAAGCGGTCACGTTCCAGGAGTATGCTGCCATGGATTAGTTTCGCTGCTATCCCTACACCACCAATATATTTTTCTGCAAGCTGTTCTGGAAGAGGGATTTTCCGGGAGCTTTCCGATATAACCTTTGTACCTCATACATATCCTTTTCTTTTTTTACTAAATCAAAACCGATGACTATCCTCATTATTTATGTTATCTAATATATATAAGGAATAGTAACGATTTAAAAAAGTCAGTATAGGATTATCACTGCACGTTACAAATGAATTACCCTTTAAAAGGAGGATATATGACAAGACGAGACCTAAAAAGCACACTGTCAATCTTCACCGTCTGTATTATGACCGCTGCAGTTTTTTTAGTGTACACCGGGTGTACAAAGCAAAACAATATCCCGGAAGCACTTGATTCGGTCACAGGTGAAGACGGAACTACCTGGGAGCGCGTCACCGAGCCTGGCTTTGGCAATGGTAACAATATTTCTGTGGCAGCCATTGGAGAATACAAGGGCCGTATCTATGCAACGACCCGTAATGATGTTGAAGGAGCAGAGGTATGGAGAACCAACGGTAACGGCTGGGAACAGGTAGAAATAGTCGCGGGATTTAAACACGGCATCTATGGCAACACCATGCTTAACAATCTGTGGAGCAAGATGGTCGTTTTCAAGGATAAACTGTATGTCGGTTTTTCCGCAGGCCTGCAGGGGACCGTGCTGCAATCATCAGGCTGTGAAATCTGGAGTTATGATGGGAAAACCTGGGAACCGGTTGTGTCTGACAAAAAAGATATTGATGAAGCTGGTACCATCACTGCCATTGCCGGATGTGAGGATAAGGATGCGGAAATCACTGCACAGTTTACTGACAGTGCAAAGAACTGGACCGCTAACGAATGGGCTGGCGGCGTATTACAAATCACTTCCGGTCAGGGAGCATACCGCAGGTTTGATATTGTGAGCAATACTGCCAACACCCTTACCATACAGCAGAATGAAACCACCGGTGATTACGGGAAAGAATACACGGTGTGCGGCACAAAACATTATTCTAATCCCTTCCCTGTATATGAGTATGACCTTGGCCCAATAAAGCTCGGTGATAGTTATGAAATAGGTATCGGGACTGATGAAAATGGTTTTGGCGACTACTGGAACAAGACCGTCACGGAAATGCTGGTATTTGATGACAAGCTCTATGTAAGCACCGGCCTCAACTATGACAATGGCGCCCAGGTATGGTTTTCGGAAGATGGAGAGACCTGGCAGGTAACCCAGCCGCCCAACAGCTTCGGTAATTACCATGATGATCCAAATTATAAAGATGGCAAAAAGGCCGTCAGCAGCAGCATCAGCGATATCGGTGTGTCTGACGTGTCAGGAAAGCCGGTGCTCTATGCAGCAGGCACCGGTACCACGGGAGCCAAAGGCCGCTGCACCCGCATGGCAAAGCTTACCAGCACCGGGTGGGAGCTCATTGTTGACTCAGATGTTGATGCAAATGACACCGGCACCAACGAAAACGGCTTTGGCGATGGCCTGGGGTGCACCATGAATAACGGTAATTTCATGGGCTGGAGCCTGCAACATTTCAAAGATAAATTGTATGTCGGCATCAATTCACTCGGCGGCACCAGGGTACTGTATACGCCAAACGGCAGTTCCGAAGATGGCAACTGGTTTTTCAGTGTCGGTCCGGGCACCCCGTATCCCATAGGCTTTGATGGCCAACTGCTGCAGACAGATGACCCTAACTTCATCGGCACCTACAGGAATATAGCCAACAACCTCTTCGTGTTTGATGATGTACTGTATGCCGGAGTTATTGACCAGAAGAGTGAAAAGGTTGAGACCGGGATACCGCTCTGGAAAACCCCTGATGGGATAACCTGGACCAGGATAACTGACAACAGTTTTGGTCAAACCGCAGCGCTGGCCTTTGAGGGTTTTGCCACATGTTTCGACGCTATGTACGTAGGAGTGAACAACGCTTCTTCTTCCCAGTCAAATACCGGAGGCGCAACGATCTTCCGGATGGCTAAATAAAACCAACCACCGTACATAATTTTCTCAATAAAAAAGCACCTGTACTTTTACAGGTGCTTTTTTCAATTGGGCTCATAGTAGGCTCTTATTTTAAATGGCCCCTTTTGCGGCAATCGTTACAGCAAATGCAGACGTTGCAGTAACAAAAAAATATCTGCATTAATTAGTAGTTTTAAATCCCTAATCACTCCACACTTCCACATTGGGGTCAAGTTCCTTCCCGGTCTTATTGATATACGTGAACGCTTCTTTGTCATGTAAAGCATAGGCTCGCAGAAACAGTGCAGTCCATCGCGCATAGGTCTCTATGGATACCTCCCGATCAATAGTGGGTTCTGCTGAGTCCTTCCCCGGTCCTGGAGGATTATTCATATCACACATGCCAAAATGATTTGCACCCTTGACCTCAACGAGCATTTTCGGCGGATCATCAATCATGCCATAAGATGTTATGCTGACATCATACACGGCACGGGTTTCTATGGCGCCGTTTATAAACGCAATGGGCATTCCCATGTCGTGGGTATCCCTGATTGTTGTATCTCCGGGTACTCCGTATGGCTTTGTGTTGATACCGGTTAAGGCGATTGCTTTCAATTCTTCCGGCCTGGTAAAAGTCTCTCCGGCAGGGCAGAAGGTTGGCTCACACAAATTCTGAATGGCATTTATGGTACATGCAGCACCGTATGAGTGCCCCAACCCCACGAGCGTTGAGGTATCAATTAGCCCTTTAATGGGCGAATCTGCGCTCCCGTTTTCATCTTTCATAAATTCTAATACATCATAGAACTGCTTCTGCTCTGAAAACAGGCCAGAAGCATTAAACCCCGGTATGGCGATTGTAGAAAAATGATTGGGCACCACAACTATGAAACCATAGCTGGCAACATAATGCGCATATTTTGAATAATATTGCTTATCAACCCTGCCGCCCTGTAAAAACAGAGCAATCGGAAATTTGCAAAACCCTTTTGCTAAACCTTCAACAACCGGGTAATAAATGTCTGCAGGGTCATCATGCTGCGGCATTGTTGTTTCAAATGATGAGGTATTTTTAAAGAGAGGTTTTGGTGTTTCAGTTTTAAGACATCCTGAAATTGCGATTGAACTTATCAGGCAACCTGCTAACAGAGAGTACCAAGAAATTTTTAAACTGTTGTGCATGACGTTCTCCTTTTATGTTGTTGATTGTTTAATCACCAGTAACTACCAGTCTATGGGCTGTAGTAAATCTATTTCAGGTTATGCACCTCATTATCATCGAGCAAAGTAAACCCGGCTCTGGTGAGCACTGATACTGCTTCAGGCATTTCTTCTACATCTAAAATCATCAATGCCCATTTATTTAATAGTATGTTTCACTTTTTCTAAAATAGCTCTAAATATTTTCATCAACTCATTGATCCCCTGTATCAGCCTTTCCTTATTCCTTGTGGCATTACAGGAAGCTGCCGAAGACTGTGTCGCCGTAGAGGATTCCGCCAATGGCGTTATGGCGGCAAAGGAGGCGAGCATGAAATGTATAGGTTTTAAAAACGCGAATTCCGGTGAACAGGATTTGTCACTGGCAGATATGGTGATTGATGATTTTAGAAAAGTTAATTTAGAAATCATTGAACCACTGTATAATTAAACGGAAATAAGGAAAATTAATTGGACATCTGGAAGAAAAACTGGGTAAGATATTGAAACCGCAAAAAGGCGGGAGACCGAAGAAGCAGAAAAACTAGTATGGTCCCCTGATTTCCTGATTTCTGTTTTCGTCCCCTGATTTCAAAATCCTCGAAGCACTCTACAAATAGCCCCGCTCTTTTATCTATTCCTATTGCTTCAGGCATCTTTTATTCCGCAACCCCGAATCCCCAATCCCTATCTTCTATTTTCTATGAGGCAATTAGGGACGGGCTTCTATTATGTAAATTAACGTCGATATTATCCTTGTTTTGCCTCTAAACGCTTTTAATTTTGTGCTTTCTTTTAATGACTTTCTCCGAAGCATGCGTGATTGGATTAATGTACTTTTGGTAAAGGTCAAAAAGAAACTCAAGCCGTTCAAGTTCAGTTTTAAAAGATTTTGAGCGGTAGCAGACATCAACAGCGGCGTCTAATGCCTTGTGCGCATCAACAAGCGCCTTGGGCATGGTGTTGGGATCATACAGATCAGCAAGTGTAGAATCGTGAAACTTGGCGCGGCTATCTAAAACCTTCTGAGCTGCCTCTTCCACTCGCTGCTTCTGTATCGGGGTGAGTTGTTCGGGCCAGGGGAAATTGTTATATACGATGTTGTTTGAATAACGATAACGGGCTTCAAGCCGCCCACACACCTGCCGCATCCAAGCCATATGCATAGAGGATTGCAGTATGCCGAAATGATAAAGGGTCGCGTTGGGCAACATGGCACAAGAATTATTAGCAATATAATTTTTATCAAAAAACGACATAGGAACAAAACGACTATTTTCCGAGGAATGCAGAGGTATTAAAACATAGTTACTTTTGGGTTGACGGATTTCTCCAAACAAATATGGGGTGCTTGCGAGGCCAACGGTTTGAGCTTTTTTGCTGTCTTTACGAAAATTAATACTCCTTCAACTCTTTTCATGATTTCTAAGAGTTTGCGAAACTCAGAAGGTTCTGCATCTGCCAGCCAAACACACCATCTTTTTTCGCCATTAATAAACTCGTGGGCGCTTATCAGCGGCTTAATAAATTTATCTGCAGCTGGTTCCTTTGAAAGCAGCTCTGCTTTTTCATCATCAGCCAGCAATAAGAATCCGCCATCAGTGGGTTTGCTTCCATACACCATTTTAGGCGCATCACATATCGGCTTACTTCTGCTGACAGCCATTACATTTGCCGCATCAACCAAATACGGGTTGATATTACGGACAATTATTTCATGTGGCTCCGCATCAGGTTCAGCGTAATCATATAACCGTTTGGGTTTTGCATCTTGGAGACCAAATCCTATAACCACACAAAACACCGCTGCTTTACCACGCGCGTCGTTTGACCATCGAAACGTGCGATGCGCAAAATGGATTTTTACCCCCTGGTCAATAAGCCATTGCCACAAAGCCCCGACCTGCTCACCTTGAGTAATTGAATTTGTGGATACGAATGCAACTTTAATTTGTGTGCTCTCGATAAACTGCGTTGCCTTCACATACCATGCGCATACATAGTCAAGCATTCCTGAGTTTGGTAATGGCGCGCAAGCCAGTTCCATATCCGCATTTTGCGAAGTATTGCGAAGATGTTTGCCTATAAACGGTGGATTGCCGAGAATATAGAGAGAAGTGTCGCTTGAGTCATTCGGCTTGGAAACTATAGCAGCCCAATCAAGCTGCAAAGCGTTGCCGTGTTTGATATTGGCAGATTTTTTAAGCGGCAACCTGACAAAGCTCTGCCCGAACTCTTCCGAAAGCTGCATGTTCATCTGGTGGTCGGTAAGCCAGAGCGCAACCTCTGCAATGCGGACGGGAAATTCCTCGATCCTCTATCCCATACATTGCATCAACATCGATTCGGGATATAATCTTTATATCAACCACAAGCTGGTGCGAAGCTCTGCCGGATAAGGTGCGGAGCTGTTTAAGAATGGCGATTTCAAGAAGCCGCAGTTCGCGGTAAGTAATAATCAAGAAATTGCCACAGCCGCAGGCGGGGTCGAAAAACCGTAGTTTGGCGATCCGCTCATGCAGTTGCTTCAACTTCCTTTCATCAAACTTTGATTTTTCAAATTTGCTGCAACTCATCCAGAAACAGCCCGCGCACGACCTTTAAAATGTTTTTCTCAGAGGTGTAGTGCGCGCCCAGATTGCGGCGCTTGTCTTTATCCATAACCGACTGAAACATAGAGCCGAAAATGGCAGGAGAAACTTTGCTCCAGTCGAAAGCGCAGCATTCCGATAGAACAGCCCGCATTTTTCCATTAAAGGAGGGAATGGGAAGACTTTCGTCAAACAGCGAGCCATTGACATAGGGGAACTGTTGCAGCTCCTCGTCGGAGGTTCTCTGCCGCAGTTCCTGGGGCCGGTTTAATGTCTGAAATATGTGGGCTATAATGGCGCCGGTGTCTGAGCCGTTTTCACTGGTTCTGGATCTCGATAAAATATTTGAAATGATCTTTGGGGAAAATGCCGGTATCATCGGCAAAAAGGCAGTAGAGCAGACGAACCAGAAATATTTCCAGTTCATGACCTGCATAGCCGCTCTCTAAAAGAGCGTCATGCAGCTCACCCATTTTTTCTGCAACTTTGATATTAACGGGATCTTCGTCAGTGTAGGTTTGCTTTGTATAACCTGAGATGAACCCGAATAAATGAATTTTATTAGGTAATTGGGATAGTGTGAAGCTGGAAGCATCATTAGTTTCCAGATTGTAAAGATAAAAGTCTGTGAAATCGGATACCAGCACATATCTGCGGCAAGTCCTGCTCGCTGATGCCGGTAAAATAATCAAGTGCCTGTTCGTATGCCTTGTTTAAATCTTTGCCCCTGGATTTATGCTCGACTATCAGCGTGCCTTTCCAGAGCAAGTCTATTGACCCGCGATTAGCACCGCAGTTTTTTTGCCGGCTCTTCAAATGAGGCAACCCGCCTGCGGGTGAGGCCGAAGATGTTAAAGAATTCATTCCAAAACGTTTGAGCTTCGGCTTTCTCGCTGGTTGCACCTTCCCACTCTTTTGCAAAGGCCCGTGCGCGATCTCTTATTTCTTGCTGGCTAAGGAGAGGCATATGGTTTCTACATTAAAATAGTTTGTGGAAAATAATGGAAACCGTTGGGAAACATGCGGCCTAATTTTCATATGGCAATTTAAGGCCGACAATATTCATGGGAAAACCATTCCCTTTATTTTAATAAATGTAAACAAAACCTCAATCATCAATAACAACCTACCTGCTATACCTATCCATCACCTTTCTCACTGCATCTATCACATCCTGCACATCATCATCAGTAAGTTTCGTCGACAGGGGCAGGGAGATGGTGCGCTCGGAAACATAGAGGGCTTTGGCGAAATCATCCGGCTTGAATCCATAGCGTTCGCGGTAATACTCGTGCAGGTGCAGGGAAATATAATGGATGCCGGTGCCGATATTTTCTTCATGGAGCGCCTGCTGGATGGTGTCACGGTCTGCCTTGACGTCTTCAAGCTTCACCAGAATGGTGTAGAGGTGGCGTGCGTGACGGGTATTTTTCTCTGGAGGGGCAGGGGTCACGACTGGCAAATCTTTGAAAGCCTCATCATAGCGCTTCCATAGTTCTTCCCGGCGCGCGAGTCCTGCTTCAAGGCGCTTTAACTGATGGATGCCCAGTGCTGCCTGAAGGTCCATCATGTTATATTTAAATCCCGGGAAAATAATCTGGTAGTGCTTGAACCCCTCGTCGGAATATCTGCGCCAGGCCCCTTTGCTCATGCCGTGCAGCCCGTAGGTCTGAATTTTTTCCGCGTATTCGTCATTATCCGTTGTCACCATGCCGCCTTCGCCGGTCACCAGGTTTTTCGTCACATAGAAGCTGAACACCGCCATATCACCGATGGTGCCAATCTTTTTGCCTTGGTATTGTGCTTCTATGGCATGGGCAGCATCCTCAATGACAAGCAGGTTATGGTTTTTTGCTATTCCCATAATGCGGTCCATATTGCATGGCCTGCCGCAGAGATGCACCGGGAGAATTGCTTTTGTTTTTGGAGAAAGTTTTTCCTCGATCAGCCCAGGGTCTATAGTCATGGATGATAACTCTATGTCAACGAAGACCGGGCTTGCGCCGGTGTGCAGGATGGCGTTCGCTGTGGCGGCAAAGGTCATGGGCGTGGTAATGACTTCATCGCCGGGCTTCAAGCCGGCAACAATCATCGAGAGATGGAGGCCAGCGGTACAGGAGTTAAGCGCAAGAGCATGTTTTGAGCCGATATACTGTTTAAACTGTTCCTCAAATTGAGCGACCCGGGGCCCGGTGGAAATCCATCCCGAGCGCAGGCAGTCGACAACCTCTTTAATTTCATCTTCCTCAATCTGCGGATTGCCAAAAACTAAAAAATCTTTACGCATGGTGCATATTCCTTTCGTATCATGGGACGCAGATAAATGCTGATATTAAGAAGCGCAGTATCAGCAACTATACCATAGAAATGAAATCTGCAGGTATCTGCGAAAATCTGCGTCCTATCTGTTTTTTCTCAGGCCCCAGGAATCCGGGCACAGCAGCAGGTGCCACCAGAGCAGATATGCATAGATTGCAGTTTTCTCACGGAGCCTCTGGCTGGCGCCAAACGTAAGGCAGAGGCCTGCCAGGTTAAGGACGCAGTTAATAACCAGCTTTATAAAGCGAACAATTCTAAGTAGAGCATAGGACACAATCGGGCGGTTTTTCTTAAAAAACAGATACAGGGACCGGTAATATTCAATGCGCGCTTGTGCCGGCCGGCGCTTTTTGCTCTGTCCCTGGAGGTGCATGATTTCAGCCGCAGGATGATGATACATTTTCCACCCGGCTGCGCGCAGGCGAAAACACCAGTCGGTCTCTTCAAGAAAGAAAAAGTAATCCTCATCAAGCGGGCCTACCTGCAGTATTGCATCACGCCGTATCGCCATGCAGGCCCCGATTATGGAATCTACCTCAAAAGGCTCGGACGCGAAAGAATTTTTCCCGGCGTATTTCTCCGGGAAAAGGGCCCGCAGCAGGCTTTTGTTGAGCAGCTCTGTTGTGAGTGACGGGAAATTGTCATAGCTGTTTTGCAGGGACCCGTCACTGTCAATCATGCGCGGCCCAATTGCTGCCGCGGCTGGATTGTTTTCCAGAAACGCTATAAGCGTGCTGATTGCGCTTTCTTGCAGCACGGTATCGCTGTTCAGCAGAACTATATACCTTCCCTGAGCAATCTTCAATGCCTGGTTGTTTGCCTGAGCAAAACCCCGGTTCTCACTGTTTTCAATGAGGGTTACCTGTGTGCCGAACTGCTCCTTTACTGCACCGACACTCCCGTCGGTAGACCCGTTATCCACCACAAAAATCTCATAACTGCATCCGGTTACCGTATTGGCAATGGAGCGCAGGCAGTCAAGCAGCAGTTTGCAGGTATTCCAGTTCACAATGATAAAGGATATATCCATAAAAACATGCAACCCTTACGCTTAATTTATGAGGGGAATATCACAAGCAGGGTAATTGTCAAATAATTTTGAAATCATTATCAGGTGCGGCTTTTCTACAGAGCGGTTCAGCGATTGGGCTGAGAGCTGTTTGGCAGGAGCAGTGAAGTTAGTAGGTTTCCCTTAAGATTTCACGGGCGGTTATATGAAGCTGAGACCCGGGAGTTTCGCGAGACACAATGTTAATGCGGAGGAGGAGTGAAAATTCTTCATCCTGATTATCGTTGTTTGTGTCTGTCGTTGTGTATTGAAGCCAGTTTTGAAGCCCGAGGCGCGCAGGGTCATCAGGCAGGTCCGCGCCATGGGGATTGCAGACTGCCACCAGCTGTGACCATGAGGTTATGTCACTCTCCGCAGGAAACACCCCGTATCGCGTGACGGTCGAGTAGCTTATAAGGGATGCCTGAATAGAATGCGCTGAGGCCAAGCTTGCTGCTATGGAGGATTTTTGCCGGTAGGACATGAAGAGAAGAGTGGCAACCGCGGCCAAAATGCCAATGATTGCAACCGTTATCATCAATTCGATGAGCGTAAAGCCCGAATGTTTATCCTTACCCTTATATGCTGTCATGCGCTTTACGAGTGGGCCAATATCCTCATGTGTATACCTATTACTTATGTATCTATACATAATACTTATAATAGTCAACTAATTTGTAAATATTTTTAATTTATTATAGTTTTTAATTACTTCCCCCGGGATGGATAGCTAATTCCTTGATGATGCGCGGATGGCTCGCTCAAATGCCCAGGTTCTTATGTGGTTCATCTGTTCCTTCATGGTCTTTGAGAGCGGCACAATCTGCTTGCAGGAAAAAAACAGGTCATTGTTATCGACAGAACGGTCGTTCAGCTGTGCAGATACGAGCGCCCCGATAACGCACTGCTCCACTTCAGCCCCGGTCCAGCCGTCACTCAACTTTGCAAACAGCTCCATATCAAGGGTGTCAGGGTTGACCTCGCGCTTGAGCAGATGAATCTTCAGGATCTCAACACGCTCTGCCGGTGTTGGCAGGTCGATGAAAAAGACCTGGTCAAAGCGTCCTTTGCGGAGCATTTCAGCGGGGAGCAGATCAATGCGGTTGGCCGTTGCTGCCACAAACAGGCCGGGCGTCTTTTCCTGCATCCAGGTGAGGAAGAAGCCGAAGATCCGGCCGAGCATGCCACTTGCTGTTGCAGAATTGCTGGAAATTGAGGTTTCAATCTCATCGAACCAGAGCACAGCAGGGGCTATTTCCTCCATGGTTTTACATGCATCGACAAATGCCCGCTCCGGGTTGGAACTGGCGGAAAAAATCTGAATCATGTCTATGCGGTACAGCGGAAGCTCAAAACTGCCGGCGATGACTTTCACCGACAGGCTTTTGCCGCAGCCTGATATTCCCATCATCAGAACCCCTTTGGGAATTATTTCATGGCTGATGCTTTCGCGCTGCTGAAACAGCTTGCGCCGCTCCTGAAGCCATCTCTTAAGATTGTCAAGACCTCCCAGATCGCTGAGCGGAATATTGTCAGGGATATATTCGATGAGCCCTGTTTTGCTGATGAGGAGACGCTTCTCTTCCAGCAGGATGGGAATTACCCCGGTGCTGAGGGTTTTACCCCGGGCCGTTGCGCGGCGGATGGCATGGAGGGACTCGTTGAAGGTGAGGCCCTGGAGCGCGCGGGCAAGCACATAGGTTTTATCCTCATCCAGATCAACCGAGCCGCCATCGGCGGCAATGCGCTCTGCCTCTGCATGAAGAAGCATCTGCAACTCCCCGACATCGGGAATCGGCAGCGCCAGAAACAGCAGTTCGCGACTTATCTCATCGGGAATGGCCTTGACGGGCGAGACCATGACCACGAAAATGTTGCGTTCGAGGCCGGCATAGTATATATCGCGCAGCCGCCGCCTGATCTCCGGGACCGTCTCTATAAGCCCATGAAAGTCCTTGAGGAGAAAAAGGGCCGGGCCGGGCTGTGCAATAATAAAATCAAGCAGCGCGTGCGGCTCTCGGGGCAGGTTTTCCGCCACAATGCCATGCTGCTGCAACCCGTCAGTGATACTCCAGGTAAAAAACGGGACGCTTTCCCTGAAATATGTTTCAGTGGCCGATTGCAGGAGGCGCACTACCCGCTGTTCTTCAGATGATTGAATGTATATGAGCGGCCGATGCGCATCAAATGCATCACAGATGGCGGATAGTGATTTGCTTTCAGCCTGCTGTGCCATAAAAGCTCCTTTGTTGTATGGACATCAAACAGCATCCGCCGGTCACTGCTTATTACCGGCAGTGGTAATGGATAGACGGTATGAGTCTTCTTCAGGTATATAGCTAATGTTTTCAGCGTGCTCAGGGGCAAGCAGGAACTTAGCGGTAACCAGTTCATTAAGAGATGCGGGGTACCGGCCATTTCTTATTTTATACACGTCAAGCGCGTGTTCAATCTGCAGCAGCGCCTGGTTTTTTTGATATTCTGTAAGATACGGCTGTTTTACCAGTTTCGGGTTGCGCAGCAGGATATTTTCAGGGAACGAGGTCGGTAAAAGCATGACCATGAAAAGCACCAGCCCCAGAGCAGCATAGTGAATGGCAGCGCTGAACTTTTGCGTGATCATGGCAATCAGCGCCCTTGCAGGGGCGGCAGCAGGTGGTGCGGCCTCTGTTATGTAGCCGGCCCGCAGCAGTTCTGACAGTATCTTGCAGGTGTTGAATTTGCCCAGAAGGCTTTCATCAATAAGCTCCTGGGTGTTACGCCGGCCATCCAGGAGGTTGTACACGAGCAGACCGTCATCTGCCAGATCTGCCGGAAAGATGCCCGGCATCGGTTGAAACGTCATCTCAAACGAAGGAACAAACCGTTGGACATTAGGCCATTCATCAATCATGCGCAGGACATCAAGAAGAATTGATTGAATATTTATGAGCTGATAGAGGGGTGATTTTACTTTGACTTCTTTCGGGTTGAACTGGTACGAACCCTCTTTCCACTGAAAAATATCATAAAACGTTCCATATATCTGGATTTGAATAGCCCGCTTCAGGTCTTCCCGGGTAATAGCCCCCTGTTGTATAAGGATTTCACCAAGCTGCTCACCGGTTTGTTTTTGCATGACAAGGGCGGCCTGCAGCTGCCCGGGAGATATTAATTTTGCTTTTACCAGAAGAGTGCCCAGGTTATCTCTTCTGGATCCGGTGGTGGCGTGCGCAGCAGAAATGTTGCCTTCCTCAAGATATATTTCAACGTTAGCCCCCCTTGATTCGACCATGAGGGCGCCGGTTTTCTGCTGCTGACATATGAGCTGTAATATATCAGCAACCCCGAACTCTTTGATGGTGCCTTCTAACCCTGGCATAGCGTGTTATCCCTTTACGATGGCAGCTTTATGGTGCGGCGCAGAACGTTTTTTTGCTGCAGCCGCCGGCGTCCCTGCGGTCATATCCAGTTCCTTACGGCGATGGGCAGCGCCTATGACCACGACGCCGCAGAGGAGAATAAATCCCAGGCCGATACGAGATAGCCCCGGCGCGGGAGGGAGCGTGATGTCCCATGAATACGTCATAACAAACCCATGCAAGACCGTAAAGAACAAAAAAAAGGCAAATAGCACGGTGCACAGTAATCCCGGGACAAGATATCCTTTTCGCAGCAGGCCGGCACCGGGGAACAAGAAGGTGAAAAACGTGGTGATGGTTTTTTGCCGACCCTGATATTTTTTAATAGTAAGCATTTTCATTTCCCTGAGCGCTGGATCGAGCCCCTCCTGCTTTCCCAGAATATTTGTGCACTGGGTACAGGACCGGGTTTGGTCAGAGACGCGCTCACATCTCCTGCAGAATGATCTTCCGCACGTCATGCAGCGCTTTGCAAGGGCAAAGCGTTTATATTTTACCACCAGCAGGGCGCAGATGATAAAAGCACCCGGCGCTGCCCATCCATACGCAAAGGGAATTCCTCTGCAGGTAACATCCCAGAGCTGCTGCGCAAGCAGCCTGTTTTCAGGCGTGGAGGAGAATGCTTTCTGCCAGATCTCCGCCCGCGGCAGCGGCTCATCAATAAGCAGCCGGTTGGGGTTTTCAGCATACGTGACCAGCAGATAGGTTACGGCTGAGCTGTCCAGATGTTTAGCCTTCATGAACTCAGCTTCACTCTCGGTAAACATAAATTTTTGCAGATAGGCACGGCTGAGGTTGAAATGCGCTGCTGCGCTTGATGGCTTGAGCGCCAGAGCCTGCTGGTACTGCTCAATAGCCTGGTCCGGTTTTTTTATGGCGCAGTAGACATTTCCCAGGTTGACACGCGCCAGGGAGTTTTGCGGGTTACGCTCGAGAACTTTTTGATAATAGCGCTCTGCTTCTTTGTAATCGCCCTCTTTTTTAGAGATGAGACCCAGGGTGAACAGGCTTGCGGTGTCCTCGGGATGAGCCTCGCTGTAGCTCTTCAGATAGACAGCATCCCGGTCCTGCCAGCTGCCATAATTTGCGGTCCAGAGTGTTTTAACCAGCGGTGACTGTGGTGCCGCCAGCATCGTGGCAGTAACAGCCAGGAATTGAGGGATGAGCGATAAAAAAAGCATCAGGCAGATGGTGGCCTTCTGCTCCTGTTTAGTTTGATAGCTGAACATAAGCAGCAGCCAGTAACAGAGCACCCAGCAGAGGGAAAAATTAAAAAACAGGGGCACACAGAAGATACACAGTGCCCATCCCCGTGAAACTGCGTGCGGCATGCTGAGCGGGAAGATATGCTTCAGATCGTGATAGGCGCGCGGGAGATATTTTGCCAGCAGCGCCAGACAGAACAGAGCCAGGGTCAGCAGAAGAGCGCCAGCGAGTGAGAGCATTGCTGCCGCAAGAAACCGTGCCGGCGGCTCAAGCACATAGAGTTGTTTGCAGAATGAGGTTAGCTGCCCCCATATCAGGTGATGGAAAAATAACTTATTCCGGACCCAGCGGGATTGTGCCAGTGCAGCTGTCGCAGCGGGAAGATCAGGTGAGAGCTGTTCTGCATATTCGGATAACAGGAGTGCTTTATCATACTGTCCCGTATCAAGGGCGGTATAGCATTCCCTGATGAGAGCAAAAGAATAGGGATAATAATTTTTTATTCCCCGGTCCAGTGACTGCTGGTACATGTTTTCTAAAAATGGCTTGAGGGTTTTGACACTGTTGAGGATATCATCAGAGAGAACAGCGGGGGCGGAATCTGCGGCACGTGCCGGACTTCCTGAAGAGTACTGGCTCAACAGGGAAACAAGTAACATAATGATGATGATGAAGGTCTGTGCGCGTGGAAGAAAAAAGGGGTTGTTTTTTATCATAACCGGTAATTACTGGCTCAGCTGAAAACATATTCAACGGGGTTCTCGCATAGTAAAATTATCAAAGGAAATAGTGATATTAATCAAGCACTCCTTATTCAATTCGCTGATTTGAAATATAAGAGGAACCTTAATGGATGTTGCGCTTTCTTTTTGCGGCTGCCCACAGGCAATTATTTTAAACTGAGCCTCCTGCTCCGGCTCTATTTCAGCTGAGATCGTCAGCGACTGTATGGAGGCCGCAGCGCTGCCGGCTGCCAGCAGGGTTCCGGAATCAGGCGTTGCAGCATCTTGTGTAAGATTGAACGGCCCCTGCGGTACTTCATCGCCTGCCGGGATTATATCTGCAACCGTGGATGGCGGTCCGGCGGGCAGGTGCAGGGTCGCCGGCTGTTCAGGAGGAGAGGACATCTTAAACGGAATCGTTTCGGGCGGTTCTGCGCTGAGTGGCTCATCGGCAATGGCTTCGCTGCTGATCCGTATAACCGGACCAGTTCCTGCCGCCGCTTCTTCCTGCTGCTGCAATACCGAAGCAGCATACGGGGCAGGTTCTTTGAATATTCTTATGAGCGGCCCTTCTTTTTTTACTGAGCTCTCATCAAGCTGTTTTAAAATCAGTTTGCAGCAGGCGGTGAGTGTTTCCAGAACGCCGGGACCTTGAACAGCACTGGCCTCAAAAAAAGGGAACTGCAGCTTATTGAGGGCGGTATTAATCTCATCCACGGGCATGATATCGGGTAAATCCCGCTTATTATACTGTATAACAACAGGCGTAGAGAGTATGTTCTTTTTATAGAATTTAAGATTTTCTTCCAGGTCTTTGAAACTCTCAAGATTTGCTTCCATTTTGTCTTTTTGTGAGTCAGCAACAAACACCACTCCGTCAACATTGGTTAACACCGCTCTTCTGGTTAATGCATAATATACCTGCCCCGGGACCGTATAGATGTGAAATCGAGTTTTAAACCCCTTGACGTTACCAAGCTCTATAGGGAGAAAATCAAAAAACAGGGTTCTGTCATCTTTGGTGGCCAATGAAACCATTTCCCCGCGCTGATGAGGAGCGAGTTTTTCATGGATGGTCTGTACATTGGTCGTCTTGCCACATAAGGAAGGACCACAGTAGACAATCTTGATGTTGATCTCTTTTTTTGCGCTATTAAAAACAGCCATATCGAGCACCTGCCCTTGCGATTAATTACGGCATATCTTTATCAAGGCTTTTCTTTATTTGTATGCTTTTTAAAAAATCCAAAAAGACCGCCTTTGCCGCCCTTTGCTTTTCGCACATCTTTCAACTCATCGCGCAGGCTCTTTATTTCATCTTCTGTCAGAAAATCAAGGGCAAGGGCCTGGTTGATGTATGCTTCTGCTTTCTCCAGATTATTCAGGGCCTGGCAGCAGTGAGCCAGCTGCAGGTAGCTGTGAGCGACTTTCTGCTTATGCTCTATGGCCTTTTCAAATTCTTTCATGGCTTCTTCCAACGCGCCCAGGCGCTGCTGTGCCATGCCCAGCTCATAATGTAAATCAGGGGCTGCTTCATCAGGCGCTGCTTCCGCTTCCGTCTTAATCTGGGTGAAAATGTCATCATAGGGCTGCTGCTGTGCAGGTGCGTCGCGGTCCTGTTCTGCCGGGGCTGATACATGTATTGAGCTGTCACTCTCCAGAGCAGCCTCAAGATCAAAAAAAACTGATGATGGCTTTTCTTCCAGCGGCTTTGTAACCGGTTGCTGCGTTTCAGCACCTTCAGGTTCCGTATCAGAGCGGATTCCTGCGCTCTCATAAAACCTGGCTACTTTTTGCCTGAACTGCTCATTTGACGGGTCTATTTCAAGAATTTTCTGGAGCACTTCAGCGGCCTTATTGCTAAAACCGTTCTGATGATAGTAGACAGCTAATTTTCCCAGCGTGGCAACAGCATCTCCCTTAAACCCGCTTTTCTGATGAATGTCCGCCAGGGTGGTATATACGGCTGTCTGGCCAGGATCAAGTGCCAGGATGTGATTGTAGATTGAAATTGCGATCTGAAAAAGCTTTTTCTTCTTATAGGTGTCGGCAGCATACAGATATTCACTGATGGCTTTATCCTTGTTATTCGTCTTAAAATAAAGCTCAGCAATTTTTATGTGAATACGTATGTCATCCGGATTTTTTGCAGCAGCATCCAGATACGCAGCCAAGGCTTTTTCAAAAGCTTTTTGGGGAGATATTTCTCTGGCAAACGGTACTTTCATAAACAGCGTCTAATGACTGGTTTTATGCCTAAAATTCCCGGCACCGATCCCGGATACTTTGCAGTTACGGGATGGGAGGGGAGCTTCTCTTGCTGCGTACCATACAGCCGCAGTTTTGACAAAGTCGTAAAAAGTCCCCTGCTGTCATTGCGAGGAGGAGTGAAACGACGAAGCAGTCTCATGGAATGTCAGAAAGCGGTGAGATTGCCGCGCTTTGCTCGCAATGACAAATTGTTCGTTTTACGACTTTTTACGACGTCAGCAGTTTTAATTTAAAAATTTACTATCTATTCATCGGCAGCGCCAATAAAAAGATAATTAAAATAAAGTCAATTAAATGAGTTAAAGCTGCCCAGGGCGCCGTATAGCGGCAAAAAAATCTGTTTAATAATAAATGCAGCAGCAGGTTCTTCTGCTTCACTCAATCAAACATATTGACCTTACCAGCTTTTTTCGTTATTCTTTGTGTCATAATATCACAAATGAATTAAAATTTATAGCAAATCCATTTGAAAAAGGGAAACTTTTTCACCGGGCTATTCTGTTTCGCTGTCATAAGCATAGATACTGCCCTATAATTTGTTGGTACTTAGTGCTTCGATTCGCAAATACGGTGACGTATGGGATCCAAAGAAATGCCATGCAATGCTCACTCAGCCCTTCGAAAAGAAATTTCCGCGGGGAAATTGATCGATAAAATTCGACACAAGTGCCTTACCTGAGGGAAGGGAAACAGATACAACATTACATAAACGGGGATCATGGGCAATGAACAAACAGCGACACTATCTGCGGGTTACCTTGTTGAAAACAGTACTGTCAGTTCTTATATTGTCATGCGTGTGCGGGTGTATGTTTTTTCGGCAACCCAAACGCCAGGACGTGAATAAAGCGTTTAATGAGTTTAAAAAGCAGGACCGGGCCGCACTGGATGAAGCGCCGCAACTGCTTATAGCTGATTACCGTGATATGAAAGAAGATGACCTCGTAGCATGGGTGTGGTGGATGCCTGGTTTTGAATTAGGGCTTTGCCGGTCATTTGAAATTGATCCGGTGATCAACAACAGCACTTTTTCATATCCCTGGGCTGAAGCAAAAGTCGCCCAGGGATTACAAAAGATATTCAATGCCAGCGTTAATAAAGGTCAGGGGACGATAAACGCTGAAGTCAAATGTGCCATTGTTGACATGAGGCCGCGCAAGAAGCTCACCAGCAGGCTGCTCCCCTTTGAGGAGGATTTTGTTTATATTGAGATGCAGCTCGTTATACTTGA
The DNA here is from genome assembly GCA_963803975.1 of uncultured delta proteobacterium. Classification (GTDB taxonomy): domain Bacteria; phylum Desulfobacterota; class WTBG01; order CAIYCZ01; family CAIYCZ01; genus JAPLIX01. The sequence continues at coordinate 110,950 of CAWDOY010000001.1, forward strand.
CAAAAGCTCAAAGGAAATTCTGTGCAAACTAATCCATGGTAAAAGAACCGAGGATTTCAAAACTGCCGTCGATGGCATGATGAAAGATGTAGAACAGTACTTTGCAAAAAGTAAGCTGCAGAAACAGTAACTATACCGCAGGAAACCTGAGCCGGGTTATGCTTACCAAAAGGAGCTTTAAAAACAGTATCTATTTGACCATTCGTCTTGTTTTTAAAGGATTAGCGAAAGTTTTTTTAAAATTTGAGGTGAGAGGGGCTGAACACATCCCCCGTACCGGGGCCGCAATCATTGCCTCAAACCATGCCAGCTACCTTGACCCGCCCCTGATCGGCATGGCGATACCGCGCCCTATTTTTTATTTTGCCAAAGAAGAACTGTTCCGCACTTTTTTTGGTACTGCCATAAGAATTGTTAATGCCATTCCGGTCAACCGGGATCAGCTTGACCGGAAAACCCTGCGGATTGTTTTAGCGGTATTGGCACGGGGGGAGATGATACTCATGTTCCCCGAAGGAACGCGCACGGAGACCGGCGATTTACAGGCGGGCAAGCCCGGCACCGGCTTCATAGCCTATCACGCAAAAGTCCCGGTCATTCCTGCCTGCATCAGGGGGAGTTTTGAAATACTGCCGCGGGGCGGAAAGTTTTTTCATTTCAGAAAATGCACGGTGACCTTTGGCCCTCCCGTTGAGCTTGATCAGTTTTATGCTGCGGCACGGACAAAAGATATGTATGAGCGCATGAGCCAGGAAATCATGCGAAGTATTGCACAATTGAGAGGCTTACATGGGCATCCAGGTTAAGATCTGCGGGATTACCCGCGTCGAGGATGCCCTGGCTGCAGGAGAAGCAGGCGCAGACTTTATCGGGGTTATCGTTGAAATTGGCGGCTCTCCCCGCTCGGTTTCACCCGCAACAGCCCAGCGCATAATCGCAGCGTCACGTGCGCCGGTGGTGGTGCTGCTGGAAAAATCGCCGGCTGAAATAGAAAAAATTGCGGACAGCTTGCAGCCCTACGCGGTGCAGCTGATAGGAGCGGCAGCGCCCGGCATGGTAGAGAAGCTTGCCTCGCGTATTAGTGCCCGGATCTGGAAGACGGTGCAGGTGCCGCAGCGAGGGGCAGAGGACGCGCACCTGGCTGAGTTACAGACAGTAATTGAGCAGTACCACGCTGCAGGCGTCGAGGTGGTGGTGCTTGATACCCTGGTAAAACTGCCGGATAGACAATACAAGGGCGGCACCGGGCAGGTGTGCGACTGGGAAACCGCACAGCGGCTGGTGGCTCAATCGTTGCTGCCGCTTTTTTTGGCAGGCGGAATAACCCCGTCCAATGCGCGTGAGGCAATCACGTCGGTGCATCCTGCTGGTATAGATTTATCAAGTGGTGTTGAAACATCACCGGGCAGGAAAGACCCGCACAAGATATTGGAATTGATGGGCATTGTGCGCACTATTTAATATACTATTAGGACTATAGACAGGAGCTGCAGGTGTTTGGAACATTGCTGAAAAAAGTATTTGGTAGCGATAACGAGCGGGAGCTGAAAAAACTCGGGCCGCTGGTGCAGGATGTCAATGAGCGTGAGCCGGAACTCAGAAAAAAATCGGATGATGAGCTGCGCGCCATGACCAGCGTGTTCCGCGAGCGGCTTGGCCGCGGTGAAGCGCTGGACGACATTCTAGCCGAAGCATTTGCCACCGTGCGGGAGGTTGCCCGGCGCGTGCTTGACATGCGGCACTTTGATGTCCAGATTATCGGCGGCATCGTTCTGCATCAGGGAAAAATTGCTGAAATGGCGACCGGCGAAGGGAAAACCCTGGTTGCCACGCTGCCAGCCTATCTTAACGGATTAACCGGGCGCGGCGTGCATATCGTCACCGTGAATGACTACCTGGCCAAACGTGACCGGGACTGGATGGGGAAAATTTATGAATTCCTTGGCCTGACGGTCGGTGTCGTACACCATGACATTACTCAGGAAGAACGGCAGCAGGCGTATGCCGCTGATATCACCTACGGCACCAATACTGAATTCGGGTTTGATTATCTGCGCGATAATATGGCCGTTACTTTTGAAGGGCAGGTGCAGCGCAAGCACTACTATGCAATTGTCGATGAAGTTGACAGCATCCTCGTTGATGAGGCGCGCACGCCGCTTATCATTTCCGGGCCTATCGAGCGGTCTGAGCGCCATCACTTCGGCGAGCTGAAGCCGCACGTTGAGCGGCTTATGCAGGGCCAGAGCCGCCTGATGAGCCAGCTTCTCACCGAAGCGGAAAAGCTCGCGGAGGAGGGCAAGGAATACGAGGCGGGGGTTAAACTGCTCCAGGTGAAGCGGGGCTCGCCCAAGAACAAGCGCTTCCTGAAAATGATCAAAGACGGGAAGCTGAAAAAGGTGATCGACGGCATCGAGCTCGATTACATCCGCGACAAGCGCCTGGGAGAGCTCGATGAGGAGCTCTACTTCAGCATCGATGAAAAGTCAAACATTATTGACCTCGCCGATAAGGGGCGCCAGCTTCTTTCTCCCAATGATCCGGATTTTTTTATCCTGCCTGACCTGAGCATGGCCGATGATCAGAGCCTGCCCGACGAAGAGCGCAAACAAAAGCTGACGAAACTGGAGCGGCAGTTTTCCGAGACCAGCGAAAAGATCCAGACCATAACCCAGCTGTTAAAGGCCTATTCGCTCTTTGAAAAGGACGTGAACTACGTGGTGCATGAGGGCCAGGTGCAGATCGTGGATGAGTTTACCGGCCGGCTCCTTCCCGGCCGGCGCTACAGCGATGGCCTGCATCAGGCGATTGAGGCCAAGGAGGGGGTGAAGATTGAGGGCGAAACCCAGACCTTTGCCACCATCACCATCCAGAACTATTTCCGCATGTATGAAAAGCTCGCCGGCATGACCGGTACTGCCGAAACAGAAGCGCCGGAATTTTTCAAAATTTATAAGCTGAACGTAGCTGTTATCCCCACCAATGAAGCGGTGCGGCGGGTTGATTACACTGATATGGTGTATAAGACCAAAAAGGAGAAATATAAGGCGGCCATCAGGGAAATAGTGGACATGAATGCAATGGGGCGGCCCGTGCTGGTGGGGACCGTTTCCGTAGAAACATCAGAGCTTTTGAGCAGGATGCTGCCGCGGAATATAAAACATTCAGTGCTCAATGCCAAGCGCCACAAGGAGGAGGCCGAGATCGTTGCCAATGCCGGACAGCCGGGCGCGGTCACCATAGCCACCAATATGGCAGGCCGCGGAACCGACATCAAGCTCGGGCCGGGTGTGGTCAAATGTGCCGCCATGTGCTGTATCATCTGTGACCGGGAGCGGGCCGAAGGATGCAAAAACTGCCCTGACCCGCAGAAGCAGGGAAAGAAAAAGACCGAGTGTTTCACCAATGTTCCCTGCGGCCTCCATATCATAGGAACCGAGCGCCACGAGGCGCGCCGCATTGACCGCCAGTTGAGAGGCCGCAGCGGCCGTCAGGGGGATCCGGGCTCGTCACGGTTTTATATGTCCCTGGAGGATGACCTGCTGAGAATCTTCGGCGGCGAGCGCATCTCAAATATTATGGACCGCTTCGGCATGGAGGAAGATCAGCCCATAGAGCACCCCCTTATTACCCGGGCGATAGAGAACGCCCAGGCGCGGGTTGAGGGGCACAACTTTGATATCCGCAAGCACCTCCTCGAGTATGACAATGTCATGAACAAGCAGCGGGAGATCATTTATGAGCTGCGCAACCGGGCGCTGCGTGACGAGAGCCTGGAAGACCTGGTCACGGAATATACGGAAGAGTTTGCCGCGGGCATTGTGGACACCTTCTACAGCAAGGACATTCACCCTGAGGACATGGATGTAAGAGGCTTTAAGGAAGCGGTATTCAGGCAGTTTTCGCTTCCCCTGTGGCAATCGGCAGATGACATCAGAAAGCTGCAGGGTGATGATGCCGAGCAGCTCGTTATTGATGAGGCGAAAAAGCTGTATCTGAAAAAGGCCGAAGAATTTACCCCGGAGATGCTGCACCGGCTGGAAAAATGGATTTACCTGCGGGTCTTAGATGAGCGCTGGAAAGAGCACCTCCTGGACCTGGACCATGTAAAGGAAGGCGTCGGGCTCAGGGGCTATGCCCAGCAGGACCCGCTTCGCGAGTATCAGAAGGAGGCATACGACCTTTTTACCGGGCTGGTGGACCGGATTAAGGGAGAGTTTATTGAAAAGCTCTACATGGTGCAGCTGGCAAAAGAAGAAGAGGTGCGCGTCCCGGAGCAGCGGCCGCAGCAGTTTGTGCTCAACCGGGGCGAGGAGGACGTGAAGGGCAAGACCGTGACACGTGACGCGAAGAAGGTCGGCAGAAACGACCCCTGCCCGTGCGGCAGCGGCAAGAAATATAAGAAATGCTGCGGGGCAAAGTAGCGCTGCATCTTACCGCCTCTTTGCCGGGCAAATGTATCTGAAAAGAATAATTAAACTCCGGGAAGCCCCGCCTTTTAGGCGGGGAGCTTCACTAATATAATCCTCCCAAACGTAGAATTAGTATAAAAAACAATGTTAGACGGGCCAAGGCAACGAAACCATACATTATTTTTCAGGAGGGACATTCTTTGAGTGAGCATAGAGGAGGAGGGAAGTTTGGGAAAGTGCAAAATTCCTGGCCGTTCGTGAAGTTGACGATAAACGAAGATGGCATTTCGATGAGAACCATCATCCAAGAGGTTCAGCTGAAGCGTGAATCCATCCGGGCGATCATTCTACATAGAGGTTTTCTCAACAGTCGCTTTGTCTTCAAACATGACGACTCTACGATCAAGCAAGAACTCGAATTTTGGACGTTTTCGCCTGATTCAATAGCAAACGCTCTAAAATCACAAGGGTATTCCATTTCAGAAGGAGAATAAGACAGTTCCGCCTAACAAGACGTTACGATATATAGTGCTTACATCTAAAATCAAAAAGTAATGCTATCTGCTATCATTTTATTCCTGCCACTTACGCTTTGCAAAAGAAGTATGCAATGAATTTAAGCTGCTAAACTACTCTCTCTGCTGATACATAAGCTGCACTTTCCTGCCTGTAATACACACCACAAGATGTTGATTTTTGTCCGGACAACACGTGTCCATATCTTACGACGGATTCTTTATTGTCGTACAATCTCTCCACTACTATACTTCCATCATCCGAAAGCGAGTCTCTATCAATAAATAATTCATTGGTCACAAAGAACCACTGATAATGTTTTGTGCTGTTTGTTTGGTCAATCAAAGCCAATAGTTGTGCTGATTATTTTACATGTATACATTAATTTTGCCACGACATAACTTTCAAGTTTTAAATTTACTTCGCAATTTTTTATATTTTCAGAAATCGCAGTCATTATTTAATTTTGGTATCTAACTTGAATAAACTTATTTTCAAAATGCACCTTATTTAAAAACCCATTCATAACGCCGGGGCATCCCATGGTTTGGGATAAGAAGAGGGTGACACCGATGAGTATTTGGGGATACTTATCAAGACAAGTGAATATAGTTTTTAGTGAAGAATACAAGAGACCGTCTTCAGGTTGCATAATAGACCTGCAGGCGGTTTTCTGTTTAAAGGGGGAGACAGAAGAAAAGAAACAGCATCGCATCCAGAAACGCCAAGAGTCCAGTCAATTCAGTTAATCAACAGGCAATAGACGCCTTTCAGATAAATTCCGGACTACCGCCTTTCCATCAACCTCCGACACTTGATATTGAATTTCACCGTCAGTATGATTGAGACTGAGCAATAATGACAGCTCATGAAAATAAGAATGACTCGGCAGGCCATAGCGACAATTATCCCGTGTCGAGCCCTATGCTCCAATAACGGAGACTGCATACATATAAAAAAGGAGGGGTTGTTTATGGGAAAATATTTCATAGTTTACAACCCGGCCACCTATGAGTTGATGAACATAGACAGGGACAAATGCACGTCGCCTCTGGGGCTTATCACGTATCTCACGAATCGCGACGCGTCCCATCTCAACCAAGAGAACTATCTCGACTTCCTGTATTTTGATCTGCACAAACGCAGGGTCGGCATGGTGGAGACCTTCGGCATTGAGAACGGCGCTGCAATCTATATCGGCAATCAGATTGCAAGGCTGGCACCCGACACCCAGGTGATCCAGGCGGATGACAACCGGGCGGCGCTGCGGGAAGCCATAGAGCGTCAGGGAACAAAGCCTGCCGCAGTGTTCATGACCTCTATCAGCTCAAACTTTCCGGGCGCTGTTGCGGCAGCTATCGTTCTCAACCATGCCCATATTCCGGTGGTGCTGGGCGGGATTCATGTTTCCACATCCCCACAGGATGTAGATCTGTTTATACGTGCCTTCTGCCCCTATCCAGAGCTGGTCATTCAGGTACGGGGGCCCGGTGACTCCCCGGTAATCGGTGGCGTGCTGCGCGACCTGGAGCAGGGAACGCTGCAGAGCCAGTACGAGGGCCACATCACGATTGAAAATGGGGTATGGAGGACGCCGGAGAATGTCCTGCCGCTGCCGCCGATGTCAATGAGAACCCGCGGCAAAGTCTCCTTCATCGGGCAGTTTCTGGAGCATAAGGTGCGGCTGATCCCGGTGGCTCCGCTGCTCGGCTGCCCGTATTCCTGCAGCTTTTGCTCTGTATCCACTCTGCCCTTAGGTCAGCGGCGTCTTACCATGCGAACGCCCGGTGATTTTCTTGATGAATTGGAATCGTTACAGGATACCAATGCCGACGTTACCTTCCCGATATTTTTGTTCTGCACGGACAATCTCCTTCTGGGAGGAAACGTGCTGGATGAGATGCTGGCAGGAATGATTGAGCGCAAGATAAAGGTGCCGTTCATGGCGCAGATTTCCATTGAGGTGGCGTCACATGAGGATCTGTTAAAACGCATGCGCCAGGCCGGGGCGCTGCTCTTCGAGATCGGGTTTGAGAGTTTGGACATGCAAAACCTCGAACACATCAACAAGCACTGTGTACACGACATCAGGAAGAGCAAACTGTCCGTGCCTGAGTATTACGCACGGCAGATACAGAAAATACTGGACCACGGCATTGCCATTCAGGGCTCTTTCATATTCGGACTCCCCTTTGACCGGTTTGATTCGCTTGAAGATAATACCGGAACCGAGGTTACGCAGTTCTGCCTGGACACGCACATCAGCTTGATGGCGGGCTGCTTCTGCGCCTCGCCCGGCGCGCCAGACTTTGAGGCAAGCCTTCAGGCGGGTACGTTCTTGTATGGCAGGCCCGGGACCATGGAGTATTTGCGGTCGTTATGCATTGCGGACCATTGTGAGATGAACACGCAGCCGCCGGAGGGCCTGAGAAAGAGCCCGCTTTTGGTGGCGATCATGGCCATTGAAGCTCTGCGGAGGGTAGGGATAAAACGCCGCAGTATAAGGAATGCGGCTTACATGGGGCGCAAGGCCTTTGCGTATCCCACGGCGCGTGGTCGTATTTCGTATCAGGGGCACGCGATGGACTATATAGCTGCATTTGCGAATCATCTCATCACAACCAGCCTGTACCGGGAACAGGGAGTGCGCCTGGCTACTTCACGGAACGGTCTTAGGGGAGTACTGGAGAGACTCTTTGAGGCAGAGAAGGACCCGGAAGTACAGAAGCTCTGCAGAGATTATGTGGCGGGGTTCATCAAAAAGGAACGACAGCCGCTGATGCCGGAAACGATAGCTTCTCCAACCTAAAATGCGACACAAGGAGAATCAGTGCCCACGCCTGACGACTGCGCTTTCGCTGCGCCAGTAGAACAGAAAAAGGCACATGATGGCAGATAGTGACCCTGCATTTTCTTTTATCGTTTAGCACCTATATGTTAGTAGTGGTTAAAATGCGCGACTACTGCTATCTATTAGATTCTCATATTTATATAAAATAATTTAATTATCTTGACACAGACATATAAAGGCGTAAAATCGAATTAATGGCTATCCAACATAGCATAAATTTTATAAGGTTGTTACAAGAGGCAACAGCGATGGGTGCCGGGGTGATACTCTTTAAAAGCATAGTTGCCGAGTACTGTAAGAATAAGTAACCGTCATCAGCAGCAGACTATGCCTGAGACGGTTTTTTATTTTGCTCAAGGAACTGAGGAAAAAAATTAAAAAACTGACAGAGGTTTTGCATAGCAGCTTTATTCAACTGCTACTGTTTTTCAAGGAGGCGTTATGAAGAAGACAAGAGTTATCTTCTTATTATGCATAGGTATTGTTTTTGTTACTGGTAATGGATTTGCAGCAGACTGGTCTGCCATGACCAGCGGCACGACGAATAATCTCAATGGACTCTGGGGGAGTTCCGGCAGTGATGTTTTTGCCGTGGGTGACAGCGGCACCATCCTCCACTATGACGGCACTGCCTGGTCTGCTATGGCAAGTCCTACAACAGATAATCTCAATAGCATCTGGGGCAGCTCTGCTACCCATGCATTTGCCGTGGGTGATAATGGCACCATCCTCCACTATGACGGCTTAAACTGGCTTACGGTACCAAGCACGACAACAAATAATCTCAATAGTGTCTGGGGCAATTCAGACCAGTAATGTGCTTATGCAGTGGGTGATAACGGCACATTTCTTTACTACAATGGGAGCTGGTCTTCCCCCATGCCCCCTGGTACATTCAAAACCAATCTCAACGCTATCTGGGGTCTCTCAGGTTCAAATATTTTCGTAGTTGGCGATGGCGGCACCATAGGTCACTTTGGTGGCATTCCCGGCGGTTTCATGGACAGCGGGACGACTGAAAACCTCAAAGATATCTGGGGCCCCTCAAGCAATAGTGTTTATGCGGTGGGCAGCAATGGAACGTTTCTGATCTACAATGGGTATAGCTGGTCTGATCCCATGGCAGGTCTTTTTACCTTCAATTTCAATGCTATCTGGGGAAGTTCCGGTTCAGATATTTTCGTAGTTTGTGATGGTGGTGCCATAGGGCGTGTCGATGGCAGGACCCCGGGCGGGCAAATGGACAGCGGGACAACTGAAAACCTCAAAGATATCTGGGGCAGTTCAGGGCATGATGTTTTTGCTGTGGGAGAGAACGGGACCATACTGCACTACCACCCGGCATACTGCAGCGCTGTTAATCCGCAATATGGTTATAAAGGGCAAACCCTTGATGTAACAATTACTGGATTGAATACTAATTTTACAGATACTGACTCCATTGTTTCATTTGGCTGCAGTGGCATTACCATTAACAGTACGACGGTTAGTTCTGCGACCCGGGTTACAGCCAATATTACCATTGCCCCTGATGCCCCGCCGGGAATTTGCGATGTGACAGTAACCACCGGCGAGGAGATCATCACCTGTACCGATGCATTTGCTTTGCAAGGCAGCATTTCGGGGACGGTGACTGACGCTGTAACGGGTGAGGCGCTCTCCGGCATAGAAGTGACGGTTTATGATGCAACAACTGGTAACTATGTATCATCCGGTTATACTGGCACTGACGGCACCTACACCGCAGGAAGGCTGCAAAGCGGGAGCTATAAAGTTCAGTTTCATGATCACAACGGCATTTACTTCGATGAATGGTATAATAACAAGGCAGATTTTTGCGCTGCATATGATGTAGCGGTAACAGCGCCCTCTACCACGATTGTTAACGCTGCGCTTGATCGTGGCGGCAGCATTACCGGGACGGTGACTGACGCTGAAACAGGTGAGGCGCTCTCCGGCATAGCTGTGGCGGTATATGATGCAACTACTTATAGCTATGTATCATACGGTTATACTGGCACTGACGGCACCTACACCGCAGGAAGGCTGCAAAGCGGGAGCTATAAAGTTCAGTTTTATGCTAACAACGGCATTTACTTCGATGAATGGTATGATGACAAGGCAGATTTTTATACTGCAGATCTTGTATGGTTAACAGCGCCCTCTAACACGACGGTTAATGCTGCGCTTGATCGTGGCGGCAGCATTATCGGGACGGTGACTGACGCTGAAACAGGGGAGGCGCTCTCCGGCATCTATGTGGAGGTATATGATGCAACTACTTATAGCTCTGTATCATCCGGTTATACTGGCACTGACGGCACCTACACCGCAGGAAGGCTGCGAAGCGGGAGCTATAAAGTTCAGTTTCGTGCTGACAACGGCATTCACGCCAGTGAATGGTATGATGACCAGGCAGATTTTGAAAGTGCAGATCCTGTATGGTTAACAGCGCCCTCTAACACGACGGTTAATGCTGCGCTTGGTCATGGCGGCAGCATCACCGGGACGGTGACTGACGCTGAAACAGGGGAGGCGCTCTCCGGCATCTATGTGAACGTACATGATGCAACTACTGGTAACTCTGTATCATACGGTATATACTGGCACTGACGGCACCTACACCGCAGGGGGGCTGCAAAGCGGGAGCTATAAAGTTCAGTTTCATGCTTACAACGGCATTTACTTCAGTGAATGGTATGATAACAAGGCAGATTTTTATACTGCAGATCTTGTATGGTTAACAGCGCCCTCTAACACGACTGTTAATGCTGCGCTTGATCGTGGCGGCAGCATCACCGGGACGGTGACTGACGCTGCAACGGGGGAGGCGCTCTCCGGCATCTATGTGAAGGTATATGATGCAACTACTGGTAACTCTGTATCATACGGTTATACTGGCACTGACGGCACCTACACCGCAGGAAGGCTGCGAAGCGGGAGCTATAAAGTTCAGTTTCATGCTGACAACGGCATTTACGCCAGTGAATGGTATGATAACAAGGCAGATTTTGAAAGTGCAGATCTTGTATGGTTAACAGCGCCCTCTAACACGACTGTTAATGCTGCGCTTGATCGTGGCGGCAGCATTACCGGGACGGTGACTGACGCTGCAACGGGGGAGGCGCTCTCCGGCATAGATGTGGCGGTTTATGATGCAACAACTGGTAACTATGTATCATACGGTTATACTGGCACTGACGGCACCTACACCGCAGGGGGGCTGCGAAGCGGGAGCTATAAAGTTCGGTTTTATGATTACAACGGCATTTACCAGAGTGAATGGTATGATGACAAGGCAGATTTTGAAAGTGCAGATCTTGTATGGTTAACAGCGCCCTCTAACACGACCGTTATTAATGCTGCGCTTGGTCGCGGCGGCAGCATTACCGGGAGAGTGACGGGAGCGAATGGATCTGGAATATCCGGTTCAATAGGGGTGTATGATACTGATCACCAACAGATAGCATGGGGTTATACAGATGAAAACGGTTATTACACGGTGGGCCTTCCAAACGGAATCTATAAAGTAGTTTTTTACGGCCTTTGCGGAGAGGCATGGTATAATAACAAGAACAACTTCGACAACGCTGATACAGTACTGGTAACAGCCCCAAATCCTACAACAGGTATAGACATAGTATATCCGCCGACATCTGCAAATGACAGTGATGGTGACGGTGTGCCGGATACTATCGACAACTGTCCCAACACAGCAAATCCTGACCAGAAAGATTCTGATGGTGATGGGGTCGGTGATGCATGCGATGGCTGCCCGAATGACCCATTAAAGACAGCCCCCGGTATATGCGGCTGTGGCGTAGCAGATACTGACAGTGATGGTGATGGAACACCGGACTGTATTGACAAATGTCCCGCTGATCCGAAGAAGACAGATCCTGGAATTTGCGGCTGCGGCGTAGCTGATACTGACAGTGATGGTGATGGGGTGCCGGACTGCATTGACAAATGTCCCACTGACCCCAAGAAGACTGACCCGGGGACCTGCGGCTGTGGCGTAGCTGATACTGACACTGACGCAGACGGAGTACCGGACTGCAAGGACAACTGCAAGACTACCTCAAATCCAGATCAGAAAGATTCAGATGGAGATGGTATTGGCGATGCCTGCGAGCAGCCGACTCAATCATACCTGCCATTGGCAGTTGCAGCAATAGATGATGCGGTTAATCTGGAAACTCAGGCAAAAGATACCATGAAAAGTTCTGCTATTACCGTGCTGAAGGCTTTGCTTGAAAGTTCAAAAACAAAGATAGGAGAAGCATTAACCAGCATCGCAAAAGCAAAACAGAATGGCGAGCTGAGCAAACTAACCAGGGCAGATATAGTTACTGCTCAGTACTCACTTGAGACTGCCAGGGCATTAGATAGCACAGCGATAAGTCTGCTGAAAAAGGATAGCAGTCAAACAAGGAAAGCTGCCCAGGAATTGATAAAGGCTGCCATCTCCCTAAAATTGTCAGCCAAGAAAATTATAACGAAATAAACAGCATAGAGAAATTAGTAACCAGAGGCAGGGTCAGCAGTGGCTCTGCCTCTGGTTTTTATCTATAGGTAGCGGCTGAGCATTATTCACAAAAAGTCACTCTTTGCTGCCGTAAAAACTCGCGACTGATGCTGCTATTTTATAAGATAACCTTTCATCCTCTGCAGGGCTTCCTCAATATTCTCTTTTGAGTTCGCGTAGGTGAAGCGCAGATAGCCTTCGGCGTTCTTGCCAAAATCAATCCCCGGCGTGCAGCCGACTCCCGCACCCTCAAGGATATCATAGGCAAGCTTGAGTGAGTTTCCCCCAAAGCGTTTGGCATTGGCCAGAATGTAGAAAGCTCCGGTCGGCTCGACGGCAATGCCGAAGCCCAGTGCACGCAGTCCATCCAGCAGCACCATGCGCCGCTCATTATAGAGCGCCTTCATCTCTTCCACCTCTTTTTGGCACTCTCTGAGAGCAGTGAGTGCTGCCCTTTGGACAAATGAGTTTGCAGAGATGAAGAAATTCTGATGCAGGGTCTGCAGCGCCCGCATGTACTTAAGCGGCGCAATCAAATAGCCGATGCGCCAGCCGGTCATGGCATAGAGCTTGGAAAAACCGTTAATGACAAAGGCATTGTCAGTATATTCAAGGATGCTGTGCTCTTTTTCTTCTCCGTAAACCAGTCCGTGGTAAATTTCATCTGAGATTATGCAGGGGCCCAGACCGCTCAGCTCCGCGAGAGTTTTTCCGGAAATTACGGTCCCCGCGGGATTTGACGGGGAGTTAACGATGAGCGCTTTGGTGTTTTCGGTAAGAGCCTGCGTGACTTTATCAACCGTATACTGAAATCCATCCTGTTCATCGACGTTAACGTATTGCGGTTGCGCCCCGACATAACAGAGGAAATTGGGATAGCAGGGATAGTGGGGGTCGGAAAGGATGACTTCATCTCCCCGGTTAAGAAGCACCGAGCAGATGAGAAGCATGGCGGGCGATGTGCCTGAGGTTATGACGACGCGGTCGGCCGTAATGCTCACGCCGTATTTCTCAAAATAATGCTCGCAGATTGCCTCGCGCAGCTCCAGCAATCCCAGGCTGTGGGTGTAGCGGGGCCGGGTTTCCTGAAGCGACCTCATGCAGGCCTCTTTGATGCGCAGCGGCGTGTCAAAATCAGGCTCGCCGATCTCAAGGTGTATGATGTGTTTACCTGCTGCTTCAAGCTGCTGCGCCCGCTCCATTATTTCCATGGCAAGAAACGGCTTCAGGCATTGAATGTGGGACGGAAGGCTTACTTCGTTCTGTTTTTCTATCAGGCATACGGCCTCTTGCAATTGTTTCTCTCTGTAGAGTATGATACTTTCTAAATCCAGACTCTGTCAGGAGCAGATTAACAGGATTTATTTTCTTTTACAATTATGAAAGTACTGCTTGCCTATCTCTGCCATTACCAGGACCGGCATGATTATTTTCTCTCCCTGATGCCGGTGGGGCTGGTGTCAATAGCCGCGTGTCTCGAGAAAGAGGGCCATGATGTAACGCTTGCCAATTTCTCTTCCGCTGGTCTTCGTAAAGCTCTCAAGCAGATTGTGGACATAAAGCCTCGAGTGATCGGGCTCTCGCTTTTTACCCATAACCGGGTTGACACGTTGAAGCTCATTCAGGAGATACGGAAAGCTTTGCCCTCTGCAGTCATTGTGCTGGGCGGCCCTCATGCAACATTTCTTGCTGAAAAGATTATCAGGCGTTATCCGGCGGTTGATTATATAATTCAAGGTGAGGGTGAAGGGCCTTTTTCTAAACTGCTGAAGAAGTTTGCCGCGGGAAAGAAGCCTGCAGATAAAATTATTTCTCGCGGAGACAGTTGATAGCCTTGATGACCTGCCGGCTCCCGGGCAATTCTCCGGAAAGCTCGTTGGTGTTAATCCCGCTGACCAGTTTCAGTTTATCATCACCTCCCGCGGCTGCCCGCATGAGTGCGTGTTCTGTTCTTCGCCTAAGTTCTGGCAGCGAACGGGTCCGCTACCGCAGCCCGGAAAGCATATTCCGCGAAATTAAATATCTCTATGACCGCTACGGCATCATCTATTTTTCCGTGCGGGATGATAACTTTACCCTGAGTAAAAAGCGGGTCCTGAAATTTACCCGGCTTCTGCGCAACAGCGGCATGTATATCATGTGGAACTGCCAGGGCCGGGTGGACACGGTGGATGAGGAGATGCTCGTCGCCATGAAAAGGGCAGGGCTTGAGCATATTCAGTACGGGGTAGAGTCCGGGTCAGAAAAAATTCTCAGTCAGTATGCCAAGCACATAACGCTCAAGCAGATAGAACATGCCGCGGCCATAACAAGAAGGGTGGGGGTCTATCTTTCCATTTATCTCATGACCGGCATGGAAGGAGAAACACAGCGCGACACTGATGCAACCAGGGCTTTAATAAAAAGAGTTCTCCCGTCAGATGGTATCGTGTCGCCGGTGGCCCTGTACCCGGGGACCGCGCTGTATGAGCAGGCAAAGAACGAGAGACTGGTGAGTGATGCTGTCTGGTTTGAAAATAAAAACGCAGGCGTTTTTCTCAGGGATGACGGGCAGGTAAAGAGATGGATGAATGAGCTCCTCTCCGAACTCGCTTCAATCAAGAAAAAATCTCAATATCGGGAAGAAGATTTCAGGAAGCACCGGCAGGTTGTTGGTGATGACTGCTGGGTTACGGATATCATGGAAGGTGATTATTCTCTTACGAGAAGGCGCTATCGGAATGCTGAGGAATGCTACCGCAGGGTTATTACAAAATATCCTCAGAATCCCTGGGGACATTTGAGAATGGATACATTGAAATTGAATAGTTGCTAAATGCGCTGACCCTTATTTGCCACCAAGCCTTGTGGTAACTGACCGCGTCAGGCACCGGCACCCTTAGAAGTCCCAAACGTCCCCGTAGCGGAGCTCGTTATTGGCCAGCATCTCGGGTATCATGGCCTCGATCTCGGCGTCAGAATGTCCCCTCAAACTCACCAAGCGCGGGGACCAGCTCAGGGTAGCCTTGTAGAGGCCGGACGCACGGCATGTATCCACGTAGCGCATAAGGCTTGTTTCACTGGTATCACCGTCCCGCACTGCAACGGCGGCGGCCTCACCGGCGTGACGGCCAGAGACAATCCCGTGGGTAATGCTGGTGAAACCGGCGGCGTCACCCACCAGTATCAGGCTGGACTTAACGGGCCTCTCCAGTTTGACACTGGCCGCGGAACCCACCATGTTGCCGAAGATCTGAACCGGACGCGCGTCCTTGAATTTACGCCCGGCGAAGGAGTCGCCGCTCAAGAGCTGATGGTACCCCTTCATACTCCCGAAGCCCATGAGCCCCGAATGCTGATTTTTGGTCCAGAGGACGCTGATGCCCATCTCGAAAGCCGCGCCCAGGTAGGTCTCGATCACGCCGGGATCGAGGTCGCGAATGCCCACCAGATCCACCAGGAAGCCGCCGAAAGAGGTCTCGCCGGGCTGGGTGAGCCCTTCCTGCTTGGGGATTCCGGAAAGTCTGCCCTTGGTGCCTGAAGCGGCGATCACCACCTGGCCGTGCACCACCGGCATATCGCCTGAGGCCGTGGTCACGCCCCGGATACGGTCCTTCTCTTTATAGAGGCCGGTGACCCGTGTATTCAAAACGATCTCGGCTCCGGCCAGTGCTGCCTGCCGCGCAAGCTCCCGGTCAAACTCGTCACGTTGCACCTGGTAGACGCTGCCGGGCGGCAGCGCTGTCTCCTTGATTACCCTGCCGGAGGGCGCGAAATAGCGGCGGCTCCGGTATTCGCAGACGATGACACGCGGGTCCAGGTCCTCGAGGATTTCCCGCGTGAAGCTGGAGCTATGGAGCCTGCCGGGGCAGTGTCGCGGGGCCCCGATGACCGGGTGCTCCTCGATCATTATAACACTGGCACCTTGCCGACTCGCTGCTTTGGCCGCGGCGCAGCCCGCTGGCCCGGCACCGACCACGATAACGTCATATTCTTTCATTGCTACACCCCTTCTGGTTTTACAACTCCTGGTCCCAATTGATAATTATTGATATTGATCTGGACTGCACCCCATTAATTGTTTTTTATGATCAGCCGGTACTATCGATTCAAACTCCTCCGGGGCAATAAAAAATCAAATTGGTTTAAATATTAAGGTGCCAGTAAAAAAGTATGATTGACGTGGCAATCGCTGCGTTGAGGGATTCTATCTCTCCGCTTATGGGGATAGAAATTGAGCTGGCTTTCAGAGCTTCCGGGATTCCCTGCCCTTCGAGTCCGGGCAGCAGAATGAATTTCGCAGGGAAGTGAAAAGACTCTATTGGCGTTCCCGCCATATCAAGAGCGATAATATTCAGCTTGCGCTGGTCACAAATTGTTTTCAGTTCATTGATAGACGGGCCTCTGCATAAATGAGCATTATACGACCTCTGTTCCCCCTCCTCTTTAATCTCCTCCCGCCAGGGGAGGGAGAGAACAGTTCCCTCTCCCTTGTTGCAGATATTGCTTGCGATGATGGGAGCGGGGCAGGGTGAGGGTGTATAAATCTAAAGACTGCTCCGGCTGATGCCCTGATGCTTCTGGGGTGAAAGGGATGTGCCGCCTCTTTGAGCATGATGATTTTTCTTACGCCGAACCCGGCGGCAGAGCGAATGACCGCGCCAACATTCACCGGGTCCTGAAACGGAATTAATAGATTGCAGCCTTCTGCAAGGCCGTAATCCCATTCAGGCAGGTCCGGAATTTGAATGACGAGCAGCGGGGCATTGGTGTTGAAAGTGTCAAGCTCGTTGTAGAGATGCTTCTTTAAGGTATAGAGGAAGCCTGCGTCAGCGAAGCTTGCACAATGGCTTGCATCTCGCGGTCTTCATCAGCGTAGCGCTCATAGATTATGAGCGAGCACAGAGGCTGGCGAGCGCATGGCGCAATTTCCTTTATCAGTTTTTTCCCCGACAATGATTACTCTGCCGTATTTGCTCACGCCGTCAATAGCGGTTAATTTTTTAAACTCCTTGAAGTGCTTGTTGTCTTTTGATTCGATAATCATCTTCATGAAGCTTTACATTTTGTACTTGTATGTGCTTATATAATACACAGGTACTGTATAGGATAGCACACGGTTTCATTGCAATATAAATCTTGGAGAGAAGCGATGCCGGAAGAGAAAGACTAGTAATCACCACCTGCACCCATGACTGCGGCGGCAGATGCCTGCTTAAGGTGCATGTGAAGGACGGGGTAATTACCAGGATTGAAACTGATGACGGTGAAGAGCCGCAGCTCAGGGCCTGCGCCCGGGGCCGGGCCTACCGGCAGCGGATTTATTCTCCTGAGCGCCTCAAATATCCCATGAAGCGAACTGGTGAGCGGGGTGAGGGGAAGTTTGAGCGTATCTCCTGGGATGAAGCCCTTGATACGGTGGCGGGCGAATTAAAACGCATTAAAAATACCTACGGCAACCCGGCTATTTTTCATGTGAGCTATTCCGGCAACACCGGCACCATGCTGCACAGTCAACTCGCGGTGGTGCGCCTTCTTACCATGTTCGGCGGGTTCACCCCTACCTGGGGGTCAGCCTCCTTCTGGGGCAATCTGTTTGCATCCCAGATGACCTACGGCACGCTCACCACCGGCAACTACCCGTGATGACCTACCCAACGCGCGCCTCATCATTATGTGGGGCTGGAACCCGGCAGAATCAATCCAGATTACAACCACCAGCTATTACATGACCCTGGCCAAAGAGGCCGGGGTAAAAGTTGTTGCGGTTGACCCGCGCTTTACCGACTCTGCCGCAGCGTATGCATCGCAGTGGATACCGATCAGGCCGGGAACCGATACGGCCATGCTTATAGCCATGGCTTATGTGATGATAAAGGAAAACCTGCAGGATCAGAAGTTTCTTGATACCTATACCATCGGGTTTGAGCAGTTCCGGGAATATGTCATGGGCATTGCTGACGGAATACTAAAGACACCTGCCTGGGCGGAGGATATCACCGGAGTGTCGGCAGCTACCATCGAGCAGCTTGCCCGGGAATATGCCACGACAAAACCGGCAAAGCTTCTGACGCTTGGCGCTCCGGGACGCACCGCGTTCGGCGAACAGTTTCACCGCGCGGCAGCCACCCTTGCGGCAATGACCGGCAACATCGGCATCTATGGCGGTGAATCTGCCGGCTTCGGCCTTGCGCCGGTCGGCCTCCAGCCGCTTGCTTCGGCAGCGCTGCTGCACGGGGGCAAGCCCGGCAATCTGCCGGAAGGGACCTCCCCTAAAAAAGGAGTGCACATCACCAAGGTGTGGGATGCCATCCTCAAAGGCACGCAAGGGGGTTATCCCGCTGATTTCAAGATGGTCTATACCACCAACGGCAATCCCGTGAACCAGTTCATGAATTCAAATAAAGCCGTTCAAGCGCTGAAGAGCCTTGAGTTTGTGGTGGTGCATGAGCAGTTCATGACCGCGACCGCCCGCTATGCTGATATACTGCTGCCGGTCAATACCTTCTTTGAGCGAAATGATATTGTGCGGCCATGGCACGCTGCCCCGTATTATATTTATGCAAACAAGGTAATTGATTCGCTCCACGAGTCAAAATCAGATTTTGATATATGCACGGAACTGGCCCCGCGATTGGGTATCGAAGGATACAGTGACAAGACCGAGGACGAGTGGCTGCGGCTTGCCTGGCAGTCGGCTGAGCACTTCACCCTCACAAAACCGCTTGCGGGCTATGATGAGCTGAAGCAGAAGGGGGTGCATAAGATTCCCCTTAAACAGCCTGCTGTTGCTTTCAAGGAGCAGGTGGAGGATGTCAAGAACCATCCGTTCCCCACGCCTTCAGGGAAAATCGAGATCTACTCGCAGCGCCTGGCAGACATGAACAACCCGAAGCTTACCCCCATGCCCACCTATATTGAGCCCTGGGAAGGGACGCGTGACGCGCTTGCGCAGAAGTATCCGCTGCAGCTTATTTCAACACACTACAAGAGACGCATTCACTCCCAGATGGATAATATCCCGTGGATGAGAGAGCTTGAGCCGCAGACCGTCTGGATAAGCTCTGCTGACGCGCAACAGCGCAGCATTCAGCACGGCGATATGGTGAAAATATTTCAATGACCGGGGCACGGTGGTGCTTCCGGCAAAGGTGACGGAGCGGATTATGCCCGGCGTGGTGAGCATTGATCAGGGCGCATGGTTTAAGCCGGATAAGGAGGGTGTTGACCGGGGCGGCTGCGTTAATGTGCTGCTGAAAGACGAGCATTCACCGGCAGGCGCGTTCTGCAGCAACACCGGTTTGGTGCAGATACAGAAAAGTTAAAACCGCAGAAGAGCAGCCTGAAAGCTGACCGCTGACGGCTGATAGCAATTGGAGCTTGTTATGCAGATGGCATTTTACTTTGATCAATCCCGCTGTATCGGCTGCTACGCGTGCAGCGTGGCGTGCAAGGACTGGAATAATATAGAGGCCGGCCCGGCACAGTGGCGGCGGGTGACGGCACAAGAGTGGGGCGCATACCCCGAGGTTTTTTTAACCTATGTTTCGCTCTCATGCAGTCACTGCGCGCAGCCTGCCTGCGCAGATGCATGCCCGGTGAATGCCATCACCAAGAACGGGGAAAACGGGGTTATGGCGGTCAACCGGGAAGAATGCCTGGGATATGATGCCTGCGGGGCCTGTAAGAAAGCCTGCCCGTACGCGGTGCCGCAGTTTGGCAGCGAAGAGAATGCGAGGATGCAGATGTGCACGTTTTGCAATGATCGATTGAAGGAAAACAGGAAGCCTGCCTGTGTGGATGCGTGCCCGGTGCGGGCGCTTGACGCGGGACCAATAGAAGAGCTGCAGGCAAAATACGGGAAGCGTAATGCAGGTGCCCGGCTTCACATATTCCGGCACGACAAAGCCGTCAATTCTTTTTAAACCAAGATATAAATAAAACCCGAAACCCCAGTCCCGAACCCCTGATCCCTACTCAAGGGGCTCCACAAATTCAATGAGCATGCCGCCGGTGTCCTTCGGGTCAAAATAGGCAACTTTGCTTCTCTTCATGTTGAGGATGCCGTTTCTGGTGACGTGCCCCAGATGCACGCCCTTCTTTTCCATGGCTTTCACGTCTTCTTCAAGATTGTCCACCACGAACGCAATATGATTGATGCCTTCCCGCGGGTTCCCGAGAAACGTTCTGAAATTCTCTGTCAGCGGCTGGATAATCTCCAGCTCTATGTCGCCGATTGACAGGAAAGCGAATATGGTCTCGGTCTCCGTGCCTCTTTCCGGGACAAAACGGATGTCTTTGTCTTCAAGTCCCAGAAGATTCTTATAGACCGCAAGTGACGCGTCAATATCATTTACAATGATGCCCAGATGCCGTATTTTTTTTATCATGGTATTATGCACCTCCTTATATATGATTAATGGAACGCTTTAAGCCAGTCAAGATAAAAAGGGCTTTGAGGCAACCGGTCAGCAACTGTTGACTATTTGGAAACAGGTATGTTAAAGCACTATCAGGCTGTTGAAAAACACCCATCTGCGGCGTTTCCCTCTTCCTTCGTTGTTGCGGCGTACCCTGAAGTACGCCTCACTTCTGGAGGATTTCGGGAGCCTTGCATCTGTGCATTTTTGACCAGCTCGGGAAAAACAACTGTTTCAAAAACATGATAGGTACTATGAAAAAAAATGTGCCTGCCAAGTCCAGCCTTTCAAAGGGTGTGATGACACTGTCAGGATGGTTGGGAATTTTAATAACCATCTGGACCATCTGGTTTACTCAGATCGCTTACGCTGCCCCTGTAGAAAAAACTGTTCCCCGCAATCCGGATATTTTTAAAGGAGAAGTGCTTACGTTTGATATAAGTTTCTGGCTGTTTAAAAATGCAGCCCATGCCCGGATGACTTTTAAGAAAGCCGGGGACACCTATATCGCAACAATGGAAGCGCAGACCAGCGGATTTATTGGTTTTATCAGCCGCAACTTGAAAGAGAGCATGACCAGCACCATGCGGTTTGATTCCCGGAGGGGATGTTTTCAGCCGTTGTCTTATCAGGAGGTGTTCACCCAGGGCGAGCGTACCAGGAAAAGAACCGTAACCTTCAGTCATGACAAAAGAGTTCTTGCGGTCACCTATGAAGGCACCGGCGTTAAAAAGAAGACCATCACGAAAAAATTTTTCAAACCGGACTGCGATGACCTGCTGACCGCATTTTATAACGTGCGCCTGGGGTACTATGGAGACATGCAAAAGGGCAACAGGTACCCGGTCATCATTTATACTAAGGAACGACCTTCAACCATGCAGGTATCATTTCCTGACGACAGCAGAACACCTCCGAAAAACCCCTGCAATGGAACCCGCTACGTTGTTGTTTCCATGGATAAGGACCTTACCAATATCGCCAGCCGGCAGCTCAACGGATGGCTTTCACAAGACCTTGTTCCTTTGTGCGGCACTGTTGAAGATGCCTATCTGCTTGGCGATTTAAAGGTAATGCTGAGAGAGCGAATAATTTCAAGCGAGTAAACACTGCTCACGACTTTGCGTTCACAAGCACACGGTATCCCCATTCTGCCTCCGGTCTCTTCCCTTTACCATCAGCACGGCGCTAAACAATACTCAACCGATTGCCCCCGCACCGCACCCCCATAAAACAAAAGTTATTTGCTTCCACCAGTAAATCAAGGTTGATGCTCTCGTAAAAAAGTAAAAAAACTGTCATTGCGAACGAAGTGAAGCAATCTCTGCCTGTGTAAGTGCTTGAAAAAGCGAGATTGCTGCGTCGCTCCGCTCATGGCAAAGACATACGTCGAGGCTTTTTTTACGAGACCATCAAGGTTCCTTTACAAATTTGCACCAGGCCCTGAAGCATAAACGATGGGGGAGAACGGTGTCATGCAGCTTGCGCGTTCCTAATTAAAGCAATAACAGTCAGTTATCGCCGGGTTGGGGGCATCTAATTTATTTTATTATCTTTTGGCAATAAAATTGCTTCTGTATACGCGCGACATGATATGCGGTGCATTAGACTAATGGAGGATTAAATAAATGCAATACGAGCTGGCAAAAAACATTAAATACAACAAAATGTCGTCTATAGACATTATTAATAAAGACAATGGCAATGGAACAAAGATGTGCGGAACAATGCCTGAAGGAGTGGTTGAATCATTATACGAAAATGCTCCCATAGGAATTTTTGTCATTAATCAAAAAAAAGAAATAGTAAACTTTAACAAAGAAGCGGTAAAAATATTTGGCTATCAACCTGAAGAGATTATCGGGAAACATCTGGTCACACTTATTCCGGACCGCTATCGCAATTTCCACTTCAAAGTTTTTGGTGCTGTGATGGGCAGCCCGGAGAGCAGTTCCAAGACCTATGAGTTCATAGGGTCTGAAAAAAAACGGTGAAGAATTTTCTGCTGAATTCAGCTTTTGTCTCCCGCAGGACCAACATGAACCGGTTATGATAATCAGCGCCCGGGATATCAGTTCACGCAAAGGGCTTGAAATCGAGATGAAGGAACGGGCTGATGTCCTCCAGGAATATTTAAAGCTGCATAATCAGTGGCTTGTTGAAACCGAACAAAAATACACTGTTCTGTTCGAGGCATCAAAAACCGGGCTTTTTTATGTGCAGGAAGACGGAACCGTCTTTGATCTCAACACGGTAGCAGAGGAAATGCTCTGCCTGGACAAGAGCGCGGTCATCAATAAGCCGCTTATTCAGATCATGCCGGAGCATGAGTGGGAAAAGAAAGAAGAGCTTATAAAAAAGATTTTTAAAGATGTGCTGCAGTTCAATGCAGATAAGGTAATGGAAGGTTTTATTGTCAACAGCCAGGGCCGGGAGATTCCCAGCGAATTTTGTTTCAGAAAAATAGAGAAAGGGGCAGAGCGGCAGATCGTGTGCATGGTGCGGGATATATCGATTATGAAACAGATCGAAGATCAGCTCATTCAATCCCAGAAATTTGAAGGGCTCGGGGTGCTCATAGGGGGCATGGTGCACAACTTCAAGAATATAATGACCAGCATTATGGGATATGTTTCTCTTATGAGAACCATGGTGACACAGGATGAGAAACTCTGCAGATATTTAAATATTGTTGAGACCTCCTGTACCCGGGCTTCTGATCTGTCCAAAGAAGTGTTAGCAATCGGCAAAAAGCAGGAAAGCGTCAAAAAAATTATTAATATCAACAGCGTGATAGAGAGAAGCACGGTACTGTTTGAAGACTGTACCGATAAACGGTTTGTCGTGGATAAGGAGCTTGACCCTGCCCTGGGCCGTGCCGAGTGTAATGAAAGCCAGGTGGAGCAGGTAGTGCTCAATCTTCTGCTCAATGCACGGGATGCGATGCCCGATGGCGGAGAAATTTTTGTCCGGACGCAGAACATCTATCTGAACCATGAAGCGTGTAAACATTACCACAATGTCACCGGTGGAAATTTTATCGAAATTTTAGTAAAAGATTGCGGCAGCGGCATGTCGCAGGAAATACAGAAAAGGATTTTTGAACCGTTTTTTACCACTAAGGAAGAAGGACGGGGTACCGGGCTGGGGCTCTCGACCGTAGAGCGGATTGTGAAAAATCATCGAGGTTTTGTAGAAGTATTCAGCAGGGAGGGGCAGGGAACAACGTTTAAAATATATGTACCCGTCTATGAGGCCGCTGCAACTGATGCCAGGGACAACCGGCTGCATCCGGTTATGAAAAAAGGCTCGGAAACCATTCTGGCCGTTGATGACGAAAACAAGATTATCCGCTTGATCTCTGAATCCATGGGAGCACTGGGCTACAACATTATATCCGCATCAGACGGGCAGGAAGCGGTCAAGCTGTTTGCGCAAAACAAGTCAGACATTGATCTGGTGATACTTGATCTCATGATGCCGTCCATGAACGGCTACGAAGCATTTAAGGAAATTAAAGCCATAGACCCAGCAACCAAGATTATCCTGTGCACCGGATATGTGGCTGATGAGAATGTCCAGGAGATGCTGAATAATGGCGTCAAAGGGCTCCTCAAGAAGCCGTACCGGATAGAAGACCTCTCCCGTGCAGTCCGGCTGGTGCTGGACGAGCACGCTGCCGCCACGCCCTATTACCAGCAATAGGGCGTCTTCAGGAAATTTCATCCTGTATCTGTCTTGCTTTAAGCATAAAGTTATTGACATTAGCCCCGGTATCCGCTACTTTTTAACCAACTATATGACATGGTGCATTCCAGAGGGTAACCAGCAGGTTATCCTCTCTGTTTTTTATATGTGCCGATCATTATCCGGCAGTGCAATTTTTTAACAGGGAGGCAGACAGAGCGTCTATGGATAAAGTTCCTATGACCAGGCAGGGGTATGAGGCCCTGATGGAAAAACTCAGAAAGTGGAAGGCAATTGACCGGCAGCAGATTATCAAGGAGATTGAAGTTGCCCGCGACTTTGGTGACATATCAGAGAACGCGGAGTATGAAGCTGCGAAAGAAAAACAGGGCCTTATCGAGAAGGGGATCAAAGAACTCGAACAGAAGCTTACCCATGCCATGGTGATTGATCCCGGATCGCTCAGTTCCGACAAGGTTATATTTGGTGCCACGGTAAGCCTGAAAGACCTGGACCGGGGGGAGAAAATATACTATCAGATAGTAGGCGCTGATGAATCAGATGTTGAGCAGGGAAAAATTTCCATCAACTCGCCCATTGCCCGGGCGCTCATCGGCAAAGAGGAAGGTGACGATGTGGCGGTGCAGACCCCCGGAGGGGTGCGTAACTATTCAATTCTTGAAATAAACTTTAAATGAGCATGATCCCATGAAATTCTGCCCGAACTGTGAAACAGAATATGTTGACAGCATAGAGTCCTGTGCTGACTGCAATGCCCGCCTTATTGGCGAAGAAGAAATGAAAACCATTATGGCAGCGCGGGCACGGGAGGCAGAAGAAATTTTTATCAAGGTTGAAACCATCGACAATCAGTTTGAAGCTGATGTCATAAAAAATGCTTTAGAAAACGAACATATCCCGGTCATGGTGCGAAGCTTTCACGACACTGCCTACAACGGCATCTATATACCGCAAAAGGGATGGGGCCTTGTGCTGGTGCCTCAGGCGCATCAAGAAAAGGCCCGGGAAATCATTGCCGCCTTAAAAAGCAGCTTTAAAAATGATGATGATAGTAGTATAAGCTCAGAATAAGCAGCCCGGTGCTGATGTGAGGATTGCGCGCGTAGCACGCTCCGTGGCTGAAACCTGCACACAATTATTTCGCTGACAGTTCACCCGCTATGACTATGCCAGCAAAACCCAGAGTTGCTGCACTCGGGGTTGATCCAGGCCTTGCTGCAACCGGATATGCCGTAATCCGCACCAATGCACGGGGTGGTGAGGCCTGCGCCTGGGGCAGCCTTACCACCTCTTCAAAGCTTTCTCTTCCGCAGCGTCTTCAGATCATCTATCATGGCATCGAAGCATTGCTTAAAGACTGGCAGCCGGTGCTGCTCATTATGGAAGATATCTATGTAACAGGGCATTTCCCCAAGGCCGCCATCCAGTTAGGAGAAGTGAAGGGGGTCATTTGTCTTGCCGCGCAGGAGCACCAGGTGGCAGTTATGAGAATGAATCCGACCGAGGTTAAGTGCTCAATAACCGGCCATGGCCGGGCTGCCAAAGAACAGGTCAGAAAAGCGGTCAAGCGGGTTCTGCAGATGCAGGAGGACATTACCCCGGATCACGCCTCTGATGCTGCAGCACTTGCCATAACCGGCCTGTCGCGGAAGGGATATTACCGGTGGTAGAGGTTTGTCATGATTCGCTACCTTAAGGGGCAGTTGCTGAAAATAGATGAAGACCGCATTGTGGTGCTGACCGGCGGGGTCGGGTACGAGATACTGCTGCCGGATATTGTGCGCGGGACCTATCATGATAAAAAAGAGGGTGAAGACACGGTTGAGCTCTTCATCTCCTTCCAGCAGACCGCGCAGCAGCCAAAGCCGGTTCTCATCGGATTTAACAGCGAGATTGAACGGGAATTTTTTGAGCGGCTCATTCAGGTAAAGAGCATCGGCCCGGTGATGGCCGCCCGTTCCATGACGATGCCGGTTTCCTTAATTGCCCGGGCAATTGAGGAGCGGGATGTGGCAATGCTTAGAAAACTGAAAGGCGTTGGAGCCCGCAAGGCAGAGATGATAATATCGGAGCTTCATGGCAAGGTGGGCAAATATGCGCTGATGCGGGAGGGGGAGCGCCCTGCCGCAGACACGATAGAGGATTTCCGCAAGCAGGTCGAGGAGGTTCTGGTGAAACAGCTCGGGCACAGCCGGGCTGAAGCTGCTGCTATGGTTATTGAAGCAGTAAAGCGCAATCCCGCGGCTGCGACTCCTGAGGATCTGTTTGAAGAAGTTTACCGGGGGCAAAAAGAACACTCCCGGTCACACACACCTGTATAACGGTTGATGATGAAAGAAGAAGACAATACTTTTGATCTCCTGGCACCGGATAAGGACGAAGAGGATACCCGCGCACCCTTTGATCTTCGCCCCAAGCGCTTTAACGAGTATATCGGCCAGCAGCAGATAGTGGAGATGCTGAAAATCGCCGTTGAAGCTGCACAAAAGCGGGGAGAAGTGCTTGACCATGTGCTGTTCTATGGCCCGCCCGGCCTCGGGAAAACCACTCTTGCCCATATTATCGCCAATGAGATGGATGTCTCGGTAGTCCACACCTCGGGGCCGGCACTTGAAAAGGGCGGGGATCTGCTGAGCATTCTCACGCACCTGGAACAGGGGAACGTGCTGTTTATTGATGAAATACACCGCCTTCCCAAAGTGGTTGAGGAATTTCTCTACCCCGCCATGGAAGACTTTGCCGTTGATATCATATTTGACAAGGGGATGAATGCCCGGAGCTACCGCTCAAAGCTTGAGCAGTTCACCCTGGTCGGGGCCACCACCCGGGCCGGGCTTCTTTCCGCGCCGCTGCGGGAACGCTTCGGCATTTTCGGTTCGCTCGACTTTTATTCTGAGCAGGACATTGAAAAAGTAATCGTGCGCTCAGCCGCTATTCTTAATGTTTCTATTGATGAAGAAGGAGCGCGGGAGATTGCGCGCCGCTCGCGGGGCACCCCGCGCATTGCCAACCGGCTGCTGCGCAGGATCAGGGATTACGCCGAGGTGCGGGCTGACGGCATTATAACTGCAAAAGTTGCAGACCGGGCACTGGCACTGGAAGGCATTGATGCGCTGGGACTTACGCCTTTGGACATCCGGTTTCTGAATGTCATTATCCAGGTGTATAAAGGCGGGCCGGTCGGGCTTGAAGCTATCGCAGCAACCCTGCAGGAAGAGCCTGACACGCTGGTTGATATGGTGGAGCCATTCCTGCTGAAGGCGGGCTTACTTGCGCGCACCTCTTCAGGGCGGAAAGCAACGGAGCTGGCATTTAAGCACCTCAACATAGCGCCGCTCAGTAAAGGCGCTCAGCAGATGGAACTGCCGAAGCTGTAACACGCCATTACCGCAGCTGGCCTTTCTTCACTCCTCTTTTTCTCTCCAATATATGTTTCCCCTGCGCAGCGTTGTCTGAGGAATGATTTTTGCGCAAACACCCCAGGCAGCTTTTAATATCTGATTGACTCTCATATATAAATAGCTTACAAAAGATTCATACGCCGGCACCGTTCATTAACAAGGCGCAGCATTACAACTTTTCTTCTGTTTCCCTAACCCGGACAAGCCGGAACCAAAGTTAACCGCAAAGACTAAAAAAGAAACAAAGAAGATTGAATTCGGAACTCACAAAGGTAAAAATAAAAATTTCCTGATTTCTTGAGTTCCAGATTTTTAATTGAAACAGATACTATGCGGCAGTTAATTCATGGGCATTGAAAAAAACAGAATAAACAGGAGGGCGTAACAATGAAAGAACGATATGATGTGGTAGTGGTCGGCGCCGGTCCGTCAGGGCTTCTGGCAGCAAAGGCAGTGGCAGAGAACGGCTTTGATGTGGCAGTGGTTGAGCGCAAGGAAAAGATAGAAGTTATCGGCAGAACCTGCGGCCAGACGCTGTTGCCCCCCAATGATTATTTTTTCGGCGACCTGTTTCACTATAATGCGCGGGATAAAAGATTCTGCTTTCCCAAAAGCGGCCTCAGCTTTCCCTACAGCGGCCCGATTAAAAATCTTTATGACTGGTATATGTATTCCCCGGGGATGAAGCGGATGCACTTCGGCTACCCGGAAGGATATACTCCGCCCATACCGGGGATGCTCAAGGCGCCCATCGCCCTCACCTATGACAAGGAAGTGCTGACCGCGGACCTGCTGAAGGAAGCACGCAGCGCACGCGCAGAGATATTTGAGAATTGTGAGTTCACCGATATCACCTGGGCCGGCCCCGAGACCATCGTAATTGCCGGGGGCAAACAGTTTCGCTGCACCTATGTGATTGCCGCCGACGGCACCAACTCGCGGGTAGTGCAGAAGCTCGGGTTCAACAATGAGCGGCGGCACATCACCAATCTTTTCGTCAAATCGTTTTTCGTCAGCGGGTTTAAGTCGCCGGTTGCCGGAGAGCCCATTGTTACGGGTGTCAACATTTTTCAGGGCAAGCCGGTATATCTGTTCGCGGTGCCGCGGCCGGAAGGCGGGGACTGGAACCTGCTCTTCCTGACGCTTGAGCAGGGGATTGATATTGGCGCTGCGGCAGAACAGATCATGAAAGATTCTCCCTTTGCCCAGTACTGCAAGGGCGCGAAAATCGAGCGTGAACTGGCCGCCATGGAAGTGATTCAGTCGCCCATTGTGAAGCCGTTCAAGAACAACGTGGTCATTGTCGGCGACGCCGGCTCCTGCCAGGAGCTTGAATGCCTGGGCGCGATGATCACCGGGTGGAAGGGCGGCCTTGCCGTGGCCGCTGCCCTGAAAGAGTTTCAGCTTGGCATTGCTCCCCGGGCTATTGCCGACTACTGTGACTGGTGGCTCAATACCTACATCAAGCAGTATGACTACCAGGACTACCTGCAGGTGTTCGGCATTGCCTACATGTTCCCGAAGCCTGAGA
This sequence comes from uncultured delta proteobacterium, assembly GCA_963803975.1. GTDB lineage: Bacteria > Desulfobacterota > WTBG01 > CAIYCZ01 > CAIYCZ01 > JAPLIX01. The sequence continues at coordinate 140,296 of CAWDOY010000001.1, forward strand.
TTATAGATTATATATTCAGTCTGTTGAACCAGACCTTCCCGCCGACCTTTAACCCGTACACCGCGGTTAAGCATCTCGGCCTTGCCATGCAGATGGCCTTCCCGAAAATAATGGCTGAGCGGCCGGACATACTGCAGGAGCTGGTGCCGAACATGCTGGCATTTCCGTCCGATGTGCTGGCTAAGACGTTGAAGGACAAATAGCAGTTTATTGGGGACGCAGATTTTCGCTGATACCGAGCAGATTTATAGAATAGGCCACAGAAGTTTCACAGTTAAGAGGCACAGAATTTTCAGGAAAATATTGATTCTGTGCTTTTCTGTGTTTTCAGTGGCTAACCTGAAAAGGGCAGAGGTTATCACTGGCTTCTGCCCTTACTTTTTTCTTGAGCCTAACTATCGGATATGGTATCACTAATTAGCAGTGAGCACACTCACGAAAAGGAAGGATATTCAAGGGCGTATGGTCTGGCCTGAGGTTGGAATCTATGTAGGCGAAGGCGCATCACATTCATGGACCTGGTTTGCTGACATCTTTGACCGGAGAGGCATCTACAGCGTCAGATTCTTTGATGAAGCTGCAATAGCAGATGGGGCTTTGGACGCTATAGACGTGCTTTTTATTTCCGGCGGTGACACGTTTGCCATTGCCGAGGGACTCGGCAGCACGGGGGCTGCACAGCTTGAGGCATTCATTCTCCAGGGCGGGGTTTACATCGGCTCATGCGCAGGTGCGTATCTGCCGCTCAAGTCATCGCTCTATCCGCTCAATCAGTTCAACCTGGTGACCTCGCGGATAACCAACCTGACAAAAAACCTTCCTGCGCCTAAACAGATGGCAGAAAAATTCTGCACTGAGTACGGCTGCCGGTATGTATTTCATCCGGTGCGTGAAGAAGTGAGGGTGAAAATAGCTGGCGGCTTTTCCTGTGCCGGGAAGGAAATGCGCGTGCCGCTCTATGGCGGGCCGGCCATGACCGCATCAGATGATATTGAAGTACTGGCATACTATACCGGATTCACGGATAAGACAGAGTTTCTGGTGGACCGGGAAGTAGCTGAACAAACCCTGATCAGGTAACGTCGCCATTGCCCGGAAACGCCTGGGGCAGGGGGTCATTTATTTATTAGGACCGCATTTTGAGCATCCCCATTATCCGGCAGCCAACAGCATAATTTTTGAAGCCATGCTCGATGGTTATGCGGAGCCGCGGCTGCAGCCGGAGCAGTGCTGACATTTGCCTGCGATGAACCAGGAATTGCTAACAAGAATTTGATGCGCGCGTTCAAGAGTGAAATAAGCAACGGCCGCATTGTCGCCCTGGCTCTGGAGCGAAAGCCGCTCCAGTGGCTTATTGGCAAAAAGGTTTATGATCCTGAAAAAATACGGGTATTTTTGGAAGCGGTGTGGTCACGGATTTCCGTGATTGACCGGGTGGAATGTATGGCTGAGGAAGAAGGGTATTACCTGCTGCACACCGCTCAAAGCGTGACCACCATGCTGAAGACATTGAAAAATGAATCCGACGCCGGACATGCGGTGACGGTTGCTGCAGAAGAACTGTTTGCTAAGCTTAAAGCATTAGCAGCGGCATTTTTAACGCTCTATTTCAGATTGAAAGAGTTCGGGAGTTCAGGAGTTGAGGGGTTCAGGAGTGCTCAGAAGCATCAAAACTGCGCAGCAGAACTCCACACTCCTCAACTCTCACAACTCATTAACCAGAGGAGGCTACATGAAACACTATCTCTACTTTGAAGCAACAGCGCTGCTCTACATTTTAACGATTCGTCACCTTTATATTTTTCTTTGCCGGGGTATTTGTGACCATTTCCCTCTGGCGGCGCGGCAAGGCAAAGAGCCTGTATCACAGCGTCAGCACGCCGGCCATCATCAAAGCGTTTATTGTCAATGTGGTACTGCAGCTGCAGATCATTAAATTCAGCTTCATCCGCTGGGTTATGCACTTCTGCATATTTATCGGGTTCATGGGCCTGCTGGCCCTGACAGCATGGGAAGCGTTTCTTGCCGATATCCTGCCGGCAAGTTCCGCCCTGGTGAGAGTATTTTTTAACAACGGCGGCAGGCTGATCCTGGATGTATGGGGTGAGGTGTTTGGCACGATGCTCCTCGCGGGGCTCATCATTGCGCTCCTGCGGCGCTATGTTTTCAGGGTCGCCCAGCTTGATACCATCCTGAAAGACACGGTTTCCATAGTTCTGCTGCTCATAATCAGCGTGAGCGGGTTCATCGCCGAGGCATTCAGGCTCATGGCGATACCGGGATCACCTGATCTTATCTACTCGTTTGTTGGTCTTCTGTTTGCAAAAGTTTTTGCAGCAGCAGGCATCCCGATGCTTAATTATAAACTGTTTGTCTGGCTGCACGGCCTGGCAGCCATGCTGTTCATTGCGCTCATTCCGTTCAGCAAAATGTGGCACGCGTTTGCGAGCCCCATTGAAATTATTCTTGATGCATCCGAGAAGCAGGGGAAACATGAAGAAGAAGTTGCTGCCGCCCACTATTCAGTGTCCCGCAGCTGATGAAAAAATATTTGTACCACTGAGAGCACAGAGAATTGTGTGCTCTGTGGTTTGTTATTGGCCAGAGATAAAGGAGTCTACCCATGGAGAACGAGGTAAAAATAGATCAGGAAACACCAGTACGGGAAGTTAAAGTTGAAAACCTGAGTATGCGCCAGCTGCTGGAGCTTGATGCCTGCACCCGCTGCGGTGAGTGCTCAAACTGGTGCCCGGCCTATGAGCAGGACAAGCGGGAGCCCATCAACCCCCGCGGCAGGGCCTATGATTTCAGGAGGCTCATCAGACGGCAGTACGGTTTATTCAGGCCGGACGGCTTTCTGGGAAAGTTATTCGGTAAGAAGCCCATCAGCTGAAGCAGAGATAAAGAGGATGGCCGCTGACCTGTATGAGTGCAGCACCTGCCGGCAATGCCATTTTGTGTGCCCGGCGAGCATTGATACGGTTGAGCTCTGGGAAGCCATCAGGCGCTCGTTTGTGGAGGCAGGATACGGGCCGCTGGATTCTCAGAAAGATCTGGTCACCAGCGTAAAATCTTATGATAACCCGTGGCGACAGCCGCGCAGCTCCCGCGCCCGCTGGACGAGGGTGGCAAAAAAGAAAAAGAGAATTAAGGAAGAGCCGAAAGATCTTGGCAAAAACAAGGCAGAGGTGATCTACTTTGTGGGCTGCACCGGCTCCTATGATGTGAATGTTGAAGAAGTGGCAATAAATACGGTAAACATTTTAGAGCACTCACAGACTGATTTCGGCATCCTCGGCAACAAGGAGAAGTGCTGCGGCAGCGTGCTGCTGCGCATGGGCGACCGGGAATCATTTGAAACCATAGCCCAGGAGAACATAAAACAGTTTAATGAACTGGGCATCAAGACGCTGGTGACCTCCTGTTCCGGCTGTTTCAAAACCATTAAGGAAGACTATGCAAAAGTGGGCGGGATGAATTTTGATATCAAGCACACTGCAGAGTACCTGGTTGAGCTGATTAAATCAGGCAAGCTCGAGCTCAAGCATGAAGTGAAGATGAAGGTCACCTACCACGACCCGTGTCATCTGGGCCGGCACAGCGGTGTGTATGATGCTCCCCGGGAACTGCTGCGGAGCATCCCGGGCATTGAGTTTGTGGAGATGGAGCGCTCCCGCGAATTTTCCCGCTGCTGCGGGGCCGGCGGCGGGCTCAAGGCAGGGTATCCCGATATCCAGAACAAGATTTCCCAGCAGCGCATCAGTGACGCGATAGCAACCGGAGCAACCGAGCTGGTCTCTGCCTGCCCGTTCTGCTATCAGGGGCTGCAGGTGGGAATCCAGGCCATGAATGCGCCGATCACCATGCGCGATATCACCGAGCTGGTCTACAGGTCTCTTACCGGAAAAACCGAGCAAGAGAGACCCGCAGCCGAGGGAGAGGCTGAGGCAGAATAGTGATTCATAGCGGGGACTAGAGGAAACCGGAATACTCTTTTTTCGTGAGTTCTTGATTGATATGTGGACAGAGAAGACCCCTATAGTAACATCATTTTGAATGGTATGTTTAGCAGCAAAAGACAATCTTCCCCACCGTATCGTCACTGCTTTTTATTAATACTGCTTTGCCTGGTATTACTGTGCACTACCGCATGCTCTCCGTCAAAAAGCGAGGGCATGAAAATCCGCCTTGGCTATCTCCAGAGTGATCTGCACCATCTGCCTGCTTTTGTTGCCATAGAAAAAGGATATTTTCAGCAGGAAGGATTAGCTGTTGAAGTGATCGGCGCGTTCAGGGCCGGCCCCGAACTTATGAGCGCTTTTTCCGCACAAGCACTTGATGTCGGGTATGTCGGCCTGGCGCCGGCTATCACGGCAAAGGCCAATAGCACTGCACATATTAAATGCATTGCCCTGGTAAACACGGAAGGCTCTGCCATCGTAGCAGGGAAAGAGTCGTCCGGTAAGAGCGTGGCTGATTTAAAGGGGAAGGTGGTAACTATTCCCGGACATGCAACGATGCAGGATTTTCTGCTCAGAAGAGCGCTCAAACAACAGGGAATCGCTGTTAATGAAATTAAATTGCTGGTCCTCAAACCCCCCGAGATGATTCCTGCCCTCAGCAGAAAAGATATTGATGCCTTTATTGCATGGGAGCCGTATCCGTCAAAAGCGGTCACTGAGAACGCAGGCAGGATCTTAATGACGTCGCATCAGATCTGGGCGCAGCATCCCTGCTGTGTTATTGTTGCGGATGAAGAGTTTTGCGGAAAGCACCCGGAGATGGTGCAAAAGCTGAAAAGCGTTCACCGACGAGCCGTTGAATTTATAAATGCCAACAGGCCGGAAGCCATAGCTATTGGTGTTAACTATACCGGCATGGATGGTAAAACAGTAGCCGCGGCTCTGGGCAACATCACCTATGGTGGCGTGCTTGAGCGGCAGTATGTGGCTGAATATGTTGATTTTTTAAGGGAGTTACGTTATATAAGGCCAGACATAGCAAAGGATTTTTTAATGAGTATCTTGCCTGAACAGTAGTTTTCCCTCTACGCTGCTCATTAAAAACAAGAGTTACGGGGAATAATACAGCAGCTGCGCGCATGAATTATCTTAAAAAGAACAGTAAACTCCTTTTTCCCCTTCTGCTGCTTGTTTTATGGCAGATATTTTCCTCATCCGGGTTATTTCCCTCCGCAGATACTTCCCTCACCGCTCCAGATTGTGACCGGTATCAAAGAGCTTGTGTTTGCCGGGCTTCCGCCGGGCAACAGCCTGTTGCTCCATTGTTTTGAAAGTCTTCTGCGTGTTTCAGCGGGCTTTGCTCTAGCGCTTATTATGGGAGTGCCGCTGGGCATTATGGTCGGAAGGTTTAAGCTGCTGAGAAACATGCTGACCCCGGTTATAGAAACCATTCGCCCGATTCCACCCCTTGCCTGGATCCCGCTCGCCATTCTGTGGTTTGGCATCGGCTTTAAATCAGCGCTGTTTATTATCTTTTTGGGATGCTTTTTCCCGATACTGCTGAGCACCATTTCAGGTGTGCTCTCAGTAGACACGATACTCATTGATGCAGCAAAGACCCTGGGAGCAACAGAGAAGAAAATATTCCTTCAGATATTGATCCCTGCTGCCACTCCTTCAATTTTTACCGGCATCCGCATCGGGGTTGGTATTGGCTGGATGACCCTGGTTGCCGCGGAATTTACCGGCGTGAAGAGCGGCTATGGCCTGGGATATATGATTATGGTGGCGCGTGATATTCAGCGGCCTGATCTGGTTATCGGCGGTATGGCGGCCATCGGATTGATGGGCTATCTGCTTGATGCAGGGCTGCGCATGCTGGAAGCGCGGACGCTGAAATGGAGATAAAGAATCAGCTGACAGCGTTCAGCAATCAGCTGTCAGGGACATGTTTGCTGAAAGCTGACGGCTGATAGCTACAGTGCTTAAAAAACTATGACCTTAGAGCTGAAAAATCTCTGTAAAACATATACTGACGAATCGGGCGAAAATACGGTTGCAGCGCTCAGTAATATTACCCTTACCGTGAGGGCAGGGGAGTTCCTCTCTGTTATCGGGCCCAGCGGATGCGGCAAGACCACCATGCTGCGGATTATCGCAGGCCTGGAGCAGCCTACTGCGGGTGAAGTATTCATTAATGGTGAGCAGCTGGCAGAGCCCTGGAGCAGGGTCGGCTTTGTTTTCCAGGAGTATGCGCTGTTTCCGTGGCGCACCGTAAGCGAGAATGTGGAGTTCGGTCTTGAGCTTAAAAATATACCGAAGCAGGAGCGACGGCGCATGGCGCTTGAATATATTAATCAATTTGGCATGGGGGGCTTCGAAAATAAGTATCCCAAGGAGCTTTCCGGAGGCATGAAACAGCGCGTAGCCATAGCGCGCACGCTCATTACCAATCCCTCCATTATCCTCATGGATGAGCCGTTCGGGTCCCTTGATTCACAGACCCGCAATGCGCTTCAGGAATTCCTGCGGGACGTGTGGCAAACATCGCAAAAGACCATTATCTTTATTACGCACAATATCGACGAGGCGGTATTTTTAAGCCACCGGGTAATCGGATTCTCGCGGCGGCCCGGGACTATCAAGTTTTCCCTCGACATTGATATACCTGCGCCACGCGACCGGACCGGCTCAGAGTTCAACCAATGCCGGAAACAGATTCTTGGTTTTCTGCAGCAGGAGAGCATGGCAGATAAATAAACAGACTGCAGCGATTAGCGGTCAGTTTTCAGCTTTGAATAATTTATGGAAATAATATTTCATGGAAGAATTATTTTCTAAAGCTCTTGCAAAAATTGAGGAGAAATTCACGCTCACCCCTGTTGAGCTTCCGCATGATTTGAAAGAAACCCGCTTTCCCCTGGGGCTTCTGGAAATGCAGTGCTTCAACTGGAAGGCCGGGGGAATTCGAAAAATATATGCCATGCGGCTGAAGATCAAGGTGCCCTCACTTGATATCCTGGGAATGGCAATCTATCCGGAGCCTGATGTTGATGTTCCCATATTTTGTTTTGATCTCTCCTGTGCCAGGAAAAAAATCGTGACGTATATAAATGCTATCCCGCTGTTGCAGGATGAAGCATTTACAAAAAAGTATCTTGACCCTTTCAAGCCGGCCCATGATGCATACCGCAGTTTCCCGCCGCACAAGAAGCCTGAATGGATGCTTCGCTATACATCGCCCTATACTATTTACTCAATGCCTGAGCTTGAACGGGCACGGGACATCAAGGCTTGTGTGCTTGATTATTTAGCAGTGTACCTGGATATCATTGCCGGTGCGCCCAGGATAGACAATCCCCAATACCGGATGCGCATTGAGCAGGAACAAAAAAACTACATAAACGAATTGCTGACAAAAGATAATTCGCAGAAAATGCTGGCAAAACTGCTGGGAAAGGAAAAGACCGGCAGGATCTTTCACGAAGTGCTGGTATAATGTGCATATGGACATAAGAACAATACAGGTTGAACTGCAGAGCCTTGGACTCAGGGTTCCGGACAGCTGCCCCGGCAGAAAAGGCGGGGCAGGGCCTGCTGAAGGCCAGGTGATCATCCTGGCCGGCCGCGCCATCAGCGTCCCCACGCAGAGCGCCTATGTCGCCGCATCACCCTATGCATTACAGCAGCGGGGCAGCTCTTTCATGCTGTTTAAAGAGACCCGTGAAATAGGGGAGGTCATACTGCCCGCACGGCCGCGCTATTATGACCTGCAAACAGCTAACGGGGTTACCTTTGACACGGATTGCCCTGACCCATGGCATAGAGTGCCTGGCATCAACCGTGTACCAGGACTGTGTCTACTGGAAGACTGCGGACGGCTGCACTTTCTGCGGCATCGGGCTTTCTCTTGCCGGCAACAGCACGGTTCTTGAAAAAGAGCCGGAAGATATCGGCCTGGTTGCAGAAAACGCCGCGCGTCTTGACGGCGTCACTCACGTGACCCTTACTACCGGCATGCGGGTAAGTGAAAAGACGGTCATTCATCATCTCTCCGGCTGTGTAAGGGCGATTAAACAAAGAACCAGTCTGCCGGTGCATGTTCAGATATGCCCTCCCGGGGACCTTAAAGACCTTGAAGCCCTCAAGCAGGCAGGCGTTGATACCATCGGTATCCATATTGAGACGTTTGATGCTGCGGCGCTCAAGCGGGTGGCTCCGGCAAAAGCTGCGTGTGGACTTGAGCCGTATATAAAAACATGGAAACATGCTGTTACGGTGTTTGAGAAAAACCAGGTCAGCAGTTTTCTTATAGCAGGGCTTGGCGAAGAGCCTTCAAGCATTCTCGCGGGCGCAGAGCTGCTCTGTAAGCTGGGAGTGTTTCCGTATCTTCTGCCGCTGCGTCCCATCCCGGGAACAGCGCTGGCAGAAACAAGACCACCAGCTCCTGAGACAATGCAATACCTGTATGAGCAGGTAGGGGCTATGCTCCAGAACTACGGGCTGTCTTCAAAGGCATGCACGGCAGGTTGTGTGAGGTGCGGGGCATGTTCGGCGCTTGCGCTGTTTGAGTAGCTAAGTCCTCGATTCATAAATTCGGTGACGAATTTACTCACTCAGGACTTAGTGCTGAGTCAGCATTGTAAAGCTTTTATTTGGATCACATACGTCACTGTATTTGCGAATCGAAGCACTAAGGGGTTGGGGTTTGGGGGTTCGGGATTAGTGGTTCACGGGACTAAGCGGCTTTTATATGATGCTTGAAATAGAATGCAGGCCGGTTCAGAATAACGACGAACTGCGCGAGAGCTTTGCTCTCCGCAAAAAAGTTTTTGTTGAAGAGCAGCAGCTGTTCAGACGGACTGACCGTGACCGGCATGATAAGCAGGCCATTCATATTGTTGCCCTGTGCCATAATAATGTTGTCGGCACGGTGCGGGTGCATCACCAGAAAGCCGGCATCTGGTTTGGCAGCAGGCTGGCAGTGTTACAACAGTTCCGCGGCAGGGCAGGGAAATTGCTCATACAGAAAGCGGTGCACGTGGTAAAAGAGAAAGGGGCACAGCAGTTTCGTGCGCATATTCTGCTGAGAAATGTTCCTTTATTTAAGAGGCTCGGGTGGGTGACGGCAGGGCATGTTTTTACCTACCGCGGCCAGCCTCACCAGATGATGGAAGCTAATCTTGACCACAAACAGTGAACGGTCGTCAATGAATAGTCAGGTTACAATCTTGAATATGTAGCTGCTGAGGGTTATTGTAACTATTCACCATTCACTATTCACTAATACGGCAGGCGAGGACTCTTGTGATGCTAAGAGACATAATTAATGAAATCAGAACCTATCCCGGCTTAACCCGAAAGCGGAACATATACCGGATCACCAATATGCTCGCCCCGGTTGCAGATTATGGCGCAACGATTGCTGATTTTGGGGAGGATGCGGCAGCCATTTACCATAAGGGTGAGTTTCTCCTGCTTGCTGCCGACGGCATCTGGAAAGGCCTCATCGAGGCAAATCCCTATGCAGCAGGTAAAGCTTCGGTCATGGCCAGCGTGAATGATATTTATGCCATGGGCGGCCGTCCGCTGGCGATGGTGAATGTCATTGGTATTTCAGAGCCGCGATACTATGAAGAAATAATGCGGGGCATTCAAAAGGGGTGCGAAAAATTCCGCGTTCCCATGGTCGGCGGGCATCTCCATCCGGATTCGAGCGAGGTCTCTCTGTCGGTGTCGATACTGGGTGTGGCAAAAAAGCTTCTCCTGAGCACGAATGCCCGTGACGGCCAGGATATTGTCTTTGCCGTTGACCTTGAGGGCCGGGGCTATCAGTGCAAGCCGGTCATAAGCTGGGATACCAATTCAGGGAAAAATTCACAGCAGGTGCTGGAGCGGCTTGAAGTGCTTCCCTGCATTGCAGAAGCAGAGCTGTGTCAGACGGCAAAGGATGTGAGCAACGGCGGGCTATTGGGCACTATTGCTCTGATGCTTGAAGTATCGGGGAAGGGGGCGCTTATTACTATGGACAGCATTCCAAAACCTGATTTATTTTCCATGACTGACTGGCTGAAAGCATTCTTAAGCTATGGTTTTGTGCTCAGTGTTGATAAGGAAAAAACCGGGTCTGTCATAGCGCGCTTTCGGGAGAAAAATATAGCTGCCAATGTTATTGGCGAGATTACGCTGGATAAGCGCATGGTTCTTTCATATCAGGGTGAACAGGATCTGCTGTTTGACTTTGAGAGAGAGGCAATTACCGGCATCACCACAGGCCTTGATGTCCCGGGATTCAGCTTTGGATAAAGCACGTGCGGCACAAGGAAGCGTCGAGCGTTTCCGGGTGCCGGTGATTTAATTACGGTCAAATCAAGAGGAGGGCTATCATGTATTGTAAAAAATGCGGGATCGAGATACACGGGGTGACGGAAACGGTATGTCCGCTTTGCAGCATGCCGTTAGAAGAACGACCTGCAGAACCACCGGGAGCAGCAGCAGATGAATCACTTGAGGTTCTGAAGCTCAAAGAGTTGATCTCTGATATTGAGGGGACGGTTGAGAAATCAATCGGTACTGAGGAAAAGATCGCAGAATCAAAGGAAGAAGAGTTCCGGTTTGACCTGGAAAAGGCTCTCACAGAGGACATTTCCGCAAAGCCGGTAAGTGCCGCACCAGCGGTCCCTGTTGGGGCAACAGCCAGTGACTATGAAAAAACCAGGGCTGTCATGGAGCAGACGCTCGCTGAGCTTGATCTGCCCACAGCCCCCCCGGAAGCACTATCCCCAAAACCGCCATCAAAGAATCTTGCCGCAGTGCTTATCCTCGTCCTTGTGGTAGGTGCTGGTGTTGCTGCAGGGTATATCTTCTCCGCAAAAGAGCCGCAGACAGTACCGCAGGCAGTTCCAGCGAAAAAAATATCTTCTCCGGCCCCGGTCAGCGCAACCCCGCCTGCAATGGCAAAACCGCTTGTGCCGCAACCGCAGCAGCAAGAGATGCCGGCAACAGTAGAAAGCAAACCTTCAGCGCCCCCGGTCCCGTCAGCAGCAGAGCCGGTCAAAGAGCCGGCTGCTGCTGAGACGGTGCATCCCGTAAAACAGGAACCCGCGCCCCCTGCAGCCGAACCACTCAAAACCGCCAGTGAGCAGCCTCCGGTAGCTGCTCCGGTTTCACCACCACCAGAACCGGTCAAAGAACCGGCAGCTGCGTTGGTAACGTCCCCTGCTCAACCTCCTGCCGCAGAGCAAAAAGATACTGAGCCGCCACAAAATGCTCTCGAGCAGCCGAAGATGACGAAGGCCGTTGTTGCGGGTTTTTATTGTGTCAATGTGGGATCATTTAAACTGAAGGACAGCACAGAGCGGGTATGCGGGGATCTAAAGAAACAGGGCTATGAGCCAACTGTCGAAACAGTGACATTAAAGGACGGAAACACCTGGTACCGGGTTACTGTCGGCAACTTTGCGACGCGTGATGAGGCAGCACAGTTTGGCAGGGAGCTTGAGAGCAAAACCAACATAAAACCAATGGTAGTAAAAAGGAAACAATAACAGCGCGCCGTTTATCCATATAGTATTCCACATGCCGCAATCTTTTGTGTACATAGAGTCCGGGACTCCTGCCCCTCGTTCATCTTGTTACAGGTACAGTATCAGCCCGACCGTTAACCCGTAAAGCAGGATACAGATGATGAGCGGCAGGTCATTGAGCAGCACGTGCTCGGGACTGCCCCCCTCGTTTTTCTGATGGATGAGGTAGAGGTATCTGAAGATCCCGTACAGCACAAAGGGGATGGTATATTTCAGCCGGTCAGTGCCGAACTTGCTCACCGTATCTTCTGACACGGTGTAGAGGGTATAGGTGATGACGGTTGATGCGGTAACCACTGAGATCATCTGGTCAAGAAGATAGGGGCTGTATTCAAAGAGAATCTTGCGGTGGTGGACGGCATCATCCTCCAGCAGCAGCAGTTCGTGGCGCCGCTTGCTGAGCGCAAGAAAGAGCGAGAGCAGCATGGTGCAGAAGAGCAGCCAGGTGGAGAAGGGCACGTCAATAACTTCCGCGCCGCCGATAGCCCGTAACACAAAGCCTGCAGCTATGCAGAAGACATCAAGGATAACGACATGCTTGAGCAGCGTTGAATAGGCCAGCTGCAGTACAAAATAGATGAGGGCGACGAGCATGAAGGTGAGGTTGGTAAACGCTGCAGCGCTGCCAAATGAGAGACAAAACAGCGCGATGGCGGCAATGACAGCAGTTGCCGGTTTTAATTTGCCGGAAGCCAGGGGGCGCTTTGATTTAATGGGATGTATCTGGTCCTGCTTGAGATCAAGGAGATCATTTATAATATAGACACAACCCGAGAGAAAGCAGAAGATGGCAAACGCCGCAACTGTCCTGAACAGCAAAAGCGGAGAAAAAATATTTTGCGAAAAGATGAGGGCGGCAAAAAGGATGAGATTTTTTGTCCACTGCCGGGGCCTCATGCTGCGAAACACGAGGAATGCAGTTGTATTGACGCATGTGCGAACTCTCTTTCAATGGGCAACCATCCATACACCCGCGATGATTAAGGAAAAGCCGGCAATCTGTATCGCGGTTATGGTTTCTTTTAGAAAAAGCCACGAGGCTATGATGACAATCACATAGCCTACGCTGGTCATGATGGGATAGGCAACACTCAGGTTCAGTTTGGTCAGCACGTAGCAGTATGCGGCAAGGCCCAGGGCAAAACAGATCATTCCCGCCATAAGTACCGGATTCAGAATCATGCCCATGATAAATTCAGCAACACCGGTCACCGGCTTCTCTTTGAGCATTCCGACTTTCATTAAGATGTTTGCGACAGCGTTAAAAGTAATGGCCAGAATGAGTATAACATAGCTCATAGAAGTCCCTTCAACTATTGTTTTAATTTTATTTTAAAATTATCAAATAGTACCTATATCATTAGGTAATTGTCAATTAAAATAGAAAAGCCTGCCAGGGAGAAGGTTACTGGGTGGCGAGTTCAGTGAACAGTGACTCGCACTGGAGAGCGCTTAAGACGTGAACGACGTTGATGAATCAGTAAATTACCAGGTGCAGCCCGCACGTTAAAACAGGGATACGGCAGTAGCAGCGGTACAGAATTGCATCGTATCTGAATAAATTTGACAAGGATAGTAATTGCAAGTATACAATTCTACCAAATGAAGGTGATGAATGTTGAATATAAAACAGATATACACCATGTGCTGCACAGCAGGGGAACTGCCCCGAGGTACATAGAAAGCACTTAACGGTATGGTAAAAAAAATAAGCTACAAGGATTCAGGGGTTGATATTGATGCGGGCAATGAATTCGCGCGTTCGGTAAAGACCCTGGTGAAGCCGACATTCCGGCCTGAAGTTATTTCCGAGATTGGCGGATTTGCCGGCCTGTTCTCTCTCAACACAGGAAAATACCGCACTCCGGTACTTGTTTCATCAACTGACGGCGTGGGGACAAAGCTGCGCATTGCTACCATGATGAACAAGCACGATACCGTGGGCATAGACCTTGTTGCCATGTGTGTTAATGATATTATCGTGCAGGGAGCAGAGCCCCTGTTCCTGCTGGATTATATTGCCACGGGGAAAATCGAGCAGAGCGTGCTGCTCGATGTCATCAAGGGCATTGTCAGGGGCTGCAAGGAGTCCGGCTGCTCGCTCATCGGCGGCGAAACCGCGGAAATGCCCTCATTCTATAAAGAGGGCGAATATGACCTGGCGGGCTTTGTGGTCGGCGTGGTTGATCGTGAAAATATTATCGATGGCTCAAATATTACGGTGGGCGATAAGCTCATGGGCATAAGCTCAAGCGGTCTGCACAGCAACGGCTATTCACTGGTGCGAAAAATACTGTTCGAAAAACACCGCATGAAGATAGATGATTATGTAAAAGATCTGAAAAAAACGCTGGGAGAGGAACTGATCACCCCCACCCGGATTTATGCCAAAACCATAAGCAATTTATTGCGGGATTTCCCGCTGCACGGGATGTCCCACATTACCGGCGGCGGGCTCGTGGATAATATCGAGCGCATTCTTCCCCAGGGCTGCATGGCGCAGCTTAAGGCCATGAGCTGGGAGGTTCCGCCCATCTTCTCTTTCCTGCAGGAACAGGGCGGGTTAGACCAGAGCGAGATGTTCAGGGCGTTTAATAACGGTATTGGTATGGTGCTGCTCGTTGCAGAAGAGGATGCTGATGACATTATGCTGCGGCTGAAGGGCCTTAAGGAAAAGGCGTTTGTTATCGGCGAGATTGTTGAGCAGACGGAAAAAGGAGGGAGGATTGCATTTTCATAGCATTGTTATTTATTCTTAGTTTTCTCCAGACCGCATAGGTCAATACGAACTCGGTCGCTTAAGAGTATCCTTATTCTTTTAAAATACCCACCACTGTTTCTCCGGCCGTAACTGCATCCCCCTTTTTTACCGTTATCTCGGCTGACAGCGGGCAGTAAATTTCCGCGCGGGAGCCGAAGCGTATCATGCCGATGCGCTCGCCCCGCTGGAGCTCGTCCTGGGCCTTTTTATACAACACAATCCTGCGCGCAATAAGCCCGGCAATAAGTTTTACGGCAATCGCGCGGGAGGAAGTTTGATCCTTTATCCCGATAAACATGCTCTCATTGTCAAGGGAGGCTTTTTCTTTGAACGCGGAAATAAATTTCCCCGGATGATAGTGCACGAAATCGAGCATTCCCTTCATGGGCGCGCGATTCACATGAACACTGAAAACAGACATGAAGATGCTTACCCGCTTGACCGTGGTCTTGAGATAGAGCGGCTCCTGCACCTCCCTGATATCAATCACCGTACCGTCTGCAGGGGAGAGCAGTGAGCGGCTGTCAGCGGTTGCAGTGCGCTCAGGGTCGCGGAAAAACCAGGTGCAAAACAGGGCAAACAGTAACGACACGACAGCGACAGCACGGGCCGCGGTAACCAGGGACGAAGGGAGAACAGACGAGAGCCCATAAAGCGCTATGGCCAGAACCAGCGCACCTGCTATAAACGGATACCCTTCACGGGCAATAAGCGGAGTCATGGATTATTATCCGATATTGTTACGAGTGTTTGCTCTTGTTTTTAGAGATTTTCCGGTTAAAGACAGCTTCAATTGCTTCCTGTATGGTTTCAACACCAATGAACTCTATTGTTCCCTGAGCGGGAATATTTTTCAAGCTGTTTTTTGGCACGAGGCATTGAGAAAAACCAAGCCGTGATGCCTCTTTGAGACGGACAGCTATCTGGCTGACAGCGCGGACTTCGCCCGTGAGACCCACCTCCCCGCAGACTGCCGTGTGCGGCGGGACCGGCTGGTCAAGCTTGCTTGACGCTATGGCGATGACTATCCCGAGGTCAACGCCCGGCTCGTTCAGGCGGATACCTCCTGCAATATTGACGAAAATATCCTGGTTGTAAAGGGGCAGCCCCAGTTTTTTTTCAAGTACTGCCACCAGCAGTGAAGTCCTGTTTGAATCCACGCCAATTGCTGTTCGCCGCGGAAGAGCCAGTGACGTGGGTGACACCAGGGCCTGAATTTCAACCAGTATGGGCCGCGTGCCTTCAATACTTGGCACCACCACAGAGCCAGAAGCATGCTCAGGGCGCTCTGAAAGAAACAGTTCTGAAGGGCTCAATACTTCGATAAGGCCGGCTTCCCCCATTTCAAAAACCCCTATTTCATTGGTCGAGCCAAAACGATTTTTAACCGCACGAAGTATTCTATAGGAATGCCCCCGGTCCCCTTCAAAATAGAGCACCGTATCTACCATGTGCTCCAGAACCCGCGGCCCGGCAATTGCCCCTTCTTTGGTTACATGGCCGATAAAAAACGCTGCCATATCAGCTGCCTTGGCAAGGAGGATGAGCTTACCCGAGGTTTCCCGTATCTGGCTGACACTTCCCGGCGCTGACTCAAGCTCGGCAGTGAACATGGTCTGAATTGAATCAATGACCAGGATGGCAGGATTGAGCTTCTTAACTTCTTCGATAATATTTTCAAGAGAGGTCTCGGCAAGAATAAAGAGATTGTCCGGCAAGTCGCCCAGCCGCTGGGCGCGCATGCGGGTCTGGCGCAACGATTCTTCACCGGAAACGTAAAGCACTTTCTGTTCTTTACGGGCAAGGTGGATGAGAGCCTGCAGCGCAATGGTTGATTTGCCGATACCGGGATCGCCCCCGATAAGAATGACCGCGCCGCGTACCAGCCCGCCGCCGAGCACCCGGTCAAGTTCGCCGATACCGGCTGAGACTCTGTCTTCACTGTTTACGGTAATTTGATTGATCGGCTGCGGATGATTGTCGCGTTCGCCGGTTATAGCAGAAAAAGAGGCAGCAGGTTTACTGCGGGCCAGCTCCTCGTAAAAAGTGTTCCACTGGTCGCAGTCAGGACATTTCCCCAGCCACTTGGGTGCCTGAAAGCCGCAGAACGAGCAGGTATAAATGGTTTTTATTTTAGACATATATGAAAAGAGAAGAAAGAGAAACAGAGCAAAGAAGACAGACGACAGACAAAAGACTAAGACATTAATAATCAGATACGTTTTTTTTAGTCTGTCATCTCACGTCTTGCGTCTGTATTCTGATGTTGTTCTGCATATTAGCAATTCTGCCGCAGCTGTCTATAGGTGCTTTATTCTGTTGAGTCAGCACCATATAACCGATTGTCAGCGGGAGAAGTGTTCCGAAATCACCCATGGGGCCGGCAAACTCTCGCAGGTTGAACTCAAAGGATTTTATTTTCACCGGCTGCTTTGATGCAGGAGGAGTTTAAAAAAACTTCTATATTGTTCCGGTAGTGAACGTGATAACGCGGGCACTTTCGCGGTAGCTGCCCTGACTATCAGTTGTTTTTTTAGCGCCCAGCGATAATGTGTACTGGGTTATTGGTTTGAGCAGACCGATCGGCAGCGCCAGTGTAGTTGTATTGGAAAGAAGCTCTATCCGGTAATTAATCCCGCCTCCCTTAATCTCTAAGAAGAGATTATCAATATCTGAGCTGCTAAACTGCGCCCATTCGATGACCGGAGTGAGCTGCACATTTGCTGCACCGTCTGTTGGATAAATGAGTACGGGGGTGTTGGGAAAGTCATGGGACATTAAAACGCTCTGTGAGTTTTTAAACGGACGGGGAAACAGGTAGAAATTGTACTTTCCTTCGGGGAATGATTCTATAAAATCTTCATAGGATGTATTTATTGATTCTAATGTTATCTTGTTCAGGTTCAAGCGGTTGCGGATTACCATGTTCTTATTGCGCGGTACCGTTATATAAACTTTTCTGGTATTTTTTAAAACATCGCCTTCAAGATCAAAATTTACTTTGTAGGACTCGCCGGAGGAGGTGACATCCTTTCGCGCAATGAGACTTATTGTTAAGCCATCCTGCGCCAGGAGGTTAGAGATTGATCCGCTGATCAGCATAATAATTGCAATCGTAATAACCGTAACTCTTTTCATTTCTTGCTACTCCTTTCATTAAAAAAACTTATTATCTTATTTAATATTCCCAGAGTGGGAATATTAATAGCATACAACTTGTTTTGATTCTACCATTTATCTTTTAGGCTGTGCGGAGGAATATAAACTACAGGAGCTTTGTGTTTAAAATATTATATATTTAATAAATGTAGTCTGCAGTAGAAATCTGATTTAGTCCACCTTATCAGAAGGCTTAACAACCGCAGCCTGGGATGCCGGGGGCAGCTGCAGGTTGATCCACTCTTCGCACAGTTATTTCTTTTGGCCCGGTCAGCGCCACTTCGAGCCCTGTATGGTTTCACGGGAAGCCCTCTGTCTTTACCCGGATACTTACCCTGTCATTCAACGTCCCTGCTATTCTTTGGAAAATATCTCCAGCAGTTCATTCTTCCGCTTAATTACCGGCAGGTTATAGGGGCATTTCTCTTCACACCGGCCGCACTCCTCGCACCCCTGCCACCAGACCGTGAGCTTCCTCCACATCTCCTTCTTCTGCTCGGACATCTCCTCGTAGCTGCAGCCTTTCACCATCTCCCAGGGAAGCTGAATCATAATCGGAATAAGAATATCATTGGGACAGGGCATGCAGTAGCTGCAGCGGCGGCAAAAATCCTTTCCCAGCGGGGCAACCTCTTGTTCAAAACCCTTAAGCTCCTCCGGGGTGAGCGGGTCTGCGCTCTCTGCGTACCTTAGATTTTCGTTTAACTCGGCCAGGTTGGAAACGCCGTTGAGGATAAGATCAACGGGATACCCGTTCAGGAATTTAAAACATTTTTCAACACTTCTGATCACCCCGCCGGCCAGCGGCTTCATCACGATGGTGCCGATGTCCAGAGACCGGGCCAGGGGAATCAGCTCCTGCTCCGGCTCCCGCTCGATCACGTTAAACGGAAACATCACCGTATCAAACTCACCGGTCTTCAGCAGCTCAACCATAACGGCTGGATGGTGGCTGGTGAGCCCGATAAAATCGATCATTCCCTGGTCTTTTGCTTTTTTGAAAGCATCCAGCGCTCCCCCCTTACCCATTACCTGGGGGACCTCATGGGGCTCAAGCTCATGCACCTGGTAAATCTCTATCCGGTCTGTCTGCAATTCTTTCAGGCTTTCCTCAATATCTTCCAGCACTTCATCATAGCCCCGGCGGTGAGATTTGCTGGCAAGGATGCACTCCTTGCGCCGGGTTTTCATCACCGCGCCGATGTTGGTTTCAGAATCCAGGTACACCCGTGAGGTGTCGATAAAGTTTATCCCGTAATCGAGCGCGGCGTGGAGCACCTGCTCAATGGTCTCTTCATCCTTGCCGCCCATACCCGTGGCGAGAGGGATACCGCCCAGGCCCCACCTGGTGACTTCAAGATTAGTTCTTCCCAGCCTGATCTTTTTCATGCAGTGCCTCACGTATAGCTATTATTAAATTCTTTTATTTCTAATAGGCTCTTTAAGACAGTCAGCCACTTTAAGGGGATACGAACAAACGCTGCTTCTTTGCTGCTTTTGGGATTATGCCAAACTCATATCTCTAAATAAACATCATTTTTTTCGAAGAGCATCCCCCAGCTTTTTGCCAGCATCTTCCGCGCGATTTATGACCTCGGGCATGTCATCGACATCATTCATGCCAATTGCCTCTGCAATTTTATCTACAAGGTTCAGCCTATGGGAGCCTCCCATACAAAGTGTTAGTTCCTCTATCGTCTTTTCGTGGCCTGCCCCGGCAACAGTTGTTACAACCACGCCGAACTTCCCTGCAAGAGGCCGCTGCCCCATAAAGGGCATATCAGGGTCATACATAGGGCCGATACCCCGGTAGTAAAGAGCCAGACTCCTGTCAATAAAACATTTAACAGCACCAGAGATGTTCATAAAGTAAGTCGGTGAACCGAGAATAATCGCATCAGCACCCAATAATTTTCCGTAGAGTCCCTGCATATCATCCTCTATGGGGCACTTCCCTTCATTCATCATACATTCAGAGCATCCGGTACAGGGCTTTATTTCAAGTTTGCCCAGTTCTACAATTTCATAATCGACCCCGGATGCTTTAGCAATTTTTTTAACCAGCTTGTTTGTATTACTTTCTTCCCTTAAACCTCCACAAATAGCTAAAATTCTCATAACGCATTCCTCCTGTTTTAATAAGGTCTATGATCTTTTGTTTGATAGAAACTGCCTTGTCATCTACAGGTGTAGAATTTTGCCAAGCCACTGATCATTTTATTGTTACATTGCCTGCGTTCACAACCGTTTGAGTAATCTGCCAAACTTCTTTATCTATTTTCCCTTGTCAGCCTGAAAGTGGTTACGTTGTACGGGTCAGGGCAGACACCGTGGTCACCATGGAGCGACCAATGGCGTCTATTCCGTGACAATAGAGACAGCCGGTAATGAGATCAATGAGGCCGGCCGAATGGTATGTAAACAATGATAATAGTTTACCAGCCAGTCATTAGACCAACCAAAGAGAGTAGTCTTGCGCACAATGGTCATGACTTCGGCTCGCGTAATTTTGGCTTCAGTCAAAACTACCTTGATATTGTTGCGACTAACGGCCAGCGTCTTAACCGCGAACAACAGAGGCCACATACAAGCCAAGCGTATTCCATGCTGCCGCCGGGGCAAGCTCGTAATGTAGCTTAGCCCATACTGCAAATGAGCTTCTGCTTTGTTGGCCAATTGATCGATCACCTGGCTGATCTTGGCTGCATTTTCCTGGGCCAAAAGACTGTCTCGCGTTAAACCAAGCGGTTCGTAAAAAGTGCGGGGTACATACACCCACCCCCGGTCATAGTCCTTGCGCAACCCGCGAATGATATTTACTGTTTGTAATGCCAGGCCAAAATGGCGAGACAAGGGCAGCAACCTGGCTTTCCGTTTCATGATGACCGGTGAATACCAGGCGAAAAGATTGGTCAGCAGATAGCCCACACGCCCCGCCACTTGGTGCATATAGTCGTCCAGTTCCTCTTCATTATGCACCTCGGGACCATGCTCTTGCCAACGGGCCATGCCCAACGAGGTTTGGTTCACATGGCTGATAATGATCTCTTGAACTGCCGGCGGAAGCAGGCGCAGTCGTTCGAGAAGTTGTCCGGCGTGTTGGGCAACATACACCTCGGGATTACTTTCATCCAGATGTGCAATCGCGCTCGTCAGAGAAGCCGCCGGCATGGTGTCAGCTAGCACCCGGGCCCAAAGGCGCAACAGTTCCGCTTTGCGCGCCGCGGCCAAAAGATCATTGTCTTCGAGACAATCCGAAACCCGCAACAGCAAATAGGCCATCGTGACCGCGTCGCGCAGAATCAGGGGGAGCCGCTCGATGGAAAGGGCAAAGGTTCGACTTACGGCACGCAGCATTTCATTGGGGTGCATGTTAATTACTCCAGCCATGTTTTAGTCGTTTTTTGGACAAGTGCAGCTCTACTAAAATTACATACCACACTTTGACACGCAAGCTGTATTTTTAGAAAAGTAATGCATTCATCTGGTAAGCAGTAAAGGAGAGGCAAGAGTGCGGAAGCGGATAGATATCAGAAGTCGCGCATTTTGAGCAATGAACTGACACCACAATATATGGGCACAAAAAGCAGGGCTGATTAAAAACCTTCAAGGATAGATTTATCACTATCCATTGCATGCAGAGGATTTGATATAATTCTAAAACTAAAATTTATATCCTGCTCCAAAAGCTATTAGGTGTGCATCCCCAGTGTGTATTCTGCTTTTAAGTACTCCATCAAGAGGTCGTGCATCATAATTGCGATCCTTGATGCGAATGTAGGTATAGGATAAATCTACTGACCAGCAATCCCAGTGTACCCCGAAGCCGCAATCGAAGTGCTGCTGGTCATCCATTGGCACCAGGTAATCCACCGTACTCTTTGGAATGGGTGTGTTGTCATATACATAACCAACCCGTAGATCCAGCATACGGGTGAGCGCATACTCAAGGCCTATCTGATAGCGCCATACATCGTGCCAGTTTTTATATTTTGTTAGTTTATCTAGGCCAACGATACCGTCATCGAAATTGATTGTCACGTGATCAAAGGACCGCCAGCGGGTAAATATGGCATCAAATTCAACAGTCACTCGGTTGAGAGGCTTGAACACGACACCCAGGGAATATTCGTCTGGCAACATTAAATCTGCATGAATCGGTCCGTCGCGAAAGAGTTTGTGCAGCAGGTCGGGTTTGATGAAATCAGCGCGGCCATCAAGATTATGCTTTATCTTGCTGCGGTAGGTGATGCCCATTGCCATCCAGTCACAAATCTCATAACGAAGTCCGAGATTAAAGCCCCAGCCGTATGAGTGGCATCTTAATGTTGAACCTACGTCAACGAGAGGAATCTTCTGCTGAAGCTTTACATCAATCCGCATTAGAGAGAAACCGCCGGCAACAGAAAAACGGTCGGTGATTTTGTACGCAATGTTGGGGTTTATTTCAAAGCTTTTGAGAAAAGCATTATAACTATTATAACGGCCAGCCCAATCATCTTTAAATTCCGTTCCCAAACCAAACCGGGGAAAAACACCAACACCAAACCATAGGCAATCGTTTTTTTGATAGGTGAGATATCCATAAGGCAGGGAAAACCAGTTACTCTCCAGTTCGGCGTCTTCTCTGGTGCCTAAAAAATCGGTTGTTACATGATTTCTGGGGTGGATCATTGTTCCCCCTCCAGCGATCTGCAGGCCGGGCAACTGGGTAATGCCCGCAGGATTGTAAAAAATGGCGGATGGATCATCTGCCCGCGCAATCAGAGCTGCACCAAGAGCATTGCCTCGGGCGCTTCCTGCATAAAGTGCAAACCCGGCACTATAGGATTCTTTCTCCGTTATAAACAAAAAGGTAAGAATCAGAATAATTCGAAGGAAGATGGTGAAAAGCTCTTTCATGATTTAATTTTGAACGAAATTGCGATGAGTAAAAAGTTTGTGCTCCGTAATGGAGAAAGGTTACCCTGTTTTTTATTTACCATTCTTTTTTTCTTCTTCCAATCATATATTTCAAGTTTTACCGATCAGTTAAGATTTCTCCACTATGAAGGACTACGAAGAAGATAAGAAATGGTAAACAAAAAACTCCCAAAGAAAAGGGGAGTTTTTAATTAAGATATCTTAATATAGTGTTGAACAGCTTATGCAAAGATGGGCTTGCGCTTAATAACCGTAGTCTGCAGGTCAACTGCTCGACGTTTAGTCACGCCCAATACAGTATTCTACGCGTGATGCTTTTCACGCATTACCGGCAGGATTCCCGCTCTGCATCAAGGTCATAGTTCTTTTTGAGCCAGTCAAAATCCATGGCATTGGCCTGGGCGCAGAACTCGGCCGTATCTAACTCATACTCAACACCAAATACCGCCTTCCCGGCCTTAACAAACGGCAGCAGCATATCACATTCATCATACTCAAAGCACTGCTCGTTGAGCGCCCAGTCAAAATCATCAACCAGCTGCGATACCTGATCGAGATCATTTTTCAGACCAACCGACAGTTCGCGGGCATGGGCGTGCTCTGCCAGCCAACGGTTAAACTGCAACTGATCATTTGCCGTCAGTGGAAATCCGCTATCATTGGTGTAGGCATCAACATTATCCGGCTCGACGCCGTCGCAACCCTTGCTCACCGCCATATCGAGCCGTGCATCGATCAGGGGCCCCAGGACATCAATATTTCGTATATCCAGCCACTTTTCATCCGGCCAGCCTTCAAGCGCTTTGCCCTTCACTGACGAGGGGTATTTGTCGGCATCCGGCCGCCAGTCTTCCCAGCTACCCGCGGAAAAATAACAAATAACTATGCGCCCGTCATTATGAAGCTGTTCGATGAGACTTGCGGAGCTGTCAAACAGGTCGATATCATACATGTCCACATCAAATGAGGTGTCAATCGTGCCGGTAAGCTGCCACTGCCAGCTGGTGCCGGGCCTCGGCTTCCAGACAGTGGCCGGGGGATTCGTGCAGTTATCGACTATGCCGTCGCAGTTATTGTCTATGCCATCATCACACACCTCCTGAGTTCCTGGGTGCATTGCAGCATTGCTGTCATCGCAGTCGCCGCTTTTTGCCACATATCCAGCGGGTGCTGAACACGCAGGTGTTGACTCTACTGTATTGCCGTAACCGTCACCGTCTAGGTCACGGTAAAATGTAATTTTCAAACCCTCATCAATCTGGCCGTCACAGTTATTATCCACTCCATCGCACACTTCCGTTGCTCCGGAATACACATTGGGGTCTGCGTCATTACAGTCAACTTCTGGTCCCACAAGCTGACACGTGAGGTAATAGCCTGCTCCCGGCTGCGACAGTGAGCAAACCTTGATGCCGTCAGAATAACCGTCGCCATCGGCATCCCGGTACCATGGCAGCTGCAATCCGGGACAGCTTTGAGTGCCATCGCACGGGTCCTTGCAGCCCACGGCACAGCACACCATTGCAGCAGCAAACAGAACATACAAACTACATCTTCCGGTAAGCATGTTTATTTCTTTCATGCTCGTATATCACCATCGTATTTATCAGGGCACAAAAGCTATGCAGCACCTTCTGCCTGGTTGTGATCTGCCCTTATATGGTCTTTCGATAATCAACCCGATCACTGCTGATTCCGAACACTCCCACTCGTTATCATCAGTGCGTCCACTTCGAATTTGTTTTGGTCATAGTCCCACTCTTGACTGCAGATGTCACCGCAGGGATTATACCTTAAGCCGGATACTGGATCTATGGCTGAGCTGACCATAGAAGCGGCCCATAAGTCAACTACGACTGCGTAGTAATGCCCTACCTTAAGTGAAGGCTCGAGGATATAGGTCTTCCCCGCAAGCCCAGTCGAAGTGTGTTCAGTTGGCATTATACCTGATTCGGGCGACAGGGACTTCATTCCACTCATCCTCTTCGCTCGCTATTGTGTTGGGAGCATCCTTGCCATAGGTCTCGCCGCTGCCCAAGTCAATCACACGCACGCGCCTTTCCCCCTATTGCAGGTGCCAGTATGGGTCTCTCCGGTGTCGATGATGTTGCAACCCACTACGGTGCGCGGCACAACATCAGTGCTCGGGTCTGCTTTCACCAGAAAGTACTTTGCAATCATGACTTGAGCATACGTATTCCCATCCAGCAGCCTGCTGCATTTAAACACTCGGTATGAACTTCCAACCAAATGCTGGGCTGTAATAACAAGTAGGTCGCAATGACCTTCACATGAGGCGTTATTTACAGATGAGGCAAGTTTATCGAGCATTTCCAACGTCGAAGTAATTCGAATCAAGCTGCTCGTCGGGTTTTACAATCCATTTGTCTGTTCCTGCGGTCCACGTGAGGACTGGTTTGATCGCATAGCGAGAGAAGTGCGAGATCTGGGCGGATGCGCTCGTGTTTGCCTGGTTAACGCTCGTCTCAACATAGTACGGCATGATACTCAGTAGGGGTGCCACGGGATCGTTGGGATCATCCTGCGCAGGAGGATCGTAGTACTCGTCAAGGGATACTATTGTCACCTCATCAGGCTCATAGCCCTCAGGAAGATCCTCTTTTGCGTAATCGATGGTGAGGGTGGCCGGCTTTGTAAACTGCAGGCCGTTTGGCTCCATTAGGTAGGCTGGCCCTACAAGGTTCTCATCTCCTGTAACCTCTGATATGGATACCTGGGTATTGTTCTCAAGCGCCCCTGCTGGAATCTCCAGGTGTGCTTTTCCCACTGCGATGGTGCCACCGCTCTGACCGATAGTTGCGGTACTCGGTGCAGACACTGATGTGGTGGTGGTTGATGGCCCACCCTCTCCAATGGTTATCGTGATCTCATCAGAACCGACTTTCCCTTTAGAATTGGTTGCCCTGACCATTATAGTATGCTCTCCCGGGCTGATTGCATCGGTCTCCATTTCAGTCCCCGTGCCCAGGATGGTGTCTTCGCTGTCTGCATACCAAACCACGGATTCACCAGAGAGCTCTCCATCCATCCGGTCTGTCGCCTCACACTTAAAGACAATCGTTGCCCCCTCATCAAACGTGGCACCGTCTTGCGGCTCTGTGATGGTAACCTTTGGAGCACAGGCGGTACAAATAACCATCAAAACGAATAATAATAACCCAATGGCTTTTTTCATAAGGACCCCCTTTCATAATTTTAAGGTTATGGTATTGAAATACTCCTTCTGCGATCAGTATCGCTTTATGGAAAAATAAAAAACCCCCATCAGTACATAGACTGATAGAGGTTAAATTTCTCACCCAAAAAATCATCTTCAGTGATATTCCCAATCATGGGACACCTCCGATTTACATAAAAATTATACTCCCTGCATAATAGCTGTCAATTAAAAAAGATAAATAAACCTATATATTGTAGTGAGAATTGGAGGGATAAAAGTGCAGCTTATGTATCAGATGTCTTTAGTCCAGACAAGTGTAGATTACAAACGATAATAGCAAAAATATCAACTACTGAAAACTCACGATTACGTCTATAAATGCAGTCTGCAGTAGGAGTCTGATTTAGTCCGCTTTATCAGAAGCAGTTTTTACTATTTCAGATTAAATTCAACTTAGGTTCTGTGAGTGCGGGGTTACGTACTGGTTTCTACAAATAAGTACGGGCAGATTATGTAACATCTGCCCGTACCTGTTAACAGCGTCATGCAGCAAAATATGCTGCTACGTTATTTCTTGTCCCGCAGCTTTTTTGCTTCCTCCCACATCTCGCCGAATGCCTTTTCGGTCTTTTCGCTCATGACCTGCCAGATGGCAACCGTCTTAAAGTAATTGTTATTGCCGACATTAAACAGGACCTTCTCTTCCGGGGTCACGAGGTCACCCACATTGTTGACCACCGGGGAGACGCCCTGCTGCTTGACCACTGCAGCCTGGAATGTTGGGGACAGCTGCAGGTTGATCCACTCCTCACACAGTTTTTTCTTCTGTCCTTTAGCTGCCTGGGTAATGCACCAGTAGTCGATCCAGGCAGAGCCGCCTTCTTTTGCGGTCGCCAGCTTCCAGTGGCCGCCCTTCTGGTTTGCTTTTACTACGGCAAATCCCCATGTGGTTGCCAGGGACAATTGAGGAAACTCATCAGCATTGGCTTCCCCGTCCCAGAGGCTTTTTGCGCCCTTTGCCAGTTCATTCAGTTTAGGTTGAATTTTGTTTCGGTCAAGCTTATCAATGTCAAAAATGTCCGCGTACTTATAGCCCAGCGCAAGGGCTGTTATCCAGATGTTGACTTTATGGAAGTTGTTATTGATGGTGTACTTGCCGGCATATTCCGGATTCCAGAAGATATTCCAGCTTGCCGGAGCCTCTTTTATAACGTCAGTGTTGTACGCCAGTCCATAGGGGCCGCAGTTGTACGGGAGGCCATAGCGTTTATCCCCGCTGGTGAGCGATTTGTCTGCTTTGAAAAACGGCAGCATGTGTTTGGCATTGGGAATATTTTTCATGTCAAGGGGAGATCAGCAGTACGCTGCCTTTGGTGAAGCAGTAGAACCGGGGAGTTTTCGCCATATCAGCCGGGGGTGAAATCATGTCCGCGGTACCGTTCTTGGCAGCGTTATAAAAATCTTCCTGGCCGGTGGCGTACGTGGTTTTTACCTCCACGTCCATTTTATATTTTTCTTTCACCAGGCTCTTAAAAGCTTCAATAACCGCCTTGTCGGCATAGCCTTCCCAGCAGGTGATGTTTATGGTTTCCGCTGCTGCGAACGTTGTCCCGGGCAGTCCTGCCAGCGCGAGCACCACGGCTGCCAGCATCATGAGAATTAAATTTTTCATAGAGTCCTCCTTTAGCGGTTAATAATAATTGAATAGCGGCTCTTTCTGGTGCAGACACCTCATGTTTCTGCGTTCACAGAAGAGCATACCCTTGCCTGAAGGCGACAGCCATACTGTTGATGTAATGGCTTATGCATCACCCCCTCTCACTTACGTCACGATTGCCATCTTAAGATATATTACCAGCGGCTTGCAATAATGCCGCTGCAAAACGACAGAAGTCCGATACCCAGCAGAACCGGCGAGAGATAAAACCATGCAGGCTCTGTCGCTTTTGTGTATTCAACGGTCCGCGCATGTTTCACGATGGCTTCCACTACCCGGTCTTCGCACCGTTCTTCACTGACCCGGAAATAGCTGCCGCCGGTAGCCGCGGCAATCTCCTTCAGCGTATCTTGCTCGATCCGGGTCTTCAGATAGGTACCTTCTTCGTCCGTGTAGTAGTCGACAATAGAGGTGCCCTCCGCGTCCCGTATGGGAATGAGCACACCCTGTCCCATGCCGGTGCCGATGGTGTATATGAATAATTCCCAGGGCAGCCGCACGCCGGGCCGCCTCAACGAGTGCCGACGGATCATCGCTGATGTCCTCGCCGTCCGAAATGAGGATAAGCGCCCGGGCCCGTTTTACGGAAACGTCGGCAAGGAGCGCGACCCCGGTCATTATTGCCTGGCCCAGATCGCTTCCGGGTATGGTAATGGTTGTATCATTTAAATGTTTCAGCAGATACTGGCAGTAGCCGTAGTCAGTTGTGGAGGGTATTACCTCAACGCCCCTGCTGGCAAACATGAAGACCCCCACACGCTCGCCCCTGAGCGCTGAGAGGATATTCAGCGCGCAGTAGCGGGCGCGGTTGAGCCGGTTGCGCACGGGAAACAGCTTTTGCCCTTCCGGCGGAATCATTTCATCTTCTGCGAGCATTGATTTTGAGACATCAATGCCGAGCGCGATGTCAATGCCGCCGCGATTGAAGACGGTCCGCAGGTACTGCAGCTTCGGCTCAGCCAGGCACAGAATCAGTGCTATGAGGCTGATGCTTAAAAACAGGGTTGCTGCCGCAAAGGAAGCAAGGCTCTTTTTTTTGCCGGCAAACCTGACCAGCCACTGTGATGCAGTCCGATACGAAATCAGGGCGCAGCACACAAACAATGGCAGGATAAGCAGCAGCCAGATATATTCGGGATTGTCGAGCGCCATTCTGCACAACCTATCAGGCTGTTGAAAAATACCCATCTGCTTCGTTGCGCTCATTCCTCGTCATTGCGACGTACGGTACAGTACGTCGCTTTCTTCAGGATTTCGCGTGCCGTGCGTCTGGATGTTTATGACCAGCCCGGGAGAAAACTACTTTTACAACAACCCGCCTATTTTTTGATTTTTGTCTCTACCGGCTCCCCGGGAGCGTAGCCACCCATTTCAGGGATGAGTGTTTCAAGATTTTCTTTCAGCGCCTGGTTTTTTTCGAGATCGGTTTTGACCGCCTCGATTTTTTTAACGTACTGCTCGCTGTTGAGCAGCTCGAAATTCCAGCGCGGTATATTTTTATCCATGGCAGCTGCCCCGGTTTTGTCCACCGCGTCAATGGCGGCCTTGTAATCCGAGAGCGCGTCACGTATCACGCCCTGGACTTTGTCGGCGTTTTTTTCTTCATCAAGCATGACAAAGGCCTTCAGCAGCCTGGCTGAGGCGGCAACGTTATACAGCTGCCACATAACCTCCGGCCGCAGCTCACCGCCGCCGGTCAGCGTGCTGCTGCAGCGGTCAAGCATGGCGTCAAGGTGCTCCTTCAGGCGGGCGTTGTAGACAGGGACATCCTGCTCCAGCGCAGCATTATAGCGGCACATCTGGACAGATTTCAGCAGTGCCAGGGCGCTATGCCACTGCCGCTGCAGGATCCGCAGCTGCACTTCAGGCAGGGTGGCTCCGAGCTTCAGGTATGCGGCCGTTGCCCGGGCGTCATCGGTTATGGCATCAGCAGCTTCAACCTCCTGCTGAAACGTGCGGCTGTTGCGTTCGCGCTCCCTGAGGCTCTGATAACGGGAGATGTTTATGATGCTGTACAGCAGCGACAGTGCGGCCGTGAGCACGGCCCCATACATCATTAGTGTGCGTTTTCCAGTCATGGTTGATCAGATTTTTCTGTAATAAGGGTTTATCTGTAAAAAACAGTATATAAGGAGCGCGCAAAGGGTGCACGCGCCAAGGATCCAGCGCGTATCCTTTTTGCGCTTAACAATTTTTTCCAGGAAGCGGTTCTTTTCCATGGCATTGATTTCATTGTAAACCTCGGTGATTTTCTGCCTGCTGAAAGTCCGCGGCATGTAGAATATGTGCCCGGCCGTGGATTCTCCCTCAGGCCCTTCAAGGGCGATACGTATGTCGCTGGTGACGTCTCCCGCCACCACAATA
This sequence comes from uncultured delta proteobacterium, assembly GCA_963803975.1. Taxonomy (GTDB): domain Bacteria; phylum Desulfobacterota; class WTBG01; order CAIYCZ01; family CAIYCZ01; genus JAPLIX01. Next base: position 169,949 of record CAWDOY010000001.1, read on the forward strand.
AGATACAGTTTAATCCCGAGCTGCTTGACCAGTGCCACCACGTTGAGAAAATTGAGCAGCCCCTTTTTCGCATCTTCCTCACTTTTGCTGGCCTCTATGCGGCCGTCGGTAAACAGCACGATGGCCATTCCCTGCCCGAAATGAATCTTTTTCAATTTCTCCGGAATGGCTATGGAAGCGCCTGATCTGCCCACCAGCGCGTAGCGCAGGTCGTTTATCTCCTCGTAGGAGGGCTGATCTTCCTCCGGCAGCAGCATGAAGAATACGCATACGGCAAGCCAGGCAGCGTAGGACGCATTGGTTGCGCCGCCCACGGTCAGCTCCCGGAAAATATAGGAATCAGCCCGCCTGCTCAACAGCTCAAGCTTTTGCTTCAGAATGCTCTTATCAAAAGCAGGGGGGGCGATTACCCTGGCAAAGCTTGAAAACGCCACAATGCCGATCAGATCATCCGTGCTGCGCATATCGATAAACGCGCGCGCGCCATCGAGCGCCACATCGCCGAGCGTGATGCGGCCGCCCTCATCGCCGGGCCTTCCCATGGAGCCGGAAAGATCCTGCACCAGCATGATCCATTTGGATTCAAGAAATGTCCTGTGCCAGTAGCTGGAGTACTGGATGTTGGCTATGGCAAAAACGATGAGCACCATGACGAGCCCTGCCAGCATGTCCGCTGCGTACTTTTTTACAGGCCCTGGCTCAAGGCTGCTGCCCAGCATCGCGACCCGCGAAAATCCGGTTTTAACAGACGTTTTTTTCTGCAGGTACAGCACCGCCGGAACAAGCGCTAACAGGAGCAGTGCCCATGGGTATTGAATGCTCATAGCGTGTATCTTACGCTGCTGCCTGCGACCCGGTCAGGTCAAGCAGACGCAGGATTTCCATTCTGATCTGATCGATCTCCGGGCAGCTTTCCTGCTCAAGGGCGACAGCGTTATCAATGGCTGCCAGCACCGTCTCCAGGGGGTCAAGATACTGCCCGGGGATATAGTTCCTGACGCTGTCGACAAAGTAGTGCGCGCTGCCGCCGGGCAGTGTACGGCTGTTGCCGTAGCGAGCCACTACATACTCGCGCAGCAGCGTTCCCGCCTCGTGAGATAGTGCCAGTGGGCGTGCGCGGGGGCAGCCTGCACCAGCACCCGCAGCCGTTCAGCAAGCAGGTCTTCTCTGGTCCGGAGCGTGAGGAGCCGCTGTTCTTGCCGCTGCCGGAAGAATAGAACAGCTACCCATCCCAGGCACAGGATACACACCAGCAACCCTCCCGCTGCCTGCCACAGGCTGCTCTGCGCCTGGTAATGCAGGGCGGAAGCCTGATAATCGGGCTGGACAGGCTTTGAGGGCACCAGCAGCCGGAACTCCTCTTTCACGGCCGGGACCATGGACGCGACCCGGAATGGTATTGGCCGGGTCTCCACAGAGCGAACGGTCTCCCCCGAACAGGCGGGGCAGGTATAGCTCACGGTGACCGCCGGAATTACAAATTCGCCGGGGGCGAAGAATTTAATGCGACCCGTGATGATAACCGGGCTTTTGCTGATGACCTTGGTATAATCATAGGGGTCAAAGCTGCAGTCAAAGAGCTCCTTTTGAATAGACGCGGGCCGGAGATTGATGTTTGCAATAGAGCTGGGGTCGATGCTCACCCGGTCGGAAAACAGGATGGTAAAGGTAAACGGGACCGTGTCACCGATGCGCCCGCCACTCATGGCAAGCGCCAGCTGCACTCTGATGGAAGGCTTAAGCTCTACGAGATAGGGCCTGGCCCGGAGCACGCTGATATCTTCAGCGAGCAGGTTCAGCGCCTTGAAAAACGGGATTTCGAGAACATTCACCCGGTAGATGTTCTCTTTTTCATCGTACCCTGCCTGCGCCTGCTTCAGCAGGGCAGCTCTTCGCTCCCGGTCGGCACTTGCCTTCCACTCCAGGTCAAAAATATTGAAAAACGCCCAGGTTTTATCTTTAAGGATTATGGCCGGGTGAGTATAGAGCACCGCTTCGTCCTGGTTGAGCTGGTTTATGATTTCTTTCAGCTCATCCCGCTTCAGGCCCTCGCGCAGCCGGAAAAAGCAGGCGTCCTCGGCGATGTTTGCGTCATAAAAATAGTCAATAAGGCTGCTGCGGCTTTTAATGAGCGCTTTTGCTTTCTCCGGGATAAACGTGTCGTAGGTGTCCTCAAGTCCGTTGGCCGCACCGGCGTAGCGGGAGTCAAACACGACGGTGAGCCACGTCATGCTGATGTCAGGCATTATTTTAGTGCTGCCATCATAAAACCAGATGTCGTCGAAGTTGAATGGGGCAGGAGCTTTTTTCTCCAGGGCGTTCGCGCTGAAGCGCGTCACTGCGGCGGCAGGAGCATGGACTGCCGAAATGCCGAGCGCCACGAGGAGCGTGATACAATATTTTTTTGTTAAGCAGTGTTTCCTACTGTGCATAGAACTATAGCCGAAGATTATTTGTAATTTGTCTGTCTCACCAGTACCCCCTCTGACTCCCCCTTGGCCCATCGGCCGTGAGCAACTCGGCCTTGAACTCGTTGCCGAAAGGCTCAGGGCCGAACGGCAGGGGGAGAACATTGCCCCTTCTTACCAAGGAGGGGCAGGGGAGGTCGATAAATGCACTATAATACTTCCTGAGAGATAAATTCTCATATCTATATATGTGTAAGAATCTAATAGGTTAACGGAGCCCGTTGCATGAACTCATGTAACTTGTTGGTACGGTCATCTTCAGGCGTTATCGTCACCAGGGGAATACCGGCCCGTAAGAGTCGGTTGCCCAGCGTCTCCCGCCCCTGCGCCATGGTTTCATTATAAGCCTTCCATTTGCTCACATCAAGCAGCCTGGTTGCGCCGGTTTCATAATCATAGAGCGGCAGCAGGCCCCGGGAGTACGGGGGCAGCGCCACCTCGCTTTCTTCAAGCACCTGCACTGCCTTCACATCGTGTTTGTTGGTGCCGTGGACCGTGCGGTGGAAGCTGTAGCTGAAGTCAAGCGGATACATGAAGTCCGACAGAATAAACGTCAGGCTTTCGGGGACTTCAGTGACCAGCTTGGTCAGGGCGATCTGCAGGCTGGTGGAGCGGCACGCCACTGGTTCCGCGCGGGCAATGGCCGCAAGAATCTCCATGAAATGAGACCGGCCCATGCGCGGCGGAATATAGCTGACGATGTCATCGGCGAACAGGATCAGCCCGCAGCCGTTGTTGCTCATGATGGCGCTGTAGGCAAGCGACACCGCGATGTGCGCCTGGAGCAAGCTCCTTGCGGCCGAAGCTCACTGATGCTGCTGATGTCGTAGAGCAGCATGACGTTGAAATAGCTTTCGGCAAGGTACTCCCGCACGTAATATTTCCCGGTCTTTGCTTTTGCCTTCCAGTCGATGTTTTTAAACGGGTCGGTCGGCTCAAGCTCCCGCAGCGACCAGAATTCATAGCCCAGGCCTTTGAAGGTGCTTTCCCAGTCACCGGGAAACGGCGCGTTCACCCGGTGATTGATAAATATATCAAGCAGCTCTTTTTTTGACAGCAGGCTCTGTTCTGTTTTCATAGTGCCCGTCAGTACGGCCGTATGGTCTGCAGTATCTCCTGCACCAGCATGTCGGAGGTTATCTGCTGGGAAAGGGCACTGCTGTTGAGCAGGATGCGGTGCCTGAGGACGTGAACTGCACAGGTGGCCACATCATCAAAGGTGACAAAATCCCGCTGCCGACAGAAGGCATAGGCCTTTGCCAGCGCCAGCAGCGACTCTGTCGCACGCGGCGAGGCCCCGAGCCGGATATACTGGTGCACCTCGCTGGCTGCAGCCTGCTCTTTATAGGTTTCATTCGGCCGGGTGGCAATGCAGATATTTAAAATGTAGTTCATGACCTTCCGGCCCACCCGCACCCGGTCATGGATGAGCTGCTGGATGGCAATAATATCCTCAAGGCTGAAAACCTTCTGCACCGCTGCTTTCAGCTGGTCGAAATTGGAATTTTTTCTCTGCATGCAGCTCAAACTCCTCATCCTTGTGCGGATACCCGACATCATATTTTACCATGAACCGGTCAACCTGGGATTCCGCCAGGGGATAGGTGCCGATCTGCTCAATCGGGTTCTGGGTCGCCAGCACCATGAAGGGATTGGGTATCGCATAGCTCAGGCATTCGATGGTTACTTCCTTTTCCTGCATCGCCTGCAGCAGCGCGGACTGAACCTTCGGCGATGCGCGGTTTATTTCGTCGGCGAGAAAAATGTTGCAGAAAACGGGGCCGAAGTAAAAATCAAATTTCCTGTCCTTCTCATTCCACACCATGGTGCCGGTTATGTCGCTGGGCATCTTGTCCGGGGTGAACTGGAAGCGTTTGAAATTGCCGCTGATCACTTTTGCAAAGGTTTCAACAACAAGGCTCTTTGCCAGGCCCGGGACCCCCTCCAGCAGTATATGGCCCTTTGCCAGAAGCGCATACAGTATGAGGTTGATCATCTCCTCCTGGCCGATCACAACTTTTGCGATCTCAGCTTTTACCTGCTGGATCTGTTGTGCATACCGGGTGAACTGCTCTTTCGTGCCGTCACCCGCTGTCACCTGATTCTGCATATGAAAGGTCCCCGTTGTTACGGCATCAGCATACCAGCCATGCTACATATATTCAAACCGCTTGCGGTACTTTATAATCAAGATAGAGAAAAAACGGGCCGCCCAGCAGCGACGTGACAATCCCGATCTTCAGGTCAACCTTAACGATAAGCCGGACAAACAGATCGGCATAGATAATAAAGACTGCCGCCAGCAGCCCGGCAAAGAAAACGAGCTTCCGGTTGTCCGGGCCGATCAGGCTGCGCATAATGTGCGGGGCAATCAGCCCGACAAAACCGATAACTCCCGATACGGCAATCGCGCCCCCGGTCTCGATGGATGAAAATAAGAGGAGCGCATTGCGTGCCTGCTTGATATTGACGCCCAGATTGGACGCTGTTTCTTCTCCGAGCATGAGGATATTCAAATCCCTGACATAGAACAGGGTCCCTGCCAGCGCTACGACCGTGGTGGGGAATACTATGCTCACATGCTCCCAGGAGCGGTTGTTCAGATCGCCCATGAGCCAGGTCACGATCACCCGGCCCACATCAAACTCCCTGGTGCTCAGGGTGATGACAAAGGAGGTCAGTGCGCCGAATACTAAATTGAGCGCTATCCCCGCGAGCAGCAGCGTTGATACCGATGTCTGCCCCCGGGAGGTCGCGATGGCAAAGACCATGACCAGCGTCAACACGGCAAACAGTATGGCGGCAAGGGGCAGGGCAAACAGCGAATGGGCTGCCAGGCCGGCATAGATCGCCAGCACCGCGCCCAGCGCCGCCCCTGAGTCAATACCCATAACCCCCGGGCTTGCCATGGGGTTCTTGAAGATTCCCTGCATGATGGTGCCGGCGCCGCCGAGAGAAAATCCCACCAGAAGCGCAACCAGGAAGCGGGGCAGCCTGCCGTCCCAGACGATGGCGGCTTCAACGTCGCTGACGCTTCCTGTATAGAACCCGAGTTTTGCAAGAATAATTTTAAATACATCTATAATGGCAATGGGCCACTCCCCTGACGTCAGGGTAAAAAAACCCCCCAGTACAATGAGCCCTGACAATGCGCCGGCCAGCAGCGCTTCTGAAGCCTTAGGGCTGTTGCGCATACAAAACTCCGGCAAGCAGATCGGCGCTTAAGAGCATGAACTGGGAATCAACCCGCAGATACACCCCGGGAACATAATACACTTTTCCCTGTTTATGGCCTGCGCAAAGGAGAGAACCTTATTGGACATCAGCAGCTCTCTCAGCTTGCTTCCCCGGGGAACGATAATAACATCGGGGTTCCATTTAAGCAGTGTTTCATTATCAATCTGCGACCAGGATTTAATGCCCTGCTCAGCCCCGACATTAACGGCGCCGATGATGCTGCAGATGGAATTAAAGTTTGATGACCGGCCCGGGATATACCCGCCTTCATCGTAATAGAGCACACGAACCGGCTTGTTGCCACCGGGGATGTCTGACTTCAGTGCCGCGATTTTTGCATCGATTAGATTAACCAGTGCCTGCGCATTGGCTCTCTTCACCGACAATTTTTCCGATGAGCAGGATCTGCTCTTTAATGGACTCAATTGATACCAAAATAGCCGAGGTCAAAACAGGGGATCTTCGCCTGTCTGAGCTTTTCTTTAAAATCAGCGCCGGAATAAAAAACGGTAAAGACCAGGTCCGGCTGAAAGCCGATAACCAGCTCTGTCTGTTTTGATTTAAAAATCGGGCCCCGCTGCCGTACTTCATCTGCAATAAAGCTGAATTCAGGATCAGCGGAAAATTCATTGAAGGCTACCAGCCGCTCACGCGGGCAGATTGCCCATAATATCTCTGCAACGCCCACCGCGTGGGGAATTATGCGCACGGGCTGCTTCGCCAGGGTGAACGCTTTTTCTTCCTGCGGAAGGCATCAGTCTTAAAATCATACACCTTGAAGGTATAGGGTATGGTGCGCGGCCAGCTGTTGGTTTGCGCTTCACCCCTGACCAGGCTCAGCGCTTTTTTTAAATCATTCATGGGCAGGGGAGGGGAACCGTCCGGACTGCGCGCTGCCCCGCCGCGGGAGAGCAGCAGGCAGCAGAGACAGCAGGCCAGGTTACTGAGAAGCTTCGCGCACGCTGCAGACCACCGACGACTGTTATGCATAAAAATCGAGAAAAGTGGCGCTGTCATTTTTGATATTCCCGTACCTGCACATCAAATACCTGTTTAATATTCTCCGGGGAGAACGCATCCTGCGGCGAGCCGGTATAAAATATTCTTCCCGCGATGAATAATTGATATCGTATCGCAGAATTTTCTGCGCAAGGTTCAGATCGTGCATGGTTACCAGGATGGTTTTGCCCTGCGCCCGCAGTTCGAACAGAATGTTCATAATTGCCAGCGTGTGCTTGATATCAAGCTCGGCGGTCGGCTCATCCAGCAGTATCAGGGATGCTTCCGTTGCCAGGGCGCGGGCGATTATCGCCAGCTGGCCTTCTCCGCCGGACAGCTCATTGATGATTCGGTCCTTTAGTGCATACATAGCGGTCTGCTGCAATGCCCGCTCGATTATTTCCCGGTCCTTCTGCTGCACCCCTTCAAAGCGTCCCAGATGCGGGTTGCGCCCCATGGAAACAATATCAAACACCGAGATGGGAAAACTGACCGCGGTGTTTTGCGGCACCAGCGTAACCAGCCTGCTCAGCTCTTTTCTCGGTATGGTGCGGTAGTTTTTGCCCTCTATCAGGATGGTGCCGGACTGCGGCTCCCATATCCGGCAGACATTTTTCAGCAGGGTTGATTTGCCGGAGCCGTTCGGGCCGATGATGCCGTGAATTTTGCAGGGTTCAAAATGGACTGAAACCCCGTCAAGGATTTTTTTATCTTCAATTGAAAAATGGATATCCTGTATTGTGAGCATACGGCAACAGTCCTATGAGCACAGCCTGAATTTGTATGCAACCGGCAGAATAAATTTTGCTACCACGACACAGAAGAAACCAAAATATACGGATATGCTTATTGCCGCTGCTGTCAGGTCCGGGGAGAATTCAGCGGTTATGCCCAGTGCCGCCCAGATGAAAATCTGCCCCAGCAGCAGCTGAAAGTTCTGGGCCAGGGTATATATTACCCAGAAGTTCTGCGAGAGCTTGAAAATTTCGCCCCTGCGGATTTTTATCTCAATGATTTTAAACCAGGTCCGGCCCTCAACAATCTGGGACGATCCGTCGCACACATGGTGCAGCAGATACAGTACTACCAGCAGGTGGGGAGCAAAAGAGAGGCTCTGAAAGAAGTATTTAAAAACCGGCGGAAAGCACAGCAGCAGGCAGACTGCCCCCAGGGACTGGCCGATGGCGATTGCCCACCTGCGCCCTGATTAAGCGGGGAATCTGCAGGCGCGGGTCCTGCGCGACCTCCAGCTGATCTATGAATTCCGATGTGTAGGTGCTCGAAATCATGGTTATCCCCGGATAGGCGTATTTCACCAGCACCCCCAGGATTGCAGCAACTTTCAGCTCCTGCTCGGCCATTAAAAACATGGTATAGAGAATCACGCCGTCAAGGATGTTTTTCCCGATAGTATAGCAGATATTGCCCGCCTCGCCATAGCGATAAAAGGGCACTGAGATAAGGGCTGAAATATATAATTTTATTTTTTGCGGTAAAGCCGGGGGTGTGTAGCCGGGGTATGTTGTTGTCTGGTCTTTTTCCATCTGCAGAAGCTCGGCAATGGCTCTGACCTGTTTTGAAGAATCCCGGTGGTGCTGTCTATTCGGGGAAGAAACAAACGAAAGCACAAAAGGGGCACTGACTGCATGCCCCTTTTGTGCTTCAAGGATTAACTTGCCTGCATTATTTCTTTGAGCAGTTTTACCGTCATTTTAGCAGCCTCTTCAGGCTTTGTCGCCTGGTTGGAGATGCCGCACACGACTTTCACGATATTGTGGTCGCACTTCTTTTCTGCCCAGACTGTTGCCTTGGGCGCTGCGATATACACGGAGAATGCATTCTGGCCGGTGCCCGGCCGTTCGCCAATTATATGAATAACAGCTTTGTTCTTATTCGGGTCTGATTTTCCGAACAGAATATCGCCCGCCATGTATACCCGGCCCGCACGCGGCCGCTGGTACAACAATGTTCTGCTCCCCAACGGTCAGCCTGCATCTTTGAGCTCTTTTCTCACCTCGTAATATATGGCATGAGATGTCCCTGAGCCATGATTGAATTGGCGTTTAACCCGTCAGAGATAACAATCTGCACATCAGGATCTTTCCCTGCCCATGAATCCCGCAGCTTTTCAAGGGTTGCCACTGACTGCTCGTTCAGTTGTTCACCGGTAGTGGGACGGACAATGTAGTTTTCGCGGTCCTTCGACAGGGTAGCAAGCTGAACTGCATTGGGAATGGTCTTTATAAACTCCGGGGTAAACTCCGCCCAGATAGCTTTTTTGGCATCAGCGTAGAGTTCACGTATCCTCTTGTCCAGTCCCGGATTCAGATCCCAGATATTTTTACCATATCCGGAGGCCAGAGGTACTTTGTTTCCGGTCTCAAGCCACGTATTATAAATAGCATCAAACTTCTGTTTGCCTTCAGCATATATTTCCTGTTCAGAGCGCTTGTCGCCTTTAGCTGCGCAGAACTGATAATATACCCAGATGGGATCTCCGAAGTGCTTGGTGGGTTTGCCGTTCTTGTCAATAACCTGGATGCGCTTGAAGAATTCCCACATGGCATCATTTACCTTGAAGCCGAATTTGTTGCGCAGGCGCACATGGTCCTGGTATGAGGTAGTCAGGTAGCTCAGCATCGGGTCATTCCTGGTAGGAAGAGCCATGAGATAGGCCGGGTTTGCCGGCATAATCTGATCCTGGCACCACTGCAAGGTCATCAAGGCTTACTGACATGTGCAGGGTGGAGCAGATATCAAGGCCGGAAGTGAGCCCCTGCAGTTTGCCCATTAATATATCTTCAAGGCAGCAGCGCACCAGCTGTTCCTTGGTTCTGAACACCTCCGGGCCGATGAAACCGGCAACATCATTAAAATGAGTATAGGCGCCCTGCGGCTGGACTTCAGCAAGGGTCTGTTTCAGCCCGCGGGCAAACCCGTACTTGCGGGATTCAAGCACCACCATGTCCACGCCTTCAGCAGCGCCGTTGGTGAAATCAGAGCCCTGGCCGGTCTCGTAATACAGCCCGTATCGTCTGATCCTTGCGGGCTTTTGCATGATTGACCATCTTTTCAACGGTCACGTCAAACACCTTGTTTGCCGCGTCAGTTCCTGCCAGGCTCTGGAAGAAAAAATCAACCAGTTCCGGCTTCTCTTTAAAAAGTTCCCCCTGCACGTCAACATGGGATAACACGCACCAGGGAACAATCCCCTTTAATTTGAACGCATCGACAACATCCTTAAGGGCTGCTTCTACTTTTGCAGTTTGTTCTTTTGTCCCGTCCACCGGGTTAGTCCCGAGCACTAAATCGCCTACCGCGTAGGAGAATCCATTAAGTGTCTGCCAGATAATTTCCTCGGGATCATCAGTGGGGGAATTGGGCTGAATGCGGGCGCTCAGATAGCCTTTGGCCCCGATCTTGGTGCCGGGCAGCGGATTGAAGATTTTCTTGTCTACCGCAATCAGCTCCTGATTGCTCATGAGTTTGGGCATACAGCCAACCACCTCGCTGTTCATGCCGTACATGACTGCCTTGATTTCAGCTTCAGGCTTGGTCAGGAGATAGGTTTTCATCTTCCCCATGGTCCAGTCCTTAATTTTTTCGTACTGGGCCGAATCAGTTGCTTGGGCGATAAATTTGTAAAGATTGTCATTAAGCAGGGGGTGCTCCGTGATATCCTTGATTTTGGTATTAGCTAAAAGCTTACGGGCATTTTCCCTGCTGGTATTATCGTCGGCAGCATACGCCGATTGCCTGGTCACCCTCTTTAAAGGCATTTGCCGCACCGATTACCTGCTGATACAGTGTCTGGTCAAAAGAACCCTTAACCCGTTCAATATATTTGAAGACATCTTCACCGGGTTTGACGTCCTTAATGGCGATGGCACTGCTGTACGTGCTGAAAGCAAAAACCCCGAGGGCAATCATCGCTGTGATCGCAATAAATCGTTTCATACGCTGATCCCTCCCATATAAAATAGGTTATTCAGGTTGTTTGCGTCCTGCTCGGTAAAACCCAAGACTCAATTTTTATAATTATTTGAGCATTTACTTCTTGCGCAAGTAAACAACCCCGCCTTTTCAGGCGGGGTTGTTTAGCTGTACGCTTCTTTCAAATCATAGTTGTCAGTCAGCTCAGAAAGCCACTTTAAGAGTAACGCCGCCATAGACCCAGCTGGAATTTGTATTTGAGTCGGGGCCGCGTGTTATAGCATTGAAACTGCTCTGTCTGATATTGGTCTGCGCTTTATTGCTCATCGGACATGAGTAGTTAATTGACGGCACGATCGTTACAAAGCTGTTGAGCGGGATGTTGTATGCCGCCCAGATGTTGGCGTCGTGCATGGCCTCGTAGTCGTAACTCGTGCTGTTGATGCTCATGTAGCTGATCCATCCGCCCACATCCAGAGACTGTTCTCCGCAGTAACCGAAGATTTCTCGTTTGCCCGTGGAAAAAGAGTGGGATACCCCTAAATTAATATACCAGCGGTCTCCGCCCAGGGCTATTTCCCGGTATATGCTGAGGGTCGGCTTGAGCAGCACATCAAGGCCCAGGGTCGTAAACAGTTCCTGGCTGGCTCTGGTGATACGTGGAGGGATCGATATCGTAATAGATGTAGCCGAAGGTGTAGTTCAGTTTTTTCCAGCTGTTGCTGTAGGTGAGTATCCAGTCTGTTTCCCACCATTTATTCTGGGAATCTTCCCCCGGGTTCCCCTTATATGCGGTATCAAGATCGCCCCACATATTCATGCTGAACCCCTTGTAGGAAACGGTAATGGAGGGGAACATCACCAGGCTGTCCTTGCTCAGTTCATACCCTCTCCACACATACTTTGAATAGAATGTCCAGGAGAGGTTGCAGGTAGGCCGCTCCTCCTTGTCCTCCTGGGCAAGCACCGCGGTGCTGAACGAAAACACCATGAGGCCAAGCATAATTGTTAGAAGAATTTTTTTACCCATTATGTACTCCTTTCATTTAGTTTTTAAGTTCTAATATCTCGCCAGTTTTCATTACATTTTCATGTGATACCTTCAACCGTACTATCAATTTTATTCTGCGGCTTCAGGGGCTACAATTCTTGTGCCGCTAAAGAAGAAAAAAATGGGATCCGTGGGAACGCCCTCCCCTTTCAGCAATGCAAGCCCCACTCCTAACATGGTCTTACCTTCACTAAGTATCGCGCCGGTAAAATACATGGAGAGGCTTGAAGCAGCTATGCCGCCAACTTCCACATCGTAAGCGCTATAGGTAGTAAGAAAGTATGTGTTTGGATCCAAGACATACGTGTAATATGATCCTTTGCCAGCCCCAAGCGAAAGCAGGAACACAGTGTCTGTTTGAAAGGTAGCATCTGCATTGAGGTTTATACCGACTGATGTCATAATCGACAACCGATACACGCTTCCTGTCAGCACTGTTTGAGCGTTTGCGGCTACTGAAGAAATGCCGATTAACAGAACCGCGCAAAAGCAAATAGCTAATAGTTTTTGTTTTTTCAACATAGTGTCCTCCTTTTTGTTTGGTTTGTTAACAGTTCTTTACCCCTTGTTTTTTACTCTACAACTATTGTGCCCGTGAACTCCTTGCCTGCTTCGATTGCTCCCTTCTGCCCCGCGGCTTTCATTTGGGAAGGCCGCGTAACTGTATACTTGTATGTTCCCCTTTCAATAAAGCAGATGCTTGCCACCGCACCGAATTTAACCTTTTTGGCAATAAAAGCGCCCTTTGAATCCTTGTTGAAATTGACCGGGTTCTCGCAGGCAGTGGTTATCTCTTTATCGGGAAATATTATTGACACCGGTGCCATGGCTTCGTTGAGCCAGATTACCGTGGTCCCGAGATTGACCTTCAGGGTTTCAGGACTAATGCCGTTGGGATAGTTAACCTTGATGACCTGGTGCCCCGCAAGTGTCTTTTCCTGGGCTGCGCCTTCCTCTTTTGCCATGGCAGTATTGAAAGGAATCAGGATTAAACCAATACAGGCAACTAATAATAAAACCTTTATTACTTTCATAGATACCTCCGTGCTGATTATTTTGTTTTTGAGCTGCAAGAAAAACTTCCCCTATATAGCGTCTCTTTTAAAAAGAGTTATAAAAATTATGTTGTTCGGAAAAAAACAAGATGCCGCCGTTAGTACTTTATAGTAGCTGTAACAGCTCAGTATAAATAGTAGAGCAGCATCCTATAGCAGACGCAATCTTTGTCTCCTCAGTTAATAACCATGATGGTTTTGCCAACCATCCCCAACCCCCTGTTGCCGGAGGATTAATTTATTAAGTTTAACTAAACACCTTGATTTTATAATGTCAAGCGTTTTTTTTATTAAATAATATAATATTTCCGCTCTACTTGTAGCCCTACGATAAGAGTTTTCAAGAAAAAATTAATTTTATATTTATAGTAATATTAATTTATTTTGCAAATAATGTTTATTGCACGGGTGATATTTAATTGACTGTTAAGGACTTTTGATATAAGGGTACACATAATTATAATGTACCGGGTGGTGTGCAGAGAACAACTTTTTACAGGGGGTCTTGCATGAAGAAGAAAATGAACAAGGCCGGAGGTGCGGCAATAGTAATTGCATTAGTATGTATTGCGGGATGCTCATTCATCGAGTTGCGCTCGCCCGTAGTTATCCATACCGGGCAGAAAGCCGGCGGCGAAGCACCAGCAGCCTCTGTTCAGACTGACACAACAGCCCTGGAACCATCACCCTCTGCAGAGGTTACGGGTGAGAGCACCTCTCCGGCAGGCATCCAGGTTTTAACTGATCAGGATCTCAGCCAGCGCCGGTATTCGTCACTTGGCCGCATTACGGTTACAAGCCCGGACAAGAAAGGGTTCACCAGCGAACAGGCAGAGAAGGATCTGAAGATAATGGCCTTCAAGCGCTTCGGCGCCCTTGCCCAGGGGATTGCTAAAATTGAATACCAGGAGAAGTCCGGGCTGTTTTCTGCAGGACAAAACATCTATCGTGAAGCATCAGCAGAGGTGATGACCATGGCAACCGCGGGGGAGGCTGCTCAAGCAGGGGAACAGGCCTCAGTGCAAAGCGGCGGCACCATCCCTTCCCTTGAAAATATTGTTGTTGTTTCCTCTGATGAACTTTTTAACCGCAATTTCAAAGTGCTGGGCAAAGTAACGGTGCGTGACGCAACCCCCGAGGGCATGAGTGAAGAACAGGCGGTTAAATCCCTGAAAATCGAGGCCTACCGCCTTTTCGGCTCACGGGCAAAGGGACTGAGCAGTCTCAAGCTGAAAAAAGAATATCCCATCTATTTTTATAAAAAGCCGCAATACAGCCCGCCACCGCAAGTGGCCAAGGGCTATAATAAAGCAACCGCGGAAGTTTTGTACTGGCCTTGATGTTTTATGATTACAAAGCTGCTGACCGGCGCTATTATCATATGCCTTTTTTTCAGCTGCTGCCGTTTTACCAGACCCGCTAAAATCAACACAGGCCCGGAGTTCATAACCTTTGAAGCTGACCTCGGGCCTGTTCTTTTTTACCACCGCAAACACCAGCGCTCTCTGAAACAGAACTGCGTCCAGTGCCACCATAAGGGCAGCGAAAAGACCCCTGCCTGCCGGAGCTGCCATAAAAAGAAGCAAGATACTGCTGAAGAAGACCCGATCTGCTTTTTTGACGTCACGATGAACCTGTGCCGCGGGTGTCATCAGCGGGAGCGCGACCAGGAGACCTCAAAAAAAGCCCCCATCCACTGCAACGAGTGCCACGACACGAAAAAAATAAAGTGGTCAAAGTAAGCAACTTTTCATTGCTGAGAACTCGCCACTCCATAAGTGACTCGTGACCCGTGGCCCGTGACCCGTACTCATCACTCAGCACTTATCTTCTGCCTGCCCCGAGCGCAGTCGACGGGGTGTCTTTTCCCTGTACGCAAAATTATCAGCGGTTTTATTTGCTTACACGCAAAACTTCTTGACGCCTGTTTGCCCCCTGATATATAACAAATTATGATAAAAAATCGCTATCTGAACGAGATTATTGTAGAAGATCTGGCGGACAAGATGGTTTTTGTCGGCGGCCCCCGGCAGGTCGGTAAAACAACCCTGTCAACGGATATCGTATCCCGGCACTTTAAAAGCTATGGCTATTTCAACTGGGATAACCGGCACGACCGGAAGAAAATAATGGCTTCGGAGTGGCCGGGTGATGCCGAGTTGCTGATTCTTGATGAAATCCATAAATATAAAAAATGGAAGACCCTGTTAAAAGGCGAGTATGACAAGCTTAAGCATACCTATAAGTTTCTGGTAACCGGCAGTTCGAGACTTGATATATACCGCAGGGGAGGCGATTCCCTGCAGGGCCGCTATCATTATTTCCGCCTGCATCCGTTTACTCTGGCTGAAATTCTTGAGAAAAAAAACCGGCTGCAGCCGTTTTCAGAGATTGTCATCGGGAATGACGATCATGCAGCAGAGCTTGAGGGGCTTATGCGCTTTGGCGGGTTCCCGGAGCCGCTTTTTAAACAGAACACGCGCTTTTTGCGCCGCTGGCATAATGAGAAGAATGAACGGCTGTTCCGTGAAGACATCCAGGACATGGCGCTGATACGTGACCTGTCGAACATGAAATTGCTGAGCGACCTGCTGCCGAACAAGGTCGGCTCGCTGCTGTCGATAAATGCCATCCGTGAAGACCTTGAGGTAAGCCACCGCGCAGCCGCCAGCTGGCTTGATGTGCTGGAATCGTTTCATTATCATTTCAGGATATATCCTTTTGCCGGAAGGACCATCCGTTCGATAAAAAAGGAGCCGAAGCTGTATCTGTGGGACTGGTCTGAAGTCGAAGATGAATCTGCCCGCTTTGAAAATCTCATCGCGTCCCATCTGCTGAAACTGGTGCACTTCCTTCATGATTATGAGGGATGGAAGGCCGGGCTTTATTTTTTAAGAAATGTTGATAAAAAAGAGGTGGACTTTCTGGTGACGGTCAATGAGAAACCCTGGTTTGCCGTGGAAGTCAAACGCGCCGACCGCACTATTGCAACTCCGCTCTATTATTTTAAAGAAAAACTAAAGATTCCATATGTATATCAGGTCATCTCCCTTTCCGGCATTGATACTCTGAAAAACGGCGTGCGCCTGGTTTCTGCAGGCCGGTTTTTATCCGCGCTTCTATGATATCTCCGCCTCCCTATCCACGCACCCCGATTCCCCAATTCCCAAATACGCCTTCCACTTTTCACCTTTCACGTTTCACATTCTTCGTTTTTCAATCTGGAATCTCAAATCTGAAATCTGCAATTTTCTACACCTATTCACCCATTCACCGACTCACCAAATTTCTCTCATCACTCGTTACTCAGCCCGTCCTCCGCAGTAGCCTGCTACGAAGGGTGGACAGAGTTCACTGTGATTTTTCTATTGCCACTTGCCTATTGCCTGACGCCTTTCGCCTCTCGCCTTTTCCGTGTCACGTGTCACGTATTCGATTCCGCAATCCGAAACCGGGAAATGCTTTTGACAATAGCGGCACTTTATGGTGTATAGGAATTGGTATGTTCGCTAGTGCTGCTGACGGGTGTATCATCTGCTTAGAGAGCTGATACTAATGGAAGAAAATGGCATTCTGCAGACATTTCGTGCGATTCGTAAATACAGCCGCTGGTTTGCTGCATTCTGGTTTATAGTCGCCGGCAGCATGCTGCTAAAGGGCATTGTTGATATTTTCAGTGATCCGGGTAATGCCGATTCGTGGTTTTCATTACTGGCAGTCATAGGCATTTTCGCGCCTGCCTATGTTTTCTGGAAAACGCCGGACTGGATGATCAGCAGGTTACAGGCTCAGCTGTCACAGGCCATGCAGGATCCTGCTAAAGAAATACAGGTGAAAAAGGCTGAGGCCGGTCCGGCACTGTTTGAACATATTGAAATCAGCAATAAAAATGCAAAAGAGAAATTCGTCCAGGAGGATCAATACGGACGGGTAATTTTTGACAGCACCACGCGCCCCATACGCCTTATTTTTGGCGGCTCTTTTCTGCTAATAGGCTTGATCATCGGCGGATTAATATTTACCTTCTCAAACGATACCGGATTCTTTGAATACATCTTTGTGGGCGGATGGGTACTGTTTTGCCTGATCACCATGGGCTATGTGTATGAAGTAACCATCGATAAAAGTACCGGGCACTGCTGAGCGCAAAGCGGGCTGGTTTTTTATTGTTTTCAGGCAGCAGTTTTACCTGATGGATTTTTCGCAGGTAGCGGTGGAAAGCGCATTCTACCGGCAGCGTCATGACACCCTGAGAGACCAGTATCGCTCTGAAGACCCTACATTCAGAGTAAATCTCTGCGGCAAAAAAGAACTCAATGTGCGGGTGTTCAGCTATCTCACCGATGCCCGCAGCATGGCACAAGAGCTTGCCGCATATTTACAATTACCCCTGGAAGAGAAGACTGATATACGGGTTTAGCTGCTCTGCAGAACAGGTAACAGTATTTTAAAAGGAGGCATGGTTTTATGCTGAAAAAATGGATGTATCTTTGGCTGATAGTGCTGCTCATCTCTGTTGCCGCGCGGGAAAGCGCAGCCGGGGAGAAACTCATTCCTTTTGAGGATGCGGGCACGTGGGGCTATAAAAATGCCTCCGGCCAGGTGCTCATTAAACCGCGCTTCAACATGGCGAAGGCTTTTTCTCCTGAGGGGATTGCAGCAGTTGTGGATGAGACGGGCTGGGCCTATATAAATGAAAAGGGTGAAACGGTCATCAGGCCTTTTGTCGTTGATAATGGACCTGATTATTTCAAGGAAGGATTGGCCAGATTTAGAACTGATAACAAGTTTGGTTTCTTTGACCGCAGGGGTAAGATCATTATCAGCGCCCAGTTTGACTTTGCCTTTCCCTTTCACGAAGGACTGGCGGCTGTTTGTGCGGGATGTAATGAAGAACCAGAAGGTGAATATCATTCTGTGAAAGGCGGAACGTGGGGATATATCAATAAGCAGGGAAAAATTGTCATTCCAGCCCGATTTGAGGAGGCAGGGAATTTCGAGAAAGGGAAGGCAGCGGTAAAAGTTAAGAGTAAAAAGGTATTCGTTGATAAAAAAGGAAATATTATCAGATAGCGTATGCGATAGTCTGTACAAACCAACGCAAAAGTTCCGACCCTGAACTCTCTCGCCTGGTGCCTTTTCTTCCTTCGGGTCACGGGTCACGTGCCACGAGTCGCGTATTTCAATATCTATTGACACCGTCAAACTAATGGAGTATTAATTTTAACATAAAGGTACCTGCTATGGTTTAAAAGGGAAGATGGTGAGAATCCATCATGGTCCCGCCGCTGTGATCGGGGACGAAATCCACGTAATGCCACTGTCCTGAGATGAATCGGGATGGGAAGGTTTGGAGAGTAGGATGATCCGAAAGTCAGAAGACCTGCCTTTATGATAGCAGTCGCGGAACTCGATCCTTGCATAAAAGGGTGAAGTAAACTGGGTGCAACCCTCAGGCTGTAGTTATGACCTGAGGGTTTTTGTTTTTTGAACCAGATGAACCACAGTAGGACACAGAGGTTACATTGTATAATTTTGATTTGTCTTCTGGGTCGTCCCTGTGATGTTTTAATAATTACAGCTATTTACATAACGGTTATTCTGCCATCGGCGAGCGCTCAGAGAACCGCAGTATTGGGGGAATTAGATTCTTCTGAGATCTCAGTGGTTATCTTATGTCCGAAAAAACTCTCACACTCGTCACCGGCGGCATCAAGAGCGGAAAAAGCTCCTGGGCGCAGCAGCAGGCTGAGCGCTTAAGCGGCACCAGGGCGTTTGTCGCGACCGCACAGGCGCTTGATGATGAGATGAAAGACCGCATCGCAAAGCACCGGCAGGCACGGGGGGATGCATGGGTAACCTTTGAAGAGCCAAAAGACCTGGTGCCGCTGGTGGATGATATAACCGGCAGGTTTGATATCATCCTGATCGACTGCCTGACCATATGGCTGTCAAACCTGCTCACGATCTACCGGATGGATGAAGAGGCGGCAGCGCAGCAGATTGCAGGGCTCAGCGCATGTTTCAGCCGGGCCGCGTCCCGGGTATTTGTTATCTCCAATGAAACCGGCATGGGGATAATACCTGCTGATCCGCTTTCCCGGCTGTACCAGCGACTTCTGGGCAGTTTGAACAGCGAGGTTGCCGCGGCAGCGGACGAAGTTTATCTCATGGTCTCCGGCATCCCGGTGAAGATAAAACCGTGACTCGTGGCACGTGATTCGTGACTCGAGGAAACGAAACAAAGAGAAGTGCGGATTGCGGAACTGAAAAAGGCAACAGGCAATAGTGCACAAAGTAATTGCGGATTTGAGATTGCAGCGTGCAGATTTAAGTAAGGTACAGAAAATAAAGCTGATAGCTGACAGCTGTCAACTGATAGCTTACTTGAACAACTCAAAACTTAAAACTAAAAACTATGCACTGCAGCATACTGCTTCTGGAACATCCCCGGCCTTCCTCGGCAATCCATTTCAATGACGTGGCCAATACGCCCCTGTCATCGGGGCTTTTGAGCGGCTATATTTCATCGCTGCTTGAAGCGCGGGGCGTCTCCGTGAGCCTGCATGAAGCATATCCCTCTGCCGGGTCTTTCCAGGACTGCGCAACAGAGCTTGACCGCCTGGAGTTTAGCGTTCTGGGCGTCAACGCAGTATATCTCTGGGAGAAGACCGAAGAGCTGTTTTCATTCTTAAAAAACTGAAGGCCCGCCGTCCGGACGTGTCCGTGATCCTGTACGGCTTTTTCCCCACCTTTTCCTTCCGTGAAATTCTTTCCCAATACCCGTTCATTGACTGCATCATTCTGGGTGAGCCCGAGGAAACTTTTGCTGACATAGCCGCAAGCCTGCAACAGGATGGCTGCATTGATTTTTCAAAAATACCGGGTCTTGCCTTTCGGGAAAACGGGAAGGTCACCACCTCGGGAGAGAGGGCGCTCATCGAGCCGCTTGACCGGCTGCCGTTCCCTGAGCGCAGCGAGCAGTTCCTGAAAACAGTCGGCGGCAATATTCTGGCCAGCCGGGGCTGCTACGGCCAGTGCAGTTTCTGCTATATAAATTATTTTTACGGGCACGGCTGCCAGTGGCGCGGCCGCTCCCCGGATAATGTGGCGCAGGAGATTGAAGAGCTGTATCCGCGCCTGCCGGAGCCCTCTATCTATTTTGTCGATGCGAATTTTTTCGGCCGCGGAAGCCTTGGCCGCACGCGCTCGCAGGCTATTGTCGAGCGCATTAAAGACTGGAGCGATCTCAGCTTCGGCATCGAGTGCCGCAGCAATGACCTGGATGAAGAACTTGTCAGCGCTATGGTGCAGGCGGGCTTGCGGCAGGTATTCCTGGGCATTGAGAGCGCATCAAAAGCATCGCTTGCGCGCATGAAAAAAGGGGTGCGGCTGGATATGCAGGCGGCGGCAGTCAAAATGCTGCAGGCCCATGGGGTAGAGATTAACCTCGGGTTTATAATGTTTGAGCCTGATACTGCGCTTGAAGATGTGCGGCTAAATTTTCAATTTTTGAAAGACAATGGCCTGCTGGACTCTCTCTCCTGCACGGCTAATGTCCTCTATCACCGGGAAATTGCACTGCAGGGAACTGAGCGTTTCAAACTGCTGCAGGCAGAAAACCGCCTGCAAAAAATCGACCCCCTGGGGTATGAAGGCAGCTACTGTTTTCTCCAGGAACCGGTCCAGTTCCTGGCAGACCTGATGGATAGCGTATGCCGGGGCTGTTTTGCAAAAAATGGATAACTGCGAGCTCCCCGATTTTCTGGGGCAGGGAAAGCTCCGCGGCAGCGCTTCGGCTGAATGCTTACCTGGTCTATTTCTTTGAAGAGGCGCTGCGCAAGCTTGAGCTGAAGGAGCTGTTGCTGACTCATGAGGAGCGCATGCGCTGGGAAGAGCGGGCCTTGGCAGTGGTCGACGGGCTGATCGTATCCGAGCGGGTGTGCCAGCTGTGAAAGCTTCACCCGCAGCGGACTTTGAGCGGCTCTATGCTTTAGGGACCGGGTTCCAGGCCTCTGAAATTATTTTTACGGCAGTCAGGCTGGGGATTTTTACCGCGCTCGATGCAGGGCCGGCTACCAGTAAAAGCCTGGCCGGAAAATTACATCTCTCGCAGGATGCTCTGGCCAGGTTCATGCGCGCTTTGAAAAGCATGGGGCTGATAGCGGAGCGCAACGGGGCATACAGCAAAACCGCGCTCTCGCGGCGCTATCTGGGAGCAGCCGCAGGGAGAACTGCGGTGATATGCTGATACATCTTGAAACGCTTAAGTCTTCGTGGGCAAACCTTTCTTACAGCTTAAAGAAAGGCACCATGCATGCTCCCGCGGAAAGAAGCCCTGGCAGATTATCCGCGGCAGCTGAAGCGGTTTCTCGCTGCGATGCACGCCTCAGGCGCTGATTAAGAGCGCGGCCATAGCGAGAGCGTTTCCGCTGCGGCAGATATTGCCGCATGCTTGATATCGGCGGCGGCATGGGAACCTATGCTGTTGCCTTTGCGCAGAAAAACAGCCGCGCTGCAGGCAACAGTGTTTGATCTTGAGAGCGTGGTGCCGCACGCAAAAAAATATATCAGGCAGTGCGGGATGGGCAGGCGCGTGAGCGTGGCTGCACGGTGAATGCCTGTCTGATCCGTTTCCGGGCAATGACTATGACCTGGTGCTGCTCTCAAATATCCTGCATATTTATGCAGCCAGGGGATGCGCGCTTTATTATTAAAAAAGCAGCGCAGGCATTACAGCGCGGCGGCACCCTGCTGATTCATGATTATATCACCGGCTCCGGCGACCAGATCTTTGTCTCTCTTTTTGACATGACCATGCTCACCGGGACGCCGGAAGGAAGATGCCACGCACGGACTGATCTTTGCCAATGGATGAAGGCTGCCGGGCTTTCCCGCATCCGGACAAAAGCGGTGAATGCCGGCACTTCGATTATGTGGGGAATTAAGGAATAGGCACAAAGGCACAGAGGCAGAAGGCACAGAGGCAGATAGAGGCAAAGAGGCAGATAGGCAATAGGTAAAAGGATGAGTCATGATCGTACGGCTGAACCGAACCTTTAACCTCGAGCCTGTTCACTATTCACTGTTCACTGATAGCGATGGATCTACAGACAGCACTTAACCAGGATAGAGCCGCTTGATGCGGCGTCTTTGCAGAAAGCGCAGGAGCGCCTTGACCAGCTTGCCATACCGCGCGGCAGCCTGGGGAGACTGCTTGACATCGGCAGACAAATTGCCGGCATCACCCGGCAGCTGAAGCCGCGCATTTCCCGGAAAAGAATATTTACCCTTGCCGCGGACCATGGTGTTGTCGCGGAAGGGGTGAGCGCATTTCCCAAAGAAGTGACCCCGCAGATGGTATTCAATTTTCTTCGCGGCGGAGCGGGCATCAATGTTCTGGGGCGGCATGCCGGGGCCGAGGTGCAGGTTGTTGACATCGGCGTTGATTTTGAGTTCCCGCCGCTTGAGGGTCTTATCCGGCGAAAAGTCGCGCGCGGCTCCCGGAACATGACCAGAGAGCCGGCGACTGACCAGGGATGAGGCAGTGCAGGCCATCGAGGTCGGCATAGACCTGGTGCAGCAGGCAGTTGCAGAAGGCGTTGATATTATCGGCACCGGCGATATGGGCATCGGCAACACCACCCCGAGCAGCGCTATTATCGCGGCATTCTCCGGGCTTCCCGTGGAAAGCGTGACGAGCAGGGGCACCGGCATCAGCGATGCAGGGTCTCGCGGCCAAAATATCCGCCATAGAGCGGGCTCTGGCATTGAACCAGCCGGACCCGCGCGACCCGCTTGACGTGCTTTCCAAGGTGGGAGGGCTTGAGATAGCGGGAATTGCAGGCCTGGTAATCGGCGCGGCAGCGCTTCGCATACCCGCGGTTATCGACGGGTTCATCTCAACGGCAGGGGCCCTGATAGCATGCGAGCTGAATCCTGTCATTGGCCAGTATTTGTTTGCCGCGCATCTTTCAGTTGAAAAGGGGCACCGGGTAATGCTTGACAGAATGCACCTGAAGCCGCTGCTTGATCTTGACCTGCGGCTTGGCGAGGGCACGGGTGCTGCGCTGGGGATGTTTATAGTTGAAGCAGGCGTAAAAGTGCTGACAGAAATGCTCACGTTTGAAGAGGCGCAGGTTACGGATGGACAGCAGGGATAAAAAAGGGTTCAAGGGTTCGAGGGTCCAAGGGGCGAAGTAAAGAGTGATGAGTTCAAGGCATAAGGCAACCCACCTTCGCGCAAGGCTACGGTGGGCAGGTAGGCACAGAGAATAAGTGCTGAGCGATGAGTGCACGATGTGAGTGAGAGAAAAGGCGGATGAATGGGTGAATGCGGAATTTCAGCTTTTCACGCTTCCAGCGTTTGACTCGCCACTGGTCACTGGTCACGAGTCACTGAATTTAAGGTGAATGGCTCGAACGGGGTCAAGTTCAACAGAAAAGGAGATATTGCAGCATGGTAACGCAGCTTGAATACGCGCGCAAAGGCACAATAACCGACATCATGAAGAAGGTGGCCGGCAAAGAAAATATGGCACCTGAGATGATGCGGGAGCTGATCAGCCAGGGGAAAATCGTGATCATTAAAAACCATCAGAACGGCTCAGCTCCGGTCGGTGTGGGCAAGGGGCTGCGTACCAAGGTCAATGCCAGCATCGGCACCTCATCCGACATCAACGATGAGGAGCTGGAAGTGCGCAAGGCCGTGGCAGCGCAGCAGGAAGGCGCTGACACGCTCATGGACCTGAGCGTGGGCGGCGATATCGATGCCATCAGGAAGCGGGTCATTGCCAGCGTGGATATCCCGGTGGGCAATGTGCCGCTGTACCAGGCGTTCTGTGAGGCGCGGAAACGGTATAATGATGTTACGAAGCTCGATGAGGAGCTGCTGTTTGATCTTATCGAGCAGCAGTGCGCGGACGGCATCGCCTTCATGGCCGTGCACTGCGGCATTAACCAGATGACCATTGAGCGTCTGCGCAAGCAGGGCTACCGCTACGGCGGCCTGGTTTCAAAGGGCGGCGCCTCCATGGTTGCCTGGATGATTAAGAACAACCGGGAAAATCCGCTCTATGAAAAGTTCGACCGGGTGGTGGCGATCCTGAAAAAGTATGACACGGTATTGAGCCTGGGCAACGGCATGCGCGCCGGCGCTATCCATGATTCATCAGACCGGGCCATGATCCAGGAGCTGATAATCAACTGCGAGCTGGCAGAGCTCGGCCGGGAGATGGGCTGCCAGACCATGGTCGAGGGGCCGGGCCATGTGCCGCTGGATGAGATTGAAGCCAACATCCTGCTGCAGAAGCGCATGAGCAATGAAGCGCCCTACTATGTGCTGGGGCCCATCACCACTGATGTCGCGCCCGGCTATGACCATATTACGGCAGCAATCGGCGCAGCCAACTCAACGCGCTACGGCGCCGACCTGATTTGCTACATAACGCCGGCAGAGCATCTGGCCCTGCCCAATGAAGATGACGTGCGCGAAGGCGTGCGCACGGCAAAAATAGCGGTCTATATCGGGGACATGATTAAATACGGCAGGCGGGAACGGGACCGGGATATTTCAAAAGCGCGCCGCGATCTGGACTGGGAGAAGCAGTTTTCCCTGGCCCTCTACGGCGACACGGCTGCTGCTGTGCGCGCGAGCAGAAAGCCAAATTCTGAGCGCTCCTGCACCATGTGCGGCTCGTTCTGCTCCATGGACAACTGTAATGCATATTTTGCCGAAGACCTGGCGAAGAGCCCGAAGAAGTAGCGGGGCTGTCAGCGGTTTTTGTAAAATATTTTCTCAGGCTGGTCAAAAACATTCAGATGCAAGGCGCGCGAAACGCGAGGAATGAGGCGTACAGTTACCGTACGTCGCAATGACGAGGGATGAGCGCAACGAAGCAGATGGGTGTTTTTCAACAGCCTGTCAGCGGTGAAGATGAGGATGCCCAGCAGTGCGGTCAGCTCTGCTATAATGGCTGCAGAGCCCAGCACATCACCGGTTATGCCGCCCAGTACGCGGTGTATATAGCGGCGATAGAGCAGAAGAATTGCCAGCAGCATGAGAAAGACCAGATAAAAGGACGGGAAGAACAGGCAGGGAATAAGCACCAGCGTTGCCCGGATGAACGTTGTTTTATCAATGCTTCGCGCGAACACGCTGCCGATACCTTCAGCGCGGAGATAGGGGCTGGCATAAAAAAACAGCACCTGCGCCCATCTGCCGAGAGCGGGATAGATGAGGAGCGCTGCCGGGTGATGACGGTTCAGCACCTCATCGAGCAGGGCGGTTTTGAGCAGCAGGGAAATAATCAGGGCTGTGGCCCCCATGACGCCGATGCGGCTGTCTTTCATGATTTCAAGCTTGCGCTCCACGGTGGTGCCTGAGCTGAAGAGGGCGTCAAAGGTGTCAGCCATGCCGTCGAGGTGAAACGCGCCGGTGATAATGGTTTCCGCCGTAACAATAAGAATGGCCAGCACCAGCGTGTTGAAGGGAAAGAACGGCTGCAGCAGATACCAGAGAAAGAACAGCAGGCAGCCGATGAGATAGCCGGTCAGCGGAAAGCAGATGAGGGCTTTCTTAAGATCGACCGTGTCCGGACCGCCCGGAGACTTCAGGGGAATCCTGGTGAGAAACTGGATGGCAAATTTGAACGCGGCAATAAAATCCATCACGTTTGATCCTGAGCGTGGCTGAGTTAATTAAAAAGTAATCTGGAACTCAAGAATTAGGAAAATTTATTTTTATTTTGGTGATTCGCATGAAACAACATCAATTCGGGTTAGGTTTCCTAGGTAAGTACGTACTTTACAATTTATTAGCAGTGTTTTAAACGGTATGAATGAAATGATTATTGCCGCTGCCTGGGGCCTTGACGCGCTGCTTGGCGACCCGGAATTTCTTCCCCATCCAATACGGGCCATCGGCCGGCTCATCACCGCTCTTGAGCCTCCGGCCAGAAAGAGCATCGCCAGCGCCCGCATCGCGGGAATCGTGGTGGGTATCATGGTGCCGCTTATTGCTTTTGCCTGCACGTTCGCGCTCATCCTGGCGGCAATACTGGTTGATATCAGGCTCGGAACCCTGGTGTCCATATTCCTTGTCTACACCACCCTTTCAACCCGCTGCCTCGGCCAGGAGGCGCGGGCAGTGTTGCAGCGCCTTGAAACCAATGATACAGCGGGCGCGCGGAAGCGCCTGGCGCGCATCGTCGGACGTGACACCAATAAGCTTTCTCAAGCTGAGATTGTCCGCGCCACGGTTGAGACCGTGAGCGAGAATACCGTGGACGGGATTGTCTCACCGCTGTTCTATGCTTTTTTGGGCGGCGCGCCGCTGGCCATGGCGTTCAAGGCGATAAGCACGCTTGACTCAATGGTGGGGTACAAGGATGAGCGCTACCGGGAGTTCGGCTGGTTCTCCGCGCGCCTGGATGATGCTGCCAATTATATACCGGCGCGGCTCTGCCTGCTGCTTATACCGATTGCAGCGCTCGCGGTCATGCCGGGAAGAATGATGAAGATTGTGCGGATAATGCTGCGCGACGGCAGCAAGAGCCCCAGCCCCAATGCCGGGTTTCCTGAGTCCGGTTTCGCGGCAGCGCTTGGCGTACAGCTCGGCGGAGCCTGCCGCTATAAGGGCGTTATGCATGAAAAACCTTTGCTGGGCAGCAAGGAAAAAGAACTGGCACCGGCGGATATCGCGAAAAGCATTCGGCTCATGTGGGCGACTTCGGTCGTGACGCTTCTTCTGGTGTGCTGCCGCTTTTTTTTCCGGTAAAAAATATGCATGCTGATATGCTGACAGCTGTCAGCTGATAGCTTTTCGAAGAGGCTTTTATATGAACCATCTTTCACCCCAGGACATTGAAGCAGAATCAATGCGCATTATAGACCGGGAAGCCGGGGCTCATTCATTCTACTGAAGATGAATGGACTATTGTGCGGCGGATCATTCACGCTACCGCGGACTTTGAGGTGATGAAGACCATCCGTTTTCATCCGCAGGCCATCGCAGCAGGCATTGCAGCAATGAAGCAGGGAAATCCCGTGTACACAGACACGCAGATGCTCAAAGCCGCCATCGGGAGGAAACTGCAGGAGCAGTACGGCTGCAGTGCCGTGTGCCTGGTGGCAGATGACGAGGTACAGCGCGTCAGCACGGCCTCGGGCATAACCCGGTCCGCCGCAGCCATGCAGGCTGCCGCAGCATCGCTGCAGGGCGGCAGTCATTGCCATCGGCAATGCGCCGACAGCGCTTTTTGAAGCAATCAGGTTGTGCCGGGAAGGGGTCATGAGCCCGTCGCTCATCATCGGGATGCCGGTGGGGTTCGTGGGCGCCGCAGAGTCAAAACAGGCCCTGCTTGACGTCAGGCCTTGTGAGCATAACCATGCTGGGGAGAAAGGGCGGCACCCCGGCTGCAGTTGCAACCATAAACGCGCTCATGCAGCTCGCGGGAGGCAGGTGATATGGCGGGGAAACTGTACGGCATCGGCGTGGGGCCCGGCGACCCTGAACTGCTCACGATAAAGGCAGTGGAAATTCTCAAGCGCTGCGGGCATATTTTTACTCCCATCGCGAAAGAAGGCGGGGCAAGCATTGCCTTTGACATTGCACGGCGCTTTATTCCCGGCAGCAACGCCGGTCACGCGGCTGCTCTTCCCCATGATAAAGGATAAGCAGGTGCTCGAGCAGCAGTGGATGGAAAATCACCGGGCAATGGAAGCAGGTAGTGCGCGCGGGGCACGCTGCGCTTTCATCACCCTGGGAGATTCGGGAACCTACAGCACCTTCAGCGTTGTCATGCGCTATTTTAAACGCTTTGCCCCTGACATTGAGATCGAGACGGTCCCCGGCATCACGTCTTTTGCCTATGCAGCAGCCCGCGCGGATATGCCGCTGGTGGAAGGCAATGAGATAGTGTCGGTGGTATCGGCAAACGATTCGCAGGAGCGGCTGGAGCGCATTATTGACAGCTCTGACACCGTGGTATTCTTAAAGACCTACCGGCAGCGGGAGCGGCTGCTGAAGATGCTGCAGGACCGGGGCCTAGAGCGACTGCTGCACCTACATTCAGAAATGCGGGCTGGAAGGGGAGCGCGTCTTGCGCAATCTGGACGGGCTGGCTGCACGAGCCCTGAATATCTGTCGCTGGTTATTTTGAAAAAACCGCGCGCGGAAAACGATGACACGTCTTCGGAGCAGTCTTAGAACCGGGTATACCACCGGCACCTGCGCCGCTGCTGCGGCCAAAGGGGCGGCGCTGGTGCTTGCGGGAAAGCCTGCCACGGGAAATCGAGGTGAGCCTTCCCGGCAATGAAACGGCACGCATCCCGGTTCATGAAAGCGGCCGCGGCGGAGACGGGGCATTCTGCGAGGTGATAAAAGATGCCGGGGATGACCCGGACATCACCAATGGAGCCTGCATCCGCGCCACCATTACCCTGCGCGAGACGGATGAAATTATCATCGCGGCCGGTGCCGGGGTCGGCATGGTGACGCGGCCGGGGCTTGCGGTGGCGCCCGGAAAGCCGGCCATCAACCCGGTGCCGGAGCGCATGATCTGCGCGAGCGTGCAGGGAGGTGCTGCCCGTAGGGCAGGGGGCTCACGTGACCATCAGCGTAGCAGGCGGGGAAGAGCTGGCAAAAAAAACCCTGAACCCGCGGCTCGGCATCAGTGGGGGGCATTTCCATACTCGGGACCACGGGGCTGGTCATTCCCTATTCTCACCAGGCATACCGGGACTCAATCGTGTGCGCTTTTGATGTGCTGCGGCCATGGGGCTTTCACAGCGCGGTGCTGTGCACCGGCCGTTCAAGCGAGAAGGAGGCGCAGCGCGTCTACAATACGCTTCCGGAAGCGGCCTTTGTTCTCATGGCGGATTATTTTTCTTTTGCCGTGCAGGAAGCAGCACGGCATGGATTGGCGCGCGATCATTATTGCCGGGTTCCCCGGGAAGCTTTTGAAGATGGCTGCGGGAGCGGAGTGTACCCATTACCGCAAAGCCGACATTGACCTTTCCCTGCTCGCCGATCTGGCGCGCCGGGCCGGGATGACCGAACATGACGCGCACGGTATAAGCAGGGCGCACACCGCGCGCCACGCAATGGAGTTTATCCCCCCGCAGTTCCTCCGGGGAGTATGCGCGCAGCTGGCAGGCATGGTAAAAAAGAGAGTACGGGAAATCGGCGGACCTTCTCTCGTCGCAGAAGTGCTGCTGCTTTCCTATAACGGCGGAGTGCTGTTCCATGAAAAAAACCATTAGTGTTGTAGGCATCGGCCTGTCACCGGAAGATCTTTCCCGCCGGGCAATCAAGGTTATTGCCGCTGCAGAGGTGCTGGTCGGCGGCAAAAGGCTGCTGGGCTATTTCCCCGGGCACACGGCGAAAAAAATAGTTCTTGACCGGCATGTGGAAGCCACCCTGAGACAGCTCAAAAAAAAGAGCAGGGGGCAGAATATCGTGGTCCTCGCAAGCGGCGACCCGAACTTCTTTGGTATTGCCCCGCCGGTCATCAGTGTGTTTGGTAAAGAGCGGGTTTCCGTGCTGCCGAATATAACCGCTTTCCAGGGAGCATTCGCCCGCAGGGGAGAGCGCTGGGATCATGCCGCCTTCATAAGCCTGCACGGCAGAGACATCTCCGGGCTGCAAAAAATCTTTTCTGCAGAAGGCCCGGTGGTTGTTTACTGTGATGATAAAAATAGTCCGGACGTTGTGGCGCGCTGGCTTATTGCTGCAGGAACCGCGTGCTGCAGCATGGCAGGCCGGGGTTTTTGAGAACCTCGGCCTGCGTGATGAACGCATATTCGGGGGAGCATTGAAAACAGTGCAGCGCCGCCGATCCGCGCCGCTGGCAATGATGATTATCAATGCTGAAAAGCTGCCTGATGCAGGGCAGCACGAGATAAGCCTGGGGATAGCGGATGAGAAGTTTGATCATGACCACGGCATGATCACCAGAAAAGATGTGCGGCTGCTGGCACTGGCACGGCTTGCCTGCGGAAACGGCCGGGTGCTGTGGGACATTGGCGCGGGCAGCGGCTCTTTGTCGATTGAGGCAGCGCGCCTCTACCCGTCTCTGCAGGTGTATGCGGTGGAGCAGGATGCCAGGCGCTTTTCACAGCTTGAAAAGAATATAATAAAATTCAGGGCGCGTACTGTAAAAGCCGTGCCGGGAAGCGCGCCTGAAGCGCTGAAAGCGCTTCCCCGGCCGCACAGCGTTTTCATCGGCGGCTCCGGCGGCAGGCTCGCAGACATTCTGAAGCAGGTAAAGAAGAGTGTCTTCCCGCAGGGGAGCGTGGTAGCAAACGCAGTGACGATCGAAACAGTGAACTGCGCTACCAGCACGCTCAAGAAGTGGGGGTGGCACTGCACCGTCACCGCGGTGCGGCTTGAATATCTTGATAACAGCAAACAGCCGGAAATTTTCCGGGCTGAAAATCCGGTCTTCATAGTGCATGGAACACACGAGTAAGCGCATCTCTAAAAAAACATCTGCGGCTGGCAGGGTCTGCTTTATCGGCGCGGGGCCGGGAGACCCGGAGCTTCTGACCATAAAGGGGCGTGCGGTGCTTAGCCGGGCGGACCTCATTGTTTATGCCGGCTCCCTGGTGAACCCGGCAATGCTTACCTGCGCGAAGAAAAGCGCCCGCACGCTTGACAGCGCCTCCATGACCCTGCAGGAAATAACCGACGCAATGGTCCGCGCGGCGCGGCAGGGGCAACTGGTTGCGCGCCTGCACAGCGGCGAACCGTCAATATACGGCGCGATAGCAGAACAGATGGAGATTCTGCAGCAAAAAAACGTGGCCTATGCCGTGATCCCCGGCGTCACCGCGGCGTTTGCCGCAGCTGCAGCGCTGAAAAAAGAGTTTACCGTGCCGGGCTTTTCCCAGACGCTCATCATTACCCGCCGGGCGGGACGGACCCCTGTCCCGGAGAAGGAAGCGCTTGCGTCTCTGGCAGCGCACCGGGCATCCATGGCGATTTATCTGAGCACCGGCATGCTTGATGATACAATACAGGAACTGCGTATAGGCGGTTATCCGGCGGATACCCCGGCAGCGGTTGTCTACCGGGCAAGCTGGCCTGATGAAACCGTGGTGCGCGGAACGCTGGCAACCATCGCTTCTAAAGTAAAGGAGAAAAATATTCAGCGCCAGGCTCTGATTCTGGTGGGAGACGCTGTCGGGAAAAAACCGGGAGAGCGCTCACGACTGTATGCTAAAGAATTCAGCCATGGCTTTCGGCAGCTGAAAAAGAAAAAGAGAGCAGGCACTGGGATTATTGCCGTAACAGAAGACGGCGCGGGGATTGGCAGGAGCATCGTCAGCACCATGAAAAATGCGCGCCTTTTCCTGCCTGCTGCCATGAAAGGCGAGTGCAGGGGAAGAACTATTATATATTATACAAGCATGCAGGAAGCAGTGCGCGAAGTTTTTTCCTCCTGTCAGCAGATTATTTGCATCATGGCGGCAGGCATTGCCGTGCGCATGATTGCACCCTGCATTACCTCCAAGTGGGATGATCCGGCGGTGGTGGTTATGGATGACCGGGGAAAGAACATTATCAGCCTGCTGTCAGGCCACTGGGGCGGGGCCAATCAACTGGCCCGTGACCTGTCCGCAATGCTGGGCGGACACTGCGTTATTACCACGGCAAGCGATACCCGGGGGCTGCCGGCGCTGGATGTAATTGTTCAGCAGCTTGGCGCCGGAGATTTTTCAAAGAGCACGCTTAAAAAAGTGCAGGCTGAGATGATTGCCGGGAATCCCGTCGGGTTTTACCCGGCAGAGCTGCGCGCGCTGCCGGGCATGGAGGGGCATGCTCAGCTCTATTTTTATGACTCCCCCGCAGAGCTTCTTGCCTCGGGATGCACGGCAGGCCTTCTCTTTTCCCATGACGCAAAAATACCGCAAAAAAAGAGCGGACGATTTCTTCGCATCCACCCGCGGGACCTGGCCGCCGGCATTGGCTGCAACCGGGGAGTAGCGGCACGTGACATACAGAAGGCAGTGGAAAAAATATTTAAAAAAATGAAACTCCCGATCGCTTCGTTATATTCACTGGCTACCATTGCTGCCAAAAAGGATGAGCACGGGCTGCTGCGCTTTGCCCGGGACAATGCTCTGCCGCTGCAGTTTTATTCCGCGGCAGAATTAAACAGCGTGACAGTTCCTTCTGCTGAATCCGTGCATGCGCGCCGCGCCCTCGGCGTGCAGGGAGTTGCGGAGCCCGCAGCGCTGCTTTGCGCGCGGGGAGGGGAGCTGCTCATGAAAAAAGAGAAGCTGGGCGAGCTGACGCTGGCCATTGCCCGCATGCCGTTTGCGCGGCTTATTGTTGAGAGAGTGCTTGCGCATGGATAATAAAAAAGGCATGCTATTTATCGTGGGCATCGGGCCGGGCAGCCTTGATGATATGACGCTCAGGGCTCGCGCAGTGATTGAGCGCTGTGATACCGTGGTCGGCTATACCACCTATATCAGGCTGATCGAGCCGCTTATTGCCGGCAAGCAGGTGATTGCCAGCGGCATGACCCGGGAGCAGGAGCGCTGCTTACAGGCCCTTGATGAAGCGCGCAGCGGGAAAATCGTGGCGCTCATTTCAAGCGGTGATTCCGGGGTCTACGGCATGGCCGGCCTGGTGCTTGAGCTTTCGGGAAGAGAAAGCAGCGCTGAAGAAATCCCGATAGAAATAGTGTCCGGCGTGCCCGCGTTCATCGCCGCGGCTGCAGCGCTCGGGGCACCGCTCATGAATGATTGTGCCATAGTCTCGCTGAGCGACCTTCTGACCCCGTGGGAGACGATTGAAAAACGGCTCCTGGCAGCGGCAGCAGGAGATTTTGTGACGTGCCTCTACAACCCGAAGAGCAGCGCAAGAACCGAGCAGATAGAGCGGGCGGTAAAAATATTTCTCCGGCACCGGGGGGCGGATACACCGGCTGCTATTGTGCGGAGCGTTTCGCGGACGGAAGAAAAGATTATCAGAACCACGCTCGCGCGCGTTCCTGATTTTGACATTGACATGCTCTGCCTGGTGATTATCGGCAACAGCGCCACCGTGACGCAGGGCACGTGGATGATAACACGGCGGGGGTATGCGGTATGAAGCAGGGCCTGGTAATCGTCAATACCGGTAATGGCAAGGGAAAAACAACTGCTGCCCTGGGGGCGGCTTTGCGGGCGGCAGGCACCGGGATGAACGTCTGCATCATCCAGTTTCTTAAAGGGAGCTGGAAATACGGCGAGCTTGAGTCTTTGAAAAAAATCCCTGCAATTGAAATACACCAGATGGGAACAGGCTTCACCTGGGAGAAAGAATCGCTTGACGAGGACCGGAAACTCGCCCGCATTGCCTGGGACAAGTGCCGGGAAGCGGCGCTGTCAGGACAGTACGGGATGGTTATTTTTGATGAAATAAATTACGTGCTCAGCTACGGGCTGCTGGATGAGGAAGAGGTTCTGGCCTTTCTCCGGGAGCGGCCCGCGGGGCTCCACGTTATATTAACCGGCCGCAATGCACCCGAGCGTATTCAGGAGGCGGCTGACATGGTCACTGAAATGCGCGAGGTAAAGCATCACTTTAAAAAGGGCATTAAAGCGCAGCAAGGGAATAGAATATTAATAAGGGCTGGACAGGCTTAGGGTCAGCTAGATCAGCTATCACGAGCCTCGAGTCACGACTATGTCCAGATCAATAATGTTCGTCGGCACATCTTCTGAGAGCGGTAAAAGCATTATGGCAACCGCGTTCTGCCGGATTTTAAAGAAGCGCGGCGTGCGCGTCGCGCCGTTCAAGGCGCAGAACATGGCGCTTAATTCCTATGTGACGCGGGACGGCAAAGAGATGGGCAGAGCCCAGGTGGTCCAGGCGGAAGCTGCCGGGCTTGAGCCTGATGTTGATATGAATCCCATCCTGCTCAAGCCCTCCTCTGAGATGGGGAGCCAGGTTATTGTCCAGGGCATTGTCCAGGGCACCATGGAGGCAGCGGGCTACTATGCCATGAAGAAACTGCTCTGGCCGAAGGTTACTGAAAGCTATGACCGGCTTGCCGCTGCCTATGACTGTGTGGTGCTTGAGGGCGCGGGCAGTCCCGTGGAGATGAACCTGAAGGAAAATGACATCGTGAACATGGCCATGGCGCAGTATGCTGATGCCGGAGTAGTGCTGGTTGCCGACATTGACCGCGGCGGCGTTTTTGCCTCGATTATCGGCACTGTGGAGCTGCTGACGCCTGATGAGCGGGAGCAGCTGATTGGCATTATCATCAACAAGTTCCGCGGCGATCCGGCGCTGCTTGGTGACGGCCTCGCGTTCATTGAGCAGAAAACTTCGCGGCCGGTTCTGGGCGTTGTGCCCATGGTGCGGGACCTCTACATACCCGGAGAGGATTCAGTGTCGCTGGACAGAAAGCGCTACAACCTGATGCATAACCGTGCCGCCGGCGCAGCAGTCGGCGTCATCCGGCTGCCGCACATATCAAATTATACCGACTTTGACCCGCTGGAGGCGGATGTGCGGTTTACGCTCGATTATGTCACTGCGCCGCATCGCGTGAAGGATTATGACGCGGTAATACTGCCCGGCAGCAAGAATGTCTTTTATGACCTCGGGTTTCTTCGTGAAACCGGTTTTGAACAGGCGCTCCGTGATTATCACGGCGCGGGGGGGAAGATTGTCGGCATCTGCGGCGGCTACCAGATGCTGGGAGAGCGCATCGCAGACCCGCACGGCGTTGAGGACCAGGGTGGTGAGATAGACGGACTGGGGCTGCTCCCCGTATGTTCGATCATGGAGCAGCGCAAAATTACCTCACGGGTGCGCGCTCTGTTTCAGCTGCCCGGAACTGGAGAAAAAACAACGGTGGAAGGCTACGAGATTCATATGGGCAGGACGTTTGCCGCAGCGGGTGCTGCTATCATGATGCTGCGAAGCAACGAGAATGCGGAAGAGGCCGGGGATAGCGCACGGCCGGATGGCCTGGTGTGGGGCACCTATGTGCACGGATTATTTGAAAATGACGCCCTGCGGAAGCTGTTTCTCAAATGGATACTCCCCTCTGCTGCGATGTCGTCAGACGATGATTTTTCGTACCGGGCCTTCAAGGAGGAAAACTATGACAAGCTTGCTGCAGTTGTTGAGCAGCACGTAAACGTAGCCTGGCTGCTGGAAAAGATAGGCATTGATAAATAGTTGAAGAGCTGTCGGAGTTGAGGAGTGCTATCAGCTTTTAACTCCTTAACTCCTAACTCCATAACTCCTAACTCGAAAGAGGGAGCAGGCTGATATGATTTCCCGTTCAAAGAAACTGTTCAGCAAAGCGCAAAAAATTATTCCCGGCGGAGTGAACAGCCCGGTCCGGGCATTCCGGGCCGTAGGCGGCAATCCCCTTTTTATCCGTCGCGGCACTGGTGCGCGAATTGAAGATGTTGACGGCACGCGCTACATAGACTATGTCTGCTCCTGGGGGCCGCTGATTCTGGGGCACGCGCATCCCGCCGTGGTCAGGGCCATTCAGAAGACTGCTGCGAGCGGCACCAGCTTTGGTGCGCCGACAGAGCTTGAGCTTGAGATGGCCGGGCTCATAACGGACGCTTTCCCGTCCATCGGGATGGTGCGCATGGTAAATTCCGGCACCGAGGCGTGCATGAGCGCAATCCGCCTGGCGCGCGCCTGCACCGGCCGCGATAAAATTGTAAAGTTTTCAGGCTGCTATCATGGTCATGCAGACGGCCTGCTGGTTGCAGCCGGCTCGGGCGCGGCGACGCTGAACATTCCCACCAGTGAAGGAATTCCCGAAGCATATCTGGGAGAGACGCTGGTCCTGCCGTATAATGATATACCGGCGTGCGAAGCGCTGTTCGCGCAGCGTGGCAATGACATTGCCGCGCTGCTGGTAGAGCCTATAGCAGGCAACATGGGGGTGATTTATCCCCACCAGGGTTTTCTTGGCGGGCTGCGGAAAATAACCAGGAAGCACGGAAGCCTGCTTATTTTTGATGAGGTGATTACCGGGTTCAGGGTCGCCTGGGGAGGCGCGCAGACGCTTTTCAGCATCACCCCTGATATCACCTGCCTGGGAAAAATAATCGGCGGCGGGCTTCCCGTCGGCGCATACGGCGGCCGCAGAGAGATCATGCAGCAGGTGGCACCGCTCGGCGGGATGTATCAGGCCGGCACGCTCTCCGGCAATCCCGTGGCAATGGCTGCCGGCCTTGCGACGCTCAAAGAGCTGAAAAAGAAAGGCACCTACGCGCGGCTGGACAGCATGGGGAAATTGCTCTGCGCCGGCATCCGGGACCAGGCTGAAGAGCAGGGCATTACCGTGCGGGTCGAGGAGTGCGGCTCGATGTTTACCGTCTTTTTCAGCAACACGCCGCCTGCCTGTTATGAAGACGTGCGAAGCTGCAATGTTGAGCAGTTTAAAGAATTTTTTACCGGCATGCTCAAAGAGGGAATTTATCTGCCGCCTTCACAGTTTGAGACAGCATTTATTTCCCTGGCGCATACACGGGAAGATATTACTAAGACGATTGCGGCAGCAGGCAGGGTATTTAAGAAAATGAAGAAGTCAGAGCGGAGAACACAGAAGTCAGACTGATGACGCGTCCGTATACCATAAGCCTGAAGATTTGCGATAAGCCCTGTCTTGTTGTCGGCGGCGGCGATGTTGCCGAGCGTAAAGTAAAAACGCTGATTGCATCAGGGGCCCGTATAACGGTGGTGGCGCGTGAAGCAGGCGCAGGAATACACAAGCTGGCAGAAGACCGTGCCATAATTATTCACCGGCGCAATGTCAGCGAAGATGATGTGCAGGGAAACTATCTGGTTATTGCCGCCACTGATGATCATGATACAAACCGGGAAATTGCCGGCTGGGCACGCCGGGCAGGGGCACTGGTCAATGTTGTGGACAGCCCCGAGGAATCGGATTTTTTTGTGCCCGCTACTGTGCAGCGGGGGGATTTAACGATCGCAATATCAACCAGCGGGAAAATACCGGCTCTTGCCCGTAAGATACGGGAAGAGCTTGAAGCGCAGTTTGGACCGGAATACGCCCTGTACGTGGAGCTTCTGGAAGAAGCGCGCAAAAGAATTTATGCCAGTGCCGCTGTTACGGAACCGGCTCAACAGCAGCATCCTGAGCGAGGCGACGGCTTTAGACCTGATCCCGCTGCTGCGGGATAATAAGCTTGCACAGGCGCGAACTGTTTTACACTCTTTTTTAAAGCAGCATGGCATTGAGGAAGCATCTTAGAATCGGCACCAGGAAAAGCACGCTGGCCATGATCCAGGCACGCCAGGTTCAGGAAGCCCTGGGCAGCGCCTGGCCGGACTGGACCATTGAGCTGGTACCCATAACCACCACCGGCGACCGGTTCATCGATGTTCCCGTCGAGTCGATAGAAGGCAAAGGCATATTCCTCAAAGAGCTGGAGGAGGCGCTGCTTAATAAGACCATTGACTGCGCCGTGCATTCGATGAAAGATGTGCCGACGGAAATGCTTCCGGAACTCATGATCGGGGCGGTATTGAAAAGAGAAGATGCCCGTGACGCGCTCATTGCGGCATTCCCTCTCGCAGAGCTTCCCCGGGGTGCTGCCATCGGCACCGGAAGCAGCAGAAGGCGCTGTCAGCTCCTTCTGTGCCGGCCGGACCTTGCGATCAGGCCAATACGGGGCAACATTGATACCCGCATCAGGAAATGGCGGGAAGGCCGGTTCGACGGGCTGGTGCTGGCGCTGGCGGGACTTAAACGGGCCGGGATGGAGCACCTGGCTGCGCAGGTCATCCCTGTTGAAACCATGCTGCCGGCAGCAGGGCAGGGGGCCCTCGGCATTGAAATCCGGGCTGCTGATAAAGGCCTGTTGGAGTGCATCGCGTTTCTTGATGACCGACGAGACCCATGCCGCTGTTGCTGCGGAGCGGGCATTTCTTGAAGCAGCTGGCGGCGGCTGCAGCCTGCCGATCGGCGTCTATGGAGAAGTGCGGGGAGACGTCCTGCATCTGGCCGGGCGCATTATCCAGGAAGAGAGCGATGCTGCTGCGGAAGGGATTGAATCGGGAAGTATAGAGGATGCAGCAGACATTGGCCGCAGGCTGGCAGAAAAGATATTTAAAAAGGTAATAGGAAACGTGAAACAGTGGAAAGTGGAACGTGGAAAGATGTGAAATATGACTCTGACACTGTGGCATACTTGTCACCTTACACCTTTCACTTTAAACCTTCAACCCGTTTCAGGACACTATCAATGAATGAGCAAAAAGGAATAGTATATTTCGTTGGTGCCGGTCCCGGTGACCGGGGCCTTATGACGGTTAAGGGCAGGCGCATTCTGGCGCAGGCAGAAGTTGTCCTCTACGACAGCCTGGTTAATGCCAATATCCTTGACTGCTGCAGCCAGTGACGCGGAGCAGATCTGCGTGGGCAAGCGCGGGGGAGCACCGTCCCTGACCCAGGAAGAAATAAATAACCTGCTGCTGGAAAAGGCCCGGCAGGGTAAACGGATTGTGCGCCTTAAGGGCGGAGATCCGTTTTTGTTCGGCAGGGGAGGGGAAGAGGCGCTCATACTGTCCCGGGCCGGGATACCCTTTCAGGTTGTGCCGGGCGTTCCGTCCGCTATTGCGGTGCCGGCTTATGCCGGCATTCCGGTGACCGACCGCCGCTATGCATCATCGGTCGCCTTCATTACCGGGCACGAGAACCCCGGCAAGGACCGGCCAATAATCGCCTGGCAGGACATCGCCAATGGAGCTGAAACGCTCGTGTTCCTGATGGGCATGCGCAATCTGTCAACCATTGTTGAGCAGCTTATCTTTAACGGCAGAAACCCGGAAACACCGGCCGCGGTGATACAGCAGGGAACGCTCGGCAGCCAGAAAGTAGTCGCGGGCACGCTTGACAGCATCTGCCGGATTGTCGAGCAGCACGCGCTGAAGCCGCCGGGGATTGTGGTGGTTGGCGAGGTGGTGAAACTGCGGCAGGAATTGCGCTGGTTTGAGACCCTGCCGCTGTTTGGCCGGCGCATCATCATTACCCGTGAATATCAGGAGGAAGACACCTTATCAGAGCTTCTTGAAGAAAATGGCGCTGAGATAGTGCTGTTCCCGACCATATCGTTTCAGCCTCCCGACAGTTATGAAGAGGTGGACCGGGCGATTGCACAGCTCAGTGACTTTCAGTGGATCATTTTTACCAGCTCAAACGGGGTCAGATATTTTATGGATCGGGTCTGGAGCCTGGGAAAAGATGTCAGAAGCCTCTCGCATCTTTTATTTGCGGCTATCGGCAGCGGCACAGCACGCACCCTCATGAACCAGTATTTGAAGGCAGACCTCATCCCTGATGAATTCAGTGCTGAGGGAGTGGTGCGCGCATTCACGCAAGGGAACATAACCGGAGCCCGGATTCTCATCCCCCGGGCCCAGCAAGCGCGCGATGTGCTGGAGCAGGGCTTGCGGGCTTTGCAGAATGACGTGCTGGCAGTGCCGGTCTATAAAACAGTGGTGCCTTCGGCCCTGCACCAGACCGAGCAGTTTGAGACGGTGCAGAATTGCGACTGCATTGTTTTTACCAGCTCGTCAACAGTGCATAACTTTTTTGAGTACAGCACCCCCGCGGTCCTGCAGGAGCTTAAAGACATGGCAATCGCCTGCATCGGGCCCATCACCGAGGGGGCTTTGCGCAAGCATGGATTCAGCGCCGGGATAGTACCGGAGAAATATGATTTTACCTCTTTGGC
This sequence comes from uncultured delta proteobacterium, assembly GCA_963803975.1. GTDB lineage: Bacteria > Desulfobacterota > WTBG01 > CAIYCZ01 > CAIYCZ01 > JAPLIX01. The sequence continues at coordinate 209,431 of CAWDOY010000001.1, forward strand.
TGAAGCGATAATAAAATACTACAAGGAGTTGAGGAGTGGAGGAGTTAAAGAGTTGAGGAGTTGAAAAGGTAAAGAGGTGAAGAGTTGAGGAGTGCGAGAGAGGTGAACCTTTTAGCCTGTTAACCTTTTGTCCTTTTAACCTTAATTAACTCCGTAACTCCGCAACTCCTAAACTCCCGAACTCAATTATTTATGGAACGGCTCAGACGTTTAAAAATGAAACCGGAGATGAGAGAGATGCTGCAGGAGACCGTGCTGCGCAGGGAGTCTCTCATAGCACCCTTGTTTGTTATCCATGGCACGGGCATTAAAAACCCTGTTGCAAGCATGCCGGGTGTTTTTCAGCTGTCCATTGACAACCTCATCCGGGAAGCGCGCGAGCTGCAGGATGCCGGCATCAAGGCAGTGCTCTTGTTCGGCATTCCCCGCATAAAGGATGACCGGGGCTCTGAAGCAACCAGCCCGGACGGCATCATCCAGCAGGCAGTCCGGGCACTGAAGGATGCCCTGCCGCAGATGGTCGTTATTACCGACGTGTGCCTCTGCGAATATACCGCCCACGGCCACTGCGGCATCGTTGAAAAAGGGATTATTTTAAATGACCCCACCCGGGAGCGCCTTGCTGAAATGGCGCTCTCCCACGCGCGGGCAGGCGCTGACATGGTGGCCCCGTCCGACATGATGGACGGCACCGTGGCTGCAATCCGGCAACATTCTGGACAGTTCCGGCTTTGAAAATCTTCCTGTCATGTCCTATGCCGCGAAATTTTCCTCGGCGCTCTATGCCCCCTTCCGGGAGGCAGCGCAATCTGCGCCCGCATCCGGAGACCGGAAATCTCATCAGCTGAACGCTGCCAATGGCCGCGAGGCCCTGCGCTCACTTTCGCGGTGCGCTGCTGAGGGCGCTGATATCCTCATGGTGAAGCCGGCGCTTCCCTATCTGGATATTTTATGCAGAGCACGCACGCAATTCAACCTGCCGCTGGCGGCGTACCAGGTGAGCGGGGAATATGCCATGATACGGGCAGCAGCAGCTCAGGGATACATTGATGAAGAAAAAATTGTTCTTGAAACGCTGCTTGCCATAAAGCGTGCCGGGGCAGATTTGATTATTACCTATTTTGCAAAACAGGCGGGGAAGCTTTTATAAGCGAATGGGACGCAGATGGGCGCTGATTTTAAGGATTTTTAAAATCTCAGATTAGTCAAAACATTCGTACGCTGGCTGTGCGAAATTCATCAGGAATGAAACGAGCATTCACCGTACGTTGCAATCTATATATAGTTATCGGGATTGTATTGTAACCGAATGGGACGAGGATGGATGCGGATATTAAAGATCAGCGGGTATCAGCGAGAATCAGCGTCCACGATAAAAAGAGCACATGAAACCATTACTGACATTATTCGGCATTAACCATCGCACCGCACCCCTGTGCGTGCGCGAGCAATGCTCTTTTACCCATGAGCAGATCAGGGCCGAGCTGCAGCGCATGAGCACGATTTCCTCTGTTGACGGCTGCGTGCTGCTTTTCACCTGCAACCGGACGGAATACTATTTTATCTGCAGCGAAAAGCCCGGCCCCGTTCCCCGGAACATGCTGTTCCCTGAATCCCATATCTTCGGCAACGGGATGGGTGAGCATGTCTATTGCAAGGAGAACACAGCTGCGCTGCAGCATCTGTTCAGGGTCGCGGCAGGGCTTGACTCGCAGGTGCTGGGCGAAAATGAAGTGCTGTTCCAGGTGAAAGAGGCGTACCGGGTGTCACAGGAGACCAACTGCCTGGGAAAGAAGCTTCACCGGATTTTCGAGCAGACCTTCCGGGTGGGGAGAAAGGTGCGGCGTGAAACCGCCATTTCCAAGGGCAATGTATCCATCGCGTCGCTGGCAATAAAATATCTGGAGCGGGAGTGCGGGCTCACGGGCACCAAGGTGATGCTTATCGGGGTGAATAAGATAACCACGCAGATAGCGCAGTACCTGCTGGAGCATGCCCTGCACACCGCCTTTGTCGGCAACCGGACGTATGAAAAAGCAGCTGCGCTGGCCCGGAGCCTTGGCGGCGAGGCGTTTCATCTGGACCATCTCGAGGAGCTGATGCGGGAGGTGGATATTATCATCACCGCAACATCAGCCCCGCATTTTATTATCAAAAAAGAAAAGGTACTGGACGCCCTCAATGCGCGCACCCGGCCCCTGTATATCATCGACCTTGCGGTGCCGCGGGATGTTGACCCCGCGCTGCAGCAGCATCCGCTGGTGCACCTGCATAACCTGGAGACGATCCAGCCGCTGGTCGATCACAATGCAGCCGCCAAGAGAGAGGAGGCGCAGAAGGCTGAAGCCATCGTAAGCGCGGAAGCGAAGCGTTTGGCGGAACGGTTTTTTTAAAAAAAGGCGAGGGGCGAGAGGCAATGGCAAGGCACGACAGGCAGGCAGGCAAGAGGTGAGTCGGTGAATGGTAAATAGGTGAAGAGGCAAAAAGAAAAGTGCTGAGTAACGAGTGATGAGGTGATATTAGTCACTGGTCACTGCTTTAGGGTGAAGAGGGTTACTTTTATTAGCCTTTTAACCTTTTGTCCTTTTAGCCTTTCCTTTTAAAACTCCTCAACTCCATAACTCCTTAACTCTATAACTTTAATAATACTATGGATACTATCCCGGTTATCGCGGCGGCTTTCGGCACGTCAACACGGCTCAGGATACCTACCGGTTTTTTGAAGAACGCTTTCGCAGCGCGTTCCCGGGCCGGACTTTGTTATGGGCCTATACCTCGCGCATGCTCAGGGAGAAGATGAACCAGCGCCAGGCCGGCTGGAAAAGTCTTGAAGAGGTTTTATATGACCTGGAGCAGCAGGGGTGCGAGCGCGCCGTCATTCAATCGCTGCATGTTATCCCCGGCGTTGAATTTCATAAAATAGCAGCTGCAGCCGGCGCAACCCGCATCAGGACCGCCATCGGCAGGCCGCTGTTGTGTTCTGATGAAGACTGTACCCAGGTACTAGATGCCCTTGCCGACCGGATATTTTGCGGTGACGGACGGGCCACCGTGCTGGTCGGGCACGGCACCTATCATCTTGCTGGTTCTGTCTATGCCCGGCTTGAAAGAATCGTGAAGACACAGTACCCGGAACATGTCCATGTCAGCGTGGTTGAAGGAGAGCCATCGTGGGAGGCGGCGCGCGCCGCGCTGCAGCGCAGTGCCGCAAAAACGGTGAAATTTATCCCGCTCATGTTTGTCGCCGGGGAACATATCATGAACGATGTGCTGGGCGCCGGGTCTGATGATGAACCGTCGTGGCGGTCGCAGCTTGCAGGGCTTGAAATTGACGGCTCTGAAAAAGGGCTGGGATTCAATGAAAAAATAGTTGCCATGTACCTTGCGCACATGAAAGCGGCACTGGAAAAGTGAAGCTCCCTGACTTCAAGGCGGGTCTTCCCGGAGTTTAATTATTATTTTCAGATACATGCCCTCTCGCGATGAACTGCGCATGAGTTTGCTTCTCTCTCCATCCAGTTAGCTTTAAGTTTCATTCATTCAGGATATAAAAGCTCATGGTGCAACCTGCCTTGACAATTCTGCCCCGACAAGGCATATTGATTTCTACAAATAATCAGGTTTGATTATCTATGGAAACGATATGAATTGCAGTGACCTTTTTTTACATTCCTGCGGGAATCATAGAAAGCAGAACGGCTTTGCTTGCTATAAAATTATTTTTAAACATTCAGGAGGATATATACAATGATCGTCGAGCGGCAAAAAAACGAAATAGTTATACGCATTCCGGAAAAGATTGATCCGAAAAGTTTGCAGAACTTTATTGACTACCTGAGGGTTAAAGCAATTGTGTCGAAAAGCCGTGCTTCAAAATCCGATGTCGCCAGGATTTCCGGAGACATAAAGAAATCATGGTGGAAAAAGAATAGAAGTCGGTTTGTAAAATGAAAGTAATAACCGACACCAATATCATCATTAGTGCCCTCATCAATGCAAAAGGGAGAGAAGCGGATATTATCTTAAACCCTTCCTATGCACTTGATAAGTACACCTGCTATTTTCTCTATGATGAAATTCAAAAGCACAAGGGAAAGATTTCCCGGGCAGCCGGCATAAAAGAAACTGAATTTATGGATGTATATTTCACCATAACGAAACGAATCAAATTTATTAATGAAGAACAGATTCCCGAGTCTATATGGAAAAAGGCTTTCTCGTATACAACCGGCATAGATGAAGATGACACACCTTTTATAGCTCTTGCCTTGTATCTTGACGGGTATTTATGGACAGGTGACAAAAAGTTGATACGGGGGGTGTCTGCACGAGGGTTTAAAAAAATTCTCACAACAGATGAGATCATAAAGGGCTATTCTTAACTGTCCTCAACAAACCCAATTATCAACTCCTCAACTCCTAAACCCCAAACTCCCCAACCCCTCAAAATAGGTGCCTGTGGGGGGGTTTTCAACACCTCCCTGTCCCGAATTACCAAGGCAGAAACCAGATTTGATTTCTGCCTTTGCTATCCAATGTTATTACTGTCTATTTCCCCACCCCATATATCAGCCTTGGCGTTGCGCTCACCGGGCCATGCATGGTCTTCACGCCATTAACATCCACATCCTCAAGCTGGTAGTAGTAGGTCGTTCGGTTCTTGACATCGCTGTCTGCAAACTCATACGATGTCCCGAGGCCTGAACCTACCTTTGAGGCAATGAGAGAGCTGTTTATTTTTGCATACTCGCCATCTTTTGATTCAGCGCGATAAATATTGAAGCCGAGGTTGTCGGTCTCATCGCCGGTCGTCCAGATAAGAGCCACTTTGCTGTTTCCGGGCTTTGCATCAAAGGATGCAAGGGTGATGGCAGTGGGTGTGGTCGCTGGCTCAACCGTTATGTTGTCTATCCCCATCGGATCCAGTAGAGAGCCGCGCAATCCACCAATCCGCACTGATACCACCACTTAAATAAGGAAGCCGTGAGTCAAAATTATTATCTGTAACGTCGATCTTCTGGATCCCGTCGTAGTAAACGAGGATACGGTTCCCTATGAAGGTCATCTGGAGCGTGTGCAGCCTGTGCCCACATCAGGCAGGCTGACCTGCTGCATCGGTCTCGGAAACGGTATTATTCCTCTGATTCGCCGCCGAGGTCTGTCCAGGTTCGGAACTTCCACAGTTTCAACATATTCGGCCCGCCCACCGATCCTGCCGGGTAGACCCATGCGCCATAGTGGGCGCCCGTTGCAGGATCTACACGCCCGCCAATGCCCCCTCCGAACGCCATCACATTAGAAATCTGGATGTTCCCCTGTACCGTGTAGTCAGTCCCAACCCGGGTTAGTGGAGGGGGTATAGGCATAAGAATACTGTCTCGGGTCGCCCGACCCTTGCAGCACTAATCCCGTATCCGTCCACGTCCCCATCGCAATCTCCCAGGGAGCCAGAACACCATCGCTAAAGTCATCCGAAAAGATTACGGAACTGAAAGCAGACCCGTGAAAGAAAAATATCGATAGCAAGCAAAGCATCATTATTTTTTTCATTCTGAATCTCCTTTTTTAATTTAATGTAATAAAAAACCCTCACCAGCACCAATTGCTGATTGAGAGCCTATCCTTCAACTGATATATAAATATTCCCGCCTCTTTCATTTCAATCACCTTTTTTTGCCCCTCTTAGTTTCTGCCAATGACTTCAACTAAGTGAGAGACTTGCGAAATTGCAATTATTGTACGCTTATGGTGATTACACTGTCAAGTTATTAAATCGGCAAGCTTTTAAGCTTTTTTTAACAAATTTAAAAATATATTGCTATTAATTAGATGAAAATATTTTCTGAAGTGTGCTATGGAAGAAATTATCTTGAGGCAGGCTGCCTTCTCTCTTCCCCCTCCCCCCTTTCGGAGGCAATAGTTGGTATGCAAAGTGCACATATAGGAAAACGAAATTCAAAAAAAGACCAAGGGTTGTTTTAAAAGCAAGAAAAAACAAAGGGGTTGAAGATTAATGAACACACTTATGAAAGGGAGGTTGCAATGAAGAGGAAAAGATTCATACAAGCAGGTATACTAATTTTGACACTTGCCTTGGGCGTTTTCTCACCAGCTCATGCCGTAATAACTGATTCAGTTGATGGTTATGAGGTGACGTGCGGTGATATTACCAGCAATGGTGATTTATTAATTGTCTCACTGCACGTTCAGGATGGCAGCGGGGCACCGGTACCGTGTGCCGTGGTGAAAGTAGATGCCGCATTAAAAATTAATGTAAAAATCGCGAAACAATTCAACTCAAAAAATTCAGTCAGAATATCAACCTTTTCAACGCCCACTGATGCTGATGGTAACACAACAATCTCATTGCCGGAGATCAATGACAGCATGACGGTTGATAAAAAGCCCAAGAGGAAAGTAGAGCTGACCCTTACCCCCAGTTGCGCAGAAATTTCACCAACAAATGTTTATATTCTCGAAGATTGCACCAATAAGGTTCCCAAAGGATCTTGCCAGGCGTCAATAACCGTCCCATCAGTTCTCAACAAAACCTATTCGTTCTGTTACTCAAGCTACGATATACCCGAAGCCGACTATGAGGGAAATTGTGGTGAGTTAGAAGAAATTTATCATTTATTCAAGCAGCTGTTCTCCATTATCGGTATCAGCGGCTTTGAGTTTTTCGTTGAATATACTGAGCTCTATAGCTGTAATTATGAGATTGGACAGAGCAGTATTCCCACTGCTGTAACAATAGCCTCATTTAATGCTCAGCCGGACAGTGACACCGTAATCATCAAATGGACTACCGGTGATGAAACCGATAACCTGGGCTTCAATATCTATCGGTCCGGGGCAAAAAATGGCGCGTATAGTAAAATAAATAATACCCTGATTGCATCAAAAGCCGGCTCAGGTCTGGGTGCATCATATGAATTGGTTGATGATGGTGTACAGAACAGGACAACCTATTTTTATAAACTTGAAGATGTGGATATCTACGGCGTGAAGACCATACACGGCCCGGTGCGTTCAACGCCACGGTCGATTTATAGGATGATGCAATAGACCAGACGCACACACAAAAAGGCAGGATCACACGATCCTGCCTTTTTTGTATTCTCTTCAAAACAGTTGCCTGTCCCGAATTAGACCATTTCCTTCAATGAGCTACCATTTTACGTTTTACCCGACCACCCTCGTAAATGACCAGCGGCGTGCGGGTCTGCTGCGCTATTTTCCTGGCCTGTTTTGCGGCCCGTTGCAAAGCAGCACTCACCTTCACCAGGTCTTTTTCCAGAAACTGTTTTCTTAACCGTTTTCATGTTTTGCCTCCCGCATCTATCAATATCGGGTTATTGCCTGAATTATAATATAGCAACCAATAATCAACCAGGCTTTTATAAAGTTTTGAAATATAAAATTCCGGCACCCGGGTTCGGTGTTGTGCAAAAAGCGGGGGTATTGCGAAAAGCGGGGGTATTGTGAAAATGGTTGACCAGGGATGTGAACGGGAGCGCACAGCGCAGCTTTTTATCGCCTGAGCAGGAGAACCATCAGAGAGCTTGTTGAAGCCATCTTGAACACGCCCGGATTAAAATGCCCCCTGGAGCACGTGTTCCGACAGGCCCTCGCCACCTATGAGACACAAAATATATTGCGGACGCGGTCATGGGCCATTGGGGTCTGGAGGAAGGCATTTCAACAGTCTACACGTACGGCGAGAAAGACTTTAAGAAAATATCAGGCTTGCAGGTCCGCAGGCCATAAACATTCGACGGGCTGTTGTAGCCCTTTATCACTTATCAGCAATTTATAATTTTATGGACGTCCCCCAGTTTACCCGTCAACTCTAAACTCCTCAACTCCCCAACCCCTCAACTCTAAACTCCTCAACCCCTAAACTCCTCAACTCTTTAACAGGTTGCGGCTGCTTCCTATTTTAAAAGACTTATGTCGCACACCATAGAAGGTTATAGTGATTTAAAGGATCCTGCCCTTTGCTTAAAGGTTATTTATCTGACTTCAAGGCTGACTATAATGGACTCTTCAAAGCCACTAAAGCTTACTTCAGTTGTGATCAGTAAGTTCCACTCGCCTGTTGTTGCTCCTTTCTCTATGCACACCGGCACAAAAATAAATCTTCCCACGCTTACAGCGCTCTGCCTTGAATCAATCATTACCCCGTGAGCCCCTGCCTCAGGTCCGGTAATTTCTATGCTGCTGCTTTCAGGCATGAAATGATGATCCTGTGAAGGGTACACTATCAGCCACAGACATTTCTTATCCAGCAGTATCGGACGCATGACAACCTTCCGCAGCAGGCTGGTTGCCGTAATGTTCACCACATCCTGGCACTGCTGTAACCCTTCCTTGCACACCTGCTCGTCACCACAGGGGTTCTGACCATTCACACACGTGCCATTGATGCATTCTTCCGTTCCGTTGCAGAAAACCTTGTCATCGCAGTCAGCGTCTACGGCACACTCCTGTGGTGGAGCACTGGTCGTTGTGCTGGTGGTTAATTTGATGGTGGTAGTCGAGGTGTATCCGCCGCCACCGCCGCCACCGCCACCGCCACCATCTGTCGTCCGGCACGCTCGTCGTTGCAGGAGGGGTATAGGGCCAAGTAACTTCTGCAGAATAATTGCTTTCCACCAGAGTTTTGTTATACGAAGTTGCTGCGAAATAATATTTCTGCCCTGCTGTTAGATTAGTAATAATGCAAGAGGTGACAGTCCTGCCCTTGACATCTATAATGTTAGTATATTTTCTTGACGCATTACCATAGTAGATTTTATAGCCTGCAATATCTGATTCTGTGCTTTGATCCCAGCCTAATGTTACCTGAGTCGTGGTTGGCGGTATCAGCGACGAGGTGCTGCTGGATGTCATGGACTGTCCAGTCGTGGTGGTTGTCGGTCGCACCGTAGTCGTTGTCGGCCGTATCGTCGTGGTGGTCTTCGGCACGCTGGTTGTCGGGATACTTGACGACATGCTGCTTGTGGTTGTCGGCCGTATTGTCGTGGTGGTCTTCGGCACGCTGGTTGTCGGGATACTTGACGACGTGCTGCTTGAGGTTGTCGGCTGCACGGTCGTGGTAGTTGTCGGTATGATTGGGAAAATTGGCGTCGTTACTGTGGGTCCGACCATCTCAATCTTTGATATCCACCAGATTTCTGTCTTCCGGTGGCACTGGTCAAGCATCATTAATGAAAGAGATTTTTATCTGGTGGCTGCCCTCTGTCAGCTCTTCAGAAAATGCATAGGTCTGCCACTGGTCGGAGTCAACATTTATCTGGTGTGGGGGATTACTATCCACCTGGCACTCCATAACCGGGTAAACTGAGCTGACGGGTGTTCCACGCGCAACTATTCTGAACTCATAGACAGCAGCCTGGGGACACTGGAAGGAAAGGGTTTGTGCTCAGTTACAGCAGAAGTCAATAGTGCCGTCAACGTTGTCGTGGTGGTTGTCACCTGAGCGTAAAGACTCTGTGTTGAAAGTAAAAAGCCTAACGCTGGAAGTAATATACAAAAAACAATATAAGAAAATGAGCTTCGATTTTTAATATTAACCATTTTATCTGTTTGCTTCATAAAATCTTAGATCAGTCGCTTTATGTATCGAGCAACTCAAGTTTTAAGTTGAATTTTATGAGCGTCTCCCTTTTTTTATCATTCAAACGGTTGATTTATAATTTTTCATCCTATAATTCTTGATAAAAAATGTGCCTTATTGAATTTATAATATAAATATAATGTTTATTTATATTATAAATAATTATATTTAGCATAATTTAATATAAGCAGTTTGCAAACCATTACCAAAAAGATGAAACCTTTGCAAGCATTTTTTTAAATAGTATCTGTGATCATTAACCCAGTGTGGGCATTATTGACACCGGCTCGCTAAGACCCATCATGCCTCATTGATAAAAACGTGTCGTTTGGGCTGGTCGTAAAATACCTTGAGGAAATTACAATAACATTTCAAGAACATTACCATAATGAAAGGATTTTCAGGAAGGCAGAGAAGCGGTTATTATGGGAAGCTGCCCTGTAAATTGAGAACAAGGCAACTCCCCAACTCCTTAACTCTATAACTTTCTAATATAGGGTTCTTTAGGCGGCCGAGTATGCAACACATTGATTTCAAAGGGTCTCAAGCACAAAGAAAAGAAATATAGAAGCAGAAAAAATAGTATGGTGTTTCCAGATTGTTTTGTCCCCGGATTAATAGGTGAAAAGAAAGGGACTGTATTCCTGATTTCCTGAGTTCCAGATTGTTGTTGTCCCGCTCAAAGAAAATAGGTGCCCCTAATATCGGGTAGACTCTATAAAATGATGGTGTACTTATAATAATTTTGCAAAAGATAATATTTCTGTTATTGTAAAATGATGAAAATATATCTTGATGTTTGTTGTTTGAATAGACCCTTTGATGATTCAACACAGGACAGAATCCGTCTTGAATCGGAAGCAATTTTAACTATACTTGAACGTTGTCTTCAGGGAAATTGGTCTCTGGTAATTAGTGAGATAACGGAAGCGGAAATTGACAGAATTCCCAATAATGATCGCAAACAAAAGGTGAGATCTTTATTACTTATTCATCGTGAATATAGAATGGTTGATACTTCTATAGAAAAACGTGCAAAAGAAATTCAAAAGCTTACCGTAAAAGCTTATGATGCATTACACATTGCATGTGCAGAAAAAAGCAAGGTTGATATTTTTCTCACAACCGATGATAGTCTTCTTAATAAAGTTTCGCGAAATAGACATGCATTAAAGGTTCGTTTAGAAAATCCCTTAAAATGGTTAACGGAGGTAATTTCACAATGAATGCTGAAAAATTAAATCCAGTAGAGATACAGGCAATAGGATTAAAAGCATTGACAAAAGCTCTTGGCCCAGTAGGTATGGTTCGTTTTTTCAAGCAATTTGAGAGTGGTTTTGGAAATTATACAAAAGAGCGTCAAAAATTACTGGGGAATATGTCTATTGAAGATGTGGTGAAAGACATAAAAAAAATACGTACAAGAGCAACCCGCAACAAGTAAGTTTTTACTGTGTGCTCGGTGTGATGATGTTGTTTGCGAAGGCAGTGAGATCATCGCTTATTATTATCCTCCAATGATTTCGTTTAATCCTTCGGCAACAAGAGCCATATGCTCCTCAGAAACACTGCCTATTCTTTTTCCAATACGTTTAACAGAAAGAGTGCGTATCTGGCTAATTTTAACCCATGATCTTTTAGGCAGCTTGGCATCAGTAATTTCCATTGTCAGGGGAAAATCTGCGCGTTGCGGCTGGCTGGTAATGGCAACGGCTATTACCGTTCCAGATCGTTCATTAAAAATATTGTGGCTTAAAACAAGAACAGGGCGCATGCCACCTTGCTCACTTCCAACAACCGGATTCAGATCTGCCCAGTAAATATTTCCTCTCAATATTCCGGCCATTCTTCTAACTCCGCTGAAAATCCTTCTTCGGCAAGTGATTGCTCAAAATCAGGATCAAGTTTAGAGCATTCCTGAGCAAGGCGACTTTTTCCCATTCGAAACAGTTTTTCTTCAACAGCCGCTTGAATTACTTTGCTTCTGTTGGGAAAACGGCTCGACTTTACAAGATAATCTAAACGCTTCAGGACTTTGTTGTCGATAGTAATTGCAATTTTAGAAGCAGCCATATTTTCACCTCCGGTATGATAATACATCATACCACAATATGATTTCAAGTATTATAATTATATGACCACGACACAGCCATAGAATCATAAAGAAATCAGAGAAAGAATCACATAACTGTGCAACAGCCGCCTGTATTTAATCAATATGTTTCAAAACACAGAGTAATCCCCGTGTTCACTGTGGTTCAGTCTGTCTTCTGACTATAATCAAAAGAAGTTTTAATTCCTGAGTTCCTGATTATTCCCACAGAAAAAGATGTCGAGTAAGATTCGCATCTCTAAATTCCCCAATTCTTTAACTCCTTAAACTCATTTTAATAGGTGACTGACTATTTAC
>CAWDOY010000002.1:0-49865 GCA_963803975.1 uncultured delta proteobacterium
CCACAAAAGTGTTAGAAGTTGCCCGGAAAAGATACAGCACCCTTAATACGCAATTCATCTTAATGGATGAATATCAACCGGCCGGATGCTTTGATCTGGCGTTTTGTAACGGGGTATTTCACCATATCGCCCCGGACAAGCGGGCCGAAATCATAGGCTATATCTCTTCTGCTTTATGCAGAAAAGGATTTTTTGCTCTGTGGGAGAACAATCCGTGGAATACGGGAGCACGCTATATCATGAAAAAAATCCCCTTTGATAAGGATGCCACGCCGGTCTCTGCACTGGAAGCGCGACGCTTGCTTCAGGCAGGTGGTTTTGAGATTATAAACACTACCTTCCTATTTGTTTTCCCCAAGGTTCTCAGCTGGTTTCGTATTTTTGAGCCATTTTTGGCGCGGCTCCCATTCGGAGCCCAGTATCAGGTGTTGTGCCGCAAGCCATAATTACCGCATGCTGTGCAATGTCGGGATATCGTTGTCCAGTCTAAGAGCAGCGCCCGATCTTCTGTGCTGCTTCGAAACCCATCATCATGACTTCATCAATATTTATATATTTGAAAGCGCCCTGCCTGCCTATGCTGTATAGACCATTGAAGCTGTCAATATAGTCCCTGATTTTTGCTAAATTCTCAGCATACGCCAAATCATAGGTGGGGTAAGCGTGTCGTTCCTTAACCACGTGGTAGTTGTCCACCCACTCCCTTTTTAAATAGCTTTCTTCTTCAGCCTGCTGTATCACTTTTTCATACAGCGCATCATTACTCATGCCCCACAGATTGTCTTTATAATCACAGGGAATTTCAATGCACACCCCTGCTTTATCCTCGGGACACATAGCCGGGCTGAAATTTTTAAATTCACTTGTCCTCTGGAAAATGCATTCTCTGTCGGGAAAATAAATCCAGTGATTGTCGGTCACGGCTGGCCGGTTAATCTCCAAAAACATAAAAATCACTGATCTGAATTCCAGATTTCCTTTTGGTTTTTTCTCCTGAGAATTAGAATCGTTTACCAGCATTTCCTGCAACCCATTTATTGGCATCGTCGAAATCATCTGTTGACCATTAAAGCATTCACCGTTTTGAGAATAGACGCTGAAACCGGATGCATCGTTAACTATTTTTACCACCTCTGCCTGCAGGACAATCTTGCCCCCCTGCCGGGCAACATAATCAGCCATAAGCTTTGCCAACTGTCCGATGCCGTATTTTGGATAATAGAAGACCTTCTGATAGGGAGAGTGGGGCAGGTGATAATGATTGCGGAATTTTGCCATATTTTTTGTCACCGCGCTAATCAATACATCAAACAAATTCTGCACCGCAATGCGCTCCTGTGCACAGATCGCAGCCATCTGGGCAGGCGGTTTGCCCCACACCTTCTGTGTGTAAGGGCCGAAGTAAATGTCATACATCTTCTTGCCAAAGTGGCTGATAACCCACGATTCAAACGAATCATTCTTTTTCTTTACTACGAGATTGACCAGTGTCTGTCTGCAGAAATCCAGAAAACATCCCAGTGACACTTTGAGAGGCAGCCCGAATAAGATGTCACTGATTCCCAGAGGATAATTTAAATATTTCCCCAGAAACCAGTGACTGGCTTTTTTCTGCGCTATTATCAAGTCATCTTTCAATATTTCATGCAAAAAGCTAATAACCCGCTGATCTTCAGTATGTATTTGGTGAGGCCCCAGATCAAAAATGAAACCATTATAGGTAAAACTGCTGCTGAGGCCCCCGAGCACATCGCTTTTTTCAAGAACCACTATATCGGTGCACCCATTCTCAATCAACCGGTACGCCGCAGACAGGCCTGCTATCCCTGCTCCTATTATTATTACGGTACTCATCTTTTTTTATACCACCTGCGCAGCTATGGCCTCTGACATCCACCGGTAGACGCGGGCAATTCCCTTATCCAGCGGCGTTTCCGGCTCCCAGCCAAGTTCTTGTCTTGCCAGCGTGGAGTCCAGGATGTTTGTTTGGACATCACAGCTTCTATTCGTTTTATAAACAATCCGGGGGCTCTTATCTGTAATGATTCCAATTTTTTTCACAATCTCATTAATTGAATAGCCCCTCCCGCTTCCCACATTAAAAATTCTTGCATCGCCCGAATACATTAAAATCTTTGCTAAGCACTTCATCGCATCTCTGATATAAATATAATCTCTTACGATTGTGCCATCTCCCCATATCTCAATGGGCTGTTCCCTTGCAAATATTGTACAGAAATGTTGCGATAAGGCCCTGCATGTTATTCCAGTCCTGCCGCTCCCCATATGGGTTTGACAACCTAGCAATGCAGTAGTCAATACCGTAGAGATGGCGATAGAGATACAAATACTTTTCTACCATTAACTTTGTGATACCATAGGAACACAGGGGGTAATTATTTTCCTGCTCTTTAATCGGCACAGCAGCCAGATTGCCGTAGACCGTTCCCCCGGAAGAAATAAAAATTAATCTGGCCGCTGGTTTATTTTTCAGGCAATATAGCATTTTTAAGGTGGAGATAACGTTTGTTTCTATATCATAGCAACAATTAACATTGGACGTCGATGGGATGGTGCTGCAAACCAGGTGAAATATGTAATCCACATCTTTTAAAGCGCGCTCCACATCGGTAATGTTTATGAAGTCACCCTCTATAACATCAAGGTCTCCTCTGAGAAAGGATATGTTTTTGTGGGAGAAGTTCTTTTTGTCAAAAATTCTTATAGAGTACTCACCCAGCAGGGATTCAGCGATGTGTGAGCCAATGAAGCCCCCGCCTCCCAATATAAGAACTTTTTTTTTCTGTTTCATTGCACGGTTCGTTAAACAGGTGTTTTAAGCAGCAACAGCTAATTTTACAAGTCTGCACCCAGTGCGCTGATAGGGTCTTCTTTTATATGATTAACACAGGAACAAAAAGTAGTCACCCTAATTGGCAGGAGACTGTAAAATTTAACCAGACAGCACGACAGCTCCATTCCACAGTTTTTATATGCGGCCGAAAATCATGTGCACCATAAATCGGACATGGTCGATAATGCCACATGCACTATAACACAATCACCTATATTGATAAAATGATAATTCTATTGTAATGTTTGCAGGGTAACGTGCGCAGAGCACAACCTTATAAAAGCTGTCCGCTCATGGCTGGTGGCTGATAGTTTCTGGTGGAGCATCTTAATGAATATACGTGTTCATGTTTTAGTAGAAGGCCGGGTCCAGGGAGTCTTCTTCCGCTCCGAGACGCTCAGTGTGGCCCGGCAATATCATCTTACCGGCTGGGTAAGAAATCTCCCTGATGGGCGGGTGGAAGCTGTCTTTGAAGGCGAGGAAGAAGATGTCGAGAAAGCGGTCCAGTGGTGTCACAAGGGCCCGCCCCATGCCATGGTAAGACAGGTGAGCGTGACCAGCGAACCATATCAGGGCGAATTTGAAACCTTTTCTATCACATAGTATTAACCGCGAGCTCGCAGAGCACGCGGAGCCCAATAGTAGCGGGAACATTTCAGGTTTTATTTCACAACGCAGAAAATTGCTCAGCGGACCCGGCGCTCTCCGCGGTAAATATAACCGAATGAAAATTCTTCTCATCCAGCCTCCGGTCAGGGATTTTTATCAGACCCCTATCAGAACCCAGCCAATCGGACTGGCATATCTTGCCGCCGCACTCGAACAAACAGGCTGTGACGTCGAGATTCTTGACTGCCAGGTCACGGACCAGAAAAAATCGATCCCGGTTCCCGAAAGATTCTCCGGCATAACAGAGTTTTATCCCCGTGGCGATCTGAGCCCGTTCCGCCTTTACTCAGGCTACCATCACTTCGGGCTCTCCTACGAAGAGATTAAAGAGCGCATTAAACAGAGCAGCGCAGATGTTATTGGCATTTCAAGCCAGTTCACGCCCTACTGCGAAGAGGCCTGCTACCATTGCTTCCCTGGCAAAAGCGATTAATGTGACAACGCCGGTCATCATGGGTGGAGCGCATGTTTCTGCCGCACCGGCAGAAGTGCTCAGGCATCCGGCAGTGGATTATATCGTGACCGGAGAGGGGGATGAAACATTCCCGCTTCTGGTAGACTATATTAAACAGGGCCGGCAGCCGGATGACCTTGACGGGGTTGGCTACCGGGTGAATGGAAAGGCGCACATCAATCCGAAGCGTTTCTTTATAAATGACATTGACGCACTTGCCTTTCCTGCACGGCACCTGCTCGACTTTTCACGCTACACCATACAGGGCCGGCCCTACACCGTGCTCATCACCAGCCGCGGCTGTCCGCAGGGATGCACCTACTGTTCTGTCTCTCAGGTCATGGGGAAAACATTCAGAGCACGCTCTGCGGCAACGGTGATTGAAGAAATTAAACGCTGCAGGGAAAAATACGGCATCTCGCTGTTTGACATCGAAGATGACAATTTCACCCTTGATCAAAAGCGGGCTTTGCAGATTCTAAATCTTCTGATTGAGGAATTCGGCGAAGATGAACTGCAGCTTTTTGCCATGAATGGCCTTTCAATTTTTTCATTAAATAAAGAGCTGCTGGAAAAGATGAAACGCGCCGGCTTCCACCATCTCGACCTGTCGCTGGGCAGTATCTCCCGTCATGCAAGCACGCAGATAAACCGGCCGTATGACCCGGAAAAAACAGCTCTTGTTCTTAACCAGGCAGCGGCATACAGGCTCCCGACAACTACGTATATAATATACGGGATACCCGGACACCGCCTGGAGGATATGGTGCAGTCGCTGCGCTATCTTGCGCAGCAGCAGACCCTGATTGGCCCGAGCATCTTCTATCCGACGCCCGGCACAGCGGTCTATACTGATTTGTTCGGCGATTGCCACGCGCCGGATTTTACCGCGCTGCGCTCAAGCCTGTTCCCCGTGGAGACGGAGCAGTTTTCGCGGATCGACCTCGTTACGCTGCTCAGGCTTTCACGGTGGATAAACTTTATCAAACAGATACTCTTGCCGGAACTGATGCTAGAAAACAGATATCTTTGAATGAGTTGCAGGAGATTAGCGTAAATACCTGGCTGCCTGAGGAGATAAAGGAATCTGGGCAAACCACTTTTTCCCTATTGCAACCGGCGGCGTTAACAATAGAAGAAGCAGGGAAGATTATGACGGCTATTTTTTTACACAGAAAATCGATGTGGGGATTAAAGCGGCTCCGCTTAAAACAGCAACACACCTATACCTACCAAATCTTCCCGCACCAAATCTCACAAAAAGTGCTTCAGCTTTTCTGGGATCACAAAGATGTCTTATCTATTCAGCAGCGGCCTGCATAAGAGCTTTGAGAATCGTTAACTGTCTCGTCACAAAGCCTCTGTTTTTTCTGTCATGCTATTATGAACATCGGAGGGTTCACACGCCCTCCGTCCTCCCCGGTCAATGCCTCACTCCCAAGCAGATGCGCCCTTGCCTGCCGCACCAAATAAAAACAGCCGCCGGATGATTGTCCGGCGGCTGTAAATTTTTTTTATTCCAGAATGACTACTTTTCTATTTCAACTTTTGCCTCTTTTTTAATTTTATCAACATAGTCAGTCATGGGTTTTTGCGCCTTCTGGCTCTTCAGATAGTCTTCAATCTTGTCCTTCACATCGGCAAATTTTACTGTATCAGCAGGCTTGCGGTCCATCACTTTGATGATGTGATAACCAAACGGGCTTTCTACCACATCGCTCAGCTCACCCAATTTAAGCGCAGCAGCGGCTTTCTCAAACTCCGGCACCATCTGGCCCTTGCCGAAGTATCCCAGGTCCCCGCCCTTGGCAGCGCTGGGGCAATTTGACTCAGCCTTGGCCACGGCTGCAAAATCCTCTCCTTTTGCAACCCGTTTTCTGATTGCCTCAGCCTTTTCTTTGGCCTTTTTTTTATCCTCGGGGGTTGCCTTCTGGTCAGCGCTTATAAGGATGTGGCTTGCCTGGGTGCGCTCCGGCATTTTAAATTTATCCGGATTGTCGTCATAGAATTTTTTTGCGTCAGCCTCGGTGACGGTGATTTTGCTGAACACCTCTTTTTGCATGAGGTTGTCGATGACAATATTTCTCCGGGCAAGGTCTTTGAGTTTATTCTCGGTTATATTTGCACCTTTGAGGGCTTTTTCAAAGTCTGCCTGTGACGGAAACTGTTTTCTCGTCTGGCCAACCTTCTCATCCACCTTCTGCTCGAGATCCTTTACGGTCAGCTTTTTGCCTTTTTGATACAGAACCTCAATATTGATAAGCTGATCCAGTGCAGCATTTTCCATCTGCGGCATCATTTCCGGGGTTGGCTGCTGGCCGCCCCTGCCCCCGCCCTGGGCGAGTATTTCCTGTAAGGCCCGGTCCCGTTCGCCCCTGGTTATGGCTACGCCATTGACTTTTGCGAGCACGGTGCCGGGAGATGCTTGTTCCATGGTAGTTCCCTTTTTCTCGGGTGCAGCCTTCTCTTCGCTAAGGGCTGCTGTGGTCTGCACAAGCAGCAGAATGATGGCATAGCAGAGAGCCTTTGTTGCACTGTTTTGTGAACGGTTTATCATTTGTTCTCCTTTTTAAATTGTTCCTGTGCTTCATCGCAGCGGAGCGTGCTGCCGTTCCCGTCGTAAGGGGACAGGGCTCCGGGAAGATAATTAAATAGTATATTAAAAACACACACACCTGGCCCCAAAGCATGAGACCACGAGGCATGAAATCGCCTGGTTCGTTTTCGGGTATAAGATTTGTTATATGCTATTTAGCATAATAAAACAAGCTTTTATATCGCGGCGTTCGACTGCCGGTCACGGCAGCAGTACTGAATAACCGGAACATGTGCCGGCAGCTTCATCTAAACATGAGCTTCGCTGGTACCCTCATTCATTCCCGCAGTGACGGTCAGGTCCATATTAAAAAATAAAGGCAGAACCATAGTGTTATGATTCTGCCGTACTGTATTAATTTAATGGCAGCTAAGTTTAAACTACGCCGGCTCCAGAGAATTACTGTGAGTACCGGGCGCATTGAAAGCCCTTGCCCAGCTCGCACCACACGCAGGAATCGGGCCGGTTTTCTGTAATCATCAGCTGCGCCTCGCACTTACCGCAGAGATACTCTTCTCCCGGCCTCATGGGCCCTTTACAGGGGGTTATGGTCATGGGGCAAAGCATGGTACAGGAGCCGCAGTGCTTGCAGAAATCTTCCCGTTTGCCCAGAGGAAAATCAACGTGCCGGTCTTTACCGCGACCGACAAATCCGATGGCCCGGGCCTTCCACATTTCCGTACACACCCGCACGCACCGGCCGCACAGTACACAGTCGCTGTTCCTGAAGGGGTAGCGCACCTCCTTTACCCCGCAGCGTACCGCGACGTCCTGGATTGCTTTGGAGTTAGGGGCCTGGGCTACCAGCAGTTCTGCGATGTTTCGGCGCAGTTTTTTTATTTTTTCCGAATTGCTGATTATCGCCATGCCCTCCTGGACATTCAGCGTGCAGGAGGTAGTAACTTTTGACCGGCCATTGCTAATCTGCTCTACAATGCAAATACGGCATGCGCCAATGTCTGAAAGGTTCGGCACATGGCAAAGGTGGGGAATGCAAATTCCGTATTCAATAGCCGCGTCAAGCACACTTGCGCCTTTTGCCGCCCGCACCTGGGCGCCATCAATGGTAAGGGTTACATATTGTTTCATATCTCACCTCATCAGTTGACTGTTACTGCCTGCGTTTTGCACTCATCCGCGCAGATGCCGCATTTGCTGCACAGCTGGGGATCAATGACGTGGGCCTGTTTTTTTTCTCCTTTAATTGCTCCGAGGGGGCATGCGCTAAGACACAGTCCGCAGCCCTTGCATTTCTCCGCATCTATCGCATAGGTAATCAAGGGCTTGCAGACCCCGGCGGGACAGCGTTTCTGGTTAATGTGGGCCGCGTATTCCTCGGGAAAATACCGGAGCGTCGAAAGCACGGGGTTAGGCGCAGTTTTGCCCAGCCCGCACAGAGATGTTTCCCGCACCGTATCTGCCAGTTCCTGCAGCAGGCCGATGTGCTCAGGCTTGCCCCGGCCGTCGGTGATGCCGGTTATGAGCTCAAGCATCCGGTCAACTCCTAACCGGCAGGGCACGCACTTGCCGCAGGACTCATCCTGCAGAAACTGGAGGAAGTATTTTGCAACATCCACCATGCAGGTGCTCTCGTCCATGACCACCATGCCGCCCGAACCCACCATCGAGCCGGCATCATAGAGGGCGTCAAAATCAACCGGAAGGTCAAACTTGCTGACCGGGAGGCAGCCACCAGAAGGTCCCCCGGTCTGGACTGCTTTAATGGCTTTACCGTTCGTTGCCCCGCCGCCTATACCGTACACAATCGTGCGCAGAGAAGTGCCCATGGCCACTTCCACAAGACCGGTGTTTTTGATGCGGCCGGTGAGTGCGAGAATTTTAGTTCCTTTACTGTTTTTAGTCCCCTTTGCGGCAAACCACGCTGCGCCGTTTTTAATAATGAACGGCACATTGGCCCAGGTCTCAACATTGTTCAGGGTCGTCGGCTTATACCAGAGACCTTCTTCAACCGTGTGCACATCCTTGGGCCGCGGCTCGCCCACTTTACCCTCCAGCGACGCCATCAATGCCGTTGACTCGCCACAGACAAAGGCCCCGCCGCCGCGGGCAATCTCAACGTCAAAAGAAAATTGAGACCCTAAAATATTTTCACCCAGAAGACCGTATTCCCGTGCCTGCTGTACGGCAATTTTTGCATGTTCGACCGCCAGGGGATATTCCTTGCGTACGTAGATATACCCCTGAGCCGCGCCAATGGCAAAAGCGCCAATCATCATACCCTCTAATACCAGGTGCGGGTTCCCTTCCAGGACGCTGCGGTCCATGTAGGCACCCGGGTCGCCTTCATCAGCATTGCAGATAACGTATTTCTCATCCCCTGGTGCTTCCATGCAGTCCGCCCACTTGCGGCCGGTAGGAAAGCCGCCGCCGCCGCGCCCCCTCAGTCCGGATGTTTTAATTTCATCAATCACCCGGCCGGATGTCATCTGGAACAGGGTTTTTGCCAGGGCCGCATACCCTCCTACAGACAGGTAGTCTTCTATAGAGCAGGGGTCAACCAGCCGGTTCTGTGACAGCAGCTGCCGGTCCTGTGCCTGATAAAATGGAATGTCTGCCTCGGTCTGAATCGTTTTGCCGGAGACCGGATCAACATAGAGCAGGCGCTCGATGACCACGCCGCTCATGACTGTTTTGGAAACAATGTCCTGGGCATCCTCAGGTTTAATATGACAATAGAAAACATTGCCCGGCTCAATAACCATCAGCGGCCCCTGCTCGCAGAACCCATGGCATCCCGAGGCGCGCACCGTGACGCTCTTTTCCAGGCCGTTTTTGATCAGCGCATCTTTCACTGCAGCAATGACGTCACTGCACTGGGATGCCTGACACCCGGTCCCGCCGCACAGGGTAAGTGTTGTGCGTATGCTTTGCCGCTGCGCCTGAATCTGTTTGCGCAGGGCTTCAAGATCGTTTGCAGTATTGAGCTTGGTCATAGCTGGCCCTCCTCCTTACTGGTGCTGCGTACTGAGTCAATCAGTTTTCTCAGTTTATTGGGGGTCTTGTGGTGATGGTAGTTGCCGTTATGAACCACGACCGGCCCCAGGGCACAGGCGCCGAGACAGTTAACCCGCTCAACCGTAAAAAAACCGTCCTCGGTGGTTGCTCCGGGCTGAATACCGAGCTGACCGTGAACCTGGTCAAGCAACTGATGAGCCCCCCTGACATGACAGGCCGTTCCCGTGCAGATGGTTATTACGTGTTTGCCGCGCGGCTTCAGCGAGAAGGCTTTGTAGAAATTGGCAACCCGGTATACCTCCATGAGCGGGACTCCCAGATCCTTTGAAACGGTCCTCATGGCATCTTCCGGGACATAGCCAAAGCTCTCCTGGACATCCTGCAGCACTTCGACCAGCTGCTGGGGCTGGCTCCGGCGTCCTTGCAGAATAGAGTCAAGAGTGGTTGGGGACATATGCGCCTCCTTTGTACTGTTAATATTAGATTGACAGGCCACACAGTAACGGGTAATCTTGCCGGTGTAAATACTCTTAAAATACCAATCTATTGCCTATATTATATAGGCAATATCTATCCCAATTTATTGCCTATTTAATGCCTATTAAATTTTGGCAGGGAGGAGCAGACAGCATGTCACCCGTGCAACCCTCATCATCACACAATCCCGACAATAAACACTACAGCGCCAGCGAAGATTTGTCGTTCCTTTGGCGCATCCCGCCCAGCCAGGAAACAGAACCGGCAAAAGTTGAAATTGCGCTGCGCGAGCGCATCAAGGAATTGAATTGTCTGTACGGGATAGCGCAGCTGGCAGAACGCTATAGCGACTCCATGGATGAACTGCTGCAGCGGCTGGTAAACTTTCTGCCGCTTTCATGGCAGTATCCGGAAATCACCTGTTCGCGTATAGTCTTTGAGGGAACGATTTATAAAAGCAGGGGATTCAAGGTAACCAAGTGGCGCCAATCAGAACAGATACTCTCCTATAATGAGCCGGCGGGAGAAGTTGCAATTTTTTACCGTGAAGAGCGCCCGGCTGCTGATGAGGGGCCGTTTTTGAAAGAAGAGCGCGCATTGCTGGACGCGGTGGCAGAGCGTATCGGCACCATCGCCATGCGCATATCTGCTGAAAGGGAGTTGCAGGAAATAAATAAGCAGCTCACGCTGGAGCGAAAAGCCCTGCAGGAAACCAATGCTGCCCTGCGCACCGTGCTGGCACGAATAGAAGAAGAAAAAAAGGGCATACACAAAAATATACAGGCAAATGTTGATAAAATATTAATGCCCATTGTGAGCGCCCTGTCTGCGGAGCTGCCGAAAGTTCAGAGAAAATATGTGGAGCTGCTGAGGACCAATCTGGAGGAAATTGCTGCGCCGTTCATCAGCCAGCTGTCTCACCAGCATCAGTCGCTGACGCCGACAGAAGTAAAAATCTGCAACATGATTAAAACCGGGATGCGCACCAAGGAGATCGCGGAGATTCAGGGGGTTTCCGTCGCTACGGTCAACCGGCACCGGGAGCATATTCGCCGCAAGCTCAAAATCGCCAACAGCGAGGTGAATCTGACGACGTACCTGCAGACCAGCATGGGGAAGGCGTAGTTATTTTGTGCCAGACTCGTTCAGGTTCATGCCCATGCGCAGATTGGTCCGGGAATAGTGAGCACCGGCATCAAGCTGTTCGTGTTTAAAGCCCGCTTTTTCGTAGAGCTTAATGGCCGGCTCAAGGATGCTGTTGCTCTCTAAAAACAGATAGGTCCCCTCGTGTGCCTTAACCCATTGCACTGCTTCCTCAATCAGCATCCTGCCGATACCTTTCCGTTTCATATCATCCCTGACCGCAAGCTTTGACAGTTCATACACCCCGTGCCCGTGGTTAACAACTGCAGTTGTCCCGACCGGCTCAGTATCATGCAGCGCAAAAAAAATCATGCCGCCGGGAGCCAGCACCCGTTCCCCGGGTTGATCCAGAACCTCCCGGTCAATATCCTCAACTGAAAAATATTGTGTGAGCCAGACCAGATTGAGCTCTTTGAAATACGCGGCGTACCTTTTTTCATACAACACTATGTGAACCGGTGCGCGCATACAACCTACTCTATCTGCAGCAGCCTGAGCGCTTCCTCGTCTATCTCAAACTCCTGCTGCAGCTGCTCCATATCCATTTGAAAAACCACCCAGCCGGTCAACTCCCCACCCTTCCGCAGCTCAAAGGCGAGCTCCACACTCTTGTTCCCCATGGGGTGCTCAGGAGTTACATGGTACACGGTGAAAATGCTGGGAGCTGATCCGCCGTTTTTCCTGAAGGTGATGCCTTCATAGGTTCTGCCCGCGATGCTTTTCATGGCAGTATCTGTTTTCTGAGAATAGCAGCCGAACACCTTCTTGTCCTTTGTGAGCAGTAATATTCCCCGGTAGGGTGCCGGGCTCTTGCCGTGCATGCGAAAAAAGTCGTTCATCAGCTGCGCAATTTTTTTTTCGTCCCGGCTGGAAACGGGATCTGCCAGGAGGGATTTCAGCACGAGATAGTCCTTTGCCATCTGATCAGTGAGCGCCTGCTGTTTGATGCCCAGGATCTGCGACCGCGGATAGAAGAAAAAGAGCACGGCGGCCAGGAGTACCAGGGCGGCCAGGCAGGGAAGCAGCCAGGTGCGGATGCGGCGGTAGCTGCGTCTCAGGTTTATCGTCTCGGTCACGTCACGGCTGAGCGATAGAAAGCCGGTGACAGTGGCATGACGGTCATAAATCGCTTTCAGCGTGGTCGATACATAGCGGGTTCCCCTGCCCGGGTGCGTGATCCTGAAGGTTTGCTCCCTGCCGTCCGGCGTCGCCGGCAGGTTTCTCACCAGGTCCCGGTATGCCGCAGCATCCTGGTAGATATCTTCCGCCGGGCGGTTGTGCAGCTGCTCCCAGTTTGCGCTGAAGAGCTTTTCCGCCGGTTTATTCCAGGCGATGATTCTGCCTTCGAGCCCGGTCACGATAACGGCTTCCGGCAGCTGATCGCACAGCTCGCTCAATCCCTGGAAGGCCTGGGTTTCCTCATCCAGCCGCGCGGCCAGTACCCGGGGAATTTTCCATGCCAGTGCTGGAAACTCCTGAAGGAACTGTTCGATCTGATCTTTGGGGATGCAGATTGCGCGACCATCACTGACAGCTCTCACGGTTGCCGTTCTTCTGGCTTCGAGCAGAAACGATATCTCCCCGACGGGCGACCCGCTTTCAACAACTTCCGCAACCTTTTTTTGTCCCTTCAGGACTTCCAGCTTTCCGTCAAGCAGAAGGTACAGGTCTTTTGACTCATCTCCCTCTGCGCACAGAATATCGCCGTTATGAAAATTGACCAGGTACTTTCTCCAGACCGGGATGTTTGAGAAGGATTTCAGGGGTTGTGTTCATGGTTATCTGCGCTCCCGGGAAAAAGGGTGGTGACATGAGAACCACCGGCATGTATTCCATGCCTTCATATGTATCGCATCCGAAAGCCGGTGCCCCGGCTTTGATTTAGGCCTCTGCAGCGGGCACGCTCCGGGGAAGTTTAAAAATGACAGGCGCTGCAATGTCCCTCGATACGGTTCAAATATATTCCTGCCCCTAAAGAGGGTCTATTGTCAATTATATTATTTATTGAATTTTAGAAAATGTGCGTGGTGTGCATAACGATGGTGTGTCTGAGCAAATTGTAGAATAATCAGTCTGTGCAGGGTTTTACCAGCTGCTTTCTCTGTGCCGGTTTTTTATTATTTCAATTACGCCGGTATGATTTTTTCACCCCGTCGGGGGAGGATCGGTGGGGGAGGGGTGAACCCGCCAGCCCTCCCCGTGGGGATGAAAAAACAGTGCGTCTTCCGTCATTGGTGTGCCGTGCTTAAGCCCCGGGCATACACTCTGCCGAACATTGTGGTTTCTGTTGGAAAAGTGTGCAGTTTCATGCCCCCATCTGCCCAAGCCATAGCAATTATTGAAATGAAATTACGTGCACGCGCTCAATCGAATTCCTGTGGCCGCTCTGGTCGGTCGCCGAAGAAATTACTTCTGTGTAAGAGCAGCATACAGGTTGTTATTGCCCCGTTTAATAAGAAGCAGAACATTTTCCTGCTTCCCGGCGTTCTCAATCTTTGCAACAAAATCATCGACATCTTTGACCGGTTTCTGGTTCACTCCCTGAATCACATCGCCCGGCTGGATGCCCACATCAGAGGCCGGGCTGCCGGGCTCCACATTGGCAACAACAACACCGCCGGCTTTTTCCAGGCCAAGCTCCTGCGCGATGTCAGGGGTAATATTCTGCACGGTGAGCCCCAGGGATTCACGGGGGGTATCCAGCGATGCTACTTCCTTCTCCTGCATTTCGCCGGCGTTCACCTGGCAGGTAATTGTTTTTCCGTTTCTTAAAACTTTAAGAGCTACTGTATCTCCCACCGGGGTGGCGGCCATCATCCGGGGAAGCTCTTTTGATTCGGCAATATCTTTGCCGTTGAACTGAAGGATAATGTCACCCTGTTCAATACCCGCCTTCTCAGCCGGGCTTGCCTTGAAAACTTCGGCAACAAGCGCGCCCTTGTTCTTATCCAGGCTGAATGATTTTGCCAGCTCCGGAGTCACCTCCTGGATGCTCACCCCCAGCCATCCCCTGGTGACATGACCCTTCTTTTGCAGCTGGGGAAGAATCTCGGTTGCCATGTTTATAGGAGTCGCAAAACCGATGCCCTGGGCATTCGGAATGATGGCCGTGTTGATGCCTATTACTTCACCGTTCATATTAACCAGCGGCCCGCCGCTGTTGCCGGGGTTGATAGAGGCATCTGTCTGAATAAAATTGTCATACGGCCCGGACCCGATCACCCTGCCCTTGGCGCTGACAATGCCCACCGTCACGGTCTGCTCCAGGCCGAACGGGCTCCCGACCGCCACCACCCAGCTTCCCACCTTCAGGTTCTCGGAATTGCCCAGCTTCAGGGGGTGCAGCGCAGCGGCCCCGTCGATCTTTATAAGCGCCAGATCGGTCTTGGGGTCCCGGCCCACAACGCGGGCAGTGAAATCTTTTCCGTCCGCGAACTTGACCTTGATCCTGTCTGCATCTTCAATCACATGGTTATTGGTTAATATAAAGCCGTCTTCGCTCATGACAAACCCGGAGCCCGACGCCCCGCTGCTCAAAACCTCTGGGCGAATTCCCTTCGGGAGAAGGACCGAAAAAATCATCGAAAGGATTCCTCCCGCCAAACGGGTTTCCATTGAAATGAGGGGCTCCGAAGCCGACATTCTTTACTTTTTTAACCACCTGGATGTTGACCACGCCGCTGCGAACCTGTTCCGCAAGGTCGCTGAAGTTTGCCGGAACCATGGGTGTACCTGACACCGTTGCCATTGACGCAGCCGGTTGATTATTTGGCGGCAAAGACTTGTCAATGGCGTCAGGCTTCAGCGCCGTTGCCATGCCGTAGCCGAGTCCCACCATGGCTGCTGCCGCTAACAGGGTAATGAAAATTGTTTTGAATTTTTTTTTCTGTTCCATGAGGTAAACTCCTTTTTGTGATGTAAGGTTTTCGACCGGGCCCAGCCGTTCTTTCTGCCTCAAGTATACGTGTCACGCTTAACAAGAAGATGACCGTAAAGTTACCGATTGGTAATGTTGCGGATAGAACGGGTAGCGCGGGAGAACCGGGGAGTCTTACCGCCGGGGTTGATGCTTTTCGAAGGGCTGAGTAAGCATTGTAAAGCTTTTATTTGGATCACATACGTCACTTTATTTGCGAATCGAAGGACTAAGCTGTGCGGGTGAGAAAGTCCTGCGGTGCGGTCTTTGGAAGAGTGACCATAAAGGTGCTTCCCTGATTCGGGACGCTTGCGGCAGTGATGTCTCCTCCGTGAGCGCGTGCTATGGCCCGGGCCAGGCTCAGGCCCAAACCAATGCCGGGTTTTGACCGGCTCTGGTCACACCGGTAGAATCGCTCAAAAGTCCGGGAAAGGTCAGCCGGAGAAATGCCGCATCCGGTATCTTTTACACGAGACCAGGACCTGGGTATTATTCTCCGAGATGGAAACCGTTACCACACCTCCTGCTGCGGTATATTTAATGGCGTTATCGAGAAGGTTGGCGAGCATCCGCTGAAGCATGCGGGCATCTCCTGCCAGCTCACTCACTCCGGGCACACTGCAGCTCAGGGTAATACCGTTATCTTCAGCAGAGGGTTCAAACAGTTCGCATGCCTCTTGTACCAGGCCGGCAATGTTCACCTTCTCGCAGGCGAGTTTATCCACGCCGGTTTCCGTCTTTGAAATCAGCAGCATGGTGTTGATCATGGCGAGCAGGCGGTCGCAGTCTTCGATAATGCTGGCCGCCATGCTCTCGTATTCATGCAGGGACTTTGCCGTGGTGAGGGTCACTTCTGCGATGCCGCGAATCCGGGTGACCGGGCTTCTCAGGTCATGGGCGATGTTGTCACTCATCTCCTTGATCTCCGTGAGCAGGATCTGGATGCGGTCCAGCATTTGATTAAAGGTCGTTGCGAGCTGGTCGATTTCATCGCCCCGCTGTTTTACCGGAACCCGTTCCTCAAGAGAGCCGCCGGTTATCTTCTGCGCTGTCCGCGTGACTGCCTCCACGCCCGACACCGCCCGCCGTGCCATGAACCAGCCGACTCCCGCGGCAAGCAGTATCAGAAAGGTCATGGTGGCGATAAAGATCCCCTTAAAGGCGTCGAAAAATCGCGAATAGGTTTCCATGGTCTGCCCTACCTGCAGGATGATGCTCGGGCTGAGCATGGCATAGAGGATACGCACTTCATCCTTGCGGCCCGCAATGGTGATGGTTTCAAACACACGGTCGCTGGCCGTGAAGCAGCTCCTGTATGGCGGTTTCGCGGATGGTGATATCCTCCCAGTACGCCATGGTGGAAGAGGAAAACGCCTGCCCGTCCTGGGACAGGAGGCGAAAAAAAACTTTTTTTACCCCTGCGGCCTGGGCTTCAATCACGGCGGCATTTTGCACCGACTTGGTCCCCTCTGCGGCAAGCAGCGTTGAAAAGCGGTTGACCTGGCCCATGAGCTCCTGATCAGTGCGGTCCTGGATTACGGAGGTGATGAGCAGGTAGAATAAAAGAAAGGCAACGCAGGATGAGACGGTGAAGATCCCGGCGTACCAGAGGGTCAGCCGAAAGGCGAGGGTAGAGCGGCGGCTAAGCAGTTTCCTTAAGGACATAGCCCACTCCCCTGACCGTGTGGATCAGCTTTTGTTCAAAATCCCGGTCAATTTTATCTCTCAGCCGGCAGATTCTCGCCTCGACCACATTGGTCTGGGGATCAAAATTGTAATTCCACACATGTTCCATGATCATGGTTTTCGAAACAACCTGCCCGGCATTGCGCATGAGGTACTCAAGCAGAGAAAACTCGATCGGCTGCAGCTCAATTTTTTTAGCACCTCTGGTCACCTCCCGGGTCAGGAGGTTCATGGACAAATCCCCTGCGGTAAGACCGGTCGGCTCAGCAAGTCCGCCGGCTCTGCGCATCAACGCCTGTACCCGGGCAAGCAGTTCGGAGAAAGCAAACGGCTTGGTGATATAATCATCGCCCCCGGTCTGCAGCCCCTTAACGCGGTCATCAATCGAGCCTTTGGCGCTGAGGATGATGACCGGCGTGCGCAGCTTCGCGCTGCGCATTCTTTCGATGAGCGCAAGCCCGTCCAGTTTTGGCAGCATAATATCAATGATGGCCGTGTCATAGGGCTCGCTTAAGGCCAGATGAAGGCCCTCTTCGCCATCGCGGGCATGGTCCACCGCGTAGCCCGCGGCTTTCAGCCCCTTGACAATAAAAGAGGCAATCTTAGCATCATCTTCAACCAGTAATATGCGCATAGAAAAAACCTGTCTTAGATTAAAAAAATATCCTTATGCCGGATTCATTAAATTATATTTTTGGCAAACAGTACAACAGCACCAGCCATTTGATTTTACCCGCTCTGTTGTCACGCATTAAAACCTGAACTGCCGGTCAAGGCTTCGGTACTGGATGGCCTCGGAGATATGGGAAGACTGTATCTGTTCTGCGCCTTCAAGGTCAGCGATGGTGCGGCTGACTTTCAGGATGCGGGTGTAGGCGCGGGCCGAAAGCCCCAGCCGGTCAAGCGCGGTTTCAAGGAGCCGCTTTGACGCTTCATCCACCTGGCAGAAGGCCTTTAAATGCCGGGAGCTCATCTGGGCATTGCAGTGAATTTTCATCCGGCTAAAGCGCTTCTGCTGAATGGAGCGGGCATGGCTTACCCGCCTCTGTATGTCGGCAGAAGATTCTGTTACCGTATCCCGGGAGAGTTCCTGAAACTTAAGCGCCGGCACTTCCACATGGATGTCGATGCGGTCAAGCAGGGGCCCGGAAATTTTAGAGCGGTAGCGCTGGATCATGGGCGCGGTGCAGGTGCATTCATGCTGGGGATCAGCGAAATAGCCGCACGGGCAGGGGTTCATGGCCGCAACCAGCATGAACCGGGATGGATAGGTGATGGAGGTTGCCGCCCGGGAGATGGTCACTTTGCCATCCTCCAGCGGCTGCCGCATCACTTCCAATGCATTCTTTTTAAACTCCGGCAGCTCATCAAGAAATAATACGCCATTGTGGGACAGGCTCACCTCGCCGGGCCGCGGGATGGTGCCGCCGCCGATCAGGCCGGCATCGGAAATGGTATGGTGGGGAGAGCGAAACGGCCGGTGGACAATCAGCGGTGAGCCATGGCCCAGCAGCCCTGCCACGCTGTGAATCTTGGTCGTCTCAATTGCCTCATCAAAGGTGAGCCGCGGCAGAATCGTCGGGATCCGTTTGGCAAGCATGGTTTTACCGGCACCCGGCGGGCCGACCATGAGCAGGTTGTGGCCGCCTGCTGCCGCAACCTCGATGGCCCGCTTGGCATGCGCTTGTCCTTTCACGTCTGAAAAATCAATGCCATAGTCCTGATGCGCATTAAACAGCTCGTCAAGGTTTACCCGGGCCGGCTTTATCTCCAGCCTGCCGTTTACAAACTCCACCACCTGGGAGAGCGTCTCAATGCCGATAGCATCGATCCCCTCGACAATCGCGGCTTCCCGCTCGTTTTCCCGCGGCAGGATAATGCCGCTCAGGCCTTTTTCCCTGCAGGCAACCGCAACCGGAAGCACGCCCCGCACCGCCTTCACCCGGCCGTCAAGAGACAGCTCCCCGATAAGCACATAGGTGCCGAGCACTTCTTTATTGAGATGGTCTTGCGCGGACAGGATGCCGACGGCAATGGGCAGGTCAAAGGCAGAACCCTCTTTCTTGATATCAGCAGGCGCGAGGTTGACCGTAATCCTGGTAGCCGGAAAGTCATACCCCATATTTTTTATGGCGGACTTGACCCGGTCTTTACTCTCTTTGACCGCGCCGTCCGGGAGCCCTACGGTTGAAAAGTAGGGAAGGCCCGGGCTGATGTCCACCTCTACTTCTACCAGGTAGGCATCAATGCCGAGAATTGAGCTGCTGAAAATCCTGGAAAGCACCGCTTGCCTTTACCCCCTATTAACAATTATGGTGTATGTAAAGGACTACTATCAAAAACCGGAAGTAATGACAATGAGATTTTAGTCATCAGCAAACAGCTCCTGGCATACAAATAGTTTATAAAAACGCGCCCAGTTTCCGGGGTTATAATTTGCTTGACGCTCACTAACATATAATTTACTATGTAAAGATACAATACTTAAAAATAATGCAGCGCTTTCTTCCCTATGAGCAAGCTGACCCATTTTGACAAAACCGGACGGGCACGCATGGTGGATGTGACGCAGAAAAGGCAAACCATGCGGGAAGCGCTTGCCCAGGCGACCGTCTCCATGCAACCGGAAACATTGCGCAGAATTATGGATCGCTCACTTGAGAAGGGAGATGTCCTGGGGGCTGCCCAGATTGCGGGCATTATGGCCGCCAAGAAGACCTCTGCGCTTATTCCCATGTGCCATCCGCTTAACATAACCGCCGTGGAAATGGCGTTTGAGCCGCGGCAGAAGGAAAGCCGGATTGACGTCCGGGCGCGGGTGAAAATTACCGGCAGGACCGGGGTTGAAATGGAAGCCCTGGTGGCAGTAGCAGTGGCATCGCTCACGATTTATGATATGTGCAAAGCAGTTGACCGGGGCATCATTATTTCCGGCATTAAACTGCTGAAAAAAAGCGGCGGCAAGAGCGGTGTCTATGAGCGATCTCCCATTTAATGCTTTACATTTTAACAGGGGAGTACTATTTTTATTTATTAACAACATTCACCCCGGTGGGGGGCTTTTATAATGGATGAAGAAAAATTAGCATATTTCAGATCCCTTCTAAATCAATGGATGGAAGATATCTCGGAAGGCGCCAAGGATACGGTTGTTGGAATGACCGATGAGGATGATACGTTTCCTGACCCGACTGACCGGGCGACTCTTGAGTCAGACCGCAACTTTGTGCTGCGCATGCGCGACCGGGAGCGCAAGCTTCGCCCGAAAATCATGAAAGCGCTTGAGCGCCTTGACAATGGCTCCTTTGGCATCTGCGAAGTGTGCGGCGAGGAAATTTCCGTAGACCGGCTCAAAGTGCGACCGGTAACGACCCTGTGTATCGAGTGTAAAGAACAGCAGGAACAGCAGGAGAAAACCCGCAAGAGCTGAGGCACCAGCATGTTCAGTGCGGA
The DNA here is from genome assembly GCA_963803975.1 of uncultured delta proteobacterium. Taxonomy (GTDB): domain Bacteria; phylum Desulfobacterota; class WTBG01; order CAIYCZ01; family CAIYCZ01; genus JAPLIX01. The sequence goes on from CAWDOY010000002.1 coordinate 20,225, forward strand.
TACGCCAGTGTATGAAACACGTCTCGTTCCTCTTCTGTATCCACAACCACCAGCCGGTCGGAAATTTTGATCATATCTTTCGCGCCGCCTTTGACCGCGCCTACGCTCCCTTTCTCTCCCTTTTAGAAAAGCATCCTGCGATTAAGACCACGCTCCATTTTTCCGGGCCTTTGCTTGAGTGGCTTGAAGCAGAGCAGCCTGAGTTTCTCGGGCGCATTAAAAACCTGGTTGATAAAGGGCAGGTTGAACTGCTGGGGGGCGGGTTCTATGAGCCGATCTTTTCCATGCTCAGGGAGCGGGATATTCTCGGCCAGATAGGGATGATGAGCGACTTTATCCGGGAAAAATACGGCCGGGCCCCGGCCGGCATCTGGCTTGCTGAACGGGTCTGGGAGCCTGAGCTGCCGCGCGTTATAGCGCCCGCCGGGCTCTCCTATACCCTCCTTGACAGCACCCACTTTTTATATGCCGGCCTGTCGCCCGAAGAAATCCATGGATACTTTGTCACAGAAAAAGAAGGCTATCCCCTGGCCCTGTTCCCCATCGACATGACGCTTCGCTACAGCGTCCCCTTTCAGCAGCCGGAAAAGACCATCGAATACCTGCTGTTCCGCGCCAGTGACTGCAAGGAGGTGGCTATAACCTACGGCGATGACGGCGAGAAGTTCGGCATGTGGCCGGGCACCCATGCCTGGGTCTATGAAAAGGGCTGGCTTGAGGCGTTTTTCACCCTTCTGGAGAAAAACCAGAAGACCATCAGCATGGAGCTCTTTTCCGATCACCAGGCAGCTCACCCGCCGCAAGGCCCCATTTACCTGCCCACCCTTTCTTATGCAGAGATGATGGAATGGGCGCTGCCGGCAGATGCCGGTATCAGGTATGAAGAACTGGTCGAGCGCCTGCGCAGCCTGCAGATCAGGGATAAGTACGCAGCTTTTTTGCGCGGCGGCTACTGGAACAATTTTATGGTGAAATACCCGGAGAGCAATCAGATGCATAAAAAAATGCTGCTGGTGAGTGAAAAGCTCGAGCAGTGGGAACAGTCTGTCGGAGGCCCGGGTGACGCTATCGACATCAAGGCGGCACAGCGGGAGCTCTATAAAGCTCAATGTAACGGTGCTTACTGGCACGGGCTGTTCGGGGGCATTTATCTCAATTACCTGCGCCATGCCGTCTATGAACATCTCATCAGCGCGGAGAATATTATCGATGCCGCCCGGTCCGGCACCGCTCCCTGGATCAGCTACAGCGTGTGCGATTTTGACCGGGATCTGTCCCGGGAAATTTTAGTATCAGCGCGCTCTTTTAATGCCTATTTTACTCCCCGCTACGGCGGAGCTTTATTTGAGCTTGACTTTAAACCCCGCTCCTTTAATCTCACCGATGTGGTGTCACGCAAAATGGAAGCCTACCACCGGAAGCTAAAGCTCCCGGAAGAAAAACTGCCTGCTCCCCGGCCGGGGGACCAGCCGCGTTCCCTGCACCACAATGCTGCGCCTCAGGCCGACGACGTCCCTGACCAACTCTTCTATGACTGGTACCGGCGCTATTCATTCCTTGACCATTTTCTGGGTGAAATGACAACGCTGGAAAATTTCTCGCGCTGTCAATACACAGAACGGGGGGACTTTATCAACCAGCCGTACACCATAGAACAGATTGAACAGGCGACCGCTGCACCGTGTGTTACCCTGACCCTCAAACGGCAGGGGCTGGTGTGGGAAAAAGATCGCCAGATACCGCTCACGGTACGGAAGCAGTTTTCGCTCAATGATGCGCACCAGACCCTTGCGGCAGCGTACGGCATTACCAATGAGAGTCCCCGGGCCGCAGACCTCTGGTTCGGGATTGAATTTAATTTCACGCTCCTTGCGGGAAATGATCCGCTCCGGCAGTATACTATCCCTGCTCATGCGGCACCGTGCGCCCTCAATACAACGGGCGCTGTTACGCAGGTGGCACAGCTGGCGCTGAAAGATGAATGGGCCGGCCTCAGCCTTGACCTGGCACTCTCCCCTGAAGCTGTTGTGTGGCGTTTTCCGCTGGAGACGGTGTCACGGTCAGAGGACGGCCTGGAAAAAACCTTCCAGGGATCTACCCTTCTGGCACACTGGAAAATCAGGCTCCAGCCCCGGGAGGAAAAGAAATTTTTAATACATTTAAGCTTGCATGAATTATTAAAAAAAGCCGATGATAAAGCCTGATAAAAATCAGCCGGTAGCTTGCAACGGAAATTAATAACGGCTGTTTACCAAGCACTGACAGCGTAACGTTTTTAATAAGGAGTATCCGCGTGCCTGAATTACGCAAAGACCCGGTTATTGGAAGATGGGTTATCATTTCAACTGAACGGGGCAAACGTCCTTCCGATCTGGCCGTTGAAGCACCGAAAAGTCGGGGCGGATTCTGCCCGCTGTGTCCGGGCAATGAAGACAAAACACCGCCCGAGGTTTTTTCCGTCCGTGAACCGGATACCCTGCCGGACAAGCCGGGCTGGACCCTCAGGGTAGTGCCCAATAAATTTCCTGCCCTGGTGGGCGAAGGCGACCTCAATAAACGGGGCGACGGGATCTATGATCTCATGAACGGGTTTGGCGTCCATGAAGTTATCGTTGAAACGCCGGATCACGCAGCCACCGCCTCAACGCTCACCGTAGAGCAGTTTAAAAATATCCTGCTTGCCTACCGGCTGCGGATGCTGGAACTGAAACAGGATAAGCGTCTGCGCTACATCGCTATCTTTAAGAACTGCGGCGAAGTAGCCGGCGCCTCCCTTGAGCACCCTCATTCCCAGCTCATCGCCCTTCCGGTAGTGCCCAAGCGGCCGCTTGAGGAGATGGCGGGGGCTCAGTCCTATTACACCTTTAAAGAGCGCTGTATCTACTGTGATATCATCCGCCAGGAGCTTTTAAATAAATCCCGGGTGGTGATGGAAAACAGCGACTTTGTGGCCATCGAGCCCTTTGCTCCCCGGTTTCCGTTTGAGACCTGGGTTCTGCCGCTGGAACACCGCTGCTCATTTGAAACGACCCCGCTGGAAAAATTCTCGGCGCTCGCCGAGCTGTTCAGCACCGTGCTTAAAAAAATCAACAGCGCCCTGAGCTTCCCGCCGTACAACTATATGCTGCACACCGCACCGCTTGACAGCAGTGATAGTGCCTATGATCACTGGCATTTTGAAATAATACCCCGGCTCACCAAGGTCGCAGGCTTTGAATGGGGCTCGGGGTTCTACATCAACCCGACGCCGCCGGAGGATGCTGCCATGTATCTGCGGGAGGCGTATCCGGCAGACACCAGTAACCGGTAGGGCAGGGAGAAGGCCGTGAAAAGGATATTAGTCGTAGATGATGAAGAGAGCATCAGGCTCCTGTACCAGGAAGAACTGCAGGAACAGGGCTATGAAGTGATTCTGGCCTGCAACGCTGATGAAGCCATTGAGCAATTTACCGCAACCAGTCCCGACCTGGTCATCCTTGATATCAAGATGCCGGGACGCAGCGGCATTGAAGCGCTGCAGATAATCCGCGAGCAGTCACGTGATGTGCCGGTAATTTTAAGCACTGCCTACGGCGAGTACAAGCAGAACCTGGAGACCTGGGCCTCTGATGCCTACGTGGTAAAGTCAGCAAACATGGACAACCTGATACAAAAGGTGCGGGAAATACTGTCCCGGACATAAGCGTTTTATAGCGGGATGCGCGCTCGCGAAACCGGAACCGAAACAGCATAAGGACACCCTATGGCAACAGCCATTGCAGAACACGGGCTGAAGGAGAAACTCGAGTCATATAAACAGGATCATATCCTTCAATACCTTGACCTCATGCCGGCAGCAGAACAGAAAGCCCTGCTCGAAGACCTGAGCGAAATTAATTTTGCACAGCTTGCAGCACGCTATCAGACCTATTTGAGAAGCCTGAGCGCGGGCAGCGGAGAAAAAGTTTTTGACACCGCGGAAATCCTTGCTCCGCCGTTCAGTAAAAACTTCATCTCCCTGGGAGAAGATTATTTGCGTGAGGGAAAAGTGGGAGTCTTTCTTGTTGCCGGCGGCCAGGGAACACGGCTCGGGTTCAAGGGCCCCAAGGGATGCTTCCCCCTCTCCCCGGTTAAGAGTAAAAGCCTGTTCCAGCTCTTCAGCGAATCCATACGCGCGCTTGAGCGCCGCTACGGCCGGCGCCTCTGCTGGTATATCATGACCTCACGGGAGAACGACGCCCAGACCAGGAGCTTTTTCAGCGACAACCAGTATTTCGGTCTCGCGCCTGATCACGTCTCCTTCCTGGTGCAGGCAGAGCTCCCGTCCCTTGACCGCGAGGGCAAACTGCTGCTGAGCCGTAACCGGCTCGTGTCTAAAAATCCTGATGGGCACGGAGGAGCGCTCACGGCCATGAACGCGTCAGGGGCTCTCCGGGACATGCAGGAAAAGGGCATAGAAGAGCTTTTCTATTTCCAGGTCGATAATCCCCTTGCCAGGATTGCTGATCCGGTGTTCATCGGCGCCCACGTTGAGCATCAGGCGGAGATGTCAACCAAGGTGGTGGAGAAGACCGACCCTTTAGAGCGGGTCGGCATCATCGGGAAAATAAACGGGCGCATGGGCTGTATTGAATACAGCGAACTCACCCCTGCGGAGACGGCAGAGAAAAAGGCAGACGGCACCTTGCGCTTTGCCAGCGCCAATACTGCCATCCACATGCTGAAGCGCAGCTTTATAGAAAAGCTGACCCGGGACCAGGGCTCGGCCCTGCCCTGCCATATCGCCGTGAAGGATATAGAATGCCTCGCCGTGCAGGGCGGCACGCTCATGCCAATGACCGGGAAGGGAATTAAATTCGAAATGTTTATCTTTGATGCCCTGGGTTTTGCGAAACGCTCGGTGACCATGCAGGTGAAACGCGAGGAGGAGTTCTCTCCGGTGAAAAATTTTGACGGGGTTGATTCGCCGAAGACCGCGAAGAGGGCCATGATACAGCTTTTCACCCAATGGCTTAAAAATTCCGGGAAAGCTCCCCAATGCCCGGATGACCTGGTTATAGAAGTAAGCCCGCTGTACGCTCTTGATGAAGCTGAATTCCGGAAAAATTTTACCCCTCCTTCTTCCTTTTCTTCACCGCTTTACCTGGGGCCATAACAACAAACCTTGTATCGTGGAATCGGGAACTCACGAAATCGGGAAATTTTTTACTTTTTTTATTCCTGAGCCCCAGGTTGAACTTCTTTCCGGCGTTGCAGTTACCAATGGTCTCTGATTGACCGTATTGGGATACTAATAATTATATGGCTCACGAACATCTCGTCGAGGTCGCGGTAAACCTTCCCCTGCACAAAAATTTTACCTATCAGCTCCCGCCATCCTATGCCGGCAATGCGCAGATAGGCATGCGGGTGATCGTCCCGTTTGGCAAAAAAACCCTCACCGGGTATGTGGTGGGGTTCCCGAAGACGGCACCGCACGAGGCGCTTAAAGAAGTTGCGGACCTGCTTGATGAGGAGCCGCTCTTCGGCACCGACGATCTCGAGTTTTATCAGTGGATTGCAAGCTACTACTACTGCCCGCTGGGGCAAACCATTGCCGCTGCCCTTCCCCAGGGCATCAACACCTCCTACAGCCAGCTCTTTTCCATTACTGAGGCGGGGCACGTCGCTCTTCAGAAGGAGTCAGTCTCCGGGGTGAGCCTCTCGATCCTCCGGGCTCTGGCAGCGGAGAAAGAAACCCCTCTTAAAAAATTAGAAAAAACTATTGGCCGGCGCAACCTCTATTACTCCCTTTCCGGGCTGCGCAAACAGGGCTTTATCCTCTTTGACGAAAAAAAAGTGCGGACCGGCATCCGGATTAAAAAAGAAACCTGGGCTGCTGCTGCAGAGTCTGACGGGTGGGAGACTTTAAAGGGAAAGCAGCAGGCCATCTACCGGTTCCTCGCGGAAAACGGCATTGCTTCCCTGCGGGTCATTAATGAACAATTCAAAAACGCGGGCCCGGCAATCAAATCCCTGGTGGCAAAAGGAGCTGTTGCATGCTCTGAGCGGGAGGTGTTGCGCCGGCCGGCGCCGGTTGAAAATATTTTTCCCGAGCCAATACATGCCCTCACCGCAGAACAGAAAGACATCCTCATAACCTTACGGAAGGGAATCGCAGAGAGAGTTTTTTTTCCGTTTCTTCTGTACGGCGTGACCGGCAGCGGCAAGACTGAAGTGTATCTGCAGGTCATGGAAGAGACCCTGGCACAGGGGCGGCAGTGCCTGCTGCTGGTTCCGGAAATTGCCCTCACCGCCCAGCTCTGGGACCGCGTGTGCTCGCGCATCAAGGCGAGCGTATCCATGCTGCACAGCAGTCTTTCGGGCGCCGAGCGCTTTGATGCCTGGCGCATGATCCGCCGCGGCGAGATACAAATCGTCATCGGCGCACGCTCCGCAATATTCGCCTCGTTTAAAGACCTGGGGGCCATAATTGTCGATGAGGAGCATGACCCGTCCTACAAGCAGGATGGCGCGCCCCGCTACAGCGCCCGGGACCTTGCCCTCATCAAGGGCAGGCTTGCAAGGGCGCTGGTTATCCTGGGCTCTGCAACCCCGTCTCTTGAATCATATCACAATGCCCTGACAAAAAAGTATCAGCTGGGGCTCCTTCCCCGGCGCATCGAAGACCGGGCACTTCCGCAGATAACCATTGTCGATCTGCGGCTGGGCAGTAATGCCGGGGGAGCAGGGCAGAGCATTATCTCTGCGCCCCTGAAGGATGCAATTGCCCGGAGGATGGACAAGGGGGAGCAGTGCCTGCTCTTTCTGAACCGCCGCGGTTTTGCCCCGCTGTATCTCTGCCAGCAGTGCGGCTATACCTTCCGCTGTCCAAACTGTGATGTCTCCCTCATTCATCACTACCGCGACAAGAAGCTTCGCTGCCACTACTGCGACCTTTCAACACCGCTTCCCGAGAGCTGTCCGCAGTGCAAGAGCTTTTTTCTTATACCGCTCGGGTGGGGGACCGAGCGGCTGGAGAAGGAGATACAGCTTCTGTTTCCTGAGGCGCGCACCGCCCGGATGGACCGCGACACGACTGCAGCCAAAGGCGCAACGCGTAATTTACTGAAGCGCATTATACAGGGCGATCTGGACATTCTCATCGGAACGCAGATGATTGCCAAGGGCCATCATCTGCCGGGCGTCACGCTGGTCGGCGTGTTGTGCGCTGATCATTCGCTTAATTTCCCCGACTACCGGGCCGGCGAGCGCACGTTTCAGCTGCTCACGCAGGTGGCCGGGAGGGCAGGCCGGGGTGCTGTTCACGGTGCGGTTTATATTCAAACGTACCATCCGGAGCATTACAGCATCATCTGTGCTCGAGAGCACAACTATCAGAAATTTTTCTCTGCGGAAATGAAGCACCGCCAGGAGCTTGGTTATCCGCCATGCACCAGGATGATTAACTTCAGGCTGGAAGGAAATAATCAGGAGCGGCTTATTAAATATGCCCGTGATCTGGGAAATGCCGCTGAACAGCTCAGGTCGCAGGGCAGGCTCACGGGCCATGTGGAGATTCTCGGACCGGCACCCGCGCCGTGGGGAAAAATAAAGGGCAAGTACCGCTATCAGATGCTCCTGAAAAGCCCGCACCTGCAATCACTGCGGCTTCTTGCGTCGCGCATTCTGAACCACGCCCAGCCCCGCCTTAAGGCAAGCGGCGTCAGCCTCTCGGTTGATGTTGATCCGGTCTTTATTCTATAGGCCGTGCTTCAGCACCCGTGAATAAGCGGGTAGGCTGCAGGGCTCGCGCCCTACACCTCCCACACCACCAGACAGAGAACTTCCACCTCCAAGTGTCTGCGCCCTACCGGGCGCACAATAGAAAAGAAAGTAGGACGCTGACCCCTTTTCCCCGTTTTAGTGGCTTATTAATAGAACTGCCGCTTCCTCCACCAGAACTGAGGAGGTAGTGGTTGGTTGTCGGCTGCACGGTCGTGGTAGTTGTCGGCACCAGTGCAAGGTACTGCTGGAGGAAAGTACCGGCGCCAAATCGTGTACCGGATACTGGGGTACAATCAGTGGACTGCTCAGTTTTTGAGCACCTTTGGCACCATACATCAACTGCGGTTGGCATAGCAGAGGATCACAGACCCGGGCAGAACAACGGTGTAAGGGATAGATATGCCTGAATGAGTGTCACCGGCAAACTGTTCTTCAAATGTGGTAATGCTGCCACCATTTTTATTCGCATGAGAGGTAAAACTGACAAAAAATGATGTCCTGCCCTGCCATGGCAGGTGCATCAATGGAATTTTTAATCAAGCGTTTCTATGTTCGCTTGATTTGGGACAAGCCTATTTTAACTCTTCATTTTCCCGAAATAGGATTCTAAATACGTTAACTGCGCAAATCCTTTTGAAGCCCCTCTATTACTTGAACTGAGTATGAAATAGAATACTCTACCATCCAAAATTGGCCAGAATATCCCGCCACTTGGGGCGTTGATAGCCGAATTCAAGCGTTTTCTTTGGTTGGTATAAACTTTGCTTTCGATTTAATATCATTATTAGTAATTATTAACAAATAAAGTCGTTACCGAAAAAGGCAAACTATCTGAAAAGGTAGGACGCAAAGCCACTGGCCTAAGTCCGTTTCTAAAGGATATGGCAGCAGGGTTGCCGGGCGAATACAGTACCTCTCAGGGAATGTGTTTCGCACGGAAATACTTCTGGATGGTACTGTGAAAACATTATCAGACATACAAGCTAATACTCCGACATCCTTATCTGCACGCATATCCTGTAGCATCCCTTTTTTTCTAGTAATCCCATTATTTCTTATTTTTTGCGTTACTCATGTTTATGCTGGTCAGGTAACATTAGGCTGGGATCAAAATACAGAACCAGACCTTGCGGGCTATAAAATCTACTATGGTAATTCGTCAGGAAATTATACTCAAAGCAAGGATGTCATAGGCAAGACTGCTACCTCTTGCATTATTACTAATCTAACAGAAGGACAGACATATTATTTTGCAGCAACTGCGTATAACAGCAGCCTGGTGGAAAGCAATTATTCTGCAGAAGTTTCTTGTACTATTACCCCTGCAACGACCAGCGTGCCGACAACCACCACGACCGTGCAGCCGACAACCTCAAGCAGCACCTCGTCAATTATCCCGACAACCAGCATCCCTACAACCACGACGACGATACGGCCGACAACCACCACGACCGTGCAGCCAACAACCTCAAGCAGCACCTCGTCAATTATCCCGACAACCAGCATCCCTACAACCACGACGACGATACGGCCGACAACCACCGACGGCACCAACACCGTGCAGCCGACAACCTCAAGCAGCACCTCGTCAATTATCCCGACAACCAGCATCCCTACAACCACGACGACGATACGGCCGACAACCACCACGACCGTGCAGCCGACAACCTCAAGCAGCACCTCGTCAATTATCCCGACAACCAGCATCCCTACAACCACGACGACGATACGGCCGACAACCACCACGACCGTGCAGCCAACAACCTCAAGCAGCACCTCGTCAATTATCCCGACAACCACGACGACGATACGGCCGACAACCACCACGACGACGATACGGCCGACAACCACCACGACCGTGCAGCCAACTACCTCAAGCAGCACCTCGTCAATTATCCCGACAACCACCACGACTGTGCAGCCAACTACCTCAAGCAGCACCTCGTCAATCATCCCGAAACCGACTTGCAACTACCTCGACGGTCATACCCGACAACCACCACTACCAGCAGTGCATCCACGACTACTGCAGGAGGTGGTGGCGGGGGTGGAGGCGGGGGTGGAGGAACACCAGCGTCAACAACCACAACAACGGTTCAGACGATAACTACCACCACTGCGGTAGAGATAAGCACAACAACGGTTCCGGTAGAGACAACGACTACCATTAAGATAAACACAAGCCCTGTGGCGAATGCAGGGTATGACCGCAGTGTACAGGCAGGGGATACGGTGCTGCTCGACGGTTCCAGTAGCTACGATACCGATGGTAATGTCTTGCAGTATCGCTGGAAACAGATTTCCGGCCTCCAGGTTATCCTGGAAAATGAGAATGAGGTTATCGCCTCGTTCGTCGCAGAAAGCGAAGGTTTTTATGAATTTGAATTAACCGTATCTGACGGTATCTTTGAAAGTAGCGATATCGTGCTTATAGAAATAACAGAAAAAACCATTCAGCTTCTATCACCAGGTAACGGTGAAGTATTTTTCAGTCGCCCAACACTACGCTGGGACGGAAAGGGATGCGACAGCTTTAAGGTATATCTGTCAAGAGATGGAAAGCGATTTTATGAGGTTGGTGAGACAGCAGAGGAAAACTTTACCGTGCGACCGCTGACGAACTTTTTGTATAGCACTAATAAAAAAGATTTTTCACCAATATACTGGAAGGTGTTAGGGAAACAGGACGGAGAGGGAAATATATGGTTAGAGAGCCCAACCTGGCAGTATTACAATATAAGAAAAAATGTCCTTATTGAAAATTTCTTTACCTGGCTAACTTCTGTAATTAATGCATCAAAATAGCCTGCTGACCCAGCCAAGCCCATCACCTTTTTAATACCTCTAAGAAAAATAGGGACAGCGACCATGTAACAATCGCTGTCCCTATTTAATTGTCTGGCTCCCCAGCGCGGACTCGAACCACGGACCCGGTGGTTAACAGCCACCTGCTCTACCGACTGAGCTACTGGGGAATTATTCTATAGTTTCAATCGAGGCTATACTTTATAAAAGAAAATCGGTTTGTTGTCAATGGTTTTCAGCGGCGGCTATATGTCGCCGGACCCGTTTAAAACATCTCTGCGTCAGTCCAGCGGACCATCTCGCCGAGGCAGGGCAGGCCATCATGATGCCACATCATCGAGGGCGTCGGCATCTTGCCCGGCGGGCAGATGCGTGAAACCCCGAGGCGCGCAAACAGATTAAACATCTCCGCGCGCCGCTCCTCTCCCACCGCAAGCCCGGCATTCTGCATATACCCTTTGATGGGTGCAAGATAATTGACAATATCTTTCAGGTCCGGCAGCGGAACAATGCGGATAAACCGGTGCAGAGGAGAGGAAAGAAATTCCTTCAGCGGCTCATACACGACGGTCCACGACAGGTTTTCTGCCGCCCGCATTAATACATTCTCTCCCGCAAGCTCCCTGAGCTCATAGGTATTGTGCAGGTGCCTGAGCACTGCTGCATCTTCAATATTGAGCCGTGCCGGAGGAGCCTTCTGCTCCTGGGTTTTCATTGCCTGCTCCAGCAGTGGCATAAATTCCTTGGGGCTCACCGCGCCGCCCTCTTCCAGAAAATAGACCTGAGGCGAGATGCAGGCGAACTGGTCAAAGGTGGACACATCATAGGCTATTTTTTGCGCAAGCCCGGGGGCAGCTTTTTTATTTAGCGCTTCCCTTCCCACCGCCCCAAAGCCGATCCTGTGGCTGTGGGAGATTACCCTGGTGCCCGGCGGCACCCGCTTGCACACAGAGGTGCAGGTTGCTTCGCTGCCGTAGACAATAATAACGCTGCAGTGGTTAAAAAGAATTTTTTCAATTTCCTCATCGCCGCCATGCCAGGAAAGTATCGCCAGGCAGTTGCCTAGTTCCGGATCAATTTCTTTCAGCGTTTCCGCGTACAGGGGCGGAAATATGGGCTCTTCCCGCGAAGCCTTTCCCATAATCGGGGCCTTCACCAGAAACGAGCGCATCACGCTCAAATGCGGGAGACCGGGAATATTGGAGGAAAATATGGCAGCTGTCAGCTCAGGTCCTGTTGCTTTTGAATGGCAGCCGCGCTCTTTTGAATAATGAAACCCGTCGAGAAATGCCGGGTCTCCAAGCTCTGAGCGAAGTGCCCGCAGCAGGTCGTCCCTGCGGGAGGAGAGATGCTCCACCCTTATGGATTCCCTGACCATCTCGGGAGAAAAGCCGGTAAACAGGGAAATGGCCTCAACCGCAGCAACTTTTTTCGGGGATGTATCATCAAGCCATTGCTCTGAAGCCCGGTCCAGAATGTCTGCGATGGTTGCAACCGGCAAAGATTCAAGATAGGCTTTTTTTTCTTTTAAAAAGGCTATGACCTTCTCCAGGAACCGGGGCGTGACGACAGGAAACTCCACCCGCATAACCGCGTCTTGCTCGGGGAATTCATGAACGGAATAGCTGAAGCCTGAAATTTCCGCGCGGAGCGGTTCCGGAAGGTAGTAGCCTTTTACCGCGAGCTCTCTCATGACTTCTTTGTTATCTCCTCTATAGAAAGCGAACAGCCGCGTGCCTCCGAGCCGCGGGCACGGCCGAGAATCTCAAATCCCTGTTCGCAGCGCCGGCCGATGTCATCGGTCTGAATGGCAGCAACCCGCTCCAGATTCGTCAGGTCAAGATGCCAGAGAACACCTTTTTCACCAAGCGGAACCTCTTTCATGGTGCGTGGGTCAAAAACCAGCGTCCTGGTCCAGGGCGGGTTTTCCTTGCAGCGTTTATCCGGAGAGCCGTTGAAATGATTTTTAAGGGCATTGTCATAAAATTGTGAGCCAAGCTCGGTCATACCCAAAAGATTAATACTCATAGCGGGCGGAATCCCCAGGAACCTGCTGCCAAGGGAGAGAAATTCATCCCGCGCTATCTCTCTCTCCTTACCCTTATACCCACCAGCATCAAGCGTTCTGCTTCCGGCTGGAAGGTTGAAGGCAAGCCCCTGCAGCGCGCAGTAGTCAAAGAAGGTTAAGAATCCAAGCGATGCGCCAATGAGCGCGATTGAAATGTTTTCGTGCTCAGCGAGCTTCAGCTCTTTTGCCAGCTCCTCGGGAACGAAGCCCCGTTCTCCTATCAGAAAGCGGCTTCCCGGCAGACCATATTTTTTTTTAAGCTGCTCCATGCCATAGGCCATTATCATGTGCGGTGCTTTTTCCGGGGGCGGGGCAATTATGAGAAAGCGATATTTGCCGCTGTCGGGGAACAGGCAGCGCCGGGCATTTTCAAGGATCGCGGTATCCATGAGCTCAAGACCTTCTTCAGAAAACAGGGCGCGGCCTTTTTTAACCCCTTGGGTGGTGCCACTGGTGCTGAAGATCCGCTTTGCTTCAGCCGGCGGTTTTGAAAAAAGCTCAAACAGTTTGAACCCTTCTGTTGAGATGCCGGGAATGTCGCGCCAGGAAGAAACCTTGCCTGGTGCAGCGCCCCTTTTATCACAGAGTTTCTGATAGATCGGGATATTTGTATACTGGAACGAAAACACTTCAAGCGCCAGTCGGTTGAAGGCGTTCTCGTCGCGATTTGTAAAAGAGCTTTTAATATATTCTGTTATGCGGTGATAGATAGTCGCCATAATGTAATCAAGGCTGAAAGCTGGCCGCTGTGCGCTAAAGATGCAGAGCTACCGCTTTTTTTGTCAGGAGAAATTCGATGAAATCAAACAGCTCGTTTTCTTCCAAAGATTTATCCGCAAGATGCTCCGTGATGGTTTTAATTCCCGCGCAGGAGTTTAAAAACGCTTCTATACCCTTTCGTTTGACACCGTATTCTGCGGCAATACGCGCGGCATTCTCTGCTGACACAAGCAGTTTTGGCCGCAGGTTCTTTGCCGGCCGCGGCAGGTCCTTAAAACCCGGCGTGATCTTCACGTCTTGTGCCGCATAGGCAAACAGACAGGGCTCGCAATTGAATTTAAGCTTGAAAAGGTGCTTATAGGCGCTGAAGCCGGCAACAATGCCGTCGCCGATTGATCTGCCGACGGTTGCGTAAAGCCCGGTCACATCTCCTGCGGCATACACACCGGGAAGGCTTGTCTTCATTTCCCGGTCAACTTCAATAAACCCGCGTGCGTCCTTCTTTAAAGCCGCACTGTCAAAATCATAGAGAGGCGACAGCTCGTAAGAATTATAATCAAGCAGAACTTTCTTGCAGGGTATAAACCGCTCCTCCCCGCCTTTTAAAAGAACCCGTACCCCTTCGAGCGCTCCTTGTCCTTCGTAGCGAATAATTTTGCCCTGTAAAACGGACCCGGCAGCAGCAGGAAACGGAGCCTCTGCCGCGTTTGAATCAATCAGATAGATGACCGTGTGCCGTCCCCTGTTGCAGGCCTCAATCAGGTCAACAAGGTTCCGGGTAAATTCATTGCCCACAATGAGGGCGGTCTGCCTGCCATCCATGCTGAAAAAATTGTTGAGCAGCTCCTCGAAAAACTCATAGCCCATATAGGTGATGGCGATCTGCTTCAGGTAATCCTGCTCATTGCAGAGGCTGCGAAAACCTGTGGCAATAATGACCGCGAGCGTGCGAATTGTTTCCCCCGCGTCGGTATGGATTATTTTAATTGCCCCATCCATCTCAAGTTTAATGACCCGTGACGGGATGAGGGGTATTTCAAGATCTTCAATATCTTTCCTGAAGCGGCCCACCACATCCGCGCCCATGAGATGAAAAGATGGCCCCGTGAGCATGCAGGAGCGCCACTTGGCAAGACCGCCGAGCCCTGCTTTATCAAAGATGACCGTGCTGCAGGGCACGGCCTTGTAGCTCTTGACCCAGCGGGTGCGGATGGCCGCGGTCATCCCGGCCGGGCCGGCGCCGATGACAGCGACATCGTAGTCGTATGGAGCAATAGAGGACATGGTGGACATTTTTAAAGATGTTGAGCGTTCAGCTGTCAGCGATCAGCTCATGCGGCTTACCGGACCTGAAAGCTGAAGGCTGACAGCTTATAGCTGTTTATGTAAACACATCCCGCTTTGCAGGTTTTTTATCAAGGCCTTTTAACTTCCAGTACAGAGACCGGTAGGTGCAGTAGACCCGGCCCTTGAACGGCGTATTATATTTCCTGGCATCGGGGTGCAGGAAGCAGAAGTGATCACATTTCAGCTTCTGCATCTCTTCAGAAAATTCGTGGGCGTTATACTGCTTGTCCGCGCCGGTAAAGAAGGTGTTGTTATAATACCCGAGGGCTGAGTAGGTGTCTGAATCCTGCCCGCCGTGGGAGCGGTAAAAATCCATGAAGGTTGATCGGTCGCTGACAATGCCGTATTTTTCAGGATGCAGGAACTGCGGGGCCCCCGGCTCGATCTGGATGGTCCATACCATCATGCGCTTCAGGATTTTCTTATAGCGCTTGCTGATAGTCGCCATCATCTGCTTGGTCTGCATTGCCTCGTCTATGGTTTCGTGCGGGATGCCCACGGTAAAAAACATGTCCAGGTAGATATCCCGCTCCTTCATGAAGTCAAGGGTCTCATAGAGCTCCTGGTTGGAGTAGAAGAAGCCCTTGTTCATCTTGCGCACACGCTCAGCTGATGATTCAGCGGATATGGCAAGTATTGAGTATTTGCCGGGGAATGTTTCCTTGAACGCTTCCATAAAGCTTTTTGTCGGCAGGGCCCAGCACTCAAAGTACCAGTCAAGCCCCAGGTTCTTTTTTCTGATCAGCTTGAACAGCTCCTGAAAATAGCGGTCGTCCTTGGGCGTCGGGTCATAGCAGACCGACATGGTCTGGTAGCCGTAGGACTTGGCCTGCTCCATCGACTCAACCACCTTCTCCGGCTCTCTGAAGATGACCTTTTTCCGTCCGCTGATAATCAGCTGCCCCTCGTAGCTGCCGCCGCAGAATGAGCAGTTCACCGGGCAGCCCCGGCCTATCGCGAGGGGAAAGAGCGAGGTACCGATGGAGTGGTGCTTGATATTTTTCTCCGGAGAGAAATTTTTCATCCACGCCAGGGGAAAGCTGAAGGAGCGCACATAGGTGGGGTAATTTTTCAGAAGCTTGAGATTCGTGAAGTTGAGCTCATCAATATCTTTTTTCTCGGCAACATAGCTCAGGGGATTTTCAACAATCTCTGCGCCCCTGCGCCAGGTAAGATTCGGAACCGGGCTGAAATCAGCGGCATTGCCGGAGAGTGCCTGCATGAGAGCAACGACCGGCCTTTCACCATCGCCCCGCACCACGGCATCAATGCAGGAAAAGTTTTCAAGGACCTCTTTGGCAAAAAAGCTTGCGGTAAAGCCGCCGAGAACAATCAGGATATGGGGATAACGCTCTTTAATTTTTTTTGCCACTTCTATGGTATCGTATGCCTGGTAATGCCAGTGAATGGGCATGCCGATTACCTTCACCTTTTTATCCTTCAGCCACTCAACGAGAGAGAAGGTCTGGTCTTCAATCCATTCGACACCCAGATGTATAATCTGCGATGAGTAGCCGTTTCTGTTCAGGTAGTCAGACATGGCAAAAATGCCCATGGGCATGAAGGTGATGTTCATGAACTCGCCAAGCGGCTTGTAGAAGCTGCTTTTCTTGGGTACATGCACAAAAAGAAAATCGATCTGTTCCACTGATAGGTCTCCTTTGGCGTTGCGGAGTTTAGGGGTTATGAGTTCAGGAGCCGGTAACTCAAGAATTTAATTTGTTTTTCATTTCCTCTTCAAGGAACTTCAGCAGCCCGCCTTTTTCCAGCACACGTTGAATATATTCCGGCAGGGGACTGCAGGGAAGCGCCCAGCCCTGATGCGTGCTTCTTACCTCAAGCTTTTCAAGGTCAATAACAAGCGGCTCTCCCTGAACTGCTTTTTTTGCTATGCCCGGACAGGTTATGAGATAAATCCCCTGGTTCGTCAAGTTGCGGAAGAAAATACGGGCGAACGACTCGGCAACTATTGCCCGGATGCCGTTATAGGCAAATGACCGGGCAGAGGATTCGCGGCTTGAGCCGCAGCCGAAGTTTTTGCCGGCAACGATAATATCATCTTTTGCCATCCGGGAAAAGAAATCCTCTGCGCCTTTGGACAGCCCCGAAGCAATCCGGTCTTTTTTCAGGCTGAAGTAGTCCGGCGGATGCAGGATGTCCGTATTGACATGGTCGCCCAGCAAAAACGCGTTTCCAATGAATGATTTTTTTAACATGCGTTAGACGTTACCATTGGACGCAGATGCCCGCAGATTATAAGTATTTTTATCTGCTCAGATCAGCGTAAATCCGCGCCCTGTTAACAATATTTTCTCGGGTCAGTAATTTTTCCCTCAATAGCCGAGGCTGCAGCAGTCGCTGTTGAGCTGAGGAAAACCCTGCTGCCCTTTCCTCCCATCCTGCCGTCAAAATTCCGGTTCGAGGTAGCAAGGCAGGTTTCGCCCTCGGCAATGATGCCTTTATCAATTTTTCCGCACGGGCCGCAGCTCGGGTTGCAGATGGCAGCGCCGGCTTCTATGAGTGTCTGAATGTAGCCCTTTTCCATGGCCGCAAGATAAATCCTGTTTGAGGAAGGAATTACCACAAGCCGGCAGTAGGGCGCGGCTTTTTTCCCCTTCAGGATTTCTGCAGCAATCCGCAGGTCTTCAACCCTCCCCCCCGTACAGGAGCCGATATACACCTGATCAACATGCTCTCCTGCCACATCGCCGACCGGCACTGCATGGCTCGGATGCGGCGGAATAGCAACCTGCGGAGCAAGAGAGGATACGTCGAGCGTTATCTCCCGTTCATACACCGGCTGTTCTGGTACGGTGACCGCAGCGTAATTATCAGCACCTTTTTCTTTCAGATAGGATTGCGTTATTGCATCGGGGATAAATATGCCCGCCTTTGCCCCGCCCTCCACCACCATGTTTGAGATGGAGAAGCGGCTGTCCATGGTGATGCCGTTTTTAGTGCTGTCCGCAAACTCAAGCGACCGGTAGAGCGCCCCGTCTTCTTCCAGGTCCCCAAGCACTTTTAATATTATGTCTTTGCCGAGGATGAACGGGCCTTGCGTGCCGGTGAAGGTGATTTTAAAACACTCCGGGACCTTGAGCCAGATAGTGCCGGTAAGGAGGCCATAGAGAACATCGGTTGAGCCCATGCCGGTTGCAAGACAGCCGAGCGCTCCAGCCATAACAGTATGCGAGTCCGCGCCGATCACGAGCTTTCCCGGAACAATCGCCGGATGCTCAACCAGCAGCTGGTGGCAGATGCCGGAAAAGAGCTCGAGATTTTTAATCTGCTCTTTTTTGCAGAAGTCGAGAAATTTCTTCAGTATGTTCGCCCGCTCTTCATTAGCAGGCGGCGCAAAATGGTCGGCGGTGACAAGCACCCGGTCCCGGTCCCAGATTTTTCCCCCGAGGCGGTTGAAATCATCTACGAGCAGCGCGGTGGTGGCATCGTGGCCGAGAATAAAATCGAGATAAAACTCCGCGTAGTCATTTTCTGCAACAGGCCGGTTGCCGGTCCGATGCTTAAGGAGAATGTGGTGCGTGTAGGTATTAGAGCTTTTCATGGTGAAGTAAAACCACAAGCACACTGATTCTGTCTTGTGGTTTGCGGGTTAATGGTAACTGATCAGCGGCAGCAGCGCGCGCTACTCTGTGGCGTACAGAGAGGAGTTGTCTTCAAGATAGCGGGAAGCCATTCCCTTCTGCTCGCCTTTCCGCGATTGATTGATCACTCTGTTGACGATGTTCCAGAACACGCGCTCATCAAATCCGAGATGCTTCTGGTTGAAGACCTCAACGATATTTTTCATGAACTGAAAGGCACCCTTGGAATCGCTCTCCTTTTCCCTTTTAACATCTGCAACAATGCGGTCAATCTCAGATGCCTTGGCCTCGATCCCCTGTTCCTGCAGCAGGCGCCGCACCAGAGCACGGCCCGAGTGCTTTCCCAGGACAAATGCCCGGTCCCGGCCGACCTCTTCCGGCCGGATAGGTTCATAGGTTTCGAGATTTTTCAGAATCCCGTCCACGTGGATGCCGGACTCGTGCCTGAACGCGTTGTAGCCGACGACTGATTTATTGGGCGCGACGATGATCCCGGAGTAATCTTCCACAAGCTTTGAAAGGGCATAGATCTTGTCGGTATTTACGTGGTGCTTTATTTTAAGCAGGTTTCCTGTTGCCATCACCACTTCTTCCAGGGATGCGTTTCCTGCCCGCTCGCCTATGCCGTTGACGGTCAGGGTCGGATATTCCACGCCTGCTTCAATGGCTGCGAGCGTGTTGGCGGTGGCAAGGCCGAAGTCATTGTGGCAGTGAATGCCGAAGCGGATCTTTTCTTTCATCTTCTGCCTGATGGTGAGGCAGAGATCACGTATTCCCTGTGGGGTGAGAACCGAGACGGTATCGCAGATGATAATTTTATCAGCGCCGGCACGCGCCACCCGGTCAAAGAGCGGAATAATAAAGTCCATGTCAGCCCGGGCCGTGTCTTCGGCCACAAAATCCACCACCATGCCGTGGCTGACTGCATATTCAACCGACTGGAGGGCCCGCTCTTCCGCCTCTGCACGGGTGGTGCTGAATTTATAGTTGAGATGGATGTCACTGACCGGCGTAAACAGAAATGCTTCCCGCGCTCCGCAGCTCAGCGCTACATCCACATCCTGTTTTTTGGCGCGAATGGAGACCGCCAGGTTGATCTTCCATTTTCTACTTAAAATAGTTTTAATATTTTTTGCCTCATTGAGAGAAACGATGGGCAGCCCGACATCTACCGTATCGATGCCTGCTTCCTCCATCGCCTCAATGAGCCTGATTTTTTCCCTGCAGGAAAAGAAGACTCCGGGAGCCTGCTCGCCGTCGCGAAGGGTCTCATCAATGATATATATTTCTTTTGCTCTGGTTTCTTCCATAGTATCCCCCATTGATTTGTAGACACCGGGAACACCGGCTGCGGTTCTGCGTTTCCGGCGGTTTCATGGTGCTGCAGCGTCTATTTTAAATTTTCCGAACTTTGGCGTCCGCGTTACCCGCATCACGTTAAAATACTGCCAGGGATCAAGCGGCGTTGACCAGTGCGGGTATTTTTTACACCAGGCCTCTGCCATCTGGAAGTCCTCCCGGGTCAGGTTGTGCGGGTAGTGAAAGGTCGGGCTCAGGTAATCGCCGGAGGGTCCCATAAAGACGATGTCTTCCGGTTTTGCTACGGCAAAGAGCGGCGTATCAGGATAAATCCGTATGCCGAAGACGGTGAGAATATTGTCCGGCTGCGGCATGCTTTCCAGAAACTTAAAACCGTCGGCGATGGTCTCCCTGGTTTCCCCGGGACCGCCTAACAGAAGCTGAAATGAGGTGGCAATGCCGGCTTTTTTATAGCAGGCGGAGGCCCGGGCAATATCCGCCTGGGTGAACCCTTTACCCATCCGCTCCAGCATCTCCTCTGAGGCGACATCAATCCCCACGTCCGCACCGATGCAGCCCGAGCGCGCCATGAGCGAGGCCATGTCATCAGAGATGCCCACCGGATTTACGTTGGCGTACCATTTTATTTTTACCTCCCGGCGGATGATCTCTTCACAGATGGCGCAGGCATGGTTTGTGGGGAAGTTAAAGACGCTGTCAACAAAGAAAAAATAGTCAAGGTTCCAGAACCGCTGCGCTTCAACGATTTCATCGACTGCTCTCCGGGGCGATTTCAGACGGTAGGTTTTGCCGTCAATGCGCGGATGCTCGCAGTATATGCACGTAAAGGCGCAGCCCCGCTTGGTCTGGAGGCCGATATAACCTTTTTTCTGGATATACTTTTCATAATCAAGCAGATCAAACGCTGCCGGCGGCATCATTTCTACATCCGGTATGAGCTGCTGCGGGTTGCAGGTATAGCTCCCGTTTGTCTGATAGACAAGGCCCGCGATATGCTCATAGGATGAGCCTTCGGTGAGGGCACGAGCCAGCTGCACGCAGGCTATTTCGCCCTCACCCTGGATGCCGAACTTGAGGCCAAGGTATTTCAATGCTTCTACCGGAAACAGGGAATATCCCGGGCCGCCGACAACAAACGGAACATCGGTGAGCGTCTTTAAAAAAGCAACTACTTCCCTGATGTCAGGAAGGTAGTAGCGCAACGCCGACATGCAGGTATTGTCAATATTGCGGATGGACAGCCCCACAAGCTGAGGCTTGAATTCATTAATTGTTTCCTGAAATATTCTCTGCTCTTCTTTTTGCGAAAAGAGAAACATCCGGTCAATAACCCTGATGTCATGCCCCGCCTTTCTCAGGCTTGAAGCAACAAGCGATAGACCGATGGGAGCAGCAGGTATGGGCCAGCGCTCCTGGTTGGTATTTATTAAAAGTATTCTCATCAACGCCCTCTCAGATCCATAAAAACCAATAGCGATAAATACTTTACATGTAAACCATTTACATATAAGTAATGGTTTTGCCTTGATTTGTCAACCAAAAACTATTGCATGGATATATGTCTGAAATTGCTTGACTTAATACATGTGGCTTGCTGTTGGGGCGGGATACTTTCCCTGCTGTGGGGGGCCGGGAAGGGTTTTAATTACCATCTCTGGCCTTGAGAAACAGATTGATGAGATTTTTATCAAGCTCTTCTTTGCGGGATATTTTCAACTGTTTTTTAAACTCTGCTAACGAATACCACTGCCCGTGCCATGGAACGGTGCCCTCCGGCGCTTCCATATTTGCCGAAAGCATGGCGGGTCACCTCTCCGGCATGCTCCACGTACCCCACGTTTCTCACGCAGAGCACAATCTGCTTTTCAACAATTCCCGACACTAATGACCACTGAGCATCATCAATCTGCATACAGAAATCTGCCAGCCGCGGAATAATATCTTCCCGCTCCTTCTCTACCCTGCCAAGGTTAACAAACACGACATTACCTATCAGGCGATGGCTTTTAAGTGCTTTTACAAACAGGCTGATCTCTTCGGGGTTGAGGCGGGGATGCTCCATCTGCAGAATCATGTGACGATTGGCGAGCGGGTAGATGTGGGTAAACACCTCAATATCAGCTGGATTTATGTCCCGGCCTAAAAAAAGCGTGTCTGTCTTGATACCGTAGACAAGTGCCGTGGCAAGGCGCTGGCTGATTTTGTGCTCCTGGGCAATCAGGTATTCTGCCAGGATGGTTGAGGTTGCCCCGTAGTGAACCCGGATATCACAGAACGGGGCGTCACAGGTTTCCATCCGGGGGTGGTGATCGATAATGATATCTGCCCTGATTTCAGGATCGCCAAAGTAAAAGGGCTGGACATCAACCATGGCGATCCGGGAATATTTTTCCAGGTCCGAGGCAGTTATTTTCAGCAGCTGTATGTCCAGAAGCTGCATCATGACCTGATTTTCGTTTCTGGTAACTTCACCAAAGGTAGCAATAGGCGCTGTTGTGCTGGTCCGGCCCAGAAGCGTCCGCAGCGCCAGCGCGCTGGCCAGGGCATCGGGGTCAGGGTCATGCTGGGTGAGAATAAGGATGTGCTCATGGCCGCTGGCGAGCTGCTGAAGCGCGGTCGCCTTTTTACGATTTTCTATCTTTACCCAGCATCGGGAAATATTGCCGACGATGAGATCAGAGAGGGGAAGAAACGACACAGTATCATGGCGCTCACGTTCAGCAGTTGCGTCATCAGCATCGGTAAGCACCAGTATTGGGACTGCTGCACACTGGAAACGCAGCGCTTCCAGCTGCTGGCTCATAGCGGGGGTACCGGAACAATCGAAAATTACCCGGTCCTCGGCAGTGAGTGCCAGTTCTCCGTAAAATGTATTTGACAGCTCCATCTGTTTCAGAATGGTAAACTGTTTTTTCTCTACCGGTACCGGCACGGCGGTGTTATTCACGACAATTGCATGGTCCAGGGACCGGAGATACCCTTTCAGCAGGGGCACGATATCCGGGTTCTGTAAGATAAGTATAGTGCGCATGGCTGTCCTATGGTGCGAGCTGAAGAACTGCTATGAAAATATCCATGGCGGCAGGTTATCTGTCAGCGAGATCTCTTAACCAGCAGATGAGGCCGTGAGGCCCTGATACTCATTATGGTTTTCCCCGAGCTGAAAATTCTGACCGTGCCGGTTGATTCTGACACGGTAATGGCAATGGCATCGGTGCTGGCAGTTATGGCCGCGGCCGCGGCATGCCGGGCACCCAGGCCCCTGAGAGGAGCGGTTTTGCCGCCGCCGGCGTGCAGATACCTGCCGGCAGACACGACCACGCCGTCATCCCGTATGATGAAAGCGCCGTCTATGAGCGTCAGCTCTTTAATGCTTTCCTGTACTTTCGGGTCAGAAATCCTTCGCTCATCTTCCGGATAGCCCAGGAACGGATCAAAGATCATGGGCTTGGAAAGCTCATCCACTTTTTCCGTATCCCCGACCACAAATATGGTGCCCACCGAAACCCCTTCCCGTCCTTCACGGCCAATTTCCACTGCCAGGTTCACCAGAGCATACAGAACCTCAGTGGGAATATTTTTAGCTATCCGCTTTAAATCGCCCATTGAGATATGGCTGTAATGTTCCTCGCCTTTGACTATCCGCAGGCTGTCAACCAGCTTTGTGCCTGACAGGCTGTAGAGGCAGATAACCTTCTCGCCCTTTTTCAAGGTGCCCAGTTCCACAGCGGTGCGCAATATATAGTCCAGACGCTCCCGGCGGGCTACCCCCTTAAAGTCACAGATAACGGTTTCATGGAAAATGTCTTCGGCAAGTTTTTCCTGTGAGAGGGCAACCAGGAACTGGCACTTTTCGCTGTAGGCAGGGATTGTTTTTAAGAGGACTGCTTTTTCGCAGACGATGAGGATCTTTTTTATTTTCAGTTTTTCTGCAATAGCAATGGCTTCTTCAATGAGCACGATGCTTTCTTTTTCTGCTTTTTCACCGGTCACCGAACGTATCCTCCAGGAAGGTAAACACCAGGAACGTTTATATCGTTTTAGATCGTTTCTTAGCTTTGCATGCTGCTATAGTATATATGACTGGAGGTGCTTTGGTTGCTATTGTCAGCAGGGTAATCTTATGAGAATTCTGTTACATCAAATAGCCCAAATAGCCGGGAAAATCTACCATTAATTTGACTGCTGGCTTTTTTGCTGATTCTGCTTGCATCAGCCGGCTTAGTTTTCTATACCTTTTAAAGGATTCATGTGTTCGGCCGCAGCAGCAATGACAATGCCGGGGAAGACGCGGCAGAAAAAGCGGTCTTCATCCGAACTGCTGACAAACCAACGTTGCCGGAGCAGCAGAAGCGCTGGCAGCTTATAGTGCCATCAGGAGATCATCCATGTCTACCACAGTCTCAATAGTACGGTGCCCCGAGTACCGGGAAGAGCTGGTCTATAAAAGCATTGTCGAGGCGCTGGACCTGCTCGGAGGGATCAAGCATTTTATTTCTCCGGGAGAAAAAGTGCTTTTAAAGCCGAACCTTCTCATCGGCCGGCCTCCTGAAAAATGCGTGACCACGCACCCCCTGGTGGTGAAAGCAATGGCGCGCATGGTGCGCGAAGCAGGGGCCCTTCCTGTTATCGGAGACAGCCCGCAGCTTGATTCAGCGCAAAAAGCCTGCGACAAGTGCGGCATCGGCGATGTCGCGCGGGAGCTGGGCGTTGAGATTGTTGAGTTTGAGCCGGTTGACCTGTCCAACCCGGACGGCAGGGTATTTAAAAACTTCACCATAGGAAAAGTGGTGAAGGAGGTTGATAAAATTATCAACCTGGCTAAGCTTAAGACCCACTCCTTAACAACGCTCACCCTCGCAGTAAAGAATATGTTCGGCTGCGTGCCCGCCGCGCGCAAAGGTCAGTGGCATGTGCGGACCCACACTGCCGGGAAAGAATATTTCGCCCGGATGCTTCTGGACCTCTACTATTTTGTAAAACCAACGCTCACTATTGTTGACGGCATCATCGGCATGGAAGGGCAGGGCCCGGGGTTCGGCGATCCGCGTCCCATCGGGCTGGTGATTGCCGGTGCTGACGGTGTGGCAGTGGACCGCGTGATTGCTGAAATCGTGAACATCCCTGCCGAGCAGGTTCCGATTCTCATGGTTGCCCTGAGGGATGGCTACGGCATTGGCAGGCTTGAAGAAATAGCGGTCCTGGGCGAGAGCATTGAGGGTGTGAAGGTCGCGGACTTCAAGGCACCGCAGTTTCAGGACATGATGGCAAAAATTCCCGGCCCAATCATGCGCCTGCTTAAAGCCTATCTCACCGCGCGGCCGACGGTTAAAAAAGAACAGTGCGTGGAATGCGAGATGTGCCTGCGCGCCTGCCCGAGAGAGTGCATTACCCATCCGGCCGGCGCAATCAGGATACATGAAGATGCCTGTATCCAGTGCCTCTGCTGCATGGAGATCTGCCCCCAGGGTGCCATAGAACTGCGGCCGGGAGCGCTGCTTAAATTCTTTTCCGCTATAAGAAAAATTTTGGGAAAGAGCTGAAAGGCTGGTCAAAAACATTCAGATGCAGGGCGCGCGGACAGCAGGAGGAATGAGGCGTACTTTGTGGTACGCCGCAAAGACGAGGGCGGAGCGCAACGCGGCGGATGGTTATTTTTCAGCAGTTTTCTAAAGTTCGTAGAGGGTTTCATCCCGTTTCGGCGCCGGCTTTTTTCCCTTGCCACCGGAGCCGGCAGCGCCCGAAAGTTCAAACGGCTCTTCGCTCTGCAGCAGGTCCCCCATTTCACTTTCGATCTGGTCAGGGTCTTCCCCCGCCTCCATGCGCTTGAGCGCCTCGTTCATCCCCTCACCAAGCTTAATGCCGGTCATCTCGGTTAATTTGCGCATCAGGTTTGCCGCCTGGCGGGGATCATCCTCATTGATGCGGCCTGCTTCAGAAGAGATCATCTGCATGGCCTTTTCCATGGCGCCTTCATCTATCGGCAGGTTCTCCATGCCGCCCTCCTCTTTGGCCTTACCGGTGCAGGCGAAAACCGACATCTGCTTCTGCAGCTGTTTCTGGCAGCGCGGGCAGGGGGGCTGCTTGTCCGTGTTCACGGTGCGGGAAAAAAAGTTGAAAAGGGTATTGCAGTCTTCACAGTAGAATTCATATATGGGCATGGCTCATGACCTTTTAAGTTCCTGCATGCATTTTTCGACAAAATGATTGATAAGGTAGACCACGTTATAGATAACGCTTAAGCCCCCGATGAATTTTTCCTTTATCATGCCGCGCGGCAGCTCGTCAATAAGCGCCTCAATCTGTTTTATTCCGGCGTATATGCGCTGATAATCTCCGTGCACCTGCTCGCAGCCGTCAGCCTGAATGAGGCCGATTATCTTTTCCTCAATGGCATTGAGGCTGTAGAACATGGAGCGATAGATGTTTTTGGTTTTCGGGTCGGTCCCTTCCAGGGCCTTCTCGATGACGCAGATCCGCGCCATGGTATAGCCGATCTGCACATGCTGGGTATTGCGCTTGCTGTAGGTTTCCGGATACCGGTCGCAGTAGGCCTGGCCGATCTCAAGCAGGTCTTCTTTCTCCAGGGGAAAGCTGCTGTCAAGCGCTATGACAGCTTCCCTGAATTCATCCAGATGTTTTTCTGCTTCTGAATATACCGGCAACTACTGAGCTCATGAGCGTACTCTACGTTAGTGTTTTGTCAGCCAAACCTTGCTGCCAGGCCCAGGCAGTTCGCACAATGTCTTCAAGGCTGTAGCTGATTTTCCAGTCTAATACCTTCTGCGCCTTGTCGCTCGATGCGATGAGATAGGCAGGGTCTCCGGGCCGGCGCTCTGTTTCGACCACCTTAAAATCCCGGCCCGTCACCCGGCGAACGGTTTCAAGCATTTCCCGCACCGTAAATCCGGAGCCGCTTCCCAGGTTGAAATAACTGGTCACGCCCCCCTCCAAGGAGATAGTCAACTCCCCGGATGTGGGCATCGGCAAGATCGTTCACATGGATGTAGTCGCGCACGCAGGTGCCGTCTTTGGTCTCATAGTCAGTGCCGAACACTTTAATGCTCTCCCGCCTCCCCAGTGCCGCGTCAAGGATAAGCGGGATGAGGTGCGTCTCCGGGACATGGGCCTCACCTATTTCCGCGTCAGGGTCGGCGCCGGCCGCGTTGAAATAGCGGAAGCGGATGCTGCGGAAGCCGTAGGCGGAAGCATAGTCTTCAAGTATCTGCTCGACCATGAGCTTACTTTTACCATAGGGATTGATGGGGGCTTTGCAATCCTCTTCCGCGATCGGGATTCTCTCCGGCATGCCATAGACTGCGGCAGTTGAGGAAAAGATGAATTTATCCACCCCGTGTTTTCGCATCTGCTCAAGAAGCGTGATGGTGTTCTGCACATTATTTTTATAATATTTCTCAGGCTCTGCCACTGATTCACCCACCTCGATGAACGCGCAGAAATGCATCACCACGTCGATTTTAAACCGGGAAAACACCGAGCTTAAACACTCCGCGTCGCCGATATCACCCTGGATAAACTCTCCCCACTTGGCAAAGGAGCGATAGCCGTGTATCAGGCTGTCATAGACGACAACGGAGAAGCCTCTTTTGTGCAGGAGCTTGCAGACATGAGACCCGATGTAGCCGGCGCCGCCTGCCACTAAAATGGCCATACAGGAATCCTTCGAATAAAAAAATAACCGCAAAGACGCAAAGAAACGCGAAGCCTGCCGAATTGTTTCAGATGTTGCAAGGTAGTATAGGAGAATGAAATTTGGATGTCAAATAATAAGCGTATAGACCGGCATGGTGATGATCATTGCGCCTGCGACTCAAGCAGCATCTTCGCCAGCATCACGGCGTTTTTTGCCGCGGACCCGGCGTGGCAGTTGTTGAAGAAGACAAAGAGCGTACTGGTCTTTGCGCTAAGGTCATGGATCGGGGGCAGGAATTCCTTCAGCTCTTCTTCGCTGTAGAGGTAATTATAGCGCTCGGAAACCGGGGCATTGAACCAGTTTCTGTTTCTGCCGTGGAGACGGAAATAGCCGATGGCAGATGTTGCGCGGGGCGCAAAGGGCATGAGCCCTTCGAGCCGCGGCTCATCCACCGCGCAGTAGCCCATGGCGTTTTTCTGCAGGAAGTCAAAGGTCTTTTCTTTAAGCCAGCCGTGGTTCCTGAACTCAACCACCATGGGAATATCGCCGAGCCGCTCCCGCGCTGTCTTCAGATAGTCGGCGTTCTCCTGCGTGGGATGAAATGAGAACGGGAACTGCATGAGGATGCAGGAGAGTTTTTTATCCGTTATGATCGGGCCGAGGGAGAAGAGAAATTTTTCAAACACGTCCTTGTTGTCCAGAATCTTTTTTGTGGCCTTGTCCCGTATCTCGTGGGTCATGCCCCGGAAGGCCTTCACCACGAATGAGAAATCAGCAGAGGTTTTTCGCGACATGCCCTCAAAGCTTTTCGCTGACGGCAGGCTGTAGTAGGTGAAGTTCACCTCCAGGGCCTTGAAGCCAAGCTCCTGCTCGTAGAAGGCGAGCCACTTCTCCTTTGCCAGGCCGGCTGGGTAGATGGTGCCCTTCCAGTCATCGAATGAAAAACCGCTGGTGCCGATTTTGATCATAAAGAGTTATGGGACGCGGTTCGACCGTTCTACAGGCTCACGGCTCACCGCAGGCTGATTTGCGTGGATGAACGCTGATTTTATAAGCTTGAATGAGGGAAGTAAAAAAGGACTGTTGTTTTAAATAGCTACCCCCTCGATATGCCCCCTGATCTGTTACCCTACAAAACTTGTTTTGTTTTAAACATGTAGGGTAACCTTACTGTAAGATAGCAACAACCGCCTTTATTGATTCTGCCTCAAGGGGAAACAGGTCCAAAGATTTGTTTAAAGCGTTTTTAATTAATTTCTTCCAGGTTTTGGGAAATTTCCCCCACTGTTTTTTAAGTTTTGCAAGTTCATTTTTATTTGTTAGTACGAATTTACCTGCAATGATTACCTGGCGGAGGTCTTTTTCCATTTTATCTTTTCTTGTTGCACGGGTAGAGAGAAGTAATTTATGAAGCATGAAACAGGCTGGAGCGGGGACTTTTACTTTTATCCCACGAGCAATACTGATTGTTATTGGTTCTTCACTTAAAATTTCCAGAAATCGCAATAATTGAGGGGAAACTGAAATTTGTTTTACATATTCAGTATGCTTTAATCCCTTGCCCTTTTGCGGAGCTAAAAATTCAACTTTTAAAAGGTTGCCACTGTAAAAAATCGAGCCGTCCAGATTAAACCGCTCCTCGAACCCAAGCCCTCTTAAAAATAAGGCAAAATCAAACGGTTTCCCTTTATATGGTAAAGGTATGAGAATATCGAGGTCCTGCGTTTTTAATGGATATTTTTCCACGGCAAGATATTTCTGGTAAAATAAAAAGCACCAGCTGCCAATTATTTCAACCCCGGCATCCCATAGTCTTTCCTCGGTCAATTTGGCAAGAATATCCCTGATGGGTGATGTTAAATCAGATTCTTTTGAGGGTTTTTCATGTAACAACCGTATAGCTTCACGTGTTTTTTTAAGGTGTAATTCAAGCTGCTTCTTTTGCTTTTTCTGTTCAAGCAGCCGATCGGGTATCTCCTTGCCTATATATTCATCAATGACCCGGAGGCCTTTTCTATATTGTAAATAGTAGTATGTTTCACCTTTAATATTTTTTCTTTTTATATTTCCCTTCTGCAGCAGAGCAAGCCTCGAGATAATTGTTTTTTCCTGTTCCAAATAGAATTCAAGACTCTCTTTTAAAGTGTTTTTTAAATCTTCCATTTTATTATGTTACCCTACAAACAAGATAATTGCAACAGATTGTAGGGTAACTGTAAAATCCAGAGAGAATGTGAAATAGGGGGCAGCTATCCCGATTTTGATCATAGAAGTTTGATGTGCGAGGCTCACGGACCTTCGACGAGCTCAGGTCGAAGTGCTCACCGCAGACAGATGAACGCGGATAATTTTTTACCTGTCATTGCGAGTCCGCCCAAG
>CAWDOY010000003.1:0-383918 GCA_963803975.1 uncultured delta proteobacterium
ATTTCCTTAATCAAATTAACCATCTCAATAGCTGAGATCGCAGCATCCCATCCTTTGTTGCCGGACTTGCTGCCTGCACGCTCGATCGCCTGTTCAATATTATCAGTTGTCAGGACACCAAAGGTGACGGGAATTTCCGTTTCAAGATTAACCTGAGCAATGCCTTTGGATACTTCGGCCGCCACATATTCAAAATGAGGCGTTGCACCTCTGATAACCGCTCCCAGGCATATAACCGCATGGTACTTACCGGAGTTGGCAAGCTTCTTGGCGACCAGGGGAATTTCAAACGCTCCGGGAACTCTGATAATATCAATATTTTTATCTTCTGCACCATGGCGCAGAAGAGCATCCATTGTTCCCTCCAGCAGCTTGCCGACAATAAAATCGTTAAACCTGCTGACAATGACTGCAAATTTGCAATCCTTTGCTACCAGTTTGCCTTCATATGTTTTGCCCATAAAATATCTCCTTTCATAAAAGGTTATCTGACTTCAGAGTTTTTAGCTATCAGCGGTCAGCTGTCAGCAAACGTGCTGCAGAAGCTGAAGGCTGAAAGCTGACTGCTTAAGTCTAATCAAAATCAAGAATGTGCCCCATCTTTTTTTTCTTGGTCTGCAGGTATTTAATATTGTGCTTCTTCGGCTTGGACTGGATTGATATGCGCTCGGTGATTACAAGACCGTAGGCTTCAAGGCCGATTATCTTGCGCGGGTTATTCGTGAGAAGGCGCATTTTGCTGACACCAAGGTCACGCAGTATCTGAGCCCCAATGCCATAATCCCTGAGGTCTTCATCAAAACCCAGCTCAATATTAGCCTCAACCGTATCCTTGCCCTGGTCCTGAAGCGCATAAGCACGCATTTTATTGAACAGGCCGATGCCGCGGCCTTCCTGCCTCATATAAACGATAATGCCTTTTCCCTCAGCTTCGATCAGGGCCATGGCTTTATGGAGCTGCTCACCGCAGTCGCAGCGCAGAGAGCCCAAGGAATCGCCGGTGAGGCACTCGGAATGGACCCGCACCAGCACTTCCTCATCAGGCTCCCATTCGCCCTTTACCAGCGCTATATGGCTATTGCTGTCCACAATGTTTTCATAAATGATGGCCCTGAAATCTCCGCCATACTCTGTCGGCAGAAACGTATCCACGGCACGCTTCACCAAAGATTCCATATTGAGGCGGTAGCGGATAATGTCCGCAACCGTTACAATCATGAGGTCGTGCTGTTTGGCAAACTTTTCCAGATCAGGCATGCGGGACATGCTGCCGTCTTCATTCATGATTTCGCATATTACGCCGGCAGGTTTCAGCCCGGCAAGGCGGGCAAGATCAACAGAGCCTTCGGTCTGACCGGTTCTGCGCAGCACGCCGCCATCTTTTGCCTGCAGCGGGAAGATATGCCCGGGCCGTGCCAGATCATCCGGTTTGGCGTCATCGGCAATGGCGGCAAGGACGGTCACTGCCCGGTCTGAAGCGGAAATGCCGGTCGAGGTCCCTTTTTTTGCATCAATCGAAACGGTAAAGGCGGTTTGAAACGCAGAGGTGTTCGTGCTGGTATGGACCATAAGCGGCAGGTCCAGCTGCTGAACTTTTTCTCCGGTGAGAGAAAGGCAGATAAGCCCGCGACCGTACTTTGCCATGAAATTAACCGCTTCGGGGGTCACTTTTTCCGCTGCCATGGCAAGATCGCCTTCGTTCTCCCGGTCTTCATCATCGCAGAGAATCACCATCTTACCTTTTTTGATTTCTTCGATAGCCTTTTTGACTTTGGCAATCGGGGGGGTAATGTCAGTCCTTGTTTCCATGATGTTCCTATCGCCTGGTTACGAATGTTACGTAAAGTTATATTTATTCAGCAGATCCTCGGTGACAGTGCCATCCGCGGCACCCCGTTTCACGAGAAATTTTTCTATGTATTTACCCATGATATCAGTTTCAATATTTACCTGGTCGCCGGCTTTTTTACGGTTAAGGGTGGTATAAGATGAGGTAAAGGGGATAACCATTACCGAAAAGCCGTGAGCAGTGCATTGATTAACCGTCAGGCTGATGCCATCGATTGCCACGGAACCTTTTTCAACCAAATAGCGCATTATCTGCTGCGGTGCGGAGAACGAAATCTCTATGGCATTGGCATTCGGGGTCAGTGCTTTAATACCGGCAATGCCGTCGATGTGACCGGTTACCAGGTGCCCGCCCAGCCTGTCCGAGAGCCGCAGCGCCCGCTCCAGGTTGACACTGTCGCGCTCCCGCCTGGCGCCGAGGGTGGTGCGCTGCAGGGTCTCAGGGGAGAGGTCAACGGTGAAAAGGCTGCCAGTAATCTCGGTCACTGTAAGACACGCGCCGTCAACAGCAATGCTGTCGCCCAGGGAAATCTCTTGTGACGGAAACCTGCTTTCGATGGTCATCCGGGCAGCCGTCCCCTGGCGCATAATCTTTTTTATCGTTCCCTGATCCTCAATAATGCCGGTAAACATGTAAAAACCCTAAACCCTAAACCCTAAACCCTAAACCCTAAACCCTAAACCCTAAACCCTAACTTTTTAATTAGGATTAAGAGCTAAGAATTTAGTATTTATTTAGATATGTACCCTTCAACCAGTATATCATCTCCCACTTTCCGGTAGCGCAGGTCTCTGACCTTTACTGCATGGGAGATATTGCTAATGCCTGTGCCGCCGACCATAGAGGGAGCCTTTTTCCCGCCGATAATCACCGGGGCATAGAAAAAAAAGACTTTATCCACAATGCCATCCTGCAGGGCGGCGGCGCTCAGTTCAGAGCCACCTTCAATCAGCACTGTTGCAATGCCCCGCTGCCCCAGCTTTTTCATGAGCTGCTTTAAATCTACCCGGCCATTGCGGGCAGCTATGGGCAGTAGCTCTGCACCGCTCTGTTTGACCGCGGCTGTCCGGCCTGGTGCGCTGTTACCAATTGTGGCAATGATGGTTGGTACAGCGCGGGCTGTTTTCAGCAGCTTGCTGGCCGGCGGCGTTCGCAGTCTGCTGTCCACAATAACCCGCACCGGGTTTTTCCTGGCTCCCGCGATGCAGCCGCGTCGTGAGCAGAGGGTCATCTCCAAGCACGGTGCCGATTCCCACCATCACCGCATCTGCTTCAGAGCGCAGGCGATGCACCAGCTTTCGCGATGCCGCGCCGGTAATCCACTTTGAATCGCCGCTGGCTGTTGCAATTTTACCGTCAAGGCTGGCAGCAAGCTTCAGATAAACAAAGGGAATATGTTTAGTAATATATTTTGTAAATGCTTCGTTAAGCTGCTGGCACTCGCGCTCAAGGATGCCGACCTCAACCGCAATGCCGGCGGCGCGCAGCTTTTTAATCCCGCTGCCGCTCACCCGGGGATTGGGGTCCTGCATGCCGATGAATGCCCTGCGTATGCCGGCTGCGATCAAGGCATCGACGCACGGGGGG
Organism: uncultured delta proteobacterium; assembly: GCA_963803975.1. Lineage (GTDB taxonomy): Bacteria > Desulfobacterota > WTBG01 > CAIYCZ01 > CAIYCZ01 > JAPLIX01. The sequence continues at coordinate 3,437 of CAWDOY010000003.1, forward strand.
GTTTTCCCAACATGGCAGCACGGCTCAAGGTTGATGTACAGATCTGATCCCCGTGCCTCGCCCCGGGCGCTTTTCAGTGCGTATCGTTCAGCATGGGGGCCGCCGAAAAAATGGTGATAGCCGGCTCCAACGATTTTGTTTTCCCGCACCAGAACAGCGCCGACCATAGGATTCGGGCTTACCATGCCAGCGCCTTTGCGGGCAAGGCGCAAGGCAGCCTTCATAAAGTCGGTCTTCTCAGCTGCTGTTGGCGCCATGCGGCCCTTCACCGCTTGCTGCCCAGCAGCACTTTTACCTCAGACATAAATTCACCGATATCTTTGAACGAACGGTACACCGAGGCAAAGCGCACATAGGCAACATCGTCGAGCGCGTGCAGCTCCCGCATAACCCGCTCGCCAATTTCCGTACTTTTAATCTCCTTGACGCCGCGTTCCTGCAGCTCACGCTCGATCCGGTCAACCGCGGCCTCTATGAGATCTGTGCTGATCGGCCGTTTGCGGCATGCCACCTTCAAGCCCCGCAATATTTTGTCCCGGTCAAACGGCTCTCTGCGGCCGTCCTTCTTGATGATCGACGGAAGGGTCTCTTCAATCTTTTCGTGGGTGGTGAAGCGCTTTTTGCAGGAGATACATTCACGCCTTCTGCGAATCGAAGCGCCATCCTTACTGATGCGCGAGTCAATAACCTTATCTTCCTGTTCGTCACAAAACGGACATTTCATGGGTACCCCCGAAAAGGTTAATAGGTGCACAGGTTAAGAGGATAAAGGACAGACATCTGTGCCCTTTTGCCGCTTCGCCATTTACTGTAACGTAGCCATTGTACCGGCTTATTTAACTTTTGTCAATGTAAGGTCAGTTTCGTTTAACAGGCTTTCTGTGAGCTCGTCAGGATAGCCCTGCTCGTAAATAATAGCTGTTATGCCCGCATTGATGAGCATTTTAAGGCAGATGCTGCAGGGAAGGGTGGTACAGTAAAGCGTGGCGCCGCTGATGCTGATGCCATGAAAGGCAGCCTGAATGATGGTGTTTTGCTCGGCATGAAGCCCGCGGCAGAGCTCATGCCGCTGTCCGGACGGTATGTTGTTCTGCTCCCTGATGCAGCCGGTATCCTCACAGTGCGCAAGGCCGGTCGGCACCCCGTTGTAGCCGGTAGCCAGTATCCGCTTGTCCTTTACCACTATGGCACCGACCTGCCGTCTGATGCAGGTAGATCTGCGTGCCACCAGGCGGGTAATGTCCATGAAATATTCGGTCCAGTCAGGGCGTTTGTGTTTTTCAGGCATGATACGTCAGGATAGCGTTATAAAAGGGGAGGGCGGATGAACTCATGAGAGGCTACGGTGAACTTTTAAAATTCTCCCGTTCTATCTCCATAATCTGTGCCAGCCGGCGCTGGTGCCGCTCGCCGTTGTCAAAAGCAGTTTCACACCAGACCGTAAGCATTTGCCGGGCGGTTGCAGGGTCAACATCCTCACCCAGGGCCAGCACATTAGCGTCATTATGCTGACGGCTCCGGCGCGCATCTTCAACGCTGCGGCACAGGGCAGCGCGCACCCCGGGGAACTTGTTGGCAACCATGGCCATGCCGATTCCCGACCCGCAGATGAGTATTCCCCGCTCACAGCGCTTTTCAGAAACGCTTCGGGCAACGGCCTTTGCAAACAGCGGATAATCGGAAGATTCTGCAGAATAAGCTCCCACATCCTCTACGGTTATTCCCTGTTCGGCAAGGGTTGTCTTAAGCAGGTTCTTCAAAGGCAGTCCGCGGTGGTCTGAGCCGATTGCCAGTGTTCCAGGGACCGCGGTCATCCCTCAAACCTTTTGAAAATAAGGGTTGCATTGGTACCGCCAAAGCCGAAGGAGTTACTCATGACGATGCGCACCTCTTTTTTTCTGGCCACATTGGGGACATAGTCGAGGTCGCACTCAGGGTCAGGCTCCTCATAATTTATGGTTGGCGGGATAATACTGTCACGGATGGCAAGCAGGCTGAAAATTGCCTCAACCCCTCCTGCCGCGCCGAGAAGATGTCCGGTCATGGACTTAGTTGAACTTACCGGCAATTTTTTTATATGGTCCCTGAATACCGTTTTCATGGCTATGGTTTCAGAGAGGTCATTCATCGGCGTGGAGGTGCCGTGGGCATTGATATAATCAATGTCTTCAGGCTTGAGGCCGGCATCAGCAAGAGTTATCTGCATGCACTTCGCAGCCCCTTCTCCATTCGGCGACGGGGCGGTAATGTGGTAGGCATCTGCATTACAGCCGAAGCCGATAATTTCGGCAAAGATGGCGGCATTGCGCTGCTGCGCCTTCTCCAGGTCTTCCAGCACCAGGATGCCCGCGCCTTCCGCCATCACAAACCCGTCACGGTTCTTCTCAAAGGGTCGGCTTGCTTTCTGCGGTTCATCATTGCGCGTGGACAGTGCCTTCAGGGCACAGAAACCGGCAACCGCCAGAGGCGTGATGGTGGACTCAACGCCGCCTGCTATCATGGCATCTGCGTCCCCGCGCTGGATGATGCGGAATGCCTCGCCAATAGAGTGATTGCCCGTAGCGCAGGCGGTGACCACGCTGCTGTTGGGCCCGCGGCATCCAAAGTAGATCGAGATCTGGCCGGGCGCAAGGTTTACTATCAGCATGGGGACAAAGAATGGTGATACTTTTTTCGGGCCGTTCTCCAGGAGCATCGTGTGATACTTTTCGATTGTCTGAAGGCCCCCAAGCCCGGAACCAACCAGCACGCCGACCCGGTCTGCAGTGCTTTCGTCAATCACCAGCCCGGACTGTTTAATAGCCATGGTGCCGGCAGCCAGGGCAAACTGGATAAAAATATCCATTTTTTTCAGGTCTTTTTTATCAATATAGGCACTGGGGTCAAAGTTTTTAACCTCTCCGGCAATTTTGCAGGGATATTCCGTGGTATCAAATTTGGTGATAGGCCCAATCCCTGACCTGCCCTGGCAAATCGCAGCCCAGTTATCTTCAAGCCCTATCCCCAGCGGGGATACTATGCCCATGCCCGTGACAACAACTCGTCTTTTCAATGCTGTAGTGCCCCCTTCAAAAGTATTGACATACAGGTGCTCATGAAACTAAAAGCCGGCTATGCCTATGATGTAAGGCGCGCAGCAGCTACTTTTTCATGTGCGTCTTGATATAATCGATAGCATCCTTTACGGTCTGGATCTTTTCTGCGGCATCATCAGGAATCTCCTGGCCGAACTTCTCTTCAAACACCATGATAAGTTCAACCAGATCCAGGGAATCAGCACCCAGGTCATCCACAAAAGAAGCCTCAGGAACCACTTCTTCTTCGCTCACTGAAAGCTGTTCGACAATTATTTCTTTTACCAATTGGTCAATGGATTTTTCGTCAGCCATGTTGTACAACCTCCTTGTAATGTGTACCTATTGTTAATTATGTTTATGTGCTTATTTATACCCCAACCAATACCCCCGTAAAGGCCGTTACATTTATGTATAGAGCCCGCCGTTAATATGTATGACCTGGCCGGTAATATAGCCGGCATAGTCACTTGCCAGGAAACAGACCAGCGCGGCGACATCTTCGGGAGTGCCCAGGCGCTTTGAAGGTATCTGGGCGATGAGCAGGTCCCGGTCTTTTTCCGGTATCGCGTCGGTCATTGCCGTCGCAATAAAACCGGGGGCGACCGCATTGACGGTGATGCCGCGATCCGCATATTCACGGGCAACAGCCTTGGTAAAACCCATCACTCCTGCTTTGGAGGCTGAATAATTTGCCTGTCCGGGATTGCCCATGGCACCGGTCACGGATGCGATATTTATGATACGGCCGCTTTTCTGCCGGAACATATAGCGCAGCGCTGATTTTGAACAGTTGAAGGTGCCCTTGAGGTTGACCGTCATGACATCATCCCACTGCTGCTCAGTCATCCGCAGAAGTACCATGTCCCGGGTAATGCCGGCATTATTAACCAGGATATCGATTCTGCCGAACCGGTCCACAGCTGCTTTCATCAGCTCTTCACATTCCTTGAGAACGGCAACATTCACCGCGCGTGACAGCCCGGTGCAGCGCAATGCTTCAACCTCAGCAATAACATTGTCGGCCAGGTCCTGCCTGATGTCAGACACCACCACGTGAGCTCCGCGCTCTGCGAGGAACAGGGCAATGGTCCGCCCGATTCCCTGGCCTGCCCCGGTAACTACCGCAATTTTACCCTCAACGTTCACTGCTGTTGCTCCCTCACCTACTATATATATATTATTTTAGAGATTTTTGCCAGTTCTTTAACCGGTTCTGATTTCTCTCTGCTTTAAGTAGCAGCTATAGGTGTCCTGGTTTACTGCCCGTCTTGTTATTCGATTTTACCGGCAGCGCCCTCTTTAATCAGGAACTGGCCGATGACATTTCTCTGTATCTGGTTGGTGCCTTCGTAAATCTGCAGGATTTTAGCATCGCGCATCATTTTTTCAACCGGGTAGTCGCGCATGTAGCCATAGCCGCCGAATATCTGTACCACATCAGTGGTTACGCGCATGCACACGTCTGAAGATAACAGCTTTGCCATGGACGCGTACTTGGCAATGTCTTTTGCGCCAGTATCAGCGTACCGGGCAGCTGCATAGGTGAGGGCGCGTGACGCCTCGATCTGGGTTGCCATATCAGCAAGCATGTGCTGTACTGCCTGGTGGCTGATAATGGGTTTGCCAAAGGTTTTGCGTTCCCGGGCGTAGGTAATAGCTTCGTTCAGAGCGCCCTGGGCCAAACCTATTGCCTGCGCGGCAATGCCGGTCCTGGTCTGGTCAAAGGTTTTCATGGCAACGATAAAGCCCATACCCTCTTTAGCAAGAAGATTCTCCTTTGGTATTCTGCACTCGTCAAAAATGAGCTCACGGGTGGCAGATGCCCTGATACCGAGCTTCTTCTCTTTGTTGCCGAACTCAAAACCCGGGGTGCCTTTTTCAACAATAAAAGCGCTGGCTCCCCGTGAGCCTTTTTCCTTATCTGTTTTTGCAATGACAGAATAAATTTCCGCTTCACCGCCGTTGGTAATCCACTGCTTGGTGCCATTCAGTATGTACGAGTCACCGTCACGCCGTGCCGTGGTGCGGATGGCGCCGGCATCGCTTCCGGCTGCGGACTCGGTTATGCCAAAGGCAGCAAGACGCTTGCCCGAGGCAATCTGCGGCAGATAGGTGTTTTTCTGTTTTTCGTTGCCAAACAGAAGTATCGGGTAGCAGCCGAGGCCGCTGGCTGCAAATGAAACCGAGACGCCGATACAGACCTTGCTCAGCTCTTCAACTGCCAGGCAGTTGTCAAGGTTGCCGCCTCCGAGGCCGCCATACTGTTCCGGGATATAAATGCCAAACAGGCCGGCATCAGCAAGGACTTTGATTATTTCCCAGGGGAATTCTTCTTTTTCATCCAGTTCAGCCCGGGCGGGAAGAATCTTTTCCCTGGCGATTTCCCGGCAAAGATCAATGATATGGCGCTGCATTTCTGTAAAATCATAAAACATAAAGTGTCCACCTTTCTACTATCGTATTGTTTACCAGCGCACCAGGGCAGAACCCCAGGTGAAACCAGCGCCGAACGCATTCATGAGCAGGAGGTCATTTTTTTTAATGCGGTTTTGCCGGTTTGCCTCATCAAGGGCTATGGGCACTGATGCGGAGGATGTATTACCATATTTTTGAATATTTACAAAAACTTTTTCCTTCGGCAGTTCAAGCCTCTTGGCAATGGCCTGGATAATGCGCAGGTTGGCCTGATGAGAAATGAGCAGGGCAATCTGATCGCCGGTGATTTTATTTTTCTCCAGTATTTTGACGACACAGTCTTCAAGCGCCTTTACCGCGGTTTTAAATACTTTGTTGCCGTCCATTTTAAGATAGTGATAGCGCTTTGCCAGGGTATCAAGGGAAGCAGGATGAGCTGACCCGCCGCCGGGCATATACAGGAGGTCGCTGCATGAGCCGTCAGCGTAGAGCAGGGTGGAAAGAATGCCCTGCTGGCCCTGCTCCCTGGACAGCACTACCGCTCCCGCCCCGTCACCAAAAAGAATACAGGTGGTGCGGTCAGTATAGTCGGTAATTTTAGAGAGCGATTCTGCACCCACCACCAGCACCTTGCTGCAATTACCGGCGCGAATAAAACTGTCCGCAATTGACAGGGCATAGAGAAAACCGGTGCAGCCGGCTGAAATATCAAAAGCAGCTGCCTGATAGGCTTTGAGCTTATGCTGCAGCAGGCAGGCAACCGATGGTGTGGGCATATCAGGGGTTACCGTACCCACAATGATCATGTCCAAATCGCCGGCAGTTATACCCGCCATCTCAAGGGCTTTAAGCGCCGCCTGATATGCAAAGGTGGACGTTGCCTCTCCGTCCCCGGCAACATGCCGTTCCTTAATCCCCGTTCTGGTCATAATCCATTCGTCGGATGTGTCGACGAGGCGCGCCAGGTCATTATTGGACAATATCTTCCGGGGGGTATATGAGCCAGTGCCAATTATGCGAGCTCGTACCATGATAAATACTATTAAACCTCACCGTGTGGATATAGAGATAGATTAAAGCACACTCATCGTACAGCAGGCTGAAATAAAAAGAGCTAACACGCACCTACTCTTTTTTAACAGCGATTACCTCTCTATTATTATAGTAGCCGCAGTGAGGGCATGCATAATGAGGCCGCTTGGGTTCTTTACACTGAGGACAGAGACTTACGCTGGGCTGATCAAGCTTGTCATGCGTTCGTCTTTTTCTTCCTCGCGATTTAGAATGCTTTTTTGGTGGTAATGCCATAGTTCTCTTTCCTGTCGCTTTCTCGATATACAGATTTATTTTTTCAGCTGTTGAAGAACTTTAAAGGGGGAATCTGTTGTATTGGTTGCCCCGGAGCACCTGCAGTTCTTCTTATTGAGGTTTGTCCCGCAGGTGGGACAGAGGCCAAGACAGTCCTCTCTGCAATGAGGGTTCGGCGGCACCGCAAGATAAATTTGCTCACGCACAAAAGGTTGTAATTCAATAACCCCCCCCTGATAATATCCCACCTCCATATCATCTTCTTGCAATTCTTTTTCCGCTTCAAACACGGCGGCTGATTGAGGGCAGAGAAAGTAGTGAAAATTAATATCTAACGGCTGGATAAACTCAGACAAACACCCCACGCAGGTGGTCTCTATGGACGTCTTTATATTCCCCTCGATTATAACCTTTTCTGCCAGCAATGAGAAGGTTAAATTTAATAAAAGTGGCGAGCTGATTTTAAACCCGCTAACATCCTGCTGGATGATCTCAGCAGCAACGCGCGTATCCCACTCTGAACATATGTCTAACCCTTCTGCCGGGATCGACTCCAATTTGATGGTAAATATCTGTTTCATAAATTTTAGAAATTGGAGCCTACCTTATTATAAATATTGCAATAGTTTGTCAATTAAAATTTTGGGATATAAAAGGCGCTTTCGGTTTTATCGTAACCCGTGATGCTGTCTATTATAACTACTATATATAGAATAAGGTGATGACATTTTCAACGATATTTTGTGTATGCACCTCTCCAGCAATAAAGTTTCTGCCCCGGTTTCTTTTAAGCATCAGGCAGGAACCCCGCTGAGTTGCATGCTGTATAACAGGCTGCGATTTATGCCAGTGCATGCCGTAAGAAGGGCTTTAAAATATAATAAACACGCGGGGGAAAAATGGTTGACACTTGTTTTGAGATAGGTTAAGAAAGCACTACTTTTAAGCCTGCAATAAATTCTTATGTAAGCAATAACTATTAATGGAAAAAATTAATAATTTCACATTTGCCATAAAAATAAAACTGATAGTTTTTTTATTATGCATTTGTTGTTTTTTAGTAACTGCCTATATTGGCTGCTCGTATATAAACGTTAATCTTATATCAGCGCCCCTGCCCGTAACACTGCCCAAAGTTTCACCTGTTGAAAAAATCATTTCGCCGGTAAAAGCATACAACCATATTTTTAAAAAGAACGAGACATTTTACAGCGTTATGCATGGGTTTGGCTTGTCCGGCGCTCAAATTTCAGAACTGGTAGCAGCAGCAAAGCCGAAACATGCGCTCACCCAAATCAAAGCGGGACAGACCATAACCGTACTTTTTAACGCTGCCTCCAAAGAGCTGCTGTCCTTACAGCATGACATTGATGGTAAATCCCGTCTTCTGCTCAGGAAGGATACGCAAGGTTACCGGGCACTCATTGAGCAGGTGCCTCTTACTGCAAGGATTAAAACCGTTTCTGTGCAAATCAGCAGCAGCCTGTATGAGGACGGAATCAGGGCAGGTCTTTCCCCTCAGAAAATACTCGAGCTGACCGATATTTTCCCATGGGATATCAATTTTTTTACTGATCTGCATGACAATGATTCATTTAAAGTCGTTTATGAAGAAAGCTCAAAAGATGGCAGGGTCGTGGCAACAGGAAAAATTGTTACCGCTGAAATCAGAAAGAACGGCACAGCGTATCAGGCCTTTTACTTTGAGGCGGAAACAGGCACGGGGGCCTATTATGATAGAAACGGCAAATCCCTGCAGAAACAGTTCCTTAAATCACCGCTCAGATTCCGTCGCATAACATCCGGCTTTTCAAAACACCGTTTTCACCCCATCCTTCAGGAATATCGTCCTCACTATGGAATCGACTATGCAGCACCGTCAGGAACACCTATAGAAGCTGTTGCTGACGGAGTGATAACATTTTGCGGAAGGAAAAACGGCTTTGGCAACTGCCTTGAAATACGCCACGGAAAAAGCTATGTGAGCAGCTATGGTCACCTGTCAGGTTTTGCCCGGGGCACACGCAAAGGACGCGCGGTGACACAGGGAGAGGTGATTGGCTATGTGGGTGCCACGGGGCTGGCAACCGGGCCGCATCTGGACTACCGGCTCTGCAAAGCCGGGCACCCCGTTAATCCGCTTTCTATAAAAAATATTATTATTCATGAGGTATCACTGCAGCATCTGGACAGCTTTAATAAAACCGTAGACCTGCGATTAGCGCAGCTTTCCTCAGATACTTCGTTAACACAGGTGGCCAGCAAATAGGCCATTGGTGTTACCCGGCAAACAATGCCCCGGCCTATTTGAAATGATTGCGCCGCGTTTTGTCCTTTACGGCTATCAGCCTCATGCCGTTGAAAATGACCAGAAGAGATGTTCCCGTATCAGCAGCCACTGCCATCCACAGATTAGCCATCCCTGAAAATACCAGCATAATAAACAGCACCTTGACTGCTATGGCAAAGCAGATATTGGTTTTAATAGCAATGCGGGTTTTCCGCGCCAGGTGAATAAGAAACGGCAGCTTCAGCAGATCATCAGACATGAGTGCAATATCAGCGGCTTCCAGGGCGGTATCGGTTCCGGCCACACCCATGGCAATGCCAACAGTTGAGGCTGCAAGCGCAGGAGCATCATTGATGCCGTCACCCACCATCGCTGCGGAGCCATACCGGGATACCAGCGTGTGCACAGCGTCGACCTTTTGTTCGGGGAGCATCCCGGCGTAGTATTCAGCTATGCCCAGGCTGCGAGCCAATGCAAAAACGACCTTTTCAGTATCGCCGCTGAGAAGCGCCAGGTGCTTAATGCCGAGTTGCTGAAGCTCTTCCATACATGTTTGTGCTTCCCGGCGCGGGCTGTCTGCAAAACCGATAATTCCCTGTATACTCCCGTTCTGGACGAGAATAGCGGACTTTCCTGCATGCTCCAGACGCTGCAAATGTTTTGTGTAATGGTCAGTCGGCAGACCCTGTTCAGTAAAAAAAGCGCTATTGCCGGCGAATCCCCAGTCACCATCAATGCGTGCTTTTATGCCTTTGCCGGGGAACGAAGTAAAATCTGCCGGTTCCTGATATTGCACACCCTCCAGAGCGGCCTTCTTGTATGACAGCTTTTGCCAGCGGATGCTCTGAGAGCAGTTCAAGTGATGCAGCAATGCCCAGCAGGTCTCGATCTGATGTGCTGTTGAGCAATATCAGGTCTGTTACCTCAAGGCGGGATCTGGTAAGGGTTCCGGTTTTATCAAAGGCAATTGCCGTGATGCCTGCCATCGCTTCAAGATAGGCACCGCCTTTTATCAAAATGCCTTTCCGCGATGAGCAGGCTATGGCCGAAACAATTGCCACCGGCGTTGAAATGACCAAAGCGCAGGGGCAGGAAATCACCAGGAGCATCAGTCCCCGATAAAACCATTCTATGAACGGCTGGGATAACAGCAGCGGCGGGAAAACCATGACCGCCACGGAGCAGGCTATGACCAGGGGCGTATAGACTTTAGAAAACGTATCAACAAAATGCTGGGATGGGGCCTTCTGGGACTGGGCTTCTTCTATAAGATGGATAATCCGGGAAAGCGTTGAATCTTCAACACGCTTTTCTACTTTTATTTCCAGAGCTCCCGAAATATTAATGGTGCCGGCAAATACCCGGGATCCGCTCTGTTTGTCTATGGGCACAGATTCTCCGGTGATGGGCGCTTCATTTACCGAGGAATCACCCTGTATGACACTGCCGTCAACGGGGATCCGGCTGCCTGGTTTAACCACAATAACATCATTTACATTCAATTCTGCAAGGGAAACTTTTTTTAAGCTGCCGCCCCTCTTCACATGTGCTTCACGCGGCGCAAGGTCCATGAGCTGACGCAGCGCGTTTCTGGTTTTATCCAGGGTGTATGATTGCAGAAGGTTACCCAGGGAAAACAGGAATGAGACCATCGCCGCTTCTTCCAATTCACCGATGACTATTGCTCCAATGACGGCAAGTGTCATGAGCACGTTCATATCCGTTGTTTTTGCCCGTACCGTGTAAAAACCGCTCCGTGCCGCATAGAAGCCGCCGGTTATTGTTGCCAGCAGATAACAGAGATGAACTGCGGTAAACTGAAACATGCCTATGGCAAAGAGCAGTGCCGGCGGGTCGTCTTTGAAAAGCGATGCCGCCATTGCGCAGATGATAAAAAGCCCGGAGAGCAGGGTGAGAAGCAGGCGAGCATTGTTGATGCTGAAAAAACCGGTCAGACGCTTTTTCATCTCAGCGTCATGCACTTTTGCGCTGTATCCGGATTTTTCTACAAAAGCAATTATCTCGGCACGGTTGATCAGCGTTGGGTCATGCTTTACGGTCAGGGTAGCGCTGGTGAAATTAACGTCCGCCTGTTCAATGCCATCACAGAGGGATAGTTTTTTTTGCAGCTTGTGAGCACAATCCGGGCAATCGAGGCCTGATAGCATAAAAGACGATGTAGAACCGGATGTTGATACGATCGATACTGCCGGTTCGTGATATTGGTAGCCTGCCTTTTGTATGGTGGAAAGAATTGCCGGGAGAGCAATTGCTTCCGGTTCATATTCAAGCCAGATAGTTGAGGCGGCAAAATTGAGAGAGGCCCAGGTGACTCCCTGCAGTTTGGATATGCGCTGTTCGAGTTTTACCGCACAGTCAGGGCAATCGAGATTTTCTATAAAATAGTGCTTGTGATCATAATGTTTTTGAATGCGCACTCCCTGCCGAATAATGAAATTTTCAATACTTTCCAATGAAGTAAAATTGGGATCATAGGTTATCTGCAGCTGGCATGGTTCTCCTGCTGCTGCAACGGTATGTATGCCCTTGAGACGTTTTATATCATCCATCAGCCGGGTCGTGCAGTTGAAACATTCCCCGCTCTCCCTGATAGACAAGGGAATTTTTATATACTTCTCCTCAACCACACCCATACTGCACCTTTGTAATCTGCCTTATAGTAGCATAGCTGCGCATATAACAGCCTGATAGCCTTTGGTTACTCACGTTCCCGAACATGAACCAGCCCTTCATTAAACAAGTGCCTTATATGATCATCGTCAAGGCTGTAAAAGGCGTTTTGGCCTTCACGCCGCACTTTCACCAGCCGCAGATTCCTCAGCACTCTCAACTGGTGCGATATGAGCGAGTTGGTTGCCCTGAGGATCGAGGCAATGTCACAGACACAAAATTCCTGTTTTGCCAGGAGGTTTATTATGTTCAGGCGGGTCGGATCTCCCAGGACCTTAAATGTTTCTGCCAGCTCCTGCAGGGTTCCGGGTGACAGCAGGGATTGTTGCAGCGCGCTAATCTTCTCTGGAGCGAGATGTTTTAACTGGCAGCGTTTCAGGCTCATGGGATTATTGATAAATAATTGAACATATATTCATATATCAAATAGATTATTATAATAGTCAAGGAAATATTTTAAAGTAAGGGGGGGTAGGGAGAAGACGAGTAATGCGCTCTATGGCTCAATGGGTATTCGGCAGCGAACCGTGCTAAGTGCTTAGATTCGCAAATACGGTGACATAGGGGATCCAAAAAAATGCCCTGCAATGCTCACTCAGCCCTTCGATAAGCTCAGGGCGGTGAGCCAGTCTAACCGCACTAAGTCCTGAGTGAGTAAATTCGACACCTAATTTATGAATCGTAGGACTATGCATGGTGCAAACGTGCAGGTAACGAAGGAGCTGGGTTATGCCTGGTTGCGCAAAACGGGCATATTATCCAATCCTGCTGCAATGGTTTTCCGCAGAATTTACAGTCCGACTTTATGAGCTGGCCACAGTGGGGGCATTGTTCAGCGTCGGGCATGACGATTTTGGAGCAGCTGGGGCACACGCCATCTTTATCCATACTGTCTTTGGACAGATAGACCACCCGGGTAAGCTCTTCAATGGTCGTAATGCCGGCAGCAACTTTTATTAAACCATCCAGGTAAAGGGGGGTCATCCCGGATTCCAGGGCGGCTTTCGCTATATCATTCTCCGGAGCATCTCCTGCTATCATATCTCTGATTTTACTGTTGATCGTTAAAACTTCAAACACCCCGGTTCTCCCGCTATAGCCGGTTCCATTACAGCGCTTGCATCCTTTGCCACGGTAAAGCTTGTTATTGTTTACCCGGTTAAAACCCATTTTACCAAGCTCCTCATCCGCAGGAGTATATTCCTCTTTACAGTGCGGGCAGATTTTTCTCACCAGACGCTGCGCAATAATGCCGTTAAGCGAAGATGCAATTAAATAGGACGGCAGGCCCATGTTTCTGAGTCTCGATATTGAGGAAACAGCATCGTTGGTGTGCAGCGTAGAAAATACTAAATGGCCGGTCATGGATGCCTGAAAGCCAATCATGGCTGTTTCACTGTCCCTGATCTCTCCTACCATTATAACATCAGGGTCCTGACGAAGTACCGAACGGAGCGTATACGCAAAGCTAAGCCCGGTTTTTTCATTCACGCTCACCTGATTTACCCCTTTCAGCTCATATTCAATAGGGTCTTCGATGGTGATGATATTTATCTCTTCCCCTTTAATATGTTCTATCATTGCATACAGGGTTGAGGTCTTCCCTGACCCGGTAGGGCCCGTTATAATGACAACCCCCTGGGGCCGGTCGATCATCTCAATAACGCGGCTCTCGTCCTCTTTGAGAAAGCCGACGCTATTAAGGTCTGATACTGCAGACCTGGGATCGAGAATACGCATGACCACCGTCTCACCGTATTGCGTCGGGAGCGAGGATACCCTTATATCGAGCGCTTTGTCTCCGACGCGTACCTTAATTTTGCCGTCCTGGCAGACCCGCCGTTCAGCGATATCCATGCCTGACATGATCTTAATACGTGAAACAATCGGTCCCTGTACCCATTTGGGAAGCTGCATGGATTCCCGCATCAGGCCGTCAACACGTAGCCTTACTTTTATCCATCGCTGCTGCGGTTCCAGATGCACATCGCTGGCCCCATTCTCAATCCCATGGATAATGATTGAGTCGACCATCTTGATGATAGGCGGGGCGGAACTTTTTTTTACGTGGTCAGCAATATCCCGCGTAGGATCAGCATCATGAATTACTTCTATATTTTTTTTTTTATGGCAAGGTCATCAATGAGGTCATTTATGGGCGGGGATAAATTGTAATGGATGCGCATTGCCTCTGCTATATCTGAGGGAGTAGCAACGCACGGCTGCAGCTGCAGGCCGGAAGAAAAACGCACGTCATTGATGGCATTGAGATCCAGGGGATCTTCCATTGCTATCTTTAAAACATGATGGTCCCGGCACAGGGGCAGTACATGATATTTTTGGGCAAGCTTTTCATTAATAAGATTAATGGCGTCAGGATCAACCGGATAGGAAGAAATATCCACAAACGGGATGTTTAACTGGTAGGCAAGGGTCTGTGCTATATCAAGTTCAGTGGTATAGCCTTTTTTGACCAGGAGCGTTCCGATCCGCAGGCCCCGGTTCTTTTTGCTGTCTTTGAGCACACTTTCAAGCTGTTCATCAGTAATGAGGCCTGCTTCGACGAGGAGTTCGCCTATTTTTTTTGCTGCCATCTGGTTTATTGCTTTCTATAAAAAAGGTGATGCATCTGTGGTGTGGGCCGACCGGCATTATTTTTATGCGGAATACTCTAACGCGGCTGCTGCATCCGCATCGGGCAGAATCTGCTGAGAGCCTCTTTGCTGGTTTAGAACGAGTTTAAAATGCTTCACCACTTCAGGATCAAACTGGGTTCCCGTACACCGGTCCAGTTCTTCGAGAGCTTTCCATGTTGGCATGCCGGCCCGATACGGCCGATCAGTTACCATGGCATCATAGGAATCAGCAACAGCTATAATGCGAGCACCCATGGGTGGCACAGCAGTCGCATTATTTTTAGCCTCACCGGGGGCAAAATGTTGGTGGTGGGCAAGCACCAAGGGTACCGCTTCGCTCAAAACGTCACCCACCGAGGAGAGCAGTTGCGCACCTTTTTCAGTATGCGACGACATGAGCGCTTTTTCATCTTTGCTCAATTCCGCAGCCTGGCGTATGAGCTCGCTGCTGACCTCAACCTTGCCAACATCATGCAGCAACGCCGCAACCTTTATATTCTCAACTTCATGGAGATTCAATTTCATTGCCTGAGCAATACTCGTGGCATGTTGAGAAACCCGGACCGAGTGGCCCTGGGTATATTTGTCTGCAGATTCGATATATTTTGACAGGATTTCCAGTATGCCGATATAGGCAGCTCTTAATTGATGGTATCTTTTTTCATTTTCTTCATGGAGATGGCCCACTATTATTGATGAGAGCGTTAAAAAGCTGCCCCAGGAGATGAGGGTAATGGTAAGGGAAAGGATCGATTGAGAGGGCTTATAACTTTGCGGGAACATGATCACATAAAATGAAACTGAGGCTATGCTTAAAATACTGGTCAGCACTGCCTTTCTTTTGCCAAGAATAAATCCGGCCACCAGTACCGGCAGGTAAAAGAGATTGAGCAGGGCTATTTTCTGGTCAATAAAATAATTGAGTGAAATAACAGACACTAATATAAACAGGACCAGCAGCTGCTCAAAATTATTTAATATATAGGACTTAATGCGTGTCATCATCATTCCCCTATCCTTAGTTTGTTTTGGAGCAATTTTTCTTATTGGTTTAATTATTCGGCATTAGAGATAAATTCTTGAGTTGTAAAAAGGATTATTATTTGCATTCATTTTGAGCGAGTTCTGCATGTAATATAGATTATTTTACAGGGTAACTAACGATATTAGACGATTTGTTAGCGCTCGGCAGAAATATGTGCTCAGAAGGGAAATAAATCAATCTACGTCGACGAAGGAAAAAAGGAAGATGAGGAATATTTCAATAGTTAATTAAAAAGAAATACTTTTGAAAGAAGCAAAGATTTGTGGTACCAATGAAAACCAATACATTCCTGATAGTGAAAGATATTTCATATAATGGAGGGCTATGCCATGCCGCAGGTTAGATTAAGCAAGGAAGCAGAGAGAACACTACAGAAAATTATTGCCATCTGGCCGCAGATTATGCATCAGCAAAGAAAAGAGAAAATACTCACTATGCTGTCTTTGCTGATGGGCGCGCGAAAAGCCCGCATTGCTGATCAAGCCCTCGTTATTGAGGCGGTAAAACTTATTGTTCCCAAATCCTATGACCCGTTTTTTCATATGATGGAAAATATGGAGAAGTTCAAGCGGCTGACCCTTGATCCGTTTGATGATATGCAGGCGTATGCGGCACTGCCCATACAAGTAAAAAGATGGAAGTCTCCACGGCGCTCGCATAAGAAGGCCACGGCAAAAAAGAAAAACGTCATAGCATTCTGCGCCAGTCCCCGCAGGGGCGGCAACACTGACATTTTAATAGATGAAGCCCTGTGCGGGGCTCGAGATGCTGGATGTGAGACGGAAAAAATTATGCTGCAGAAGATAAAGCTTGGCTACTGTATTGGCTGCAGGAAATGCAAAGACAAGGGCTATGAGGGGATGTGCACGGTAAAAGATGATATGACACCACTCTACCAGAAAATTATAGATGCAGATGCGATTATCATTGGCTTTCCTATTTATACCGGGCGGGAATGTGCCCAGCTGTCAACATTCATGGACCGGTGGGACTGTTTTGAGCGTTTTAAATTTGGCGCAAAACTACAGCCCGGAAGAGTTGCGCTGGTTATCGGAACCTGGGGCTATGCCTATGATGATACCTATGATCATATCATTGAAAATATCATGGTCATTTTAAAGCTGCACAAGATAGAGACCGTTGAGGCACTCTCTGCCTGCGGTTTTGAAGGCATTCTCCACGGGCTTGATGAAAAGCGCAGGGGCGTCATCGCAAAGTTTCCCAAAGAGCTTAAGAAAGCCTATGATGCCGGAGCAGCACTGGTTACATAATAACTGAAGACGGAGAAGGAATAGTATGAATTATGCAGAACGAGCGGCGGATTACTTTGCCCGGGGATTCAACTGTTCGCAGTCAGTGCTTGCGGCGTATGCTGAGCAGTTCGGGCTGACAGAAGAGCAGGCATTAAAAGTGGCCGGTGGATTCGGCGGCGGCATGGGCCGCATGGCAGAGACCTGCGGTGCGGTAACCGGTGCCATTATGGTCATTGGATTGAAGTTTGCCAGCACAACTCCGGGGGATATTCAGGGCAAGGAAAATGCCTATGCAGTGGTACGGGAATTTGTTCACCGGTTCAAGGGCAGAAATGTGACTGTGCTGTGCCGGGAGCTCCTTGACTGTGATATCAGCACCCCGGAAGGCATGAAGCGTGCGCAGCAGGAGAAGCTTATTAAAAAGTGCTGCCCGAAGTTAATCCAGGACGCTGCAGAGATACTTGATCAGCTTATTGAGTTGTGGCATCCGAAGGAAAGCAGGGAATAGGGTATGGGGATACGTGATTAGGAATACAGGTTAACCGGTAAAATTATCTTCATGAACGAATTAGCAATTTTATTTGCTCTCATCATTGGATTTGCTGCCGGGCTGGCTGCAGCGTATATTTTACGTCTGATGCAGGGAAAGACGGCCCGGGAATTTGCCGATGAGCTGTTTCGTGAAAGCGAAATGCAGCGCAAAGCGCAACTGGATACGGTGATAGAGAATGTGAAGGCAAGCTTTGGCAGCATGTCGCTCGAGGCGCTGTCAAAGTCAACAGAGGAATTTCTCAAGCTGGCCAAAGCACGGCTTGAATCCGAGCGGGAGGTCGGTGCCAGGGAACTTGATGCCAAAAAGGGTCTCATCGACCAGCAGCTGCTGCGGATGACCGGGGAACTGGAGAATGTTTCAAAATTGATGCAGAGCCTGGAAAAGGACCGTGTGGAAAAATTTGGAGAGCTTGCAAGCCATTTAAAAATTGTCGGCGAGCAGACCAAAGCACTTACCCAGAGCACCAGCACGCTGCGCGAAGCTCTGGCCAGCACCAAGGCGCGCGGGCAGTGGGGTGAGCGGATGGCGGAAGATGTCCTGCGCATTGCGGGCTTTATCGAGAATGTTAATTACCTGAAGCAGAAGACCATTGCCGGAACAGGTTCGCGGCCTGACTTTACCTTTCTGCTGCCGCGGGAACTCCGGCTCAACATGGATGTTAAATTTCCCCTGGACAATTATGTCAGGTTCCTGGAGGCTCAGGTAGAAACGGAAAAGGTAAAATTCCGCGCAGATTTTCTCCGGGACGTCAAGGGTAAGATCAGGGAAGTTGCGACGCGCGATTATATTAATCCTGAGCAGAACACCGTTGACTATGTGCTGCTGTTCATCCCCAATGAACAGGTGTATGCGTTCATCCATGAGCAGGACAGCTCAATGCTTGAGGATGGGATCAAAAACCATGTTATTTTCTGTTCCCCGGTAACGCTGTTTGCAGTGCTTGCCGTTATACGGCAGGCGGTTGACAATTTTGCCCTGGAGAGGACGTCCCATGAAATATTGTCACTGCTTGGTTCTTTTAAAAAGCAATGGGATGAATATATAAAAAAGTTTGATATGACTGGGCAAGCGTATTGAGGATGTGCGGAAGGAATATGATGCCCTTCTGACTACCAGGCGTCGGCAGGTTGAGCGGCCCCTGCACAAAATTGAAGCCCTGAGAACCCAGCACGGACTGCCGCCGGCGCCGGATGATGAAGAAATCATCATCAGTGCCGAAGAGCTGGAAAGCCCGTAGGAGGCTGCACGTCATTCTCAGCGGGGATAGCGGTCAAACAACTGCCCCCAGGGTGATTCGGCAATCCATGTATTAACCTGGGGCACGCCCTTGCGGGGATACCAGATTTTATCGTGATAGAACTCAGAGCCAAATATAAACAGGTTAACGATTGGAGTATGGAAGAAAAAGTTCTGAATGTATTTTAGCGGCGTATCATGCCAGAATAATCTGCCTACTCCGGTAGCAAAATTAACCCCCACCTCAAAATTCCAGTTCTCTTTTGCGGCATCAATATCGCCAACAATCTCAATCTCTGCCGGGTCGCCAATCCCCAGACCATGCTCATGCGAGAGGGCAATGCAGGGAAGATCACGCCAGTTGAAACCCATCAGTTTTGCTGCCACGGAATCAATTGCCACCTGGTCGGCTGACGCAAGTATTACATTCTTATCATGGGGAACCACGGTGCGCGGCCCGGGTCCTGAGCCGGCGGTAGTGCCGTCCATGGTGGCGAACATGCCGGTGTGAATTTCCTTGCCGATCGCGAGCAGGTCAACCAGGGTCTCGTGAATCCAGGTGTGGGTATAGTGGCGGTGGTAATTCAGCAGGCCGCCGAAGGCATTTTTAAGCGCGCCGGTGTATGTTGTGTATGAATGGGTTTTGACGGTCGGCATATGCACGATGTTTTTGCCCTGAAAATAATCGGGGATGCGGATGCCGTCAGGAAATATTTTGTGCAGGGCAAGGGTTTTAAATTTCGGCCGGTACTCTACCCAGCGCATGTGCTCCTCTTTAAAATTGAAGCGCACCGGTATAGCATGTTTTGCGTAAAGGGGCTTAAACTTTAAATCCTCTTCGCCTTTTTCCGGTATGGTGACGACCGTGTGGTTATGCACGGCGACCAGATCGGAAAAACCATAGTACTTCAGGGCCTCGATAGTTCCCTCAAGCTGCCAGGGGGTGGTATTGACACCGGGAAAGACATTATGCCAGGTAATATTGTCCTTGAGGATGGTGGTTGCTGAGGGGTCGAGCGCCTTGCGCAAACCGGCAAGCTCGCAGAGGCGCCGGTAATCTTCTATCACGGTCTCAGGTTTTGTCCTCAGGATTGCTACGGTTGCTTTTGCCATAAAGTTTTGTCCTATGAATTCTAAAGTAATGATATAAAAAGTGATGTGCTGCTCTGTATCTGAATTGTGAAACAGTATAGCACACTTGTTTTAAGAAATAAAATATCAAAGAAAGCAGGGAAAGGACAGGGCACATGAAGAAACTGGTTCTTGCATCACGCTCTCCCCGGCGCAGGCAATTATTAAAGACTCTGGGAGTGAATTTTATTGCAGCAGAAAGCGGGTTTCATGAAATTGATCATGCTGGCGGCACACCCGGGCAGCACGTCCAGGACAATGCGCTGGGCAAAGCCCGGGCCGCAGCTGCGCGTTATAAAAATGCCCTGGTAATCGGCGCTGACACGGTGGTGGTTTACCGGCAGCGCGTTCTCGGGAAACCGAAAAACATGGCAGAGGCAATGGAATATCTCCAGCTGCTGCAGGGAAAAACCCACGCGGTGTATACCGGCCTGGGAATAATTGATACAAAAAAAAATATAACAGTAGTTGATTTTGAAAAAACACTGGTTACCATGCGCTCCCTCAATGATCGAAGGAAATACGGGCTTATCTAAAGCGTATTAAGCCCCTTGATAAGGCTGGTGCGTATGCAATCCAGGGAGCCGGTGCTATCATCGTGAATAAGATTTCCGGCTGTTACTATAATGTGGTTGGATTTCCCCTGGCAAAACTTGAGGAAATGCTGCTCCGTCTTAAAATAACGCTTTTTGACTATATGAACACAAACAATAAACGGGGTTAATGAGCAGGCAGGGAATAAACAGCTTGACAAAAGGGTGATTTTGGTACACTCTTATAACACTCCAAATGGAGTTTTAAGGAGTTGCTCATGAAAGATAAAGTAACAATAAAAATACCGCGCTCGCTCTACAATACCCTGAAAACAAGGATCGAGGGAACCGGTTTTAATTCAGTCACTGATTTTGTTGTTTACCTGCTTCGTGACATCGTATCAAGCGGCAGGGTGGATAAGGATATTGCCCTCACAAAACAGGAGGTTGACGCAATCAGGAAACGGCTCAAGTCACTTGGCTATATATAAAACAAAGACGGAGGTGTAATTATGAAAAGCACGATACGGATCAGCTTAATGGTATCATTGTTATGGGTTATCTGCATTGGCGTGCTGCCTCAAGCTGCAGCAGAAGAAACAACCATTATCTTTGCTGCTTACACGGTCCCCAAGGAAGCATACCAAAGGGCAATCATCCCTGCGTTTAAAAAATACTGGAAAGAAAAAACCGGACAGGATGTCACTTTTCAGGAGTCCTATGAGGCATCGGGTGCACAGTCGCGTGCAATTGCGGCAGGGCTTGAAGCAGACATTGCTGCGCTTTCACTCGAAAAAGACATCAGCAGGTTGAAGGATGCAGGCCTCATAACCCATGAATGGAAGAATAATAAATATAACGGCTTTGTTACCAGGTCTCTTACGGTTATAGCCTACCGGCAGGGAAATCCCAAAAATATCAAAAGCTGGGATGACCTCACCCGGCAGGATGTGGATGTGATTTACCCCAGCCCGAAAACTTCCGGCGGCGCCATGTGGTTTGTCAACGCAATATATGGGGCGGGGCTGAAGCTGTCAGAGGTTAAAAACGGTAAAAAAGATCCCCAGGCAGCACGCCAGCTGTTAAAGTCCATTCAGAAGCGTGTCAAAGTGATGGATAAATCCGGACGGGGTTCGGTGACAACATTTGAAAACGGTGTCGGCGATGTGATCCTGACCTACGAAGATGAGGCGCTGCTCAGACAGCAGCAGGGGAAGGACTTTCCTTTTATAATCCCAGATGCCACCATCCTTATTGAAAATCCGATTGCCCTCATTGATAAAAACGTCGATAAGCATAAAAACCGCCCGGTAGTCGAGGCATTTATTGCGTTTGTTCATACCGCCGAGCGCCCAGCGCTTGTTTGCCCAGTACGGGCTGCGCCCTGTAGTTGATGACGTGGCGCCAGAGTTTAAAGAGAAATTTCCCGTACCTCCCTACCTGTTTGACACAGTAATATCTCGGTGGCTGGGACAAGGTGGAAAAGGAAATTTACGGCAAGGACGGTATCTGGACAAAGATTATTGAAGAGTTAGCCCAAGATAAATGACAGAAAATATTCTGCCCAGGCCTAAAATGAGGAGCGGAGATGCGCTTCTGAGAAGCGCATCCTTTGGCTATATAGGACTGCTCATCATTCTTCCCATCATTGTCATGATTGTCCGTTCGCTGCAGGGGGGGCTGAGCGCATTGTGGGCAGACATAACATTACCCCAGGCTCTGTTCTCGCTGCGCCTCACCATTGTAACAGCCTTCATCATGGTGCTCATTAATATTGTAACCGGCACTGCTACGGCCTGGGTGCTGGTTCGCTACAGCTTTCCGGGCAAACAGGTGATGGACGCTCTCATTGACCTGCCGTTTGCCATGCCGACCATTGTGGCAGGCATTATGCTGGTTGCCCTGTACGGCCCACGGAGTGTTATAGGGAGTTTTTTAAAGGGTTATAACATAGAAGTTATGTTTAATACCCCGGGCATAATTCTCGCGCTGCTGTTTGTAACCTTTCCTTTTGTTGTCCGGGCTGTGCAGCCGGTGCTAATAGAGCTGGATCAGGACATGGAAGAAGCGGCAAAAACCCTGGGCGCATCTTCCGCCACCATCTTCTTCCGCATTGTCCTGCCATCGCTTATGCCGTCAATTCTGACCGGGGCTGCTTTGTCATTCAGCAGGGCGCTCGGTGAGTTTGGATCAATAATCATGGTAGCGGGGAACATTCCCTTCAGGACGCAGGTTGCTTCTGTCTATATCTACGGAGAAATTGAAAGCTACAACCCCCAGGGCGCGCTGGGGTTGTCAGTGGTGCTGCTGTTTTTTTCCTTTGCCATATTACTGCTGTTGAATTTTATTCAGTATTGGAACAGAAGGCATGAAAACCAATAATCCAGGCCGGTTAGTATTGATTACGCTGGTGGTCGGCTGGTTTGCACTGCTGATCCTGCTGCCGGTGTACGGGATTGTTCAGGAGACGGTAAAAAGCGGACTATCGCTTGTTGTGTCATCATTAAGTACACCGCATGCCCGTCACGCATTTTTACTCACCTTCTGGATCACCCTGGCAGCGGTAATCATTAATACGGTATTTGGAATAATCATTGCCCTGGTTTTAGTAAAACAGGAATTCAGGGGCAAACTGCTTATCGAGGGGCTTCTTGATCTGCCGTTCGCGGTCTCACCGATTGTCGCAGGATTCATGTTTATCATTCTGTTTGGGCCGAATGGATTAATCGGGAGCTGGTTTGAGGGGCAGGGCATAAAAATAATATATGCTCTTCCCGGCATGATTATAGCCACCCTGTTTGTGACGCTGCCCTTTGTTGCCCGTGAAGTTATGCCGGTACTGCGCGAAGCCGGCCTTGAGCAGGAAGAAGCTGCCTATGTGCTGGGAGCCTCGCCATGGCAGGCATTCTGGAGAGTGACACTTCCCTCGGTAAAGTGGGGGTTGATTTACGGTGTAACATTAACCGTTGCCCGGTCAATTGGCGAGTTCGGGGCGGTTATCGTGGTAAGCGGCAATATAATTAACCGGACCCAGACCGCCACGCTGCACATCCATCAGGAATTCACCGATTTTAATTATGCTGCTGCGTATTCCGCGGCATTGCTCCTGGCAATACTGTCATTTACCCTGTTAATCACCATGCAGACCCTTAACCGGCGCACCAACGAGAGTTAAACCATGACCATTGAGGTACGCAATATAGCCAAACATTTTGGCAGTTTCTGTGCTGTTGATAACGTCAGTTTTAATGTCGAGGAGGGCGAACTGGTTGCATTGCTTGGTCCCAGCGGCTCCGGCAAAAGCACTATATTGCGGATTATCGCCGGCCTTGAAACGCCTGACCGTGGAGAGGTATTCATAACCGGAAGAAATGTCACCGAACTTACGGCGCAGCAGCGCAAAGTCGGATTTGTTTTTCAGCATTACGCGTTGTTTAAGCACATGACTGTGGCGAAGAATATTGCCTTCGGCCTTGAAATCCAGAAGCGGCCGAGACAGGAGATTGCAGCAAAGGTCGACGAGCTGATTAATCTGGTAAAGCTGCAGGGCTATGAAAAGCACTATCCGTCACAGCTGTCCGGCGGGCAGCGCCAGCGGGTCGCCCTTGCCCGCACCATTGCAACAGAGCCGGCAGTGCTCCTTCTGGATGAGCCGTTCGGCGCGCTTGATATGAAGGTCAGGCAGAATCTGGCCGCCTGGCTGAAGGAGCTGCATGATAAGCTGCATATAACCAGCGTGTTTGTCACCCATGACCAGAGCGAGGCAATAGAGATTTCCGACAAGATAGTTATTATTAATAGAGGCCGGGTCGAGCAGATGGGCAATGCCCATGACGTCTATGAGCACCCGGGGAGCAAATTTGTCGCAAGCTTTATCGGCCAGGTAAATGTTATCGATGCGTCAATCCTCAACAACAGAATCATGATCAAGGATACGCGCCACTCAATAGATAATATAAGCGATATCCCGAACGGAAACGATATCGTGCTCTTGATACGGCCGGAGGATATCACCCTGGAAGAGAAATCCGGTGAGCGCTGCCTGCCGTGTGTCATAAAGCAAATCCATTACCGGGGCAGTTTTTATGAGCTGGATTTAGATATCGGCGGCTTCATCGTTAAAGCACTGGAGAACAAAAACAGTTTCAAGCGGGAGCAATGGAAACAAAACCAGCAGGCCTTTATGCACGTTAAGCACTATAAAGTATTTGAGACCGAGGAGGGACACAACATTATCCGAGAGCAGCTGCGGCAGCTCGGGTATATAGAATAAAACAGAATCGCTGAATCAATTAACGATAAAAAAAGCTTAGTGGTGGTCACTAAGCTTTTTTTATAATGATATGCCCTCGACACGACTCGAACGTGCGACCTAAGGATTAGGAATCCTTCGCTCTATCCAAACTGAGCTACGAGGGCAGAGTGTTTATTCGCCGGCTAAAATTTATAGCGTTAGTAAAAATGAAAGTCAATCCTTTTGCTTGTCTTTCCCGTTGGCAGCATTGCCAAACGCTTCAGTGCACTCAGAGCAGGGCACCTGGTGCGAACAGTAAAGAATTTTCTTTTCCCCCTTGGTGAATTTGCCCGCGTCCTTGCACATCTGGTGACACTCAATATTCGGCGGAGCCATGCAGTAATATTTACCATCTACCAGGACATGATATTCGCCTTTACAGCACTGAATGGAAGTTTTTTTTATGGCCATTGTAAAATCCAGATGACTCTAGTTAAGGGATTGATAGCTGCGGATACTTGAATCAAGCTCCAGATGCAATATATATCATGACTTCATGTAAAAGGCAAAATCAATGGCTCCGCAAAACGCCTTGCAGCTCTATAGAAAAGATGTTAGTCAATTACATTGGCAAACTGTTTAAAACAGCCCAGACAAGAGGAGACAGGGAAGATGGCCGTGAGCGGCACAGTAGTCGGCGTTTGTATCAGCAGCAAGAAAAGTGTCCGGAAAAAAAACATTGGGTCCGGTGTGCTGATTGAAAATTACGGACTTGAGGGAGATGCCCACGGCGATGCAGAGACGCACCGCCAGGTAAGCCTCCTCGCCATTGAGAGTATCAAAAAGATGCAGGATATGGGGGCAAAGGTGGGGATTGGTGATTTTGCTGAAAATCTCGCCACCGAGGGCATTAACCTGCTCTCCCTGCCCATCGGGGCACAGATTAAGGTCGGCATGGAAGCAATTCTGGAAATTACCCAGCACGGCAAAGTCTGCCACACGCCATGCGCTATATATTATCAGGCCGGTATGTGCATAATGCCGCAGGAGGGAATATTTGCCCGAGTCCTTCACGGCGGCCCGGTAAAAACCGGGGATGAGATTATTGTGATGTAACGGTAAGACAAGGTACATGCATTGTGGCAATAGATCGCACTCAAGAGATTTTAGATAAAATCACGTTATTAAAACAGCAGCGTAATGCCGTAATCCTTGCGCACAATTACCAGCCGCCGGAAGTGCAGGACTGTGCTGATTTTCTGGGAGATTCACTGGAACTGAGCCAGAAAGCAGCCCGGACTGACGCCGAGGTGATCGTATTCTGCGGCGTGCACTTTATGGCCGAGACTGCGTCAATAATCTGCCCTGACAAGACCGTGCTGCTGCCTGAGGAAAATGCGGGATGCCCCATGGCCAGCATGATCAATGCCGAGCAGTTGCGGGAGGTAAAAAAATGTCATCCCGACGCCCTGGTGGTCACCTACGTCAACTCGACTGCTGAGGTCAAGGCTGAGAGCGATTACTGCTGCACATCGGGGAATGCCCTGAAAGTGATTGAGAAGCTGCAGGGTATGGGAGACATTATATTTGTGCCTGACAAGTATCTGGGAAGTTTTGCCTCGGCTAAAACCGGCAAGCCCCTCATTCTCTGGCCGGGCTATTGCCCGACACACATTAAAATCCTTCCCGATGACATGCTGCGAGAGAAGACCGCCCATCCTGCTGCAAAAGTGATGGTACATCCTGAATGTCATACGTCTGTGACACAACTTGCGGATGAGGTGCTGAGCACCGGGGGGATGCTGAAGTATCCAGGGCAATCAGCTGCCGAAGAGTTTATTGTAGGGACCGAGATAGGTTTGGTGTACCGGCTGCAGAAACTGTATCCGGATAAGATATTTTACCCGGCGAGCGAAAAAGCGCTCTGCCCGAACATGAAAATGATCAGCCTGGAAAAGATTTTAAGGTCTCTGCAGGAGATGTCAGCGGTGATAACAGTTCCTGAGCCTATCAGGGAAAAAGCTTATGCACCGGTAAAAAGAATGCTTGAAATAGTATGATATAGCTTCACTTTTTACCGCCTCTTGATTTTATTTCTTTCCGCTTGTTCTCCCGATATTCCATCCGTTCCTTAATAATCTTCTCTAAGCCCTGCCCGGAAGGGATATAAAATTTAGCACCCGCAATTTTATCAGGGAGAAATTCCTGATCAACGATTGCATCCTGATAGTTATGCGCGTACTGGTAGCCCTTACCGTAATCAAGCTCCTTCATGAGAGCGGTAGGAGCATTGCGTATGTGCAGGGGTACGGGAAGCGAGCCGGTCTGCATAATCTCTTTTTTTGCCCGTCCATAGGCAGTATACACCGCGTTGCTTTTGGGCGCGGTTGCCAGATAGAGCGTTATCTGCGCCAGGGCGAGCTCACCCTCGGGATGGCCGATGAAGTGAAAGGCGTCCTTTGCCGCAATGGCAAGCAGAAGGGCCTGGGGGTCAGCATTGCCAACGTCCTCGCTGGCAAACCTGATGAGGCGGCGGGCGATATAGAGCGGGTCCTCTCCTGCCTCCAGCATCCGCGCCAGCCAGTAGAGCGATGCATCGGGGTCACTGCCGCGCAGGCTTTTGTGCAGGGCAGAGATGATATTATAATGCTCCTCTCCTGATTTATCATAGAGCAGCACTTTTTTCTGCAAGGCCTCTTCCACGGCAGAAACAGTCAGCATCCTTGCATTGTTTCCGTCCGGAGGGGTCATCATCACCGCCATCTCCAGAGTGTTGAGCGCGACCCGGGCATCGCCCTGGCAGTAGTCAATTATGTGCTGCAGCACTTCATGGGAGGCCTGGGCGTTCAGTTTTCCCAGGCCTTTCTTCGCATCAGACAAAGCCCGCTGAAGAATTACTATCAGATGCGTTTCAGTGAGCGGCTGCAGCACCAGAACCTTGGTGCGGGAAAGAAGCGGTGAAATGACCTCAAAAGAGGGGTTTTCCGTGGTAGCGCCGAGAAGGATAACATCTCCCTTTTCAATGTGCGGAAGAAATGCGTCCTGCTGGGCTTTATTGAAGCGATGGATTTCATCAACAAACAGGACGGTCCGTTTGCCCATGCGCTTCTTCAGTTCAGATGCTTCCTGAATAACCTGCTTGACCTCCTTTATCCCTGAGACTACGGCACTGATAGCGATGAAATGCGCTTTGGTAGCTTCTGCAATAATATGGGCCAGGGTAGTTTTGCCGGTGCCGGGCGGGCCCCAGAAGATGAGCGAGTGCAGTTCATCACCGTCAATAATTTTTCTGAGAAGTTTCCCTTTGTCCAGCAGGTGCTCCTGCCCCATAAACTCGTCAATACGTGCGGGCCGCATGCGGTCGGCAAGTGGCGCCATCGCATCATAGGAGACAGTTTTTTCGGGTGGGAAGAGTTCCATTTTAAAGTCGTTAGTGAATGGTGAACAGTGAATAGTGAACGGTGAATAGTGAACAGTGAATGGTGAATAGTGAATGGTGAATAGTAATAAAAACAGCTATTCACTATCGACAATATACTATTCACTTCCTACAGGCATTTGATTAAGCTGGTTGTCATTTTATTGAGCTCATCTATGAAAGACAAGACGGCTGTGCAGTGTTCTGTTGTTATAAAATCTATCCAAACATTCATTTGAAATTTCTGTAGGAGCGCATTTATGCGCGATTGTCTCGCGGCTGAAGCCGCTCCTACATTGAAACACCATGTCTCCGAAATAGTCTGAGAGCAAAATACTCATTATTTGATGGTACTGAGACGGCAGCCCGTCTCATCTGACTGACAATACCGTATTTCTCAATCGAAGACATAGTGAACCTCGGCTTCTGCTATAACCCTGTCGCGGAAATACTTGCTTAAGCAATCAGGAGTGTTTAAATCTACTTTTCGACCATCAAGCAAGGAAGAAAGCTCCTGTTCCATATCGTATAGTTCAAAAAAACCAATTATTGCTCCCGACTCAAACTCTACAAGAACATCGATATCGCTTTCCGGGCCAAAATCATCATGCAACACAGAACCAAACAGGGCAAGCTTGTGGATATGGTTGCGGTGGCAGAACTGAGCTATTTTTTCTTTAGGTAAAGTTAAATGATTTGACATGGTTAAGACTTTCTAACAGTTGTATTCCAATTTCATATAATCGTACCTGTTTTGGACATAATATCAAGAAATTTGTTTATTCAAGGGTTTCGTGATAAAGGAGATAGCAACGATATACCAGGGAATTTACAGAACAGAGTCTTAATGAGATTAAAAGGATATTCTCATGGTTGAAAAAGAAATTTTAGAAAAGTTAAGGGCCTTTCAGACAGCACTTGAAAATGAAGGGATCCGGGTAGAAAAAATTATTTTATACGGCTCCCATGCTGCCGGAGCATGCCATGAGGATAGTGACATTGACGTTGCGGTGGTATCCCCTGATTTCGGAAGTGATCGTTTTGAAGAAGGGGTGAGGCTGTTTCAAATTGCTTCAAAAATTGATCCGCATCTTGAGCCGGTTCCCATTTCAGCGGAGGCATACGAACATGATACATGGGTGCCGTTAGTATATGAAATACGGGAGAAAGGCATAACAGTGCATCTTTAAATAACTACAACATCCTCCAGAACCACTCTGCTGCAAGCGGCGCGGTAATATTTATGTGCTCCAGTGGCAGCATTTAAGATAATTTTCGCTCATGGTCGTAAGATTTACAGCATTTTAAACGATTAGACAAAGATATTTACAGTTCTACGAAGGCATTATTTATATTTATGCAATCCAGTGGATGGAGATTTCGTTAGAAAGCTTTCTGAATTCAGGGTCGCCTGTAACCAGCGTAGCTTTTAACTGGGAGCAAAGCGCGGCGGCAAAACAGTCCGCGTAAGCAATTTTGTATTGTGCCTTTAATTTTGCCGCCCGGTAGGTTAATTCCTTGTCGGCATCGATTAGCTTAATGGGATATTTTGTCATCTGTTTTATTACACGTTCAGCATCAGCAACCCCTTGTTCTCGCATAGTGCTGTAATAAATTTCCCCCCAATTAATTATCGACATAAAACCCTCAGCCTTTTTCGAGGTTATATCCTTGAGAATTCTTTCGGTGATATCAGCGCCGGCCTCATCTTCATAAAAAGCAATCATTGCAAAACTGTCAAGCACATATCTTTTCATCGCTTAGCTTCCCTTTTACGCTCCTCCACCAAACGTTTCAGGACGCGGCCCTTTGTTTTTAATATCCCTCGACCTTCGGCAACAGGGTCCTGGTGAACAGGTTCCAAAATGATTTTCTTGTTATGCTCATAGATGTTAACCCTGGAACCTTGCTTAAGACCGAATTTTTTTCTGATGGTTGCAGGTATCACTATCTGCCCCTTGATGGTAGTTGTTACAATTGACATAATACATACCTCCTTGTATTACTTATTTTGATAATAACGTAATACGCTTAAGGTTAGCTGTCAATGAAAAATATGTTGCTATAACGTCCTCCAGAACCACTCTGCTACCAGCGGCACGGTTATGTTTATATGCTCTTGCGGCAGCAAATGGCGCGCTCCGGGAACAATCACCAGGTCTTTAGTGCATCTGAGCCGCTCATAGAAAGTCCGGGTATAGGCCGGGGTGAAAAGCTTATCTTTTTCACCCACGAGAATGCGTACCGGAGTCTGCTGTTCTTCTATGGCTGGTTTATCGGATGGATCAAGAAAAACAGATATCCATGAGCTGCAGCGATATGACCAGGTGCAAAGCGGGTCTTTAATTATGTATTGAACATTTTCAATCTTATCAAAAACATGCCGGGGTTCCAAGTACGATATTGTGGGGAGAGATAACCGGGGAATAAGACGGCATAATGGCCGAATGATTCCGGACATGCGTTGAAACCAAAAATGCCGCTTTAAATAGAAAATGGAAGATGCATTGCGCAGGTCTAAAACGCAATGGCACACAGCTGATTTAATGCGTTTATCAGTGAGTGCTGCATAAAAAGATAGAATTCCTCCCATGCTGGTGCCGGTCATCCCGATTCTGTCAGTGTAATGCTCAAGAGCATAGTCAACAGCACGCGTTATGTTTCCCATTAGTTCTTTGTAGGTGAATAGCCCGCGGGTGCCGCCGCTGCGGCCATGGCCCTGCAGGTCAAGCCCTATAACATTGAAGCCCTGCTCAGAAAGGGCTTTCAGAAAATTGGCGTTTGGAATAGTGTCGATGTAGCTGCCCGCATGCATGGACATGCCGTGGATAAAGATGAGGGCAGGGGCATCCTGACCAGGTCTCATATATGGTCAGATGCAGCGGCGTTCCCTGGTAGTCGACAGAGGCGTGTTTCAGCATTTATGCATAGTATGATTATCGGGCAGCAACTGCAAGAAATTCTTTATCAAAACTAACAATAAGACTGCCAGAATGATCAGGGGAAGCTGCGAAGGATGAGCAGTAAACTATTTCATTATGAATAGAAAAAAAACAAAAGGCAGAAGAAGGAAAAAATACCCAGGAAATACATAACCCCTATCCCGATTGCCTGGCGGTAGGCATCGGGATTGTACTGATCGGCCGGTGGGGTGTTATTAAAAAGAATCGCGCTGAAAAGGCGTGCCGGATTTCTGCATATTGCTACGAGCCTGTCTGTCAACCGGGATGCAACCACCTGCAGGGTTGTGCGGACTTTGTCAAAACCAAAGCACCCCTGCATAAAAACCTGAGCACCTCTCCGGTAAAACCAGTCGGTATCAAGGCTTATGGTGCGCTCACCATACAGCCTGTTCATAAAAAGCGAATAACCCAGCCCGGAAAATATGAGAATCTGCAGCATGGCAGAAACTGCAGACAACCTGAACGGAGAGTATGTCGCCTTGAAGGGAAGAATATCGTACAGCACCCGGGGATACACCCCGGTAACAATACAGAGGAGCGCGGCCATGCCCATGGCAATGAGCATGTTCAGGGGCGGCTCCTTTATCTCTGCAAGCTCTATTGCTCTGGTCAACCGGTGCTCTCCCGAACCACATGCCGTACGGGAGCTTGAGGGTTAACGACAGGAAGGTGCCGACTGATGCCAGCTCAAGGAGCAGATAAATTATTGGCCGGTGAATTTCCCCGGCAGCGAATACGATCATATTTTTGCTGATGAACCCGTTGAAGAGCGGCACAGCAGAAATTGAAAAAGCACCGACCATATACATGGCAAAGCAGATGGGCATCCGGGTGAACAGCCTCCGCCCCTGGAGCTCGGTTATTTTTTCCCTGCCGGTCACCTGGATAACTGCGCCGACCGCCATAAACAGCAGCGCTTTATACAGAATGTGGCAGAAGGCGTGCGCAGCAGAACCGTTCATGGACAGCTCCGTACCCATCCCCACCCCGCACACCATGAACCCGACCTGGCTCACAATATGATAGGCAAGGAATCTGCGGATATTATTTTCCAGCAGGGCGTATACAATGCCGTACAGGGCCATGATTGCTCCCATCCAGGTGAGCAGCTCCCAGCCGGGGAATCCCCTCAGGAGCACGTACACGGCGCTCTTGGTGGTAAATATGGAAAGAAAAACACTGCCGGTAACGGTTGCCTCAGGATAAGAGTCGGAAAGCCAGGCATTAAATGGCGGTACCGCTGCATTGATGAGAAAACCGAGAAGGATGAGATAACAGCCAGTACTTCCAGAAGACACGGGATTAAATGCTATGGAGCCGGTACGGGAGACTTCCATCACAATGCCGGCAAGAAGAGCGGCGCCTCCTGAGAGGTGCACCATAAGGTATCTGAATCCGGCGCTGAGTGCCTGGTCGCTTTTCCGGTACCAGATGATAATAGCGGAAGTAATGGCCATAAGCTCCCAGAATGCAAAGAGGGTGAAATAGTCTCCTGCAAAAGTTACCCCCAGTGCTCCCCCCGCATAAATAAAGGCAGCAGCATGCTGCCCGTCTTCCTTCACCTGGAGAGCGTAGACCATCCCGAGAAAAGCGGCAATGACAAACACATAGGCAAAGCAGAGGCTGAGGGTGTCAACCCTGCCCAGAACCAGCTCATAGCCCAAGAACGGGTATTTCCAGTAGCTGCCCTGGGGCATGAGCAGCAGGTCAATAAAGGCAAGGGAAGGGATGGCAAGCAGCGCGAACTGCTTCAGCAGCCGCCCCTGCAGCAGCGGCAGAAGCAGGGCTCCGCAGAAGAATATCAATGCCGGATGGACCGCATTATTCATAGTAATTCTCATCCCGCTTGATAAAGAATTTGCCGAGGGCTTTTGAGACAATGATCAGTACGATGCACCCGGCAAAACCGAACAGCGCGTAAAAGACCGGCAGCTTCTCCCAGAAGAAGTGCGCCCCGCTGGTCGGCGTAAAAAAACTTAAAACCAGAATAACAATCGCGCTGACGAGCATTTTTCTGTTTTTCCAGAACATCAGATACCCCACGACAGGGAGGACACGACACGTCCTGCCAGGTTATAAAAATTAAAAATCAGATCGGGAGAGAAGCAAAACAGGATAGAGAACAGCGCAGTAAGAGCAAGCGGAATTACTATGAGCAGCGGCGCCTCGCTGACCTGCGGCTGCTCTGAATCTGTTTTTTTAAAAAACGCGCTATAGACAATGGGGAACAGGTATGCCGCATCAAGCAGGGAGCTGATGAGAAAGACAACCAGGAACCATGTTTCATGAGACTGATAGGCACCAATGCAGAGATACCATTTGCTGATGAATCCGCACACCGGCGGTATGCCCACCAGCCCGGCAGCAGCTATGCTGAAGGCCGCCATGGTCAGGGGCATCTGCCTGCCGATACCATCCAGCTCACTGACCAGCTTTTTCCCGGTTTTTAAAAAGATAGCGCCTGAACACATGAACAGCGTGATCTTCATGAACCCGTGAAACGGGATATACAGAATCGCGCCCCGCGCGCTGTCGGCATTGAGCAGGCAGGCACCGAGGATAATCATCGCCAGGCTGCTGATGGTGGAAAACGCCAGCCTGCGCTTCAGGTTGTCCTGGGTGAGGGCAATGATGTTTGCAGCAATAACGGTAAAAGAAACGATATAAGCAAGGGCCGCCCAGACATTCAGCTGTTTGAGCAATGCCGGGCCAAAGACATACAGAATGACCCGCAGGACACAGAAGACCCCGGCCTTGACCACCGCTACCGCATGAAGCAGGGCGCTCACCGGCGTAAGGGCCACCATTGCCGAAGGCAGCCATTCGTGGAACGGCATGAGCGCGGCCTTGGAGCCGAAGCCGATCATAAAGCACACCAGTATCACCTTGAGAATCTGTGGCGAACCTTTTCCCTGCAGAAAGCCGCCTGCCGCAAAATCCATGGTTCCGGATATATAATAGACACAGCCCATGGAAAACAGTATAAACACGGCGCCGGTCATCAGGTAAATGAGATATTTTTGGCCGGCCTTCATTGCTTCCGGTGTTTCCTTGTGCACCACCAGGGGAAACGTGGAGATCGTCAGTATTTCGTAAAACATGAACAGGGTGAGCAGGTTACCAGCAAGCGCTACACCGACAGCGCCCATGAGCGCCAGAGCGAAGCAGCAAAAGTACCGGGTCTGCGCGTGCTCTTGCAGGCTGCGCATGTACCCAATGGAATAGATGGAAACAATGACCCAGAGAAATGATGACAGGAGGGCAAAAACCATCCCGAAAGCATCTACCCTGAACATAAACGCCGTATCCCGGTAGATCGTAACCAGCGAATACTCAATAACGCTGCCCCGCAGCACCGGGGAGAGCATTGCATAGACAAAGGTGCACTGGGCCAGTGCTGCAAGCAGTGTCCAGGCTTCGCGCAGGTTCGGTCTTTTATTCCCTGTTACCAGTATGAGCACAGCTCCGCCGAGAGGCGCCAGCACAGCGTAGAGCGGTAAGGGAGAATAGACCGTTGCCATATCTAAAGAAGCCTAAAATGTGCCGGGAATAGCCCGGCTTATAAAACGGGTGATGAGCATGTTGCTGAAAAATCCCAGCAGGATTAAAAAACAGGCCAGACATGCTGCCGGTATCAGTTCCCCCATCGGCACCGGATCGAGCCGAAACGGAGTATCATGGTGTGCGTGCCCGGCCGGGATAGCTTCGCGGGGCGGGAAGTATACCTGCTCGATGATACGGAAAAAGAGAACGGTGTTTAAAAGCGAGCTCATGAGAATCACGAACACAAAAAACCACTGCTGAGCCTGAATCGCCCCGAGGACGAGATACCACTTGCTGAAAAAACCGCACAGCGGCGGGACGCCGATTACCGCCAGCGCGCCGATGACAAACACCGCCATGGTCAGCGGAAGCGTCCGGTGCAGGTTGCGCAGCTCATAAATATTTCTGGTGCGGGCATGAGCGTAAATAATCCCCGTGACTGCAAACAGGCATGCCATCATGAACATGTCATTTACCAGATGCAGCAGCGCGCCGGTCAGACCAAGCCGGTTTGATGAGGAAATACCAATGACGATATAGCCTATTTCGCAGACGATAAGATAACAGAGCATGCGCT
Organism: uncultured delta proteobacterium; assembly: GCA_963803975.1. Lineage (GTDB taxonomy): Bacteria > Desulfobacterota > WTBG01 > CAIYCZ01 > CAIYCZ01 > JAPLIX01. The sequence goes on from CAWDOY010000003.1 coordinate 38,340, forward strand.
TCAAATCAGACTGGGCAATCGCCAGAAACGCGGCAAACAGCACCCCTGCCGCTGCGATCCAGCCGAGCACCGGGGCTGCCGGATAGAGGGAGGTGTAAAAGGGCGCATTGAAAACAGACAGTAATATTCTGATAAGTACATATGCACCCACTTTTGTGGAAAGCGGCGCTAACAGGACGCTCACGCTGGACGGCGCGAGGGTATATGAGTCGGGCAGCCAGGTATGTACCGGGAAAAGCGCCATCTTTATCGCAATGCCGACTATTAACAGGGAAAAGCCGGCAAGCAGGGCCTTTGACTGGTACAGTGCGGGAAGCAGCTGGTTAAGGTCCGCCATGTTAAGCGAGCCGGTAAGAATGTACAGATAGCCGACCCCGAGCAGATAGGCGCAGGCACCAATGGTCCCGAAAATCATGTAGCGGAAAGCGGCAAACGCGGCACCCCGCTCACCCATGGCGATCATTGCGTATGCGGAGAAAGAAGCGATTTCCAGCAGCACGTACAGGTTGAATACATCCCCGGTGATGGTGATGCCGAAAAGCCCGGTCACCTGGAGCAGATACAGGGTGTAGAGCTGGGGAAGCTTTGCCTGCGGAAATTCGCGGGCAGCCATTGATCGGGAATAGACAGCACTGAGGAGCGCTATGACAGCGATGGCAAGCAGGATGAGCGCATTAAGGTGGTCGACGACATATTCAATGCCCCAGGGAGGCGGCCATGCACCCAGATGGTAGTGCAGCGGATTGCCAGTGCTTAAAACGGCAGCCGCAAGGCCCGCGGCAAAAATAAGGCATGCAGTGAGGGCAATGATGACTAACGGGAAGCAGTATCTGCGGTCAAACCAGCCGACCGCAAATACTATGAACGACGCTATCAGAGGCGTCACCACGATGAGGGCGGGGAAATGAACCGTCGTCACTTTTTAAGCGCCTCTATAATCTCATCTTCCTCGAGCGTACCGTACTTCTGGTAAATGATGATCAGCAGAGCAAGGGCAATGCCGGTTGTAGCCACCCCCACGACAATCGCCGTGAGCATGAGAACATGGGGCAGGGGATTGATATAGTCTGCTGCCTTGACCGCCTGATTGAGGACGCCGTGCGTCTCAATGTCGGGGATCGTCGCTCCCCTTTTAGCCCCGATGGAAATAAAAAACAGGATAATTGACCACTGGAATATATTCATGCCGATAAGCTTCTTCATCAGGTTGTTCTTTACCATCATGCCGTAGAAGCCCATCATGATAAGGATTATATAAAACCAGTAGCTGTGTTTGGTCACAAGGTATTCAATCATCTTCCCAGTCCAGAACTTCCCCGTGGTCACCCTTGGTAACCAGATCCATAAAAATCGAAATCATTACTGCCATGACGGTAATCTGTACGCCCAGTTCTATCAGTGCCATGCCATAATAGCGCGCCATGACCGGCGTTGTGGGTAAAATATGCGTCCATTTGCTGTAATCAAGGAAATTGCCGGAAAAAAAGATCGCCACCGCCCCGGTACCTGCATAGATAAAAGCTCCCAGACTGCAGAATATAACAATATATTTTTCTTTAAAGCGGCGCTTTGCCTCCCTGATACTGAAAGCCACCGCCAGAAGAATGAAGCTTGCTGCCATGATGCAGCCTCCCTGAAATCCGCCGCCGGGGCTGGTATGGCCGTGGATCAGCACATACAGGCTAAAGAGCTGGATAAAGGGCAGCATAATCCGGGAACAGGTCCGGATAATTATATCATCAAGAATAATATCATCGAGGATTCTTACCATGTCTCATACCCCTGAGCAGCATCATCACTGCAACCCCTGCGCAAAAAATGACGCTGGTCTCAAACATCGTGTCATATCCCCGGTAATCAGCGAGCACTGAAGTTACCGCATTCGGCACCCCGGTTTCCTCCACCGTCTTTTCAATATAGCGCGGCGATACGTGGATGCTTGCCGGCTGCTGCGGGTCACCCCATTGGGGGAACTCCTCCGCGCTGTATACCAGCAATGCACCGGCAATCATGGTAATGAACAGTGCCAGCATCTTATTCAATCTTTGCTCCTCCTGCTCGTGTTGTACAGGGCTGCGATGAAAAACGCGGTGCTCACTCCGGCCCCGACAGCGGCTTCGGTGAAGGCCACGTCAACAGCGCCCATTTCAGTCCACAGCAGACACATAAAAAAGCTGAAGGCGCTCAGGAGCACGATGGCGCTCAATAAATCTTTCACCGTAAGCGCCGCAGCCGCAACGATAACCGCAAATAGACACAGTATGAAATTCAACGAGGGGATCATGTACGCACCTCTGTCTCTGTTTTATCTATGATCACCGTACCGTCTTTTGTCCATGGGGTCACCCCGGACTCAAATGCGGAGCGCAGTAATGCGTGGGTTGCGGTCGGGCTCGCGAGAAACCAGAATACGGCAATGGACATGAGTTTTGCGCTCTGCACAAAACCATACCAGCAGAAATTATCGAACAGGTTGTAAAGGGCAAGACCGGTGACGCACAGAAGCAGCGCCAGGGTATCGCCTTTGCCGACCGCGTGCATCCGCGTATAGACATCAGGAAAGCGCAAAAATCCCACGGTTGCCGAGAAGAAAAAAAACAGCCCGACTGATAGCAGTGTCACGGTTACGGTAATTACAAGCACGGACATCATGGATGGACATGCACTCCTTTTTTAATGAAATAGCGTGATACGATAAGCGTGCTGATAAAATTTAATATGGAGTAGACCAGCGCCAGGTCTACAAACATATCTATCCTTCTGTAAAGAAATCCAATCAGCAGCAGCAGAATAGCTGTCTTGGTTCCCACGAAACCGGCGCCAATGACTCTGTCAAAAACGGTGGGCCCCCATACCGCCCGGTACAGGCACAACAGAATGAAAAAACACAAGGCAAGGGCAACCCCTAAAAAGAAATTCTGCATTCAGTCCTCTCCAAAAATATGTCCGACCCGTGTTTCCATATCTCCCGGCAGGGATTCTGCCACCGGCTTGTCAATTGCATGGACATAAAAGTAATCGTTTTCGACAAGCACGGTTATGGTTCCGGGGGTGAGGGTGATTGAATTGGCAAAGGTGAAAACAGATACGTCTTTTTTGAGCCTGGTTCTGAATTTTACAATATGCGGGTAGAGGCGGTCAGACATCCGGGGAGAAAGGGCTAATTTAACAACGTATATGTTGGCCAGATAGATTTGATAGAGAAGCCACGGCAGGTATTTAATCAGGCGGATAACTTCTCTCCCTTTACCCGATACCTGCTTATCCGTGAATAACAGGTCATTGGACATGTACGCAACCAGGGCGCATGAAATGATGCCAAGCCCGAAATGCCACAGGTCAAAAAGCCCGGACATAAATATCCAGAAGAGAAGCAGAAGGATGAACGTAACAGCAAACGACATAGACAAAATACAGATCAAATATTGGTTGTTTCGTGATCACCAATTGAACTATAGCAATCCTCTCGCTGCGATGTTCTGTATCCGTTTCCTGAAGTGTTTAAGGTGCGCCGCTGTATGGAGGAGAAAAATGACTGCGGTCATATTACAAAGTACACGTACTGTTGTCAAGACGATTTCATTATCACGCTGAAAAAATATGACCAATGTTTAGCATAACGGTAAAAAAATACAATGCCATTCATCAGAAATAGACCCTTGGGTTTTCCTGATTCCTTGAGCAGTGCGATCTGGTCCGTTCTGGTCAGGCAGTACTTTGTATTAACAGGCATAACGTCGCCAGAGAATGACCCAAAAACCGATACAAAAAATCAGCAACGGCTCCATGACGACACACGACCAGAACACCAGACGGCCTTCTGCCTCTGTTAAAGAATGCAGCGGGGCACGTTGATAACCTTGAGGAACAGGTCGGGCACTAATAACTGCTTTTTCTTCAGCAAGCCAGTTAGTGATGCTCAGAATAAAATCTTTATTCCCAAGAATATTCACGTATTCATTTGCGGCAAAACGCGAGTTGCCTAATACCACCATGCGCCCTTCCTGAGTCGTATTTTTTTTGTCTGGAACCTTCTTTACCATGACCCCAACCTGAACCGGACCGCGCAGATCTATTCCGTCCTGGTACTGTGCGGTTTTATTATAAGCACTCGCAAAATCCCGTTCTGCCCAAGAACCCCTGCCTGACTGCCCCAGAATTTCCCAGGAAAACCCGGCTGCAGGATGCGTTCCCACCTGTACAGAACAAGCGTGAGGAAATAATACGGCAGCGCGGAGATCACTTGAGATAGGATGCTCGCGGTTGATATGAATTATCGGCGTGAGTTCGTCCATATCCGGGAGCCGGTTGTCCGTATCAACGACAATATCATAGCCGATTTCCACATTATAGCGCTCCAGAAATGCCTTCAGATGAGGCAAGGGAACAGGATCAATAAGCAATAGAACCCGCCCGCCCTGTTCAAAATAGTTCCCTAAAGCAGCCAGCGCTGCAGCAGAAAAATCATGCTCTGGCCCCGCTATTATTATGATGCGGGTGCTTGCAGAAATCCCCTGTATTCCATCAAACACTCCCTGCGTAACGGTGAAATTATCAGACTGAAGTGCCGACGCAACATCTGAAAATCCATCTTTCCCTGTGCTCGCAAGGTCTTTCTCACCATGCCCCGTGGTAAACCAGGCACCCTTATCCTGTCCCCGGGTAAGAAAGTAAATTGTTTTCAGCAACTCTTCCTCGCTGAGCGATGCAACATACTCTCGATGCCCCTGATATTCAACCATGCCCGCCTTTTCATTGGTTCCCTTCAATGCCGCTGCTTTAGCAGAATTTTTATCCACATCTATGTAGGTATGGGAAAGATGGGGGCAGTTGGCCCTCATGCGTTCCAGGAGGTCTTCTATCGCCCTGCGCTGTTCCTTCTTGCCGAATACTGAAATGTTCACGGGATCCCGGACAGACGCCAGTACTTCAAGGGCTTGCTCAGACAGGGTGAACCGTTTATCCGGGGTAAGGTCAAACTGCTTATGGTACGCATTGCCCTGCACATTAATCGTAATAAGGGCAGCAATAATAATGACGATACTTCCTAAACGACCCAGTGTCTTCAGCCCGGCATTCTTTAACGATACCCCCTGCCACATCCGGGATTGCAGGGATATGAGGGTCAGAAGCAGGCAGGCACAGCTTACGGTAATAAAATACATAAGGTTCCTGGTATCAATAACTCCCACGGTAAAGTTGAAAAAATGCCTGAACAGGGATATATTCTGCAGTATCCGGGTACCATATTCACCCGCACTACCTTCATTGTGATCAATAAACCAGAACACTATCAACAGCCCTACCGTTGCTATTGCCGCAACAATTTGATTTTCTGTTAATGACGAGATTAAAATGCCACAGGCAAGAAAGCATGCGCCCAGCAGGAACAGGCCTGCGTAGCCGGTAAGTAGTATGGGTACATCCAGGAAGTGTATGCGTGCAAACAGCAGCGGGTACAGAGCGGTGAGAAGCAACATCAGGGCCAGCACCAGGAGACTTGCCAGGTACTTGCCGAACAGAATATCAGCATCCCTGAGCGGACAGGTAAAGAGGAGTTCTATGGTGCCCAGCTTTTTTTCTTCAGCAAAGAGCCGCATGGTAACCAGGGGGAGCAGGAGCAGCAGCATATAGCTGATGTCATTGAACATATATTCCCAGAGGTCAATGCTCACCCCGCTACCGGCAAACAGAACGTACATGACGAGGTTAGTGTAGAAAAAGTAGCCGGAAATAATCAGGAATACCGCTAATACGACATAAATAATAAAAGAGGTGAAATAGCTATTCAGCTCTCGCTTAACTATGGACAGTACCGTCATTCGCTCAAGCCTGCTTCCCTATGCCGGTCATTCTTGAATAGTGTTATCGCTTTACAATAATTATTCCCTTGAATTCAGCTGCCGGCGACAGTCCTGATGGACCGGCGCCGACCACTACCACAGCATATTGTTCTTGCCTGAATTTTTTGCATTTCGGCTTTTGATTCCCTCTATAACATTGCATTCTCAAGGCAGCTATTGTATGTTAATTTTTATAATTATGGCAAGAAATTTCATAACCGAGCCACAGAATCCACAGAGCACTTCTCTGTGATTTGAAAATAAATTTCGTTCTGCGGTTTAATCTTAGTCATGGAGGGGACCATGCACAGCACCCTGGGAACCTATCTTAAAGAAATCAATAAAACTATAGTGCGAATTAAAAAACAGGTGGACCCCATAACACAGGTGGGTGACTTGTGCTCTCAGAGCGAAAAGACTATCCTGTTTGAAAACATCAAGGGGTTCCCGGGATGGAAAATTTGCGACCTTCTGGTAAAGGACAGGAAAAGGCAAGCAATTGCTCTGAAAACAACTCCGGAACATGTGGTGCAGAACCTGGCAGCAAAAATTAATAAAGGACCGGGGAAGACAGCAGTTGTTGCTAAAGGTCCGGTAAAAGAAAAAATTCTAACCGGAAAACAGGCTCGTTTCAACAAAATACCATTTTGCGTGCACAGCCCCGGGGATGGAGGTCCTTATATCGGCTCAGGAATGTGTACCGTGCGCGACCCCGATACCGGCCTGCAGAATGTTGCTATCCATAGAATCCAAATAAAAGGTCCTGATTGTGCCGCTGTGTCGCTTTTTTCTCCACACAGCAAGGCAATTTTACAAAAATATGCCGAAAGGAAAAAGCCCGCGGCCATGGCAGTTGTTATCGGCCATCATCCCTGCTTTGAAATTGCCACTAACTATTTCGGCCCCCATGATACCTGGAGCGAGTTTGAGCTTGCGGCACGATTACTGGAAGAGGAAGTCGAAATGGTTCGCTGCGAAAATTCTGACATCCTCGTGCCGGCACATGCAGAGATCGTTCTGGAGTGTGAGATTAAACCGGGTGTGACAGAGATAGAGGGGCCGTTTGCCGAGTTCCATAATTATTATGCGTCAGAACCTGCACCCAAGCCGCGCCTTGACTTGAAAACTATAACTATGAGAAAAGATGCCATCTACCGGCATCTGAACGCAACACCGTACACTGATCATCAGCCCCTGGCAGTGCTTCCCAGCGAGGCACGGCTCTTTGATCAGCTTACGCGCAGGGGATTTAATATCCATGATGTGTTTATACCACCCTGGGGCGGACTTTTTATTGTCATTATCCAGATGACCGGGGCTATTGAAGAACAGGTCCGGGAGGCACTCCTCATGGCGCTGTTTAGCCCGGTATTGCTGTTCAGCAAGATTGCCATCGCTGTCGACGATGACATTGATATATATGATGCACAGGATATTATGTATGCGCTGGCAACCAGGGTAAATCCTGATAAAGACATCATACAGATACACGGTACCCAGGGCATACCCTACGATCTGTCGCTTCCTGAAATACCTGAAGCGCTGCCACTGCGCAGAGGAGGAAAACTTGCCATTGATGCAACCAAGCCGCCGACGGCAAAGAAAAAAATGCGGGACAAATTCAAGCGAGTGAGCCCCAGGGGGTGGGGGAACGTTTTGTTGAAGGATTTTATAGAATAGAATACAGAAGTCTGAATTCAGAATAAAATCTTCTGACTACTGCCTCAGACACTAGCTGCTAAATCCAATTCCTCAAGTTTTGCCTTTGTGGGGACACCCGTTTTTATGTCCCACCCCCGTGCCTGGTAATAATCATCTAACAGCCGGTCCATCTCAAATATCTGGCCCTTGCTCGCCCCATCCGGCACCGGCTCTTTTATAAACCGTTCAGGCAGATAATCATCCTTTCGCTGCAACCCTTCACGCATATTAAATAACCGCTCAAGATTATAAATGCGCTCCCCGGCTTTTATGAGATACGTAACATCGCCAAATTCCTCAATGCCGGTAGCTGCCACCAGCAGTTGCGCGTAGATTTCAGGGCTTATCCAGCCGAAGCAGGCGGGGAATCCGCACACAATAAGAGAATCATAGGTTGCCGTCTTGTCCTGGTTCTGCCTGGTGAGAGCACCTTTTCCCTCCACGACGAAACGATCGACCTGCTCGGGAATCCCGAACAATTCCTGCATGCCATACCCTGTCATGTGGCTGGCGCCGATAGTTGACGTGGCAATATTTAAGCCATGTGCCTTTGCCCCTCGTGGCTCATAGGCAGGTATTTCCAGGCCTTTAACATGCATTGCGTACTTCTCCGCCCCGCGGCCGATCTTTTCCGCAGCCCTTCTTGTGCCCAGTGCCAGCACGTCGCCGATCCCTTCCCGTTTCACTATTTTCTTAAGCAGCTGATAAGCTGCCTGGTGATTCCCCCAGGTGAGTTCTATCCCATCAAGATCATTTTGGGAAAGTATTTTCTTCTCATACAGCTCCATGGCAAATGATAGCGTAACACCCGCAGCTATAGTATCGATACCATAGTCATCACAGAGCTTGTTCGCAGCAACGACGAAACCAAGGTCCGTGCTCCCGATATTGGCGCCGAAACACCACATGGTCTCGTATTCCGGTCCTTCAACAGCATCTCCTTTGTACTTGCCTTCTTTTACCTGCAAAATACTGCCGCAGTGTATGAAACAGCGGGCACATGCCATATCTTTTATAAATATCTGATCCATCTTGTCGGTCGTGAGCCCGGTAAAATCATCCAGATGCCCTGATTGAAAGTTCCTGACCGGATGCATGCCGATTTCATGCATCAGCGCAGTTATGCCTGATGAACCATGATGGCTGAATCCTCCGTATACCGGATGCTGCCTGGCCGCTGCAACCATGTCCCGGGTAACGGTATTAAGCCGCTGCCTGTCTGCAACGGCAACTTCGCTTGTTCCCCGCACGGCGATCGCCTTGATGTTCTTGGAACCCATGACCGTGCCCACGCCGCCTCTGCTCGCGCTCCTGCGCAGGTTCATGATTGCCGCGAACAGCGTGCCGTTCTCTCCTGCGGGCCCGATACACGCCACCTGGATTTTTTCATCCCCTAATTCTTTGATGATCATATCCTGAACTGTTCCGGTATCAATCCCCGTTCCCCAGAGGTGAGATGCATCTTTAAATTCAACGGTATCATTATTAATAAAAATAGTTGTTGGCCTCGGGGCTTTCCCTTCAATAATGACAAGATCAAAGCCGGTGTTTTTAAGCTCCTGCCCGAAAGCGCCGCCTCCTGTTGAGCGTATAAAAGCGCCGCTGAGCGGTGATTTGGTCACAACCATCCAGCGCGAGCTTGACTGGGCCCCTGTCGCGGTTAACGGGCCGGTTACAAAGTAAAGCTTATTATCGGGCCCGAGAGGGTCAGTGCCCGGCTTAAGTTCATCAAACAGATACTTTGCCCCCAGGCCTCTGCCGCCAAGAAACAGCTTTGCATCTTTATCGCTCAGCACCTCTTTCGATATCCGGCTGGTTGTTACATTTATCCTGAGCACATTACCTGCATAACCATATTTCAATGCCATTATAACCTCTCCCAAGTTTCTGTTATTACAAAATTCCCTTCTCTTTTGCCCGGGCAACACACTCAGGATCTTTCCACCATTTATTAATTCCCAGATCCTGGGCAATGGTATTAGCTGCAAGATACCCCGGGCCCCAGATCACGCAACCACCAGGGTATACTGAAGAACCACCGACGTAGAGCTTTTTTACCGGAGTCTTATTGCGCGAGCAATCTTCGTTTGGCCTGAGGAAGCCCATCTGGAAGGGGATGTAGGCTCCCTGTTTATATGAGCCCTCACGCATATCAGGAAATTTATTCTGCATATCAAGCGGGGTGCTGATATAGCTTTGGAGGACTTTATCCGCGGTGATATTTGGAGCATACTGCCTTAACACTGCAATAGCACTGTTCAGCAAGCTCCTGCTTGAATTTGAGGTTATACCACTTCTCCGGGCCCTCTTTGAGGTTATACGGAGCCATCATGGAAAGCTGGCTTGAACACCTTCCCGGTGGCGCAAGCAGTGGATCGTGGACACTGGGGAAACAGGCATTAAAGCCAATGGTATCACCCATCTCTGCGTTATACAGGGCATCAAAGTGCTTCACCAGCTCTTCCATGGTCTCATAGCCAAGCACATACACACAGGCCTTATTGATGTCGGGATTTTTTTCTGCCGCTTTAAAATTCGGCGGCTCGGATAATGCGCTGTGGACACCAAACAAGCTGTAGCTTTCCCACTTCCATTTCTGAATTTTACTGGCAAATGCTTCAGTTATGCCGCCCTTGTCCATCAGGTCAATAAATGTTTGAATGGGGTCAATGGTGCTCAGAACTGCCTGTGAGGCCTCATAAAAAATCCCGTTTTCCATCTCCACGCCCTTTGCCTCACCATTTTGCACAACAATTTTCTTAATCATCTGGTTGTTTTTAACCAGGCCATGATTTTCATGGATTACTTTGTTGAGCGCCTGTGCAACCATATGGGAGCCGCCTCTGACCAGTTGATAATTATGGGCGCGATTCAGGTACAGCAGCACTAAATAACCGAGGTTAACCAAGTCGTACTTTACCCCCCAGTGGCAGGCAATATAAAGGAGAAGGGCGCGAATATGTTCATTTTCAAACGCATCTTTTATAATATCAATTGGCTTGCGCTCACTGTAAGACATCATCGTTTTGCCTATCTCAATCTTCTGCATGTGCACAATGGCGTCCAATGCTCCTACGGGAGGGATATAGGTGGCCGGGCCAATATAGTCATCAACACAGCGCTTGGCCGTGTGATAAAATTCACGGTACGCATCCGCATCCTTTTGGGAAAATTGCGCAAATGATTTGCATGTTCGGTCTATGTCCTTATAGATGCATACGCAGCGTCCATCTGAGAGCGGCATGGCAAATTGAAGATCGGGATACAGGTGGTGCACCTTGTAGTCTTCCTCAAGCCGGAAATCAGGATACACCGGAGCAAAATCCACCATCATCATATACACGGCATGAGTGCTGTGCAAAAAACCTGGAAGGGTTGACTCTTCTGTCCAGAGTCCTCCGCCGCATTCGTATCTGCGCTCAAGAACCAGAACCTTCAGCCCCGCCTTGCTGAGATATGCTCCCGCCTCAAGACCGTTGGGCCCAGCCCCAATTATGATAATATCATACTTGGTATCCATGGTATCTCCTTCTTACGCAGTTTATGGCCGCGACCATTACGTCGTGACATAAGCCCCTGCTATGCTCTGGTATCATTCAATGTTTAAAAGGGGTAGCCGTTCTTTTCCCAATGCTTTTCCAGATTATGCTCCTCGGCGATAACCTTAAAGCAGTTGTATGCCTGGGCATCCATTGCTCCTGCGCTGAAACCCCACGCAACACCGGTACAATAAAGGTTCTTTATGGGCGTTTTATACCGGGCCAGTTCCGGAACCGGTCGAAATTTTCCCGTTTGGCCAGGAATAACATCAATCACACCCCAGTTCCCCTGGGGGCCCATATTTTTCAGACGCAGGCAGTCATACGGGGTGAGCGGGTCATAGCCGATGATGTTATCCCAATTCATATTAGGTGCATACTCCTGCCAGTATTTTAAAACATCTTCAGCGTTTTTCTTCTTATAATCCAGCCATTCCCGCTCCGACATCTGGTTGGCAGCAAGGACAAACTGCTCAGACCCGGCAATATGCTTTCCCTTCGGCGCCTGGGTTGGATCGTCCTGGCTGAGGCACCATACCAGCAGTGCCGAATCAGAGGTATTTGCGGGCGGCATCTTGCCCAAAACCCGCCAGGCATTTTCCCGGACGAGTACTTCAGGGTCTTTTATACTCAGACGCCAGAAGACCGGTCCGGTGAATATCCTGTTGAAATGCCTCGGCAAGGTAGCGGGGCCGCTCATGGATGGCCCAATGGTACCAGGTAATACAAATTAATTTGCGGGAAAGGTGTTTCACCCTGCGGATTGTCCTCGGTTCAAAATATTCTTCTCCGGTTAATTGCAAACAGAGCTGTTCGGGCGACAGCGTGCTCACTACCAGCTTTTTAGCCTCAATTTCAGTGCCATCAACCAGACGAATCCCCTTGGCAACGCCATTTTCTATGAGCACTTTATCAACCTCATGCTTGGTAAAACTTTTCCCCCCGTTTTCCAGATACACCTTGTGACAGGCGTGTGCGTAGCTGTGGGTTCCACCGACGACACCGCCAAATTGTATCAGAAGGGGCAGGAGCAGAAGCTGCGAGATGCCGGTGCCTGGCATCAGGGGTGAATAGGGCATGCCGGCATGCGAGGGCCGGAGCACTGAGGTTACCACCTCATCAGATTCAAACAGGTCTCTCAGTACCTCAAGGGCTGATTTTACTCCCCAGATGGGATCAATGCCGAGAGCAGGGTCCATCAGGGTCTTTTCCATGGTATCCGGCTCGTAATGGGGAGGAGGCGGGTTATATATCCATTTGCAGAAAGCAGGCTCTATTTTCTCCTGCCATTTTTTCCATAGCTCCAGCCAGGTATCTGCATCCTTTTGTGAGAAGCGGGCTATTGAGGCAGCGGTCTTTTCCTGACTGGGATCACAGGCCGGGTTATACCAGGCAATACATGATTGATCCTCTTTGAAAATAGTTGCCATTGCAGGATTAAACGGAAACCACTGCCCTCCCTTTTCAATAAATTCAGGGAAGTCCCGCTCAAGCACTATTTTCCAGTACTTGTCTATATTCACCGCATGGGTATTGGTGATAAATCCCGGTGCAGCGCTCTCCTCGCAGGACCATCCGCCCCCCAGCTCGTGCCGGCAATCAAAAATACCAACACTCATGCCGGCATATTTAGTCAGATACATGCCGGTAATAAGTCCTTTATTGCCTCCCCCGATAATAATTGCGTCAAAAGATTTATCAGCCATACGTGTGTTCCTTCCGTATTGATTGCTTATATGCTCTCTATTTAAAAGTCATTTGTATTTCTTGGATTCCTCCAATTCTTCAAACCAAAAAGAAGAAACTTAAAAACCGGTCCCTTTAAAATCAGCTTGACCATGGTCAACAGGTCGCCATAATCCATGGCAGCCCTGACGTGCCATTGAACGGGATCAATGGTCTGGACGTGGAGGATCAAGTAATCCTGAACCATGGTAATCTTGTCCAGCTTACTCACCAGTACTGTTTCACCTAACCCTGTTGACCGCAGTTTCATGTTTTTTACCCCCAGTCTTATTTATAGTCTATTATCGCTGTCATGCACTTCTGCGAGATAAATCAAAACTATCCAGAAGCAGTTCCCCATGGATGCTCATCCTTAATAGAAACAAATTCCTCCATCTACCGGCAGCGCCTGGCCGGTCATCATGTCGCTTTCATCAGACGCTAAAAAAACGAGACCACCCACCAGGTCCTCCGGCATGAGCTTGCGATGCCTGAGCTGCATCTGGTTGATCAGAGCCTCATCAGCGCCCGGGCCAAGATGACTGACGAATTTCTCCGTAGCCTCATCCCAGGTGCCGCCCGGCATAAAAACATTGGCTCTGATATTGTCAGCCGCGAGCTGCGCTGCCATCTGCCGCATCATGCCCATTTCACCAGCCTTGGTAACGGCATAATGCATACAGGGGAGTCTCCCCACCACCCAGAAAACCGATGAAACGATAATAATATTGCCCTTTTTCTGCTCGCGCATATACGGTAAAACGCCCCGGGCACTGAGGAAGGGGCCCTTCAAGTTAACCGACATCACCCAGTCCCATTCTTTCAGGTCAATATTCTCGAATGGCTGTGGTTTAAGCTGTCCGTATATACCGGCATTGGCAACCAGCACATCAATTCTGCCAAAGGCTTCGCTGGTCTTTGCTGCCATCTGTTTCGTGCTCTCTTCATCTCTGACATCAACTTTAATTCCTATCGCCTGTCCACCCTTGGCTTTAATCTCATTAACAACAGGGCCGGGATCAGTTGCATGGGAACAGACAGCTACCTTTGCACCTTCATGTGCCAGCCCGAGGCTGAAGGTCCTGCCGAGACCCGAGGCTCCGCCAGTAACGATGCATACCTTGTCTTTTAGTCTCATTGCTGACTCCTTTTGAAATGGGTTGATACTAAATGTGACGTCTATCTCGGGCGTTTGCCGTTACTTTCACTTCCTTTTATCTACAAAGGGAATACTTTCTGCGAATTTGGTCTGAAGATCAATTACAAATGTTGCCATCCGCGGATCATTTTCACAGCCTATCTTAAACGCATAACTGCCTCCCGGCGGGAAATTCTCAGTATATGCATCCGACGTAACTGTCCTCAGGAACTGTCCCGATGCATCATTCCATCTAAGATTTACATAAACATATTCAATTTTCTTGCTGGTAATATTTTTAATCGTGCCCTCAAGATAGCGCTTTTCCCCTTCAACAAAATCTCTGGTATATTCAAGAGCCAGTTGGGGTTCTATGCCAATTTTTACTATTTCCTTTGGGGCAATTTCCTTAAAAAATTCCTCCTTCTCTTTTACGCTCCCCTTATAGGCCACATAGAGCACAGCAAAAAAGATTATAAAACCGACCATGACGGCTGAAAAGGAGAACAAATCCTTTAGCCATTTTTTCTTTTCTTTTTTATCTGGTTCCTCACTATATCTGGTATCCATTTGCCTTTCGCACAGTTATTGTTATCCGGGGGTACATAATTAATGTCCTAATCTGATTAAATAATCGGTACTGAAATTATCCTTCGGTATTTCTTCACCTATAAACTGAGGATAACCTATTGCAGGAGTAGCATGGACTCTCTGGACATCTACGGTATTAGAACTGAATACCGTAGTCACCATACCACCCTTGGAATTAACAGGAGCTGCAGTAAATTCAGTGGTTTTCCACAGCCGTCCCTGCTGGTCATATTGATCTTCATAAGGCATGCGCCACGTCTCAGGGTCGATCCAGCAGATTCTCTTGCTGTAAATATAATCGGTATCCTTGCTGATAAATTCGACCACATAACAATTTATTCTCTCCCGTTGCGTACCGCTATGGTCGATGTTGCCTTTGGTCGGCGGAAGCGGTTTATCTGAATGCCTTCCCATAAGCACTTCCTGGGTCTTTAAGAGCCGGTATTTGTTCCTTCGGATGTGTCCATCCCATCCCCAGGTATCATCCCAGGTATTGTCTCCGCCGCCAACCGAATCGCCCCGCTGCGCGGTTGACATGCGCCGCACCCTCCTCATGGCCGGAACAAATGCCCAGGAATCATCTTCCTTGGTGGCATCCTTATAGCGAATACTGAGATTGCGGATTCCACGCATATCTTGTGGTTCAATAAAGCAATAGATCAACCCTCTCCGGTATCCCTTGTTATTGTCCGGGAATTCCGGAATTGGCGGCACATCAGTCCTGCCGCTGAAATACATGCGCCATATTTTTACCCTTCCCAAAAATCGTTCGTTTTTCCGTTTGCCATCAATGAGCCACGCCCGGTTAGTTATTAATTCAGTATCCCCGTGGGTGATGGCATCAAAATTCCAGGCGATTTCAGCACCTGTTTTGGGTTCAGGAAATGGTATGCCATTGACCCAGTTATGCAGTACTTCGTCATTATCGACTGATGCTTTACCCGCTGCATCATTGGTAGCCTTTATTAATCCATCGGTTGGCTTGATATACTGATAGGGAATGATTGTGAACGAAACAGTTCCCCATTTTTCAGGATGCTTTATCCGGTCATAATAGGTTTCAGGCAGAAAGTCCTTAACGCCATCTACATTTGATGCATCAACGGTTTTCCCAGCCCACTGCTTTTCCCAGGCTCTCACCTCTTCAAGCTTCTGCCCCTCATAACTGGAATTGGGCCATTTCAATTCGGCACTCTGCACACCGGTCAGCATAAGAAATAATGTGCATGAAAACATGGTGGTAATTCCCATAACCCATTTTGATTTCATTCTTGCTTTCATATTCTCCCTCCTTTAAGTCCTCATTTAAAACTCGTAGCGTATCTTAAAAGTAACTTCATCATTGTTTCTAAAAATACCCATACCTTCAGTTTTGTTATGTCCCCAATATACTCCGCCCCCCAGAATGAATCTCAAGTGACTTCCGATTTTATATTTAACAGAAGGCAGAAAGAATCCCCAGCCGGTTGTTGAATAGGCAACTAACATTGATGGAACAATGGAATCATTGCGAAAACCGGTCTCAAGAATTAATGTAAAGGCGGTAAAAGTGGTATCATTTGCACCCATATCCGCCGGTCTGACCCACCCGGGCGGGGGGTGCATAATATATCTCTGGAACATCTGCATGCTGATGAAGACGCTGCGGTAGTTATTCCATTCTGAGAGGTAGGGCACCATGGTGGGTCGGTCAAAGCCGATCATATAGGAAAACACATCTGATGACCTGATTCCAAACGGGGGTGCTCCCGTTAGAGTGGTGTTAAACTTCTGTCCCATATTCAATCCCCACTCTCCGCGCAGCACCGCCTTGCTCCATTCATTATAGCCGGTTACTGTTCCTCCCAGTACATTATAGCGCCTGTATTTAAATAATTTCTCTCCCCCAAATAAAACTCCTTTGATAAGCTTGTTCGCATTATCAGTAAAAATGGGATCATCGCTTCGTGTATAAAAATCATGAAGATTGATATCCCATCCTTTGATTTTTGCACTGATACGGAACCCTATCTCACCATTATTAATGTCATTGTCCGGCCTTGATTGCTTGAAATTGAGCCAGAACTGCCGGGTAATAGCGGGGACTCCCCAGTTCATTCCGTTAGCTGCCAGTTGGGTAGGTTCAAAATCATAAGGTATATAGACCGTCTCAAAAGAGATATCCCCAGGAAGCTCAGTTTTATACCATGCTCTCATCATCCAGACGGGGATGACCAGGTCCTCCCAGGCTTCGAATGTCCAGTGCCATGACTGGTCCAGCGGGTTGATGATATCTGCAATGCGAAAGCCATCAGCCTCCCCCCAGGTAGCAACCTGTTTGCCAATGCGAATCTGGAACGGTCCACTGGCAATATCTGTATAAATTTCCCTGAGCCGATTGTTGCCATTTTCATGTCTTAATCGGCTATGATCGCTTCTATTTGAAGCTCTGCTGTAATCCTGGTCAATGTCAAAAGCACTCTCATAGAAATCACGCAGGGTACCATAAAAGCTGACATTGTAATTAGGACACTCGATGAGTTTATAACCCATTTCAAGATAAAAGGTATTCCGGCTATTGGAAAAATAGCCGCGATCCTCCTGCTTGGACTTCTGGGGACGCCAGGCGGTAAAATTTTCAAAGTATCCTGATATGTCAAGCTTGCCGTCCAGATATTCCTTGGCATATCGCATCAGGCCCAGCTAACGAGAACAGCTGCAATCAGGACAGGAAAGAACAATGTAAATTGTTTGACTATTGTTTTCATAACCCCTCCATTGCTAAAAAGTTTTTTACCTGACAATGATCTTACCTTTGAACTCTTCTGTGCGAGAATAGGGGGTTGGTGATGGCCTCCTCACCGTATAATCGAATGTCCCCTTCTCGATAAAACAGAGGCTTGCCACCGCTCCCAAAGGAATTTTGTCAGAGATAAAGGAGCCCTGTGCATCCACCACGAAATGAACCGGCTTGTCGCAGGCAATGGTAACTTCCTTACCCGTAAACTGTATTTCCGCCATCTCCCGGGAGTAGTTCAGCCAGATAACAGTGGTGCCGGAGTCAACGGTGACTGTCGGCGGGTTTATACCGGATATTGCTTGAAGAGAAATGACCTGATGGCCCTGAAGCTTTTTTTCAGGTATGATCTTCCCCTCCTGGCTCCATGCAGTCGTCACCGTAACCAGGAAACTGCAAAAAATTCCTGTAACAAGTATGATCCTTAGATATGCTCGTTTTTTCATAAGCTACCCTCCTTCTTTTGTTATCTAGGTGCTTCTCAAAGGCTTACTTTGGCTCTCTGAGAAACTTTGGCTTAAATATCGCTATGAAACTGGGAACAAGAAGCAGAGCCCCGAGCGCATTAAAGAACAAAAGAATTGCGAGCAGGATTCCCATCTCTGCCTGGAACCGTAATGAAGAAAAGTACCATGAAATAAGCCCAAGCAGCAGCGTAGAGGCAATAATCAAGACCGCCTTTCCGTTGCTTTTCAAAGCTTCAGCGACCGCTGCATTCAGGTCATCAGTTTTTTCTCGTTCTTCCAGTATCCGGCTCAACAGGTACAGCCCGTAATCAATTCCCAACCCGATTCCAACCGATGAAACCGGGTACGTGCCCACCGTAAGCCCGATCTGAAAAATCCCCATATAGGCAAAGGCAAACAGGTTGGATATGGCCAGAGGCACCACCAGGATGATCCCCGCTACTATTGAGCGGTACGTGAGGGCACAGAATACAAACACACCAAACAGGGCAAGCGTGAGGTTCCATATCTCTGACCTCTCAATGACCTCGTTCGTGGCTGCTTCGACACCTACCACACCACCACCTAATTTATAGCGACCTTCCTTTAACTGAGAATGTTTTTCTATAAAGGTCTTTGCCTCCTGTATGACGTGCCTGACGGTATCGCCTTTCCGGTCTTTGGCATAACAGATCAGATTTCCTTCCTGATTATTGTGGGTAATGTATTTATCAAAGTCGCCGGCATCTGAACTGGTAAGAAGTTGATAAAAGAAGTTACCTATGTCACTTGCCGTGTCAGGGATGATTTCCCATTTGGGATAGTATTCACGTAATTGCATATTAATCTTTTTAATCAAATCAACCATGGAAAGGGTGCTGATCACCAGGGGAGATTTTGCCATGTAGCGCTGAAATGCCTCTATATCCCGGTGTACGCCTGGTTGTTTCATTGCTTCCGGTTCATTTCCCTCCATGACAATATACAGCGGTGTCTGCAGCCCGGGAAATTTATTATCAATTCGTTGCACATCGAGATTGTATCGTGAGTCCGGCCACAGCAGGGATGATCCCGGGTAAACATCTCCGGTCGTCATCTTGTTTGCATAACCGAAGCTTATGACAACTAATACGATGGTACCGGCAAGGATAACCCAGCAGCCCTTGCCCATAATCCAATAGCCCATCCTGGGCATCAATCTATCAATGATATCCTGTTTCAGCGTTCCGTCCTGCAATTCCTGTGCTTTCTTTTTCATGCCCCTGGCTTCCGGCATGTAGGAAAGCACGACCGGTGTAAAGACAAGAGCAAAGATAATGGTGGCAATAGACCAGAAAGCACAGGTAATAGAGATTTTCTGCAAAATGGGAATAGGCGCCAATGCCACTAACCCGATGCCGAAAGCATCCGTGACGATTCCTGTCACACCGGCCATAAACATTGCCTCAACCACGTTGCCGGCGGCAGTGCGTGAATTCCCAACCAGTACATATTCCTCCATGTAGCGATTCACCTTCTGCATGGCATGACGAGCAGTCATGAGAGCTATAAGAAAGGGAAGTACCAGCACCAGAGGATCCAGGTTGAAACCCATTAACGCCATGAACCCTAATCCCCAGATCCCGCTTAACACTGCTGCAAGGATTGGGACAAACATCGCCCTTTTGGATTGATAGGTAAAATACATGTAAATTAGTACCACCACGGTAGAGAGTACCAGAATGAGCACAACTTCGCCCACCAGATCGCGCACGATACCCAGGAGCACAGGGTTACCAACAATAGAAACAGTGGTATTCTTATCCTCGTACTTGTTTCTAATCTCATGTAACGTATTAAACAGGTATTGATAGTCAACATCTTCTTCAAAAAAATCGGATAGGATAAGGGCTGCCTTGCTATCCATGGAAACAAGGCTGCCATAAATGAGATCATTTGAATAAATTGCCCGTTTCAGTTTTTTCATCTCATCGTCATTTTGAGGCACATAGGGAAACATGATCGAGGTTGTTTCAATGCCCCAGTCAGTCACTTTCAGATCCTTTACTTTTCTCTGGGCAATAGAGAGAATCTTGTAGCGGTCAACGCCGGGAATCTTTACCAATTCCTCTGAGATATTTTTAATTGTACTCAGCGTTTTTTTATTGAAGATGGTCCCCTCTTTTACTTCTACAGAAATCAACAGCAGGTTGGCACCGCCAAATATCTCGCGGAATTTATTATGTATCTTTACATAGGGATGGCTCTGCGGCAGCAGGTCGCCAAAATCAGTAAACACGCGCAGTTTGGTTATCTGGTAGGCAAAAAACAGGGTAATTGCAATAACTGCCATAAGGATCGAAAATCGCCAGCCGATAACAAAATTTGCTATGCGCTGCCCGCCGGTTTTTTTCTGTTGTTCCATGTTCTCCATCAACGCCCTAACCCCTCTGATATGTCCTCTAAGAAGTCTCTGAAACTGCTACTCTTCTGTTATGGATGTCCCGGAGATGATCTCCCAGGAACTCCCCTGATTTGATGTGCGGACAACAGTTCCATGAGCTCCTACTATCCAGCCCTCCTGTGAGTCATCTGCAAAAGCAATGTCCATAAGCCAGGATTTCGAATTAATGGCT
Organism: uncultured delta proteobacterium; assembly: GCA_963803975.1. Lineage (GTDB taxonomy): Bacteria > Desulfobacterota > WTBG01 > CAIYCZ01 > CAIYCZ01 > JAPLIX01. Next base: position 58,714 of record CAWDOY010000003.1, read on the forward strand.
TTTTCCATCTCTTTCCAGGTAGCACCACTGTCGTTTGAAACAATAAATGCACCCCGAGTGCCGACTGCAAACCCCTTGTCCCCGATAAACTTCATGCTGTAGAGATGTTTACTGGTGCCGCTGTCTTTTTTCTTCCAGTTCCGGCCCCCATCTTCAGTGGCTATCATAATCCCGTCCATCCCGATAGCCCATCCCCGTTGCTGATCCTTAAAAAATACTCCATACAGCGAGACAGTGCCAACCCCGCTCTCCTGTTTTACCCAGGTTTTGCCCCCATCTGCCGTATGATAGATGGTCCCGTATTCCCCGACAACCCAGCCGTTAAGATTATCTGCAAAATAAAGGCTGTTATATAACCGGTCTTCATCCTCTTTTTGAATGCTCCATGATGCACCGCCGTCAGCGGTGTGAATAATTATTCCATTCATGCCATAGCCCGTCGCCCAGCCATTCTTTTCATCAACAAACATTACTTCATAGAGAGTGGCCTTGGTGGGGCTGGTTTGGGCGACCCACGTTGCACCGCCATCAGCCGTGTGGAGGATCGTGCCGTGCCTGCCGACTACCCACCCTTTTTTCTGATTCACGAACGCAACGCCGTACAACTCATCAATGGTGTTGCTTTTCTGCTGAATCCAGTCTTTGCCACCGTTGCTGCTGTGGTAGATCTTTCCATAATAGCCTGCACACCACACTGATGAGCCGCCCTTGGAATCTATGCTGTAGAGGTTATCGATATAGGTAATAGGGGAGGGTGTGAGGGACCTGTTTTGCGCAGAGGAATTTGCAGTATCTTGCTCTGCACAGCCGCTCAGGGCAGATGTGACAAGAAGGCAAGTAATGGTTAAAACAAACGCTGAGCCCGATATTTTTTTTGCGAAAGACATGTCTTTTAGCCCCTCTTCTATCCATGAGGATAGAATACTGTGTACGGACAAAAAAACTCTTTCCCCTTATTCAGTATGCGTATCGCGGCTTAACTATATATGCTGCTCTGATGATAGACTTCATCAAACAGGTAGCGTTAGTGTCAAAATAGCTCCGGTATATTTTAGGTTTAAAGAGTTTCAATGGTATAATTTCCAGACTGCCGAAATCTGTAAGTGCGCTGCATTTAGCCTGAAGATTTCTCGTCCCTGGTCAGTCCGTCTGCAATCAGATTAATGAGAATATTTTTAAACTCATCAAAATTGTCAACTCCCAGATTCTGCTTATGATAACACACAAAACAAAACGCACGGATAATCCCGACAAGAATTTCGATTTTCTGTTTTTTAATTTGTTTTTTTTCCAGCAGCTTTTTAAAAAATAAATGCAATATTCTGACGTCATCATTTACTAATTCCTCATATTTGCCCCGGGGCAATTTTATTTTCAGTATATCCTTGGCATCGTAGATATAAAATTCAATTATATGTCTTTTAGTTTCTATATAATCAGCAGCGAATGTCATAAGAGCTTTAAAATATTCTTGTGCTGATAAATCTGATTCGAGCAGGTCATCCATGAATTTCCTGCGTATATTCACCTCATGCTTTAATACCTCTACAAAAAGATCCTCCTTGGAATTAAAGAAGTTATAAAAGGTGCCCTTTCCTATGCCGACTAATTTTGTTATGTCTTCGATACCCGTTTTTCTAAGCCCGTAGCGGGAGAAACAGTGACTCCCCTTTTCTAAAAGCTGTTTTCGAATGACTTCCTTTTCAGTTTCGGTAAATGTTCGCGGCATACAAGGCTTTCATTGAATATATGACTTATGTTGTCATTATAGTCACTGCTACCGTACTGTAAATAGCATGTCAAGAGTTTTTATGTAAAATGTTAAAAAAAAGAGAACGGTAAAAATAGTCACAAAATAATAAAATATTATCTCGGGCGCTACTTCATACCGAATTTTATCGGCTCCATGCCGTTCATCTGCCGCAGTCCGTTAATAGCATCTGCCAACGGCTGGGGAACGTTTGCCAGCTCTTCTTCAGTGAACACATAGCGGCCGGGAGCGCAGACATTATTCGGGTCCAGCACCTTCCTGAACTTTCTCAGAAGAAGATGCACATTGGGCCCCATCTCCGGGAAAAACGAGGTGAGCGGTTCAAGACTTGCTCCAAAACCGGTTACCCCTGGGCCGATCTTATCAGCCATTGACTTTCCGATGCCGAACATCATAAGCTGCTGGGCCTTCATCAGTGCCTGGGGATCCATGCCGTTGGGATAGACATCAGCTTCGGTCAAAAAACTCCTTCCGCACGGGTCGGCGGCATACATGAACGGGGTGTTATCTACTCCGCCGCGGTCAGTAATATACGTCTCGCCAATGGTATTAATTGCTTTTGTCCATAAATCCTGCGCTTCCCTGCCGATGTCAGGGTCACCGCAGCAGAACCAGGTGTCCAGATAATAAAACCGCGACATGCGGTAGCCGCACACGTGCCTGATGCAATCAAGGTTCCAGGGACTCAGGGCGGCAAGAACCTCAGGCTTGTATTCTGCCGATAGAAACGTACCTCCCAGTCGCTCTATGATTTTTCTCAGGACCTTTTCCTCGTAGTCAAGCTGCTTGTCCGCTACGTATGCGCCGCTGATGACATAAATATTATAGGGAGGGAAAAAGTTTTCCTGTACCCGTTTAAGCGTCAGCTCCTGGGTCGCAGAACAGTAATATGCGTTATAAATGCCCGTGGCATTCAATCCGATGCCGATTCCTGCGTGCGCCACATCCCGCAGCGCCTGTATCTCCGTTTCCATGTCGGGAAGCTCGATCCAGTGCAGGCGATAGTTCTGCGGCGGGTTGACCGTATCGTGCCGGTCGTCATAATAGGTTCTGATGCAGGGTCTTCCTGCTGCCGGCTCCGGCAGGATTTCTCCACCCGGCCATGGGTGCAGTTTTACGGTTACCTCGGCTACAATTCCCGATGCCCCCGAACTCCCTCTGAACATGCTGTAGAGATCAGGGCCCGGAGCGTATTCATAAAAGTCGTCCACTCCTTCCACCGCCTGCGAGCCGGTTTTAAGAAGCTCACCATCGGGCAGCACCAGGGTAAACCCGACGATATTTTTACAGATGGTGCCGTACTTTTTGCTTGTTTGCCAGAGTCCGGCCAGAACCGCCTGTGATGATATCTTGCACAGAGATGTCGCCAGGGGCGTGCCGCCGTTCCAGAGCCCGCGCTTCATGGCCTCTGCCTGCACCTGTCCGTAATCCACATAGGGCTGGACGCGCATGGTCATTGCGTCTTCATCTATTTCGATAATCTGATTCATTCTGCTGTAGTGGATACAAACAGTCGGGGCAGGCGTTGTGGGCATACAGGCAATGCCGAGCTGGCCGTTGGTCATTGAGATAAAAGGAACTTTATATTTGTTGGCAATCCGGACAACAGCCTGTATCTCTTCTGTCGTTCCGGGCAAAATAATACAGGCAGGGATGTTGGAAGGATCTTTTGCGTGTTTTTTCAGGTATCCAATTATATCGATCCCGAACCTGCTGTAGGTTTCTATAACCGCACGGTCCTGGCTGATATAGTCTTTCCCTACAACAGCTTCAAGTTCTGCGTAGATTGCCGGAGGCAGACGGTTTGCCCTGACTGCTTTCTTTTCTTCCATAGTGCAACACCTTTGTCTTAAAATCCAGTTGTCAGCCGTCAGGAGTCAGAATCATTTCATTCTGATTTTCGGATTCTGTCTTCTGAATTCTGTAGTTTAAAACCCAAGCTTCCCCGGATTCAGTATCCCCTGTGGATCCATCTCCTTTTTGAGCTGCTTAAGCTTTGAGAAGTAGTGCGGCGCCTTGGCGTAAACCATTTCGGCCCAGTAGCCGTAGGGCCGGTCAAAAAGAGCCCCCTTATCCTGAAGCATCGAACTTGCTGATTGCCACAGTTTATAAACCTTGTCCCGCTCGCCGTCATCCGCGCCGCAGTGAAGATCGAGCTCACAGTGTATTGACCTGCCCCGTTCAATTATCGTAAAATAACCGCCAACGTCTTCCGGGGCATAGCCGGCTGCCCTGGCAGCAGCGGAAACTGCTGCTGCAAGCTCCGGCAGCTTTTTCAAAGGCGCCTTGAACGAAAGATCATGGACTGAACCCTTATAATTGAATTTTCTTAAAACTCCCCATGGCCTGAGACTTTCCCTGAGAAAAACTTTTTCTATCTCAGGGAATGCGGGTAGTTCGGTAACTACACGCAAGCCCAGTTTTTGCCCCATAGCGTACAGCGACTCCTCCTGAATCTGCACCCATTCTTCCGGGAAGTGGGGGAACCCTGCCAGACCGATAACTATTGTCCAGGACGGCAACAGCTGTTGTAACTGCTTAAACCTCTCAGATGGCGTGGCAGGAGCGGGGAACCCTCCGGGGATCTGCCACTCCTCATTAAGAAGGGCCGCCAGGTTAAAGCGATTGAGCGCAAAACACTCAAGCCCTATTTCCTTTCTCTGAATCTGCTTTAATGCCTCGGGGATGTCCTGTAAATTATCAAATGCTATAAAGAAGAACTTTCGCACAGAGGACAGGTGCTGCGCGCTTATAACCATTTTCGTAACAATGCCCAGCGTGCCCTGAGCTCCTGTCCAGAGCCGGTAGATTGTATTCAGGCCGGGACCGTAGAGGCCTCCCGGCCTGCCCCCGAGATTCCAGCAGCCGGTACGGAACAGCTCCCCATCGGGCAGTACCATCTCCGTGTCATGGGTGAGATAATTGCCAAGCTCCAGATGAGCTGCGGCCATCACCACATCCCGCTCCAGATAACTGGTCAAAACAGATCTTCCCGGGGGAATACCAAACGGCATCATTACCCGCAGCCCCTTTTTCTCTAATGCGTCCTGCAGCTTTGCATAGGTCACCCCGGGCTCAATGATTACATACAGGTCTTTGTCATTTATCTCTATAATGCTGTCCATGCCGGACATATCCAGCACTATTCCTCCATATGCAGGAATTGCGGCACCGTGCAGATTAAGGCCGGAGCTGAAAGGAGTAAGCGGGGTTTTGGTCCGGTTGGCAAGCCGCACAATCTCCTGTATTGCTGCTACACTCTGCGGCCGGACAATAACATCCGGGCGGCTGGCCTTTACAAAGCTCTGGTCAGCTGCATAGCGCTCTTTCAGGGCAGGGTCATCAAACACATTGCCAGAACCCGCAATCTGCTCAAGCTGTTTTATCAGGCTCATAGAAACTCGGGAAAAAAGATTTTAAGTCTGCTCCCTGGTACGTGTTGAACAGGTACAAGGTGGAGGGAAGCGTCTCCGGTTATCAGCTTGAAGAGATATATTCAGCTCTCGCTTCACTATGGACAGTACACGTCATTCGCTCAGGCCTGCTTCCCTATGCCGGTCATTCTTGAATAGTATTATTGCTCTACAATAATTTTTCCTTTGAATTCAGCTTCTGGCGAACTTTTTCCGGGAGACAGCCTTTTTACGATATAATCAAATGCTCCTTTTTCGATAAAACAGATGCTTGCCACTGCCCCCAGGCCAATCTTATTAGAGACAAATGACCCGTCCACATCAACCATAAAATTGACCGGACTCTGGCAGGACACGGTAATCTTCTTGTGCGGGAATAGAATCTCTATGAGGCTTTTTGATTCATTTACCCAGATCACCGTAGCCCCCGGCTTAACTGAGAGGCTGGGTGGTATGATCCCCCGGTCAGACTGAATCCGTATAACATGAGCTCCCGCAAGGTGCTTTTCCGGCATAACTTTTTCGTCCTGAGCCAAACTGCAGTCAATGGTAAAAGCAACAATTGAGATCAGCACTGCTGCAATGAACCAGATTTACTTTCATCCCATAATGTTCATAATGCATATCCTCCTGTCTTTTTAAAATATTCATTCTGCCTGCTGATTCAGACAATAGTTGCTCAATCCACTTTCTCGAGTTTTGCTTTTGCGGAAACACCTGTTTCCCCGTGCTGTATAATAAGTTAAGGGTCATGACTAGTAACAGCACGACTACAATGTGCTGAAACGCCAGTCATGACCCTAAGCTTATGTATCTTTTAGAAACAATTTATTGCCTTTATGCCCTCTGCAGATTGAGTTCAAACCATTAATGAGCCTTGCTTGACAAGTACCTCAGGTTGAAGAGGTTTTCGCTCAAATTGGGCATATTGAGGGTAATGGTATGTGTTGCAATGGTTGCATGCTTGTTGATAACATCAATGATACAGGGGTTCCAGTAATCGAGCTCCCCGTTGTCCGGACTCCAGCGCCATGCCCAGTCCCAGTACCTTCCAGAGCCGGCCTTTCTGGTCATGCCAGAACATCTGCTGCATGGCAAAGGTTTCCTTGTCCACATACCAGGTGCGCATCTTGTAAATGTAGGATGGCTCATCATAGGTTATTTTTACCACCCAGACGGGACGGCGCTCCCACCAGTAACGCTGACTTCTTCCCCCATACTTTTCTTCATATTTAATGGGCCTGGGGTTAAAGGACGGGCAGAGCACCACCGCTTCTCCAAGCAGTTCATACTTTGCCGGGTGAATAGATACCTTGCTCCAGTATCCTTTCCAGTCCTCCCAGCTGATATCTGAGCCCACCAGCGGGTCCTGGGTGTTGCTTCCGGAGAGGCGCCGGATTCTGCGCATGGATGGTATATAGGTGACAAATGAGTCTTCTGCTTTGTCATCTTTATAGCGGGTCCGCACTGCTGCAAATCCGCGCAGGTCATACGGATAAAGAGCCACGATGGAACCTTTTTCATAGATGTCTTCAAAGCCGGGAATTACCGGAAACGGCGGGACCTTGATCCGGCCGACATAATTCTGCCAGTGGAGTTCAATCTTTTCCTCCCGCTCCTGTTTCCCATTTCTTCCATAATAGCCGAATCCGAGCGGCATGGAATTCAGGTTATCACCCATGATGGTCAGCCGGTCATAGTTATGAACTATCTCTATCGCTGTTTTAGGCTTGGGAAATGGTATGCCGGCAACCCAGCCCCGGAGAATATTTTTATCATCGACTGAGCTGGTGCCGGCATATTTTTTTGAAGCCTCCATGTATCCCCGGTCATTCCAGGCGTGGGTCGTGGGGACGATTACCATTTCCAGGGGGAAATAATTATAGCCTGCAAATAAACCGGTGCCCATCATACGGTCTACTTCCCAGTCAAATCCGTAGGGCAATAGTTCGCGCAGCTCTTTTTCATACTGCTTGACATTCTCGGGAGTTATGACCAGCCCCGGTTTGATGCTCGGCGCCTTGGTATCTTTGGCAACCATGTCAACCGCATTATATCCCAAAAATTCCTCCCACTCTTTGCCGAGCTTTATAGCTTCGGGAGTGCAGAGCCGTTCAGCCCATTCCTTGTATACCGGGTCGCCCTGCGTTGCAGCAAAGTCTTTCCATGGTTTGACCCATGATGGCAGCTCCTCAGCTCCTGCTGGAATAAACATCCCCAAAACAAGCAGGAGAGCTATAAAATGTAATTTCGTATGTTGCTTTGCCATGACAGTCTCCTTTCCTTAAAATTGGTATTTCAAGCGCAGGTACACCTGAGCGTTTTTCTGAAACAGGCCGAACGATTTCCCGGTATCATGATCACCGTGAATATACATAACACCGAGTTCGGGTCTGAAGTGTGTACCATAGGCAAGGTCAATCTTGGTTTTTATGGCATAGCCATGCTCTTCGAAATCATACAGAAACAGGAGCTGCGGGACTATGCGTTTGTTGTCATACTGGGTATTGACCAGGAAGCTGAAATACTTCTGCGTCTTGTGGATGCGCCAGGGGTCAATCCGGTCACTATTGTACGATCCGGGAAGCGGCGGAAGCCGCGTCTTTGCTCACCTTCTCATTAAAATAGAACGGTGCGTTCACTAACTGGCCATCAAGCCCGAAAATATAGTACATGAAAAACTGGGCGCTGCAGAAGAACGATTCACGTGAATTCAGGAACCTGAGATACACCGGCCAGTCAAGCCCAACCATGTACCGGAGCTGATCCTTGTCTTTTTTATAACCGGTTAAACCATATTTGGGATTGAGTCCGGTCCAGGCCATGTCGCCGATCCTTTTCCCTTCGTTCTGGAACGGCTTTTTGAATTCATACAGCGCCTCTACCCGCAGCACCGGAGCAGTTTGACCGCCCAGCTTAATCTGTGAAATTTCACGATTAACGGTAAACCCGACAATTCTTCGCGAGCCATAATACCTGTTAAAATTGAGGGTAAGAGCTGCCCGGTCCCACGGCGGAATGGTCAGGCTCGGGGATTTTGGTTTCAGGACAACATCCGGCTGGGTCCCATAGTAAAAATTTAAACGTAAACAGCCACTCATTCCAGTTGCCCATGATGCGCATGGCATACTCATTATTCCGTGCGCGTATCCCCTGGGGATGGGTATTATTCACATTAACGCGGGCAAGGTAGGGCAGGTTCGGCTCATTGGTTGCCCACACGCCACCATCAGCCTCATACAACTCAAGACGGTTCTGCTTTGGTTTGCCAGGGTTGAGAATGAACTCAATCTGCAAATCTCTAATGCAAAACGGTTCAATCCCCGGGAAATAGGTTGCCTTTAACAGCCACAGGGGGATGCGGGTGTATTCATACCCTTCATCAGAGTCTCTCAGCACCCACTCCCGGCGCAGGTCCTGGGGATTGATGAAGTCCATGAGCCGCAGCCCGTCGCTTTCGCCCCAGACCACCTGTTGCCTGCCGATGCGGAAATTGACATGCTTGCTCTCGATATCAAAATAGAGCTCGCGGAAAAATTCCGCTCCCTGGTCGTTCTTCGTCCATTCCCAGGCGAGGTTGTTTCTGGCACGGGATTTCTGCGCGGGAGTGTTGTTTGCTTCTTGCCACCAGCGTTTACCACTTTGAATCTGGTAGGCAAGGTCGCCGAACAGTCTGTTTATTCCGTATAATGAAACGCCCTCTGAAATCTGATAGGTCCACTCAAGTTGCATGGTGCTGTAATCACTGACATTTTTACCGCCAAACTTGGGATCAAAGCCGATTGCAGCTTCCTGCATAAGGAAACCGTTAATACTGAACGGGCGGCAGAAAATCTGATAGGTATTAGTGCCGCTTGCCGGACCCGCACCGGTATCTGCCTTTTCCTTTGCTGCAGCAAACTGTAGGGGGAAAGCTATTACTATAAGAGCTACAACAGTAAACTTTAGTTTTTTCATGTTCCCTCCTTTTGCTTCGTAGTCTTAACTGCCCTTGAAAGCTACTCTTTGAAACAACGTGTTTGCTTCAATCACCTCCTTTGCTGGATAAATTTTCCGGGCTTTGTTAACTCGCTGTTTGAGATTCCTGGTTCAGTTCATCCAGATGAGCATGCCTCCGGATGAATTTTGGTTTTAACCAGTTGATTGCAGCAGGGATAAAGAACAGCGCGCCCAACATATCGAAAAACATAAGAAATGCTATGAGAAGACCCATCTCTGCATTAAATCGCAGATCAGATATAGCCGGCCACAGAAGAAGCGGGATAATAATAGTGATTGCAGTGATAATCACTCCTTTCCCTGCAGAATTTAAAGAGGTATGAGTCATCATCCGCCAATCTCCGCGGGTGTTTTTAAACTCTTCTTCCATGCGGCTCAGCAAATAAATTCCATAGTCAACACCAACGCCAAGACCGACCGCAGAAACCGGCAGCGTGTTGATGTCCAGCCCGATGTTTTTCAGTACCATATAGGCAAAGGCAACCATGTTGGCAACCAGCAGCGGCAGGCACAGGATGAGTGCCGCCACCATTGAGCGGTAGGCAATGCCGCAGAATACTACCACGGTAATAAACGCCAGGAGCAGCGTTCCTGTCTGCGACCAGACAATTTCTTCATTGGTTGCAGCCAGTACGCCACCGTACCCTCCGGCAAACCTGAATTGCACGCCCTCGATCTTCGGCTGGGTCTTGAAGAATTCCCTGGTTGAATTGATTACCTGCGTGAGGGTATCTCCCAGATGGTTTTTCAAAAAGACGCTGACAATGGTATGCTTGTAGTGCGGATCAACAATGGTCGTGTAGTCTCCCGGGTCACCGGCCATGCGATAGAAGAACATAAGCTGGCCGATGAGCTTCACGTCATCAGGAACAGCGAGGTAGCGGGCATCCCCCTCATGGAACTCTTTGTTCATCACCTTCACAATCTTGGTCAGGGACTGGGTGCCGCCGACGATATCCGGGTGCTTGTGGGTGATATAGCGCTCGTAGAGGTCAATCCGCTTCATAACTTCAGGCTTCTCAACAGCTCCCTCCTCTCCCTCAACTATGACACTTATCATGTCGGTGCCGGCAGAATCAAACACCTTGTTGATCATCTCGCAGTCCTTGTTGTACTGGGAGTCAGGCCATAGAATAGGCGAGCCGGGATGGGTGTCGCCGATTTTAATCCCGGTTGAGATGTAGGTTGCACCCAGGCCGATAATGATAACCACCAGCAGTATAATCCAGTTTAATCGGCCATAGGTCATTTCACCAATTTCATCAAGCCAGGTCCGTTTGGTTGCAACCGGTGCGTCTTTTTCCCAGGAAAATGCATACCGGTGCAGGTCTTTGGGCGTCGGCATGTAGGAACACAGTATCGGTCCCAGCACGCCGACAATGAGCAGGATGGAAAGAACCCAGAAGGAGCAGAGAAATGATATCTTCTGGATCATGGGGATGCGTGCCAGGATCAAAACTGAAAAACCTGCTGCGTCAGTAACAATGGCGGCAAGGCTGGCAAGAAATATTCCGTCTATTGTCGCTATGGCTGCTTTTGCTTTGTCACCGCAGACATTGAGCTCTTCCAGGTAGCGCCGGGTCACCTGCACCGAGTGGCTCAGCCCGCGGGCTCCCACCAGCACCGGCAAGACGATCATAAGGGGGTTGAAGTTCACGCCCAGAATTCCTATGAAGCCGAATCCCCAGATGGTGCACAATATGCCGGCAAACAGGGGAATGATCACACCCACAATGTTTCTGAAAATATAGATAACTGCTGCGATGATAAATAAAAATGTGACGCCGAATATGAGGTAGGTTTTCGGCATAAACTGGTAAATCCACCCGAGCAGCATGGGGCGGCCGGCAATGTGCAGCGTAGTATTATCATCCTCTTCCTTCTGCTTGAGGCCCTGTATGAAGTCAAAGAATTTGGTGTAATCGATATCCGGCCAGCAGTCAGCAATCATTAAGGTTGCCTTGCCATCCCGGGACACCATGAAACCGTTATATGCTTCATTGGTAAAAATGTTGTATTTCAAGCGCTCGATGCCCTCGGGCGTCTTATCAATCTCCGGCCACATCAACGCTGACACGTCAACCGTACCGCCCACGTGACCTTTCGCCACTTTGCTCTTGCGCTGGGCAATAGAGTACACAAAAGCGCGCCGGACATCCTTGTAAAACAGGATTTCATCGCTGACCCGCTTGATTTTTTCCAGGGTCTGGACATTAAAGATGTCACCATTTTTTACTTTCAACGCCACCATGACCGTGTTGCTGCCCCCGTATTGCTCCACATACTGCTTATAGAGCTTGATAAACGGGTGCTGCGGAGGAATCATTTCTTCAAGGATTACCTCGACGCTCAAGCGTTTGGTAACCCCGTAAATGAAGACCACTGAACATATGCACATGATAATCAGGATTATTTTATGATACCGGTAAAAAATTTCACCCAGCGTAGCCCGTTGTTTTGCCATAGCTCCTCCTGTTCTGCCTGTCACGTAGCGTTAATTATTTGCCAGCACCATGTCGAACGGTTTTTCCGGATATTCCATCAGCTCCCATGAATACCCTCCGGTAGCAGCGCGCAGGACCATACCGTTTTCACCCACCGTGATTGCTTCCTCTCCTGTTCTGGCAATGAATTTGACTTTATAAAGCCATTTATAATCAATATTTAATTTCATCTCGGTTGGCGACATCCAGTTCTGCAGATACGGCTTTTTAAGAAAGGCATAATAGGCGATAATTCCCTGACCCACGGCAAAAGCGTCCTTGCGGATAATATCAGGGCCGCCCCGCCGGAACGTCACGCCATAGTAGTGGGTTTTCTTATTGGGGGATTCTGCGATCCAGGTTTTACCGCCGTCAACAGTTTTCAGTATGGTAGCATCAAGCCCGGCAGCAAACCCGAAATTCTGGTCATAAAATTCCACATCAAGCAGGGTATTCCCGGTGCCGCTTTTCAGCTTTTCCCAGGTCTTGCCCCCGTCGGCGGTTTTGATCACCGTGCCGTACTCACCGACAGCCCAGCCCATCTGGGGATTCAGAAAATAGACGCTGTTGAGGGTGTAGACTTCTTCCTCAGCGCCAAAATTCTCCTTTACGACCTCACCTTCCTTGAGCTGGGAGATGTCCAGCTCCATGGGTTCGCCGCCGTGGACTTTCTCCCAGTTGCTCCCGCCATCCGTGCTGTGCAGAATGGTCTCATACTGGCCGACAATCCACCCTTCCTGGGGGGAAACAAATTTTACATCATTATATAAATAGCGCATGCCGGTTGACACCTTTTTCCAGCTTTTGCCGCCATCAGCGGTCCGCACTACTACCCCGCCATAGCCAACTGCCCAGGCAACGTCAGGGGAAACCGCGCATACCCCTACCAGGTCACTCCCAACGCCGCTGTTCTGGTAGTTCCATTTCTTGCCTCCGTCAGTTGAAGCAATGATTGTTCCGTACTGCCCAACTGCCCAGCCGCTGCTGTCATTGCAAAAAGATACTGCCAGGAGATGGTCACGCAGGCGCCAGGTCTTCACTTCCTCCTCTTCCACGAGACCGGTTGTAATTTTCATATACCAGTAGCTCACCCCGACCACAGCAGCCATAAATATACAGATTAGAATCACGCGCGTCCTGAAACTCATGCTGGTTCCTCCTTCCCGGTGGTTTACTGCAGATGAAAATGTAATATGGTGTAACGCTCAGTGTTTTGTGATTACTGCTCAATACGGCGTATGTACTCCACTCATACTTCGGCATTGAGAAATCCGGATAATATTCGCGCACGATAATTCGCTGCGGCACAATTTTGATGAAATAAAAAGCAGCAAGCGCCTGCTCCACTTTTTCCGTGAATTGCTTGGCTGTTAATCCCTTTCGTTCAATTTTTGCCAGCTTCTCAGTGCAGACATAGAGGTTCCATTTTTTAGCCTTGGTCTTGAACACGCGCGGATTGTTTTTCATGTTTATTAATTCAGCTTTGCCAAAAATCTGGAGACTTTTTTGCAGTTTATAATGGTCTAAGGGTTGTTGATAGATTGCTGCAGAAACGATAGGATTTCGCTTAATGTTTGCTATTTTAGTGCTTGGTTCGGCGAAGATATAAATGGTCAGACCCTCGTTGAAAAACTCCAGGGTAGTTGCGCGTGGTACATTGTTATGGCAGGTGGCAAGCACCAGGCAGTTTCTGTGGTGTGGTGCCGCAGGGGTATTTGTCTAAATTATTACTGGGCAGGCCGCAGGTTGATTTTAAAAATTCTAGTATCTCTTTTTTAACCCGCAGCTTTGATTTTTTCTTCGGTAGTAGCATTGCTCACTTCCCCCTCTCGCCGGGATAAAAAGATTATCTGCAATAAAACAACGTTCATGTTGCGCATGGTTACATAAACTTATAGAGGCCCGTGCAACTGAAACCGGAGAGATGTCCCTGTGCCTTTTTCCTTTACTATAGGGATTTGAAATGTTAAATACGGCAAATGCCGTATTTGTAACATAAGGATACCGTATTTATAAAAATAAACTTCAGGGGCAAAAACTACTGCTCAGAAGGGGGATATATGGCAGATAAAAAGCGCATCCTTATTGTGGAAGACCGTACTATCGTGAGGGAGGGTCTGCGCCTCCTGGTGACATCAGATGAACAGTACAGTATAGCAGGGGAAGCTGAGGACGGACATGCTGCAATAAAGGTCGCCAGGGAGTTGCAGCCGGACCTTATTCTGATGGACCTGAGCATGCCCAGGATGAACGGGATGGATGCAATCAGGGAAATTAAAAAAGTCTGTCCTGCTATAAAAATTCTGGTGCTTACCGTACATGATACAGACGAATTTATTATTGCCTCTCTTGAGGCAGGCGCTGACGGGTACATTCTGAAGGATGCCAATAAATCTGAGTTGATGCTGGCTATAAAGAGTGTCCTGGAAGGTAAACCGTTTTTAAGTCCCGGGATTTCAGAAAAAATAATCAGTGGCTACCTTTCCAGGCAGCGGCCGCAAAAACCAAAAACATCGCTGCAGGGGCTCACGCACCGCGAGCGCGAAATCCTTAAATTAATTGCCGAAGGCTATAAGAACAAAGCAATCGCTGAACTTCTTTGTATCAGTGCCAACACCGTGGAAAAACACCGGGAAAACATAATGCATAAGCTGGAGCTGCACAATGCGTCCGGTTTGACGTTATTTGCTATGGAGAATGGAATCATCATGAAAGTCTAAAGCTTCCAGGTCGCACTGATGGTCGTTCCTTCTCCCTCGCCTGAATAGATTTCCAATCCCCCCCCGGACAATTCAACCCGCTCCCTCATGCTGATAAGCCCGAAGCCATTCTGTATGGTTGGATCAACACTCATGCCGGGCACATCAAACCCCCTGCCGTTATCTTCAACAGAAAGATTGATCCTGCTGTTATGCTGAGCCAAAGAAATAGTGATGTGATTAGCATTACTGTGTTTGGCTATATTGGTGAGCGACTCCTGCAATACCCGATAAATAACTATCTTTAAGTGATTGGGCACCAATTCTTCACGTATGTTTATTTGTTGCTCTATTGCTATCCCGACATAGGTCTTCTGGTATTCTCGACAGAACCAGGAAATGGTTGCGATGATGCCCAGCTGGTCAATGCTGGCAGGACGCAGCGAAACTGATATTTTCCGCGCTTCCGACAGGGTGTTCTGGATGAGATGAACAACGCGGTTCAACGAAGCAAGGCTGTCGCTGGAATTGCCTTTTTCAATGAGATCCTGTGCATTCTCAACGCTGAACTTAATGGCAGTCAACCCCTGACCCACCTCATCGTGCAGCTCACGGGATATGCGCTGTCTCTCTTTTTCTCCTGCCTGCATTAATTGTGTCGAGAGAAACCGGAGACGTGCTGTTGATGCATTCAATGCCCGCTGGGTGAATATGATAAAGAAAATGGTAACAGCAAAGATGAGGCTTGCTGATACCCGGGCAACCATTATTATCTGCCTTGATTTGCGTTTGACAATGCTATCCAGTATCTGGATTGTATCAGTCAGCTCGGCAATAAAATAGCGGTTCAGAGAAGAGACCATGTATTCAATGTCAAAGGTCAAATCAAACAGCAGAATGTACTCCATGCTCTGGCCACGCCGCTCCATCTGATACATCAGCTCATGGAGCAGGCTTCGCTTCTCGGTCTGCGCTTTCTGATCTGCCTGGGTCAGGTATTCATCAAAACTGAACGTCACCGACTCGATACGCGGCTTGATGATATACCAGAGATTCCCCGTGCCCTCGACTTTATTTTTCAGGTCTGCATTTATCTGCGTCAGATTTTTAACAATATCAGACTGCATGAAGTCCTTAAGATCATGGTCAAATGTTGAGATTGAGCTTATCCAGCGCTGGCGGGCAAAAGAGAGATCATTGGCAATCAGCAAATCTTTAGTAGAGCTGACCAGATCATTCCAGGCTTTGAGCAGTTCATGTGCCTGGGTATTTTTTTGCGACAGCCGCTTTGTTTCAAAGTCATAGTACTCGAAAAGGCTGATAATACTGCCAAAGCTCAGCAACAGCACAATAATGACTGATGAAGGCTTGGAAATAATGTGTGGCAGTCGTCTCATAGTGCGGGGTATCTACAGTTCAGAATCTTCTGTTTCAATGGCCCTTTTCCATCAGATAGCGTATGGTAAACAGGTCTTCGCTCAGGTTCGGCATATTAAGCATGATATGATGGTCAAAGATGCTGGTATGTTTATTAATGATATCCAGTATGAAGGGATTCCAGTAGTTCAGTTCTCCATTTGCCGGATTCCATCGCCAGCACCAGTCCCATAATTTCCACAGCCGCCCGTTCTGGTCATAAAACATCTCCTGCTGCAGCGCGAAGGTTTCCCTGTCAACATACCAGATACGGGTACCATACAAATACGATGACTCTTTGTAGGTAATTTTCACTACCCAGACCGGACGGCGCTCCCACCAGTATTGCTGGCACCAGCCACCATATTTTGCCTGGTACTTAATGGGCCGGGGATTGAAAGAAGGGCACAGCACTATTGCCTTCCCCAGCAGCTGATACTCTGCCGGGTGCGCTGATAGTTTACTCCAGTAGCCTTTCCAGTCCTCCCAGGAGGCATCAGAGCTCACCAGCGGATCCTGGGTATTGCTTCCGGAAAGTCTCCGAATCCTGCGCATGGATGGAATATAGGAGATGAAAGAGTCTTCTGCCCCGGAATCTTTAAACCGGGTCCGCACCGCAGCATATCCTTTTAAATCATAGGGGTAGAGCGCGAGTATGGATCCTTTCTCATAGATTCCCTCAAATCCCGGTATGGTCGGAAAAGGATCCAGTTTGATGCGCCCCGCATAGTTCTGCCAGTGAAGTTCGATTTTTTCGACGCGCTCGCGTTTTCCATCCCTGCCGTACAGGCCGATGGACATGGGCATGGAATTAAGATTATCTCCCATGACCGTGAGTCTATCATAATTATGAACAATATCGATTGCAGTGGCAGGAAACGGAAACGGAATCCCTGCCACCCATCCTTCCAGTTCACCCTTTTGATTGGTTCTGCAGGAGGCTGAGTATCTCTTCGTTGCTTCCAGAAAGCCACGGTCATTCCAGGCATGGGTGGTGGGAACTATTATCATCTCCAGCGGGCTGAAATTATAATTCGTAAAAGTTCCGGTGCCGGTCAGCCGGTCCACTTCCCAGTCAAAGCCGAAAGGGAAAAGCTCCCGCAGCTCTTTTTCATATTTCGCAATATTTGCCGGGGTAATGACCAGTCCCGGCTTGATGTGCGGGGCTTTTGTATCTTTTGCCACAAGATCAACGGCATTATATCCCAGAAAGTCCTCCCACTCTTTACCCAGCCTTATTGCTTCAGGGGTACTGAGTGTCTCAGCCCACTCGATGAAGACCGGGTCTTTTGACGCATTCGCCCACGTGCGCCACTGCTGTACCCAGTGCGGATATTGATTTTCAGAATCCTGAGCATCGAGCGGTGCAATAAAACAGAGTGTAATAATGCAGGCAGCTATACAATGGTTAAAATATTTATTGATCACCGTTAATCCCCCTGACTGTATGGTACTGTGAGAGCACCATTTACACAGGTCAAAAGATATTTTAGCTACGAGCTGTGGACCCCGTCTTTATGTTTATTGTATGTGGGACTGGCCAAACAGGGCAATATATTTATCAAGAGGGGAAGAGTCATCCGGGCGAGACCTGGTGCGCTATGGAGTAAGAAAAGCTTCCCTCTCTCATTATCTCCCGCAGTCCAAATATATTGGACTGTACTGAACAAGTCAAGTCAAGTTACGGAAAACACCCGCTCCGTTTCTGCTGTAAAAAAAATTATCAATTATCCTTGTTTCGCCATTAATAAAAAAGAAAATTCGCTGGTCCCTGCAAACAGGAAAGATATAATGTATATTGATAAAAATACCTATCACCAACGAAATGAAACAATAGAAGTATCCGGGAAAAGCAAATTAATTTTGCTGCTCGTAAGTAATGAGTGACGTTTTTTCCATTGGACAGGGATTAGCAATCATGTTAAAGATTTTGCAGAAAAAACGAATCCCTAACGTTGATTCACTCCTCTCTGCCCATGAAGACTATCGGTATTATTGCTAAAAAAGGCCGCTCTGAAGCCAGGGAACTGACAAAACAGATATGTTCCTGGTGCGCGGAACGGGGCCTGTCCGTCTATATTGAGAAAGACTTAAACATTATAACAAACCAGGCGCAGCGGGTAGATCCTCTCGACCTCATTCTATCTGTAGAAGCAGTTGTGGTGCTGGGGGGTGACGGGACACTGCTGAGCGTTGCGCGCATCCCGGGGAGCGAAAAAGTTCTCATCGTCCCCGTCAACCTTGGCGGACTCGGGTTTTTAACTGAAATCCGGGCGGATGAGATATTTAACCTGCTGGAACTGATTATTTCCGGCAGGTATACCATTGACAGCAGGATGCTTTTAGAGGTGGTGCTGATCAGAAACGGGACGCCGCATGAAACGTACCGGATCTTAAATGATGTGGTGATAAACAAGGGCGCGATGGCCCGCATTATTGATCTCGAGACCACTGTTAACGCGCAATATCTTAACACCTTCAAAGCAGATGGGCTGATAATCTGCACCCCGACCGGATCAACCGCCTATTCACTGTCAGCAGGGGGCCCGATCATTTATCCGTCGTTGCGCTGTATTTCCATTACACCCATCTGTCCGCATACGCTGACCAACCGGCCGATCATACTGCCTGACGACAGTGTTATTCAGATCCGTTTGCAGTCAGAGCATGAAGATGTGTTTCTCACCATGGACGGCCAGATCGGCATCCGGCTGCAGAAGGATGACTGTGTGGAAGTGCGCAAATCAGGCAGCGCGATGGCTCTGGTTAAATCGCCGTTCTGCGATTATTTTGAAGTGCTCAAAGAAAAACTGCGCTGGGGGGAGCGATAAGAAACCAACATGTTGCGGGACCTGTTCATAAAGGACTTTGCAATCATTGATTCTCTCCATCTTTCTTTCCCGGAAGGGCTTAACGTCCTCTCAGGAGAAACAGGGGCGGGCAAATCAATAATCGTCGGCGCGCTGAACCTGCTGCTCGGAGGCCGGGCATCAGCTGACCTCATCCGCACGGCACAAGACGAAGCGGTGGTCGAAGCTGTGTTTGATCTTGAAGCATGTCCTGAGACCCGGCAGTGTCTTGAGTCGTGGGGCATTGACAGCGTTCAGGACCAGCTCGTCATCCGGCGCATTATCTCACGCTCAGGAAAAAATAAAATACTCATCGGCGACCGCCTCGCTACCATGCAGATGCTCTCACAGCTCGGCGGATCGCTGATTGATATATCGGGGCAATACTCCCAGCAGCTCCTCCTGCAGACTGAAAACCATCTGGACATTCTTGATACCTACGGCAGCCTGCTGCCGCTGCGCAGCACCTACCAGGAACGTTTTAACCTTTTTAATGATACGCACCGGGAACTGACCGGGCTCAAAGAGCTGGAGAAGAATAAAGCGCAGCGCCGCGAGCTGCTCTTGTTTCAATATGACGAGCTTGACAAAGCACAGCTGCTGCCGGGGGAGGAAGAAGAATTACTGAAAGAGCGGCAGATCCTTGCCCACGCAGAAAAACTGTATGAAAAGACCTATGGTGTCTATGCAGCGCTGTATGAGGCGGATGTTTCTCTGCTGGGTCATCTTAAAAAAGCTTTAGGCTCAGTTGAAGAAGCTGCGGCTATTGATGCTGCACTGAGCCCGCAAAAGGAAAACCTCAACTCTTTGATCATCAATCTGGAGGATGTAGCGCTTTCTCTTCGCAGCTATGCGGAAAAGATACCTCTGGACAGCGGCAGGCGTGAATGGGTTGAGAACCGGCTGAGTGACCTGCAGCGGCTAAAAAAGAAATACGGGAAGCCCGCGGCTGAACTGATATCCTATCAGCAGGAAATTCAGCAGGAACTGAATGCGCTCCAGGGAAGCTCGCAACGGATAGACACTATAACAGAAGAGCTGAAAAGAGAAGCTCAGCTACTGTGGAAGCTGGCTGAAGAGATTTCACTCAAGCGGCAGCAGGCTGCTCAGAAGCTGAAGAAGTTCATCGAGCAGGAGCTTGCAACCATCGGCATGAAAAAGACCGGGTTTTTTACCATGGTGCAGAAGGTTGAACGCCCTGCATCTGAAGATGCTTCCTGCGGCCTCGGGGGACTTCATGCCCGGGGCATGGATACGGCAGAGTTCTATATTGCTCCCAATGTGGGAGAAGAGCCGCGGCCGCTGTCGAAAATTGCCTCCGGGGGGGAACTCTCGCGCATCGTGCTGGCCATAAAAAAAATACTGGCCGGGCATTACCGGGTAGGCACGCTCCTTTTTGATGAAGTTGATGCAGGGATAGGCGGCGCTGTAGCTGAGTCTGTCGGGGAAAAGCTGAAAGAAATTTCCCGCACCCATCAGGTGCTCTGTATTACCCATCTGCCCCAGATCGCCTGCTTCGGTATGGCCCACTTCAGTGTGCGTAAATGCATACAGGACGGCAGGACCGTGACCTCGGTGCAACTGCTTGATGACGATGAGCGTCTTGATGAGATCACCAGGATGCTTGGCGGGAAAAATATCACCGAGAAGACCAGGGCGCATGCACAGGAAATGCTGAAGGGAGCGGCAGGTAGAAAGGCAATAGGCACAAAGGCACCCGCCTTCGCTGGCGCTTCTGCGCGGCACAGAGGCACAAAGAAAAGTTAAAGGTGAAGAGGTGAAGTGAGGTGAATGGGTGAAGAGGCCCCTCGACCGTTCGGCAGGCTCACGGCAGGCAGGCTCGGGGCAGGTAAAGAGGTAAAAAGGTGAAAAGGTCAAAGGGTTAAAAAATGAAGAGGTAAAGAGGATTAACCTATTGGCCTTTTAACCTATTATACTATTCACTATCCACTGTTCACTATTCACTGATTTAGAGTGAATGAGGAAATAGATTAAATGAAAAACGTGAAACGTGAAAAGAGAAAATCAGGCGGGCTGACCATACGGAAGGCGCGCATTGGCGATATAAAAAATATACATACAATACTTTCAGCCTACGCAACAGAGGGAACGGTGCTGCCGCGGTCCTTGAGCGAGCTGTACGACCAGCTGCGGGATTTATTTGTTTCCATAGACCCTGCAGACGGAGCTATTGCCGGTACCTGTGCCATGCATATCTGCTGGGACCGGATCGCCGAGATTCGCTCGCTTGCGGTAGTGGCTGACTGCCAGCGCGTTGGAATCGGCACCGAACTGGTGAATGCCTGCATTCAGGAAGCCCGGCAGCTGGAGGTGGAGCAGATATTTGTGCTGACCTATGCTGCGAAATTTTTTAAGAAATTCGGGTTCAAGAAGGTTGATAAGGCGGTGCTTCCGCATAAAGTGTGGTCTGATTGCATGAAGTGCGTTAAATTTCCGGACTGTGACGAAGAAGCATTGCTTCTGGATCTCACCAGGAATAAACAGACGTAAAAAAAGTAACCAGCCTCCTGGTTACTTCCCGATACAGAAGCTCGCGAAAATTCTCTCCAGGATATCATCTGCCGTTGTCTCGCCGGTTATCTCTCCCAGCGCCTGCAGGGCTGCATGCAAATCAATTGCAATAAGCTCGGGTGCGATGCTTTCGTGGACTGCCTGCTGCGCAGACGTTACAGCAGCTGTGGTTCTCACCAGGGCATCCTGCTGCCGGGCATTGGTAATGATACTGTCAGCTGCACTGCTGTGGGGAAACGAAAGCACCGTCTGATAAATAATATCCTGCAATTGGTCAATACCGCTGCCGCAGCGGGCTGATATTGACACCGCGGTACAGGGTAGAAGCTTTTGAACATGCTCCGTACTGACTGCCGGAGCAAGATCTTCCTTATTGAGTACTGCGATGACCTGCCGGTTGCTTAGTTCGTTTATGATTGCCTGGTCACGCTCATCAAGCTGCCGGCTAGCGTCAATAATAAACAGGACCAGTTCAGCCTCTGAGAGCCGGGCCCGGGTCAGTGCCATGCCCAGCTTTTCGATTTCATCATTTCCTGCATGCAGACCTGCGGTATCCTGAAGGACGAGCGGAATGCCCCGGACGCTGATGGTTTCCTGGATAAAGTCGCGGGTAGTGCCCGGGACCGGGGTTACCAGCGCGCGGACCTCTCCCAGGAGTGCGTTGAGGAGGCTTGATTTTCCCACGTTCGGTTTTCCAACAATGATGGTCTTCACGCCCAGGCGATACAGCTTTCCTTCGTTATAGGTTGCGCTGAGCGAATTCAGCTCCTCCCGTATGCCGGCAAGCTTGTGTTCAGTCTCCCGGGCACCATGAAGGTCAATATCCTCCTCGGGGAAATCGATCGATGCTTCCAGATGTGAGGTAATATCTATCAATGCATCCCGCAGCGCGTGGAGTTTAGCTGAAAGACCGCCCTGAAGCTGCGATGAAGCAATTTTAAGGCTTGCCTCGGTTTTTGCTTCAATAATGTCGATGACAGCTTCTGCCTGGGCCAGATCTATGCGGCCGTTTAAGAATGCCCGCTTGGTAAATTCCCCCGGCTCAGCAGGGCGCGCGCCACTCTGTATGACCAGCTCGAGAATCTTGCGCAGCACCGTCAAGCCGCTGTGGCAGTTTATCTCGACAACATCTTCGCGGGTATAGGAACGGGGTGCCAGCATGCAGGTTAAGAGCACCTCATCGATCGAGGTGCCGTCCTGCGGGTCAACAATGGTGCCGTAATAAAGGCGGTGTGATTGAGGGGCACGGGGATCAAACGCAGCAGAACGGAACAGGGCGGAAGCGACCTTTACGGCATCAGGGCCGCTGATCCTGATGATGCCAATGCCACCCGCACCGATTGGGGTGGCTATGGCAGCGATGGTGTCTTCAAGGTACATAAATATGGTTTATGTTTTACAAGAATGAATAGAGCACACAACACGGGTGAAGCCAATGGCGTAAAGGGTTCAATAGGTTAAAAGGGGTCAAGGGTTCAAGTAAATCTGATTAACCTTTGTGCCTGTTGCCTCTTGCCTATTGCCTTTTTACATTTTCACCGATTTCGCTTCCTGCCGCGGGGCAATGATGACTTTTTTCAGCAAACCCTCACCCTTGCTCCAGGTGGTAAGCTCTGTATCTTTTTGGAGGGTGAGGTGGATGATGCGACGCTCGGCAGGGTTCAGCAGGTTGGTGGTCACCGGGCCGCCTCTTTTTTTTGCCTTATCGCCGAGCTTCACGGCCAGGTTGGCCAGAGACTCATCGTGCCGTGCGCGGTATGCTTCAGAATCAACCGTAACCGGGACAGCATCAGCGCCATAGCGCACCTTGATTTTATTAATCAGGTACTGCAGGGCATCCAGCGTCTGTCCCTGGCGGCCGATAAAGATGCCGCTGCCATCCCCGATGATGTTCAATACGATCCCCTCATCACCATCGTGCGCAGCAACGGAAGCGTCGGGGTTTATATATCTGACAATTGTTTCCAGTACTTCCTGCAGCTTGCCTTCAGCATCAGCATTGCTTGCACTTGCACCGGCAGCGGATGGTACTGATCTTGCTGCCGGCTTTGCCGGTATACGCGTAGCACGTATGCGTGCTTTTCTGCCTGACATGAAGGCAAAGATTTTATTCGGTGCTTCCTGCAGTACTTCAATGGTAAGATTTTCGTGCTTGGTTTTCAGCTCTTCGCAGGCAATGGTTATTGCTTCTGCAATGCTTTTGGCTTCGATTTCGATTGAGTCCATTCGCCACCTCCTGAGTCGTGGGATTTTTTGTTTATATAGAGTTGCTGGGCAATAGACAGCACATTGTTGACGAGCCAGTACAGGACAAGTCCTGAGGGGAAGGAGAGAAACATAAAGGTGAAAATGACCGGCATCATGAGCATCATTTTTGCCTGGGCCGGGTCAGCGCTCGACGGCGTCATCTTCTGCTGGTAAAACATGGATGCTCCCATGAGAATCGGTGAGATATAGGTCGGGTCAAGGGCTGAGAGGTCGTTGATCCAGAAGGAAATGAAGTTGGCATGCCGGAGCTCTATCGAGTTCTGCAGCACGTTGTAGAGCGCGATAAAAACAGGAATCTGCAGCAGGATCGGCAGGCACCCGCCGAGGGGATTGACATTGTATTTTTTATACAGCCCCATTACCTCCCGGTTGAGCTCCTCCTTTTTGTCTTTATACTTTTCCTTGAGCTTTGCCATCTCCGGCTGCAGCTTCTGCATATCCTTCATCGACTGGTAGCTCTTATGGGTGAGCGGCCAGAAGAGGATTTTAATAATAACAGTGATGAGGATGATGGCAATTCCGTAGTTTCCGCAGAAGCGGTAGAAAAAGTCCAGGGCAATGAGCAGCGGCTTGGCAACAATGTCGAACCAGCCGAAATCAATGCACTTCTCAAGCTTCGAGCCCTGTTTGCTCAGGATACTGATTTCCTTTGGCCCCAGATACAGGGCGCAGGTGTAGGTCTTTGACTCACCCGGCTTCAGGGAGATGTTGGAAAACAGGAGCTGGTAGGCGAGGGCGTTCTCACTGGGCCTGCCCACGTGCACCTGGTGCGGCAGCTCCTTCTGCGGCAGGATGGCGGAGATAAAATATTTATCTTCAAAGGAGGTCCAGAGGATTTCTCCCTCCAGGGTTTTGTCTGCCGTGATGTCCTTGAATTCTGTCTTCTCCACCTTGCCGTTGATGAAATAGGTGAACTTGGCAGGCGTGTCAGCTTCAGACGGCTGGCCGCTGAAAAATCCGCCGCTGCTTTTACCGGCATGCGCGAGATAGGAATGGGTCCATTCAACAATGGCATTGCCGCTGATCAAGGCGCCGGTGGTGTTGGTGATTTTGATATCAGCATCGATCCGGTAGTCATCCTCGCGGAACGCAAATGTTTTCTGAAACGAAAGACCGGAGCCGGGCCCAATGCTCTTGCCGGATAATGTTATTGTTCCCTGCGCCTTAGGAGTCTCAAGCGTGAGCGCTTCACGGTCAGATGTATACATAACCGCTTCAGCCTTTTCCCCTGAGGACCCGAGAAACGCGACGCGCAGCGGCAGGCGCTGACTTTCTGCCTGCGGAAGAAGCTCCATCCCCTGGGGTTTGCTCTCTGCAGCCGCAGGGGCCCCGTGACGAGATAAATTTTTTGACCCATTTCATCACCGCAGGGGTTTCCACCCGGTTAAGATAGCGGTGGAGCCTGAAGCTTTTAAGCCCGGCCTCAAAATCTGAAAAAACCGCGGTAAACAGCGCGGTGGTCACGCTGATTTCTTTGGCAGTTTCCGCCCGGGGAGCGGGCTGCTGCGGCTGCTTTTCGCTGAGCGCCGCAAGGCTGGCGGGTTTCTGTGATTCTGCAGGGGAGGTTGTTGTCAATGCGGCCTGTCTGTTTTCCTCCTTGAGCTGTTCCTGCTTAACCGCCGGTCCTTTAGCTTTCACTTTAGACGGTGGCGGTGCAAAGAGATATTGATAGCTGATAAGTACAATAAAACTGAGCACCAGGGCCAGAATGAGTCGTTTTTCATTGTCCATTAAATTATTCTCCAAAGAGACGATATGTTCTTTACCAGTAATTAGCTTTTAGCAGGCTGTTGAAAAACACCCATCTGCTTCGTTGCGCTCATCCTTCGTCATTGCGACGTACGGTACAGTACGCCTCATTCTTCTTGATTTCGCGCGCCTTCCATCTGGATGTTTTTAACCAGCCTGGGGAAAAACCACTTTTTAAACAACCTGTTAGATGGGGTCATAGCCCCCGGGATGAAACGGGTGGCACTTCAGCACCCTGCAACCAACCAGCCGGGTTGCTTTCAACAAACCATATTTTTCAAAGGCTTGGATTGCATAGGCGGAACACGAAGGCGTAAAGCGGCAGTGTGATCCGAGGACGGGCGATATCAGACGCTTATATAATCTCAGGATAGAGATTATAACCGTTTTTATAATATCATTAAAGCCGTAAAAACTCAATTCAGCACCATGGTGAAGCTGTCACGGATTGCGGGTGAAGAAGGCATTCAGGGTTCAAAGATACTATTCAGCTCCGCGCACAGGGTGTGGTACTTCAGCTCAGGGGATCCGGGTTTTGCAATAATGAGGATATCTGAAGACGCAGGAAGTGTTGGTTTATGGAGCCTGAAGTACTCGCGTAAAAGACGCTTCACATAGTTTCGTGCAACCGCATTGCCTATTGCTTTGCTTACCGTTACGCCCAGACGTTTCCATCCCAAATTATTTGGGCAGGTGAAAACAAGGAAATGCTCGAGTGTCTGTTTTCTCCCCTCTCTGATAAATTGTTTTAAATTCAGAATGCTTGAGGATGCGCTCTTTTTTTGTAAAGGAGCAATCAGTCATGAATATGCGTAAGGGGTTTTATGGAGACGCAGCCGCTATTCTTACGCAGACAGCTTCTTCCGCCCCTTGTTTCTCCTCCGCTTCAAGACATTCTGTCCGGCTTTGGTACTCATGCGCTCAAGGAAGCCGTGAGTTCTTTTCCTTTTTAAGTTGCTTGGCTGGAATGTCCGTTTCAATGCACTATCTCCATTTCAATATTTAAAGGTTAATATAATTCTAAACCAGTATTACCGGTCTTTGTGAATGTAATCATATTAAAAACCATATTTAACTGTTTTTGTCAATGTTTTTCAGGATGTTTTAATTTCCCGGGGTGCCCGGCTATTTTTAGCTTCCATAATAGTAATGAAAACAAAAATCAGGGAGGCGGCGGTCATGGGATAAAAAAGATAGTTCATACCGCAGAGCCGCGCCACCCATCCGGTGCAGACCGGCCCGGCAACCGACCCCACGCCGTAGAGAAAGCTGAAGGTGGAATTAGCGGTGCCCATCTGCTGCGGCGGAATGAGATCCCCGATTAATGCAAGCGCTATGGGATAGAGCCCGCCGGCAACAACACCAACGCTGAAACAGAGAAAAAGAATAATAAAATAGTTTGCGGTAATGGTAAAGGAGAAGGTGGTTGCTGCAAGAATTGCCCCCAGCACATAGAGGGAGGGAAGCTTGCCGAATCGGTCTGCGGCTTTACCGGCAGGAAACGGGGAGACAATGCCGCCGACGGCAAAGACCGTGAAGGCCATGCCTAAAGAAGCGCCCTTAAAACCCAGGTTGTCAAGGTAGAGAGAAAGGAAGCTGCCGATTGATGCCTCCACCACAGCATAGCAGAGCCCGGCAAGGAGCGGGACCCGCAATATATTTAAGAATTCACGCAGCCTGATGTCAGTAGTCTTGATGGGTATGGGCACATCGATATAGTACCTGAGCATAACGAGCAGACCGGCCAGGCTGAAGGCAGTGCCGAAAATAAACGGGACTGCGTGGTTATAGGCAAAAAGGTAGGTGCCGACACCAGGACCCAGGGCAAAGCCCACGGCAAACACCACGCCATAGAGCCCCATGTTCGAAGACCTGCGCTCAGGCGTTGAAAGCACATTGATGGCCGATTCAGTGGGCGCGAAGAGGCACGCGGTGCCCACTCCCTGGAATATCCTGATAAGGTAAAAATACCAGGCACTGTTGGCGAATATCATGGCAAAGACACACAGGGCATAGATGAGAAGCCCGGAGAGGATGATTTTCTTTGAGCCCAGCCTTATCGACCATCTTTCCCATGAGCGGGGTGAACAGGGTAAAGGAGAGAAAGTAGACCGAGGCAATCTGGCCGATGGTTGCGGCAGAGGCGCCGGTATCGCGGATGATGAGGGGAATGAGGGGCGCGACAAAGCTCATGCCGAAGGCAAGGAGAAGCACGGTAAAGAGGATGGGCAGAAGGCCGGTATCAAGGTCGTCTATAAATTTCAATAGTTCACCGCAAAAGAAAGAATGATTCACCGCAGAGATTTAATAAAATAACCAAAAGCAGATTAAGCCACAGAACTTCACAGAAATCACTGAAGTTTATAAACGATGAAAGTTTCTGTGCTATTCAGTGGATTCTGTGGCTAAACTAAAATAAGCTATTACAATTTATTATCCCATAAATATTTCCGCGTCTCAGAGACAATCACGCTGTTCAGTGCAAGCAGCGATATCAGATTCGGTACTGCCATCAGGCCGTTGGCAATGTCTGCAAAGCACCAGACGCAGGGAAGGGACGCAACCGAGCCGACCATGACAAACACCACCCACAGCACGCGGTAGGGAAAAATCGATCTCTTCCCCAGCAAATATTCACAGGCCTTCTCGCCGTAGTATGACCAGCCAAGAATGGTTGAAAAGACAAAGGTCAGAAGCCCGACCGTCAGCACCATTGGCCCGACACACGGGAAGGTCGGCAAAAGCAGCTTTGGTGAGAGACGCGCCGTTCAGCCCTTTGGTCCACGCTCCGGAATTGACCACCACCAGCCCGGTCATGGCACACACCACCACCGTGTCCCAGAAGGTGCCGGTGGAGGAGACCAGGGCCTGGCGCACCGGGTTGGTGGTCTGCGCGGCAGCAGCCACAATGGGCGCGCTTCCGAGGCCTGATTCATTGGAGAAGAGGCCGCGGGCAACGCCGTAGCGCATCGCTTCCCTCATGCCCGCGCCGATGAATCCGCCGACTGCCGCAGTGCCGGTAAACGCAGTATTAAAAATCAGCATGCATGTTTCGGGAATGGTGCCTGCCCGCATAAACAGTATGATGGCGCAGCCGAGCACATAAAACACCGCCATGAACGGGACCAGCTTTTCGCACACATTGGCAATGGATTTAATGCCGCCGAGGATGACAACAGCGGTCAGCACGGTCATGACGGCGCCGGAAATCCATGGCGAGATATGCATTGTTTCATTGACGAGGGATGAAATGGAATTTGCCTGCACCATGTTGCCGATGCCGAACGCGGCAACGGCCGTAAGCGCGGCAAAGACCATACCCAGCCATTTCCAGTGCAGGCCGTGTTCCAGCACATACATGGGCCCGCCGGCCATGGTGCCGTCCTGCGTGGTCACCCGGTACTTTACCGAGAGCAAAGCTTCGGCGTACTTGGTGGCGATGCCGAAAACGCCGGTGAGCCACATCCAGAGCACTGCCCCCGGCCCGCCCGCGGCCACCGCGGTGGCCACGCCGACAATGTTTCCCGTGCCGATGGTAGCCGCCAGCGCAGTGGTAAGAGCGCCGAAGTGGCTGACATCGCCTGCGCCTTCACTGGTGCGCTTGAATGACAGCTTGATCGCCGTCCAGAGGTAGCGCTGGATCAGCTTCAGCCTGAAGGTAAGGAAAATATGGGTGCCGCAAAGAAGGATGAGCAGCGGGGCGCCCCACACATAGGAGCTGACCAGGTCAAGGAATTTTTCAAGGGCCGGCATGTGTACCTGTTATAAATCAAGTTGTTTGATGATGTATCGTGCTGAATTGAGCGGAGCTGCTGAAAAATGAGTGCACATGCACATCAGCACAATGGGGATATTCAAAAGGGTAGGTTATACCCGGCTGCGGAAATTTCTCTTTTTTGAACGGGTTTAAAAAATCCCGTATCGCCCGCAGATAGAGAAATGAGCCGCGCTCATGCTTTACGCCGCTTAATGAGCGCCAGGTGTCCCTGCAGATGGACACGAGAAGCGGGCAGGTGACGTGAATTATTTTAAGATGGGGAACTGTTTCCTTGAGCATGGTGCGTATGGCTTCCAAACTCAGGCCGCTGTCTATCACCAGCGTGAAACCCTCTCCGAGCAGGTGCTTAAATTCGTGTCGCCGCATTTTCATAGATGATACTTTTTATCTTCTTATCTTTTGCAAACGGGTCTGCGCCTGCCGGGGCAAGAGTTTTTCGCAGTTCATCAAAACGTATCAGCCTCGTATTAAAGCCGCGCTCGATGAGCAGCTGCGTGAGTACTGAAGCGAGGCTGCTTTTTCCGGTGCCGCCTTTGCCCAGAATCAATATGGCAATCGGGCTTTTCTGCTGCGTGTCTTTAAACAGTTCTGCCATGGCTGTTACTTATTCGCCGCTTTCCAGGCGCTGATAAACCGGTCCGACATCATCCTTCACAAATGCCCGCAGCTCTCGCAATTTCATTGCACCCACGGTGCCGCCGCTGCTTATTTTCCATGTTGCCGCTGACTGCTTTACGCCGGGTTTACGGATGAGCGCAACCATCTGCTTAAGCTCAAGAGTTATGTGATAGGCATACAGTTCAGCCTCCTTGAAGGTAAATATATTCACGTAGAGATAGGGTATGCCCGGCGCTTTTACCAGCTCCTCTTCAGCAGCACTGTGATGCCGCCAGCGCGCAGTTTCTGTTCCACATCAGCCTGAATCAGCTGCGTGCTGAATCCTTCCTGCACTGCATCCGGCGCCAGGTCCTCCACTATGACACCAACTCCCTTGATAGCAACAGTGATGCGCGTGACTGCTTATCACTTTCTTTGGCCACGCCGGATGAAAGAGAGGCAAACGATGCACACAATCACCGCGACATGCTACTGCTGCACATTTGATTTATTCATGACACGATCTCCTTTCCGTAAGCAATAAGTTTTAAAATCTATAGAATCTGCGCCGTATAGTCAAAGCTATTTTTAATGGCCGGCACATTTAACGGCACTTTTATCATGTGTCGTAACAAGTTGCTAAAAAATAGTGTACATAGTATACTTAAAAAGATATATTGCAACCGCTTTAAATTAACCGGAATTACCACGTTACATGAAGCTCTTCCTTAATGTTTCTCACGAAGGGATTAGGAGCGTGAATAAGAAAATTATATATTGGCGCGGCGCTGCTGGTAATCATCGTGATTGCGATAGCATACAGTTTCAGGAAAGAATCCACAGCAGGATAAATACGAGACAGCAATTATTGACCGCGGTGACATTATCGAAAAAATTACTGCCACGGGCACTATAAACCCGGTGAACAGCGTCAAGGTCGGGAGCCAGGTTTCAGGAAGAATTATTAAAATAATGGCCGACTTTAACGCGCAGGTGAAGAAGGGGCAGGTCGTTGCCCAGCTGGAGACCGATATTTATCAGTCAAAGGTCGAGCAGGCTGATGCAAATTACAAGATGTCCCAGGCACAGGCCAGGGAGGCAAAAGCAGCGATGCTTGATGCCGAGAGCAACCTGCGGCGGGCTAAAAAGCTGCGGCAGGACAAGGTGCTGTCAGAGCGGGACTTGGAGATAGCGGAAACAAAATATGATTCGGCCAAAGCATCCTATGGCGCCGCACTTGCCCGGGAAGAGCAGTCCAATGCGCTTATGAACACGGCGCAGCTTGACCTGCAGCATACGACGATTTACTCGCCGGTGGACGGCATTGTGATATCGCGCAACTGCGATGTGGGCCAGACCGTGGTCGCAACATTTCAGACACCGGATCTTTTTTTGATAGCAGAAGACCTCACCAAGATGCGTGTTGACGCGTATGTGGATGAGGCGGATATCGGCAAGGCCAAAGTAGGGCAGGAGGTGGAGTTTACCGTTGATGCCTATCCGGACAAGATATTCAAGGGTACCATTTCCCAGGTGCGGTTTGCGCCCAAGGAACTGCAGAATGTGGTTTCCTATGCTACGCTGATAGAGGTGCCGAATCCCGACCTGATGCTCAGGCCGGGAATGACCGCGTCAATTTCCATTATTGCCGAGCACAAGAAGAATGTTCTGCGGGTCGCCAATGCCGCGCTCAGGTTCAAGCCTGACCCTGAAGACAAGGAGCTGGCAAAAAACGAAAACCGCAGCCGGCATTGAAGCAGCTGAAGACGAAGAGCAATGAAAGGCACTGCACCGGGTGTGGGTGCTTGATACAGACGGCAGGGTGCGCACGGAGAAGATAAAAACCGGCATTTATGATACGCGCTATGCGGAAATAACCGAGGGCGATATCGAAGAGGGGCAGACAGGTGATTATCGGATATCAGCCCCAGTGGCGGCAGCAGGACTCATCCAAATCCATGTTCAAGTTCGGGCCACGATAAAAGAGACAGCCTGCCGTGAACAATTTTATTCGCGCTGAAGAGCTTCATAAAATATACAGTCTGGATGGACAGGCTGAGGTCTATGCCCTGCGGGGGGTATCGCTGCAGGTGTCTCAGGGAGAATTTGTCGCCATCATGGGGCCCTCCGGGTCAGGGAAATCAACCTTTATGAACCTGCTGGGCTGCCTTGATACGCCGACCAGGGGAACGCTCTCTATTGAGGGCATAGAAGTATCATCGCTCACGCCCAACCAGCTCGCGGAAATCCGCAACAAAAAAATCGGCTTTGTGTTTCCAGAATTTCAACCTGCTGCCGCGCACCAGCGCCCTGGAAAATGTGGAGCTGCCCCTTATATACAACCGGGTCCCCGCTGCGCAGCGCCGCCAGCGCTCCGCTCAAGCGCTGGAGCGGGTGGGCCTGAAAGAGCGGATGAAGAACCTGTCCAACCAGCTCTCCGGCGGGGAGCAGCAGCGGGTTGCCATCGCCCGCGCCATGGTCAACAACCCGTCGCTGATACTGGCGGATGAGCCCACCGGCAACCTTGACACCACAACCAGTATTGAGATTATGAATATCGTGAAGGAGCTGAACGAGGCAAGCGGCATGACCATAATACTGGTTACCCATGAGCAGGACATCGCACACTATGCAAAACGCCAGGTGCATTTTCGCGACGGTAAAATTATACGTGACGAATGAGGTGCTATGGAACTGTTTTTCCACCATCCGGGTAGCGCTCCGGGCAATCATGAGAAACAAGCTCCGCTCTCTGCTGACCGTGCTGGGGGTGGTGATCGGCGTGTGCGCGGTTATCACCATGGTCAATATCGGCAGCGGCGCGCAGATATCCATTGAAAAGGCGATCAGCGGCCTCGGCACCAACATGCTCATTGTCATCCCCGGCAGCATGACCAAGGGCGGAATGCGCACCGGGTTCGGGACCGTGACCACGCTGATTGATGAAGATGCCCAGGCAATCCGCGATGAGTGCCCCACCGTGCAGCTCGTGAGCCCGGTGGTGAGCACAGCGGCCCAGGTGGTGTTTCAGAACCAGAACTGGGGCACCTCGATTATGGGCACTGACCCGGAATTCCAGCGCATCAAAAACTGGCCGCTGGCGCGGGGTGAGTTTTTCACCATGCAGGATGTCAAGGCATCTACCAAGGTGTGCGTGCTGGGCAAATCGGTGGCGGAAAAACTGTTCGGCACGCAGAACCCGGTGGGCCAGATTGTCAGGGTGAAGCGCATCCCGTTCCGGGTGATCGGCCTGCTTACGGAAAAAGGACAGACCACGTTCGGCCAGGACCAGGACGACACGGTGGTCATTCCCTACACCACCGCGCAGAAGCGGCTGATGGGCATTACCTACCTGTCCATGATTATGGCCTCAGCGGTCTCCAATGAGCGCATCCCCGACGCCCAGGACCAGATTACCACGCTGCTGCGGCAGCGGCACCATATACCCAAAGGCGAGGATGACGACTTCACGGTGCGAAATCTTGCCGACCTTACCGCCACGTTTACCATTATTACCGGGATACTGACGCTGCTGCTCGGCAGCATTGCATCAATTTCGCTCGTGGTCGGCGGCATCGGTATTATGAATATCATGCTGGTGTCAGTTACCGAGCGCACCAGAGAAATTGGCATCCGCATGTCAGTGGGCGCAAAGCCGGGCGACATCCTGCTGCAGTTTCTGCTGGAGGCAGTTCTGCTGAGCCTCATCGGCGGCGGCGTGGGCATAGTGCTGGGAATCGGGCTGACCGCAATTATTGCCTATTTTGCCGACTGGCCGACGCCGATATCATTTGTTGCAATCCTGGTGTCATCACTTTTTGCTGCCGGCGTGGGAATTTTTTTCGGCCTCTATCCGGCGCGCAAGGCTTCGCGCATGAACCCGATTGAGGCGCTGAGGTATGAATAAATAGGTGAATCGGTGAATGGGTGAAGAGGTCAAGGGTGAAGTCGAGCTTTAACCCCTCACCACTATTCACTGAACTCCCTAACCCACGAATCCCTAATCCCGAGTTATTGGAGGTAAAGATATGCTGAAAGTACTGTTTGCTTCATCTGAGGTTGTGCCGTTTGCAAAGACCGGCGGTCTTGCCGATGTTGCCGGCTCGCTGCCGATAGCCCTGAAAGCACTGGGGTGTGATGTGCGGGTAATCATGCCGTTTTATAAAATGGTTGAGCAGGCGGCAAAAGAGAGAAAGCTCATAGCGGAAAATATCGAGATCCCGGTAGGTGATAAAATCTACGCGGGAGACATCTGGGAGACGTCGCTGGGCGCGTCAATCCCCGTGTACCTGGTCAAGTGCGATGAGTTTTTTGACCGCAGCAGCCTCTACGGCACGGCCAAAGGTGATTACCGGGATAATGCCGAGCGCTTTATTTTCTTTTCCCGCTGCGCGCTTGAATTCTGCATCCATGCTGACTTTGCCCCTGATGTAATTCACTGCCATGACTGGCAGGCCGGGCTCATACCGGCATACCTGAAAACCCTGTACAGCATGGAGGGCCAGTTTCTGCGTACCGGCACGGTGTTCACCATTCATAACATAGCTTATCAGGGGCTGTTTCAAGCGGAGGTATTCAGGCTCACCGGCCTGCCTGAGAGACTCTTCACCATTGACGGACTTGAGTACTGGGGACAGATGAGTATCATGAAGTCAGCGCTCATGTTCTCTGACATCATAAACACCGTTAGCAAAAAATACAGCCAGGAAATTCAGACTCCGGAATACGGTTACGGGATGGAAGGCATACTCACAAAGCGCACCAGCGACCTCTACGGCATTTTAAACGGCGTTGATTACACAGAGTGGAGCCCGGAGGCAGACACCTATACA
The DNA here is from genome assembly GCA_963803975.1 of uncultured delta proteobacterium. Lineage (GTDB taxonomy): Bacteria > Desulfobacterota > WTBG01 > CAIYCZ01 > CAIYCZ01 > JAPLIX01. The sequence continues at coordinate 93,100 of CAWDOY010000003.1, forward strand.
GCAGCTCCTTACAGCGCACAGGATTTGTCGGGAAAACAGGCCTGCAAGAAAGACCTCCTGAAAGAATACGGGCTTCCGGACAGCCTGGGCACAAAGCCGCTTTTGGGCGTAATATCACGGCTTGCAGACCAGAAGGGTTTTGATCTTCTATCTGACATCATGGATGAGCTCATGGCCATGGACCTTGGCTTTGTGCTGCTGGGCAATGGCGAGCAGAAATATCATGACCTGTTTGAACGCATCGCCCGGCAGTATCCAAAAAAAGCCGGCATCAAGATTGCCTATAATAACAGCCTGGCACATAAAATTGAGGCAGGCTGTGATATGTTTCTCATGCCGTCGCGCTATGAGCCGTGCGGCCTGAATCAGATCTACAGCCTGAAATATGCAACGGTTCCCATTGTCAGGGCAACCGGAGGGCTCGATGATACCATCAGTGATTATAGTGAAGCTGCCGTCACGGGTAACGGATTTAAATTCAGTGACTACAACTCGCGTGAGTTCCTGCGCACCATAAAGCGGGCGCTCAAAGTGTTTGAAAACAAAAAGGCCTGGCACAAGCTTATGCAGAACTGCATGTCATATGACTTCTCGTGGAAGCAGTCGGCAGAGCAGTATGTGGAGCTGTATAAGAAAGCGATAGCGAAAAGGTAAAAAAGGTGAAGAGGTTAAGAGGTGAAGAGGCGCAAAGAAAAGTGCTGAGTAACGAGTGCTGAGTGATGAGTGATGAATTCAAGTCACGGGTCACTGGCCACGAGTCACGCGATAAGATTTGATGAGCATGTATATAGCATACTAATCTGGATAATGAGATAAAGCAGTGAATAATAAATTTCTGTGCATTCACGGCCACTTCTACCAGCCGCCGCGGGAAAATCCCTGGATTGAAGAAATAGAGAAGCAGGAGAACGCTGCTCCCTGCCATGACTGGAATGAACGGATTCTCAGGGAATGCTATGAGCCAAACTGCTATGCCCGGATTGTGGACGGGGGCAGCAGGATCATAGATATGGTAAACAATTATGAGCTGATGAGCTTTAATTTCGGGCCCACGCTGTTAAGCTGGCTGGAAAAAAAAGCCCCCGCCATCTATCTGCAAATTCTTGATGCTGATAAGAAAAGCGTCAAGCGTCTGAAGCACGGCAATGCCATAGCCCAGGCCTATAATCATATGATACTGCCCCTGGCAAATGAACGGGACCGGGAGACGCAGATTGTATGGGGGATTGAAGATTTCAGGCACCGGTTCAACCGCGACCCGGAAGGCATGTGGCTGCCGGAGACCGCGGTCAACGTAGCAACCATTGCAGCGCTCATTGAGCAGGGGCTGAAATTTATTATTCTTTCTCCTCTCCAGGCACAGCGGGTGCGGCCTTTGCAGGGCGGGCAGTGGAAAGATGCCGCAGGCAACGCCATGGACACGACATGTGCCTATCGCTGTTTTCTCAAACAATCTGATGGAACCAGTATTGATACTAAGCATATTGATGTTTTCTTCTACGATGGGGCAATTTCAGGAGAGATAAGCTTCGGTAATTTACTGGCTGACGGAAGACGCTTTGCAGATCGTCTGAACCTGGCGTGCAGCCCGGATAGGGGCGGGGCGCAGCTTATCAACGTGGCGACCGACGGCGAAACCTACGGCCACCATAAGAAGTTCGGTGAGATGGCGCTGGCGTATGCGCTGCGCACAGCAATAACAGAGTACGGATTTCAGCTCACAAATTACGGGGCCTTTCTTGAGCAGTTCCCTCCGGAATACGAAGTTGAGCTGAACACCGGCGCAGGTGATGAAGGCACGTCCTGGAGCTGTGCGCATGGTGTCGGGCGCTGGCAGGAGAACTGCGGCTGCAGGATCGACTGGCAGGGCACCTGGAACCAGAAATGGAGAAAAACGCTGCGCGAGGCTATGAACGTTTTGCGCGACCGGCTGGCAGAAATATTTGAACGGGAAGGTGCGCATTATTTCAGCAGCCCCTGGGCAGCGCGGAATGAATACATAAGCATGATCGTGGATCGGAGCTTTGAAAGCAGGGAGCGCTTCTTCATGCTCAATGCTGCTCGAGACCTCAAGGCTGAAGAGCAGGTCAGGGCTTTGAAACTGCTGGAGATGCAGCGCAATGCCCAGCTCATGTTTACCAGCTGCGGCTGGTTCTTTGATGATATATCGGGGCTTGAAGCCACACAGATTCTTAAATATGCTGACCGGGCGCTGCAGCTTGCGGAAACATTTACCGGGCATGATATCGCGACACCTTTTCTGGAAAAGCTGTCGCAGGCACAAAGCAATGTCCCTGGTATTGGCACCGGCAGGGACATGTATGTGCGGGATATTAAACCGGGCCGGATCAGTATGGAAAAATTGCTGAACCAGTTTGCTCTGATGTCAGCCTTTGATGCGGCCTCCGAGAGGAAACAGCACATTTATAATTATTCAGTAAAAGTGATGGAATATGAAAAGCAGGAGCGTGCGCAATCATTCCTCATAACGGGGCGTGTCAGAATGACTTCCGGGGTTACCATAGAGACACAGGAATTCTTCTATGCGCTGGCATATCTGGGGAGCTACTATTTCAGATGTGTCATCGGGCAGATAATTACCGGCGTGGACTACAAGCCGGCAAAAGATGAACTGCTGTCTTGTTTTGTTGAGGATCCTGAAGCAATAGTGCAGAAAATGACCGAAATGTTTGGAGAGCACTATTATACGCTGCGGGATATGATGCAGGAAGACCGGCAGCAGATACTGCAGATGCTCATTAGTAACAGGCTCGAAGCATATGAACACACTATCGCCCGGGTGTATGATGAGAACCGGGAGACGATAGAGGGAGCGATTAAAGAGGGATTACGTATTCCTCTTGAGTTTCAGGCTGCAGCCGAGCATACGCTGGGCAGGAGGATGGAGCAAGAGCTTGCGCTGTTCGGAGAGCGGTTTGATGAGCTGAAAGCCCGCGGTGTAATCAAAAACATTGTTCTTGAAGCCCGGGAATACGGATATTCGCTGAAGACAAAGCGCATCAAGCAGCTTCTGCGCGGCATTCTCAAGGCTAAAATTGAACGGCTGCGAAATGACTGTAACGAGCAGGAGATACTGTGGCTGCTGAGGCTGCTCGAATTTTCCGCGGAACTCGATGTTCAGGTCAGCACCAATGAGGCACAGAACAGTCTGTACATCATTTTGAAAGCACGTTTGCCGGAACTGGCTGGCAGAGCTCAAGCAGGGGATGAGGCGTCACGCCGCACTGCTCAGGCGCTCATACAGCTTGCGGGTAAGATGCAATTTAAAACTGAGCAGTTTGCCGGGATGCTTTCATAAAAATTAAAGCTACCACGCTGCCGGCTTGTCAATAGAGATACGTGTAATGTGAAAAGTGAAAGGTAAGAAAATTAAAGGGCAGAGGTGCTGAGCGCCGCTGCCCTTTAATTTTATGAGGCTATCCGCTGTAAGGGTGATTAACTTACTGCCTTCTGTATTTCCTCGCGGTCATCAGGCGTGGTCATAATGATAAGCGTCGTTCCGGGAGTAAAAACATGCTGCCGTGATAGGATTAAAAATCCAATCGTTTTTTATCTTCACCGCAAGCAGCAGGGTGTCGGGGTATTTTTGCAGATCAAGGACGGAGAGCGGCTGCCCGCTGTAGGCGTCGGGCACCGGGATTTCTTCTATCCGCAGATTCTTCTTTTTATCCCGCAGCATGATGTCCAGGAATGATACCACAGCGGGACGGATCATTTCCGATGCCATCCGCAGGCCGCCGATAAAGGTGGGGGAAATTACCGCATCAGCGCCGGCTTTTTTAATTTTATCCACATTTTTTAAATCATAGCAGCAGGCTATGACTTTAACGGACGGATTAAGCTGTTTGGCCGTGATGCTTATGACCAGATTATTGTTGTCATCACCCGTTACCGCAAAAACCCCTCTGGCTTTCATGACGCCAGCTTCAAGAAGGGTGTCATTGTCCGTGGCATCGCCGACAATAAAAAAGTCTTCGTGATAATCATGCAGAAACTTTTCAATGTTCTGCCTGCTGGTATCGACGATGACGTGGGAACGCTTGGTTTCGTAAAGCTCGTTGATAATATAATGGCCGACGCCGTCAATGCCGCAGACAATAAAATGTTCGCTTAATTTACTGATTGTTTTTTCCATTTTTCTCCTCAGAAAGGCTTCATTCAGACTGCCCTCTACGATAAAAGCGGTAAAGCTGGAAAGCGTATAGGATATGATGCCGATGCCGCAGAGCGCAAGGAGCATGGTGAAGATTCTGCCGAGCGGTTTGCCTGAAAGATCAATTATTTCACCAAAGCCGATGGTGGCGATGGTGGTGAAGGTCATGTACAGGCAGTCGATCAGGGAGTGAGTGCCTGCAGAGATAATGCGGTAGCCGATGGTGCCGGTAAGGAGCACTGCAATCAGCGCAAGACCAGCCCAGATGAATTTGCGGTAAACCTGGGAAAGAGATAGGATGCTTTTGGTCATAATTGAAAGTGCATGTCAGGATGCAAAATGCGAAATCTCACTATTTGAAATCCTCATTCTGCAATCTGCCATCGGCCGTGAGCTCTGGGCCGAACGGCAATCCGCATTCGGATCAGTGTTTAAATACCCGCTGTCCTGTGTACACCATGGCAACGGGCGGCTTTGCCTCGTTGCATGCCTCGATGGACTCGAAATCGCGGTCAGAGCCTCCCGGCTGCACAATGGCGGTGACGCCCTCCTTGATGCCGACATCAACACCATCACGGAAAGGGAAGAACGCGTCAGAAACCATGATGGAATCAATGAGGCCGCCATGGGCCTGTTTTGTTTCCTGGTCAATCTCATCTTTGAATGCCGAAGAGCGCTTGCCTGCTGCAATCTCAAGCTCAAGTGTCTTGTAGGGGATGCCATGTTTTTTAAAGCAGAGCGCGTCTGCGTACTTGGTGTAGGCCTTGAAGATGGCTATTTCAGCAACACCTACCCGGTCCTGCTCGCCGGTACCGATACCAACGGTGCACTCATCTTTAATATATAATACAGAATTGGACGTTACGCCAAGCTCCACATTCCAGCCGAACAGCAGGTCTTCATATTCTTTCTCTGTTGGCATGCGGTCTATTTTATACTGTTTGCCCTTGAATTCCGCTGTGGCCGGCTTCAGGTCATCCTTTGAATTGACCGCGTTAAGCTGTGACTGCTGGACAATAAGACCGCCGTCAATAAGGGACTTGAATTCAACAAAGCGGGTGTTGCGGTACTGCTCAAGCTTATCCATATTGTTTATCCTGATAATCCTGAGATTCTTTCGCTTTTTCAGGATGTCCACTGCGCCTTCCTCAAATTCAGGGGCAACAACCACTTCCAGGTAATTTTCGCTCACTGCTTCAGCCGTTGCCCTGTCAAGGGCGCGGTTAAAGGCAGCGCATCCGCCAAACGCGGCAATGCGGTCAGCCATGTTGGCGCGCTGGAAAGCATCGACCAGGGTGCTGCCATAGGCGGCGCCGCAGGGGTTATTGTGCTTGACGATGATGGCACACGGCTTTCTGGTTAAATATTTCATGATGTTCATCGCGTTATCAGCATCGGTGAAATTTGTTTTGCCGGGGTGCTTGCCGGCCTGAATCATGTCTTCCTCGGTGATTGCGCTGACCAGGCCTTTGCCGGAAGCAATAAACTGACATTTGCCCAGAGAGAGATTGCCGTTTACCAGTTCATACAGGGCAGCTTCCTGGCCCGGATTTTCGCCATAGCGGAGGCCCTTTTCAATAACCTCGCCGCTGTCTTCCGCAATCTTCCAGGTTCTCTTTTTATATACCAGGGTCTGGTTTCCGAAGGTGATGGTCATGGTATCGGGGAAATGGTCGTCCATTACTGTTTTGTACATCTTCTTTAATTCAGTCATACGATGACTCCTTCCAGTTATTTATTTTAATTTCTGTTTGTTATATGTCTTTGTGTCTTTGTGCCTATTGCCTGTTGACTTTTTATCTATCTTTTCTTGCTCTTCTTCCGGTCCTTTTTTGCCTGCTTGCGCTTGGCTTTCTGCTTCTTGCGGTCTGAGGAGGAAACGCTGCGGGTTCCCCCTCCGGTGCCCTGGTTGAGTGCAGGAAGTCCTGCTCCCATCAGTTCCGAGGGATTAAAGGCCGCGCCGATGCCCGGAATCTTGTTAAGGCCGGGGATGCGGCTCAACAGGCCGCCGCCGCCGATTTTTTTCATCACATCGCGCATCATGTTAAAGCGCTTCATCAGGTCATGAACATCCCGGCGGGTACGGCCGCTTCCTTTTGAGATACGGGTTACGCGGCTTTCATTCAGAACTGTTGGCTGCTGCCGCTCCTTGATGGTCATGGAGTTTATGATCGATTCAACTTTTACCAGCTCACGATCATCAACTGATGCCCCCTTGGTTAATTGTGAAAAGCCGGGTATCTTTTCCACCAGGTCTGAAAGAGACCCCATTTTTTTTATTGACTGAAGCTGTTCCAGAAAATCGTTCAGGGTGAAGGCGCCTTTTAGCATGCGCATGGCATCTTCTTCAGCCTTCTTCTCGTCAACCACGCGCTCAAAGTCCTGCATCAGGCCGACAACATCACCAAATCCAAGAATGCGTGATGCAAGGCCTTCAGGACGGAACTCCTCGAGCTTGTCCAGGGACTCGCCCATGCCGAGAAATTTTACCGGTTTGCCGGTAAGTTCTTTAATAGAGAGGGCAGCGCCGCCCCTGGCATCACCGTCAAGCTTGGTAAGAATAAAGCCCGACAGGTCAAGGCGGCGGTTAAACTCCTGCGCGGTCTTCACCGAATCCTGACCGATCATGGCATCGCACACCAGGAAGATGTTTTCCGGCCTGGTGCTTTTGACGATATCTTCAAGCTCCATCATCAAAGAGTCATCAATAGCCAGGCGTCCTGCGGTGTCAAAGATTGCGGTATCACAGCCATTTTCACGGGCGTATGCAATAGCCTGACGGCACAGCTCGGGCGGAGGCGTACCGTCCTTGAAAAATACCGGCAGGTTAAGAGAGCTGCCGATTACCCTGAGCTGCTCAACTGCTGCAGGCCGATACGGATCTGCGGCAACCAGCAGAGGCTTTTTCTCCTGTGCTTCAAGGAAGCGGGCGAGCTTGCCGGCAGTGGTGGTCTTGCCGGAGCCCTGCAGGCCGACCAGCATAATCGATGAAACCGGCTGGGAGCCCCGCTTTATGCTGGTGTCAACCGGGCCCATCAGGGACACCAGCTCTTCGTAGCAGATATTTATAAAATGGTCTTCCGGGGTTGCTTTAAGCTTCTGACCCTTGTAGGACACTTTGGTTTCAACAACTTCACCGAGCGCTTTCTCCTTAACGTGCGCGATGAAATTTTTAACCACAGTTATAATTGACATCTGCCTCGAGCAGGGAAACCCTGATATCCCGCAGGGCATCTTCCAGATTTGCTTCGGTAAGCTCAATCCGCCCCTGCAGGCGGTCGCGAGCCTGATTGAAGCCTTTAGATAGGATTTCAAGCATTAGCTATAACTCCGGTATGATAAATACTTAATTCAGCTATTTCAAGCAATCAGAATTAAATGAATAATCTGACATTACATCTGACATTTGAGCTTTGAAATTTATTTCAATAGATCAGGTGCTCAGAAATTTACTTTTCAGCTATTTCTTCCTCCACTGCCCGCACCAGGCTCTCCACATCAAGCCCGCTTGCTTTAAACAGCTCGCTGGTTGGGCCGGAATAGCAGTAGTTGGAGATGCCGAGCTTGCGCAAACGACACGGAATGCGGTTCTCCATAAGCCCGTTAGCAACAATGCTGCCGAGCCCGGTTTTTACGTTATGGTCCTCGTAGGTAATAATAATTCCCTTTCCAGCTGCGTCTCTCAGCACAGATACGGGAATATCCCGCGGGCAGCAGACATTGAGCACCTGCACGCTGATGCCCTTCTGCTGCAGCAGCTCCCACGCTCTGACGGCGCGATGCAGCATAACGCCGCAGGTTATGATAACCGCTGCGGTTCCTTGCCGCACTACATCAACGCTGCCATATTCAAAGTGATAGGCGCGGTCAAAAAACGGTGAGCCATCCTCCCTCACGATTACCGGTATTTTAGAGCGGCCCATGCCGAGCAGGAAGTTGCCGCAGGTTTTTGTCATATAGCGCGTCGCATGGTCAGTCTGATTGGGATCAGCAGGAAGCAGTATTTTGAAGCCAAACAGATTCAGGAACAGTCCAATGTAGTCAATGCACTGGTGGGTCTTGCCGTCTTCACCTACATCAAGCCCGAGATGAGTGCAGACCAGCTTTAAGTTTGCATGGTTAATGTCATTCAGGCGGTGCTGGTTATAGGTCTCACAGGTGCCAAAAACACCAAAGTCGGCAAAGAAGGTAATCACCCCTTCTATGGACAGTGCTCCGGCTATGGTTGCGGTGTTGTGTTCCTGGATGCCGCTCTGAAAAAAATTGCGGGGGCAGATGTCACTGAAAGCCTTCGGTCTTTACCGATCCGGCCAGGTCACAGTCAAAGACCGCAAAGGGCGGGCTTTCAATCCGTTCGCAGTTAAGGCGGGTCAGGTCTTTAAGGGCGATGCCGAATGCGCTCCTGTTGTCGAGCTTGTCATCTTTTCCATACAGAGCAGGCTCTCCCGTCACTATAGTACTCATGGTTTGTGCAGAGGGGGTAGCTGACCGGCACGGTGCTCTGATCTGTGCGGCGTTTTTCATAGAAGCTCAGGTCATTGTCCAAAGACAGCTCCTGCAGAGCTTGAGCGAGTTGATCTCTGGTGAGAGCAACACCGTGATAGAGCTCCTTGTTCTCCATAAAGGAAATGCCTTTACCCATGATGGTCCGGGCTATGATGGCAACAGGAGCGGACTGATTGTGCACTGCAGCATGCAGGGCCTGATATATTTCATTGAAGTCGTGCCCGTCAATTTCAAGAACCTGCCAGCCGTCTGAAAGGAAGTTCTCTTTTATATTCTGCGGCATGACGTCATGGATGTGCCCGCTGATCTGCAGGTTGTTGTTGTCAATAATGACCGTGAGGTTATGCAGCTGATACTTTGCGGCAAAGCGCCGGGCCTCGGAAATTTGCCCCTTCTGCTGCTCGCCGTCACCCATGAAGACAAAGGTGTGATACTTTTTATTATTAAGCAGAGCGGCAAGCGCAAACCCGCAGCCAACTGAAAGGCCCTGTCCCAGATTGCCGGTGCCCCATTCAATGCCGGGCACGGAACGCTCTACATGGCCTTCAAAAATGCTGCCGGTTTGACGAAAGCCGCTGATGGCATCCTGGATGTCAAAAAAACCGGTCCTGCCGAGGGCTGCATACACACCGGGTGAAGTATGCCCGTTGCTGATGACGATGCGGTCGCGGTCGGGGTGACCGGGATCGTCCGGGAACACGCTGGCTTCGGCATAGAGGGTGATATACATATCAATAGAAGACAGGGAGCCGCCGGGATGACCGCATCCGGCCAGGGTGGTCATTTTGAGAATGTCGCCCCGCGAGAGACGGGCGCGCTCCTGTAATTTCTGTAAGTCCTGTTGCTCAAGAGAGTCAGCTTTGAATCCTCTCTCATGCAGTTTGGCAGTGTGCAGCATAGTAATAGCCGTATAGTTGCAGGGTGTACAAGCGGGAAACAAGAACGTATGCCGGCAGAGCTGTTAGCGTCACAGTAAACAGTTATCTAAAATAACCGTGCGGAAAATTATCAGCTCGCGGCAACAGAGCGTCTCAGAACAGCAGGCGGTCAGCCGTCTACATTGGTTTTTTCCTGCATTGCAAACCACCCGCCCGGATCTTCACAATAGAGGAGGGAATCCTTAAGGGAGTTAAGGTGCTCTTTTTCCATTTCTGCGAGAATAGTAAAAAACTTTTTTTCCTCGGGATTGTCAACAGCATCCCGTAAACCCGCATAGAACATATAGCCTTTTTCCTCAAAGTCTATTGCTATCTTGATTGCTTCCTGGTCATCAATATCGGCAGGAGCGTCTTTTTCCGCCTTCTGCAGAAAATCTTTGAGTACATTTTTCAGGTTAGAGCCTTTCACGGTGAGCGGTACGGATTCAGGCCAGGTACCCTGCTGTGACAATTTTTTGTGAAGCTCCTGGAGCCGCTGATAATGCTCATTTTCATCCTGGGCCAGGGTGGCAAACATCAGCCTGCCCATGCCATTGGTAGTCCGCGCGCTGTGCATGAGGTAAAAATCGCGCTCCCGTGATTCATTGTTCAGGGCAATCTCGATTGACTTCACTTTTTCATTAACTTGTATAGTCATGGTTTACTCCTCATTAGTGGTTATGTAAGCGATGAAGCATTATAAAAAGGCCCATAGCGGTTGTCAATAAGATATAATCGCTGCATGCAAGCAGGGGCGGGCATTATAAAAAAGGCTCCCTGAATCCAGCGGATCAGGGAGCCTGATAATGCTCAAGCAGCGCTAAGCGCCCTTTTTCATATAGGCCATGTAGTCATCCCTGAAGTGCTTCAGGGTTGAGATGATCGGCATTGGCGCGGTTTTACCCAGCGCACAGGCCGAGGCTTCGATGATGGGTGCGGCCATCTTTTCAAGATAGCTGAGATGCTGCTCGTTTCCCATTCCGGCAATGATTTCATCAAGCATGTCACACATGCGGCATACGCCTTCACGGCATGGTGTGCACTTGCCGCAGGATTCCTGGGTGAAGAACTGGGTGAAGTAGCGGGCAATTTTTACCATGTCAGTGTCTTCGCTCATGACTATCATACCGCCCGAGCCTAACATGGAGCCGGCTGCTTTTAAATCATCATAATCAACCGTGAGGTTCAGCATGCCGGCAGGCAGCAAGCCGCCGGAGGGACCGCCGGTCTGAATCGCCTTCAGGGTCTTTCCCTGTGCCACGCCGCCGCCGATGCCCATGATAACATCTTTAAGTGAAGTGCCCATGTCAACTTCAATCATTCCCGGCAGGGCGACATCTCCTGCAAGAGATATAACCTTGGTGCCTTTACTTTTTTTGCTGCCGATGGAAGCATACCAGTCGCTGCCCTTCATAATTATAACCGGCACATTGGCCCAGGTTTCAATGTTATTGATGCAGGTAGGCTTGCCAAACAGTCCGGCTTCCGTGGGGAACGGAGGGCGCTGCCGCGGCTCGCCGATCTTTCCTTCAATACAGGCGATGAGTGAGGTTTCCTCGCCGCACACGAAGCGTCCGCCGCCTTCCTTTATTTTAATAGTAACGTTCAGTCCGCTGCCCAGAATGTTTTCTCCGAGGAGGCCTGCTTCAGCTGCGTCCGCGCATGCTTTGCGCAGGCGGTTGAGGGCCAGGCGGTAATTATCCCTGATATAGACGTATGCTTCCTGAGCACCAATCGTGTATGCGCCGATGATGAGGCCTTCGATTACCGAATGGGGGTCTGATTCAAGGAAGCTCCGGTGCATGCCGATCCCCGGCTCACCTTCGCTCACGTTGCAGATCAGGTATTTTTTGTCACCTTTGGCTGCCATGCAGCTCTTCCACTTGATGCCTACCGGAAATCCGCCGCCGCCCCGGCCGCGCAGGCCCGACTTAGTGATCTCCTCAGCGATATCTGCCGGCTTCATCCTGAGCGCCTTTGCCAGAGCCTCGTATCCGCCGCGGGCAATGTATTCAGTAATATTCTCCGGGTCAATGGTGCCGGCATTGCGCAAGATTACTTTATGCTGACCGCGGTAAAACGCATAGTCTTTGAGCGGGGCAATACCGCCTGCTGAAGCTGCATCGCCATAGGTAATGGTGCCCTCTAAAACATGGTCTTCAGCATCAATGCTGACGAGCGCGCGGTCCTTGAAGATCTCGCCTTTGGCAACAGCCTTTAAAAGTGCAGGCACATCAGCCTCGGTTATCGGGCCATAAACGATTTTAGCCTTTCCCGGTGCCTGTACCTCAACAATGGGCTCTTTGTGGCAGAGACCGTTGCAGCCGACCGCAACAACCCGGGCATTAATCTTCTGCGCAGCGCTTGCCGCTTTCAATGCCTGCACTGTTTTATCAGCGCCCTTGGCCATACCGCAGCTTGCCGTGCCAACGGTGATCCTGATCGCGCCCGGTGCAGGAAGCTCCTGAGCTTTCTTTTTTGTCTCAGCTAATGCTTTTGAATCCTTAATTTTCATTTCCAATCCCCACGTATCATCAGCAGTTATGGTTATGCCAGTAATTTCTCAACTTTAGTTTTAGCTTCCGGGCCCTGTGCCACTTCGCCGTCAATTACCACTGCAGGCGCGCAGTCACAGCAGCCAAGGCAGAGGGTTTTTTCCATGGTCATTTTTTTAGCGGAGGCCTGTGCCACCATGTTTTCTATATTGCTCAATACGCCGTCCCGGTCTTTGAGATGGCAGGCGGTGCCATTGCAGATCTTAATGTGATGGACGCCTTTGGGCTCCATCCTGAATGATTTATAAAAGGTTGCCACATTATAAATAGCGCTCAGAGCAATGCCGGTTTTATTGCTTATGGCCCGGAGAGCTTCGGGAGGCAGAAAGCCGACGGTTTCCTGGGTATCATGAAGAATGTAGGTGAGACTGTCCTGGCCTTTTCCGTGGCGGGCAACTATAGAGTCAATGCAGCTCAGATCAACATCCCCGAGCTCGGTATATTTTTTGAGAATCGTAGTCTTAAACGGATCAGGAACTATTTCCCGGACCACTTCGGTAACATGGGATTCGGTAACGCTGCCGCCCTTTGATTTTTGCCGCAGAATCTCAAGGAGTTTACCCCGGAATACGCCGCGAAGAGCTTCGGGAACTTCATTGAGCATTATCTCAAACATGATCTCGCTTTTACCCTGCCAGTGCGGTGTAAAAGGCGGGGGGGGCGGTGCAGAGGCTTCAGCAGCGGCCGGCGCCTTCTCTTCGGGCTTTTTCATTCCAAGCGCCTGCATGATTCCGGTGCGCTGGGGCTCGGGCAAATCATTCTGCACCATGGCCGCAACTATATCCGCGGTAACCGGCTTGCCGCTGGCACGCTTTTCGAGAAATCCAAAGAGCATGGGCTTGACCGCGTCGCGCATGGCTTCAGGCACTATTGCCATGATTTTACCAAACATTTCCTGACCATCTGAAGACCATTTTAAATCTGCCATTACATGACTCCGATTATAATTTGAAATTTGAGATTATCTATTTTGCTATGGTTGCTTTCTCTTCAAGCTGAGAAAAGACTGCGCTTATTTCATCCTGCAGCGCAGCGATCTGCGGCGCCTTCCAGTGGGAAAAGCGCTTCTGCTGCTTGATATAGTCAGATACCGGCCGCGGATTAGGCTCATCAACGGTAACGTGATAAAAACCGCCGGCTATTTCATAAAGCGGGAAGAGCCGCGACTCTACCGCCATCCGGCCCAGGCGCACCGTGCTTTCAAACGGGTATTCCCAGCCAACAGGGCAGGGGCACAGGATATGGATGAAACACTGGCCCGCGGTTTCCCAGCCGCGCCGCACCTTCTCAATAAGGTCAAAAGGATGGCTCGGACAGGCGGTAGCCACATAGGAAAAACTATTGGCCACGGCAATGGCAGGCTGTTTCTTGATGAGCGCGTCCTTGTCGATTTTTCCCTCAACGCATTCATTGTCAAAACAGATATAGAGGGTGCCGCCTGCTTGCGCATCTTTGGCAATGCTCAGCAATGCAGGCTCTGTCGTTGATTTGCCGGATGGCGCAAGCACGGTGTGCTGCCAGGGTATCTGCCATTGTGCTTTTTCAAAATCTTTAACTCTTTCTTCCAGAGCTTTGTACACATGCCGGACTGCCAGTGCCACGCCGCATCCCTGACAGGCGCGGTGCCCCTTGGGGGCAAACTGCTCACGAAATGATAATAATTGTCCCGCGTATAAGCTGAATTTATCCATTAGCTCTCCTTTACCATGCTGATAGCGCCGAACCAGCACTCCCGGTGGCAAATACCGCATCCTTTGCACAGCTCATCGTCTGCAGCAAAATAGCCATCCTCCTGGCGGCTGATGGCCGCATCAGGGCAGTACAGATAGCACAGAGCGCATCTGACACACAGATCCTTGTCCCATTCTGGTTTTAGTTCCGGTTTGGTGCCCGGCTCAAAAGGTTTTGCCTTTTTTGTTTCCAGCAGATAGCAGCCAACCTTCTCCTGTTTAAATGTCTTCTCAGTCAATGCAGGATCTCCTTTTATAAACAATCGAGTTTGTGATTTATTGACCGGCCTATGCCTTTCCAGCCTGGGCGGGATAGGGCAGGGGTGCTTTGCAATTGACTTGCGTATTGAAGGTGTAATCCCCTTATACGATGAAAAAACTTATCGTTAACTCTGTAAAATGTCAAGATGTTTTTAGACCATTACAAAAAAGATTGATTCGCATTACAAAAAGAGATAAACATGCATTCCCATGGTAACTTTTTAAATAAAAAGACTAATATTTGTCACAATAAGAATTGCGTGTTATACTTAATCTCAGATGCCGACAATTTATACAAGACTCCTTCAGGGCATCGCAATGTAAAAAAATCCCAGCGTAAAAACAAGTACCGTATCACTTCTGCCAAGTCAATACATTACAAAACCGAGAAAAGGAGAGCAGCGTGAAAAAAGATAGCAGCATAATTCTAAGGATATTATTCGTTGTCTGCCTGTTTCAGCTGATTGCCGGGTTATTATATGCCCCTGCTTCATTAGCGCAATGTCCACCCCAGGGTTATCCTGACTATACGGTTGATTGTTTTAATGCATGGTGCTGCAAGCAGGATGAAAGCTGTTGTTCTGACCTGTATGGCAATTATGGTTGCTGCCCGCCAGCCACCGTATGCTGCTATGATGAGAATGGATATGCTGACTGCTGTCCCTCAGGGCAAACAACTACCATCCCCTCAGCTACGACATCTACTGTCACGGGAGGAGAAACTACTACAACGACCATCCCGGCAGGAGAAACGACTACAACTACCGTCCCCGCAGCCACTTCGTCTACTGTCCCGGGAGGCGTAACTACCACAACGACTCAGGGAGTCGGCGGCCCCGACACGTATCTGGCTGCAATCAATATAACGGGAACCGGTGCTCAGGATTCGCCGCAACCCTCAGGAACGCTGCCCGGCACCAGCCCTTCGGAAGCAGCGCCGCTCATGGCTTACGAAGGCATTGGTCGGCCTATGTCGTTAATCATCCAGGACAGGTTTTTCCCGCCGCTTGATAAAAAGCTGTATGAAAAATCGCTGGAGGCATTAAAGGAAGAGAGACTGTCAGCAGGGCCTAAGATTTCAACCTATGCTATCGGTGATGTAAAACAGTTCTGGGTAAAAGATGACAAGGATTTTGCCTGGCGGCAGGTCACGGCAACCAATAAAAAAGAGGGAGCGCACAGCCTTATCTTTGTTGATAATACATCTGAACATGGCAGACGCAACACTTGAAACATACTCCTCAGAATTCGAGACAATGTTTACCATTATTTCGAATAATATAGGTACATACAGTGACCGGGATGGGAACGGCAAAATTATAATATTAATCTATGACATTAATGATGGTGCCACTGTACAGACAGGATGGCTGGCAGGATATTTCTGGAGCAAGGATTATATAAATGATTCGGTAACACAGCCCCAGGGGGTGCGGAGCAATGAAACGGACATGATTTACATCCGAGGGAATGATCCTACCGGATGGACTACGGCGAATGGTGACTTTGCCGCAACCACGCTCACCACGCTCATCCATGAATACCAGCATATGGTGCATTTCGGCATCATCTACTGGCAACCCCAGCTGGCCGGGAAAACCGGGAGCTTTGACGATACCTGGATAAATGAGATGATGTCCATGGCGTCAGAGACCATGTACTTCAAGAAAAAGCTTGCAGATAATCCGTCCTATACGTATGACGGAATGCTGCCGGGCGGATACCTGGAAGACCGGATACGGTTTTATAATAAAGACCCAAAAAACAGCATCCGCAATGGCCACGGTCTGGTCTACTGGGACAATAAGGGAGATGTGTTCTCAAATTACTCTCTGGCATATATCTTTGGGCAGTATCTTAACCTCCAGTCCAGCAGCGGGCAGGGAATTTATAAAGAGATATTGGATTATATGACGACAAACTCCGTGTATGATTACCGGGCAGTTGAAGAAGTGGCAAAACAGCGGCTGACGGGGATTGGAAGCTGGGAAGACCTCATTAAAAGCTGGGCGGTAGCCAATATACTCAACCAGGCAAGCGGTCTGTACGGGTACAAGGGCGCTTTCAGCCTGACGCCCCATGGCCCCACATCCGCAAATGTCACCATCCACAGCGGCGGCGTAGTGTACCGGACATTAAACGGCAACTGGACCAGGCCTGGTGATGCCGGGGCTGGCATTACGTATTGTGGTTTCAATTCTTCGGGTGAAGTAACCTGTAAATCTTCAGGTGGGGCTACAACGACGATTCCCGGAAATAACTGCCCGCCTGAGTACCCGGTTGACTGCAATAATGGCTACTGCTGCCCGAGCAACCTGCCGGTCTGCGGTACCGGTAATAAGGTGGGAAGATGTTTAAGAAAGGGAATCTGCGTCAGCTCACTCATGTTCGGCAAAGATTCATATGAGAATAATCTCCTGCGATCATTCCGGGATCAGGTTCTTGAGCAGAACAGCAGAGGCGCGGAATTATCAAACCTCTATTACCAGCATACCGGCGAGCTGGCGGTTATTATCATGGGAGACCGGGAACTATACAAAGAGGTGATGGATGTTGCCCTGCAGGTGCTTCCTGAGATTGAGTCTGCGCTGCAGGGCTCGGAGATTGTTCATAGAAAAAGATCTGGAAAATAAAATTAGTCAGCTGTGCGAAAGGATAGCGCGCAAGGCAAGCCCGGATTTGAGGATGGCGGTTGAGAAGATCAGGGAAGACTTGAAAACCGGCCAGCTGTTGCGCGAACTCAGGCTCGCGAGGTAACCAGCGGCCGGCAAACGATCACTTTTTCTTTTCAAACGAGAGAGAGGCCGAATTAATGCAGTAGCGCAGCCCTGTCGGTTTTGGCCCGTCATCAAAAACATGGCCAAGGTGCGCGTCACAGCGGCTGCACAGCACTTCGGTGCGCTCCATGAAATAACTCTTGTCTGTTACCGTCCGGATATTTTCTTTTACAACAGGCTGCCAGAAGCTCGGCCAGCCAGTGCCTGATTCAAACTTTGTATCGGAAGAGAACAGATCAGTCCCGCAGCACACGCACGTGTATGTCCCCTCCTCATGATTATTCCAGTATTTCCCGGTAAACGGCGGCTCAGTGCCTTTTTTACGCGCTACATCAAACTGCTCGGGGTGAGTTCCTTCTTCCATTCCTGGTCACTTTTTATAACCTTATCAGCCATAATAAATCCTTTTTGCTTTACTGAGTAAAGCCTGATTTGATTTTTTGTAGCGGGTATGTTCTGTTCACCAGCAAAAGCAAGAACGGAAAATGCAACTATTAATAAAGAATAAAATGATGTGATTGGCTTCATAATATCAAACATTAAATAGCAAATATATGATTATATAATTAGCATGTGATGTAACTTGTTACAAGGTGTATGGTAAAAGAATGACATTCAGATGAAAAATGAATGCAAAACAACCCCTGAAAACTGATAATAAATGCTTATATAGATAAGAGATTTTAAATTAAAAAGAGCAGGGCCATTATCTGACACTGCTCTTTTTAATTGTTTTGTAATGACCCTTACTTGGAATTTTTATGTTATTATCAATTTAATTATTGATATGTCGGACATGGACTTGGTGAGCAGGTCTGGGCAGGGCCCAGCAATTCAATAATTTCATCTTCTGAATAAGTTATAACTTTTGGTGCTTCATATTCTTTTTTCATTCTTAATGTCCTCCTTTAAACTTTATATCAGTCTTTTATTATATAGTTTATTAATGTAGTGGTTGCTGCTGCTGAATAATTATCAGTACAGCTAAACCAAATTCCGTGTAATCATAGCTTTATTAAAGCACCGCCTCCTGTTACGTTTATACAAGCCCTGAATTACGGGGTGCAGGTAGGGATTGGGTAGTTAGCTGAATCCCAAGGACTAACTTTTGTGTATCCGCCCACATGACACTTAAAGCAGAAATTTCCTCCACTAATGCCGTTAAATCCACCTGGATAATTATAGTCAGTGCACAAATTTGCTTCATGTTGCGGAATTAGCAGGAGGTATAATGGGATTATTCCCCGTTACATAGCATTGGCTGAAATTCTGGCAGAACCGCCTCCCTGAAAATTAATATTTTCAATTCTATAAGCATACTGGGCACTGGTGTCCAGAAGCGCCTGGGGATACAGAGTGACACTCTTGCGGTCATCAGAAGCAGCCACGTCACAGGCAACATCAGTAAAGAACATAGTCAAATCCGCTAAACTAGCTGCAGCTTCTTGACACAGTAGGTCATGTCAGGCTGATTGCCGATCATGGCAACCGGTGAGTCAAGATCAATGAGCATGATAGTATTGGTTGTCAGCCCGTTCCAGGACTCCGGGAGAGCCAGGATAGCCGCTGGTGATGCTTGCTCCAAAACAGGGCCAATCAGTACAAGCATGGGGAGTAGCTCATAATGCCAGTAGAAGCTATTGCAGAGTCTTTTTAAAAAGTGGTTTCATGGGATATCTCCTTTTTATTAGATTTGCTTTTGTTATCAGACAATAAACTTTCTTAATTGTTTTACCATCATCTCTTATCACATGGACTGAGCAGGCCATGACACGGGTCAAAGGTATGTATTACCCTGACCGCTTCAATCGGCTGTGCTGCATTCAGCAACAGGAGTGCCGATGAGCGCCTGTTCTATCGCGCCCTTGCTCCCGTCAGCATCCAGTGGTGAAGCATTCCAGCAGGTTGGTGTTATGATCTGGTAGTGGGAAATCTTTCTCAGTAGTCATCATATTTGACCCAGTGGCCAAGGGCACCTCTGATTGCCTCGGTTAGATCCGCTGCCACTGCCATTGGCAGGAATTTCATAGGGAATGAAAGAAGGACTCTGAAAGCATTGCGCTGCAGGTCTGTCAACCAGCCAACCATGGCGTTCGCAACTTTTAGCGACTCATAGCGGCCTGACTAATCTCCGGTCAGCAACAGAAATCTGGGCAGGATAGTCTCCTGTTACCACCATGCGTGCCAGCGGGCCCACTTCATACACATCTTTAGTTGACGCCATTGGTTTTATACCGGGGTGCCTTAAGCCAGGAATACGCCCCTGCCTTGCCAGGGAAAGCACTGGGAGGAGTGGGCGCAGGATTAGATAGGAGTAATTATGGGGTTAGTTACTCCATTGAACGGCTGCAGATTGTCAGCACCTGTGTACCATGCGTGGAGTACGTCCTCAACAATATTATTTTGATCCATAACCGGGACAGTATTTGCACCATCGTAAATCCCTCGTCTTCAAGAAGGCAGGTATTCACGCTGTCTGTGCCCTGCGGAAATACACCGTAGCTCAGTAATTTTCCAGGGCCGACACCAATGCTTAAATAATCAGCATAATAACCGCCGGGACTAAAAAGAAGGTTCATATCCGGAATGTAGCTGCCGGTGATGAAGGTCTTTATATCGGTGAGCAGACGTGGTCATGGTGGCAATATCAGCAGCTGACGGGTGTCGCAGAATTCCCGCCTCCGATGAAGGTTGCTCCATGGGGCTGTTTGCCCGCCGAGGATTGCGCAGATGGTGTGGGCTTTTCTCCTGGCGGTAAGGGCTGCAACGTAATTCCCGGTTAATGCGTTTGTGTCTGCTAAATTAGGCCTCCTGTCGCCTCCATAGATCGGCGCCCAGGGGCCCAGTTCAAGGTGCCAGCGCCAAGGACCGTGGAGGACGGCATATCAATATAGTCCTGCAGCATAGAGGTGTAGCAGTGCAGGACGTGGCTGTGCAGAAATTCAGCGCCGTGAATGAGGTTGTGTCATGAGCCTGCCCTTGGGCGTGGGCTGAACATTTGCAGCAACATCCATGGCATTTACCGCTGCAATGGCATGGATAGTCGGGACAAACGCCGCACACCCGCTGGGTAATGAGCGGTGCATCAAGGGGTTCCTGGCCGACCATGAAATTTTCAAACCCTCGATACATGTTCCCTGCCATCTGTGCATCTGTTACCGCCCCATGGTAGTGTTGTCAATGGTCAGGATGACCTTCAAGATGTCCTTCAATCCTTGGTATTGGATCTATTATTGTTGTTACAGCCATAGTGTGCTCCTTTTATAATAAGTCAATTGTTATGTTCTAATTGTTTTAATTCGGGAACGGTAATGTTATTTATTTGACGGTTAAAAGGAACTGCTGGAAACATCGGTTGTGAGCAGCCGATGCAGAGATGGTTAATGCCAGGGGCATTGCACCATTTTCCGTGTGCCGCCAGTTCCCGTGCTGTTCCATCCCCTTGTGGGGCAGTCCGCATAGGTTTCTGTGCCTCTGCAGCCGACTGCTCTTAAACATTTAACCGGGTCACCGACACTGAATCGGCAAAGTTGCCCGACGTCATGCTGCGGTTTTCTCGGGCATTGGCTGTGAACGGTATTTTGGAAAAGAGGTATCACTGTTGTTCCGATGGTGACGGTTGTCGGTCTTCTATAACTATCTCGTGGAGGCAGAATAGCAGCCAGTTGGTGCTAATAATATGTACAATTGACAGTACTATCCAGTCAGGATGTACCGGGCATCCGGGGATATAAGACGCTTCTTGCGACGGTAGTTTATAATTCGTATTCCAGCGTAGCCCACATAAGGTGCACTCCAGTATGGATTGGCGGTGATTGCTTCTGGGTACATTCTGGAACTGATTCCCCCCGATGGCATTTACTCCACCATAAGCAGGCGCAGGCACCCACATAGATTACAGCCTTTGCGCGCTGCTCCCACCGGTTAAAGGCATCAATCAACATTCATGACTCCAACTGCGCAGTAGTGCTGTCTTCTCCTACAATGGCATAGCCATTAAGATTGCTTAAAGCACCCGGTTAAGACAAGAATATATGGTGTCGTTGGGTAATTATCAGTATACCGCCTTTGCCTGCATCAATGGCCATTTGCCCGGATGCCCCCATGAGAACGCTTTCGATATTTGAGTTCAATGTTATTCAGCAGGACACTTTCAATGCCGGCAGATACGCCATCAAAATAATTGGCAAGCGATACAACGCATCCTGAATCCCCAAGCCCTTCAAACCATATGACCGGCGGTCTTCCTGAGCCAGCTAATGCCTCATTCAGTTTGAACATGTCAAACTGAGTTGCACCTACTGCTGCAGCTGAATAGGCAGCCATCCGTAAAAAGTCTCGACGTGATATTTTCATAATAAGTTCTCCCTATAAAAGGTTATTGTTACAAATCATTTAGTTTTGATGGAATAGAGAGTATATCCATCGCGGAGTTGCCCTGACCGGTTTATGTTCGGTTACAGTGCCGGCTGTATCAACGTCTTCAAGTTTGTATATGTATATAATGCCATTTCTTACATCATCATCTACGTAGGTATATTCTGCTCCGGATGTTGCAGTGCCCTTTGCCGGAATCAGCGTGTCATTCAGTTTGGTCATCTCGGATGAACCAATGACACCGCGATAAATATTGAAGCCTGCCGTGTCTATCTCGCTCTCAGTCCTCCACATAAGTGTTACTTCACCATCTCCAGGGATTGCTGAAAAATTTGAAAGTTCAATTACCGTTGGTATTGCTGTAGTGGTAGTTGTTGAACCTGTAATAGTTGTTGTTGTGGTTGGTGGTGGAGTTCCCTCATAGATAACCCACACCACATTCTGGATCAAGCTGCAGTTGAGGACATTCGAGAACTGGACAGTGATAGTGCGTGTATCTTGATCATTCCAGGGTGATGTAATATTCCAATAGGGATAGCTGACGCCGCTCTGGACCGATTGTACTGGTGTAATTGCGGGAAAAAGCTCTGTTGAAGCAAAAGATGCAGGGTAAACATCCGCAGACCAGTCCATGATACCATGTATTGTTTGATGCTGTTGCCGTCTGGTCTGCATTAGAGAAAATGCTTGTCCCATCATAGGCCATTGTTGACCAGGCAGCTGATGGTTGTGAACAAAGATTATTTGACCACAGAAAAAGATTAACTAAGCGGGGGTTTGTGAGTGTGTCGCCAGAAATATTTTTCAGTTCATAAGTCTTGGTTAAAGTATTTGATACAGGGTCATAAGAATAGGTCATATTTTGGAGTTGGATCGCAGTACTTAAGGGATCTGGTGCTGCTAAGTAGGTTAAGCTGCTTGGACGTGGGCAGGGTTGGCTGTCATTGCCGCTATGGCTATGAGCAGGGCAATGGCAATACTGTTTAGTGATGAACTACACCTTCGTTTCATAGTTAATCTCCTTTTGCTATTGTTTTTTGCCAGCACTATCGGTTTTTAGAACACGACATTGTTACCTCCTTATATTTATTTTTACGACTATCTTATAATTTTTTATGTTACTGAACAGGCACCGCGTACTGCATTTACTTTCATTGCAAACAGTATTTAACCATCATAATAGTAGACATTATGGGTAATCAATTTTTAAAAATTAATTACTATGTTTATTTTTAGATGCGTTGCTGGGAAGGTAGGTGTTTTTTCTGTTGCTGTAATTCGTTTTATGTAATTAAGTATCTTCTTTAAAAATCAAAATGTCAAGAGGATAATGACTGTATTCGAAAAAAAATAAAATTAACAATAATGCCATAAAAATTAAAATAGCATAAAATAGAAAATATATTAATTAATTATTTGAGCATTATTTTTTATCTGTAATTATTATTGCTTTTTTTATCAATTCTTTAACAATTAACGCTATTAGTTTAGGGACCTTATCCTTTAAGCAATCACTGAGTTCCATGCCCCATGAGCTCATGTCCTCTGGTTCTATGCCAAAGAATATAATTTCAGGATTAATACCCAGCATCTTCCACTGATCAAGTGCCTCAAGAAACCCTATATCATGCACGGACATGGCCAGAGGAGTTGCAAAGTTGATATCATTGCGCGTGAAGCGATAGATAGTGCCGGGTTCACTGCCGGCTTTAACTGCATCGACAACGATTATAGTTTTACAATCCTCTATTTCATTTATAAGCGCAAAACCCAGAGTGCCTCCGTCAACTATTTTAACCGGGGGAGAGAAAGTATATTGCTGCTGCAGCGCTTCAATAACTCTTACGCCTACGCCTTCATCGCGGAGTAAAATATTACCTAAACCTATTATAGCGATACTGCTGTCGTGTTTCATATTTTATATTAATATGATACATAATAAGTACTTGTCAATGAGATAGGTCTAAAAAAGTAAACTGACAAAATAAAAAATTGCCCTGGAGTATCCAAATATGAAGGACAACATTAAATTAGCAGTTACCGGCAAGGGCGGGGTTGGTAAAACAACCATCTCAGCATTGTTGTGCAAAGCCTTAAGCGAGAGGGGGTACACGGTGCTGGCGGTAGATGGTGATCCCAGCGCCAATCTGGCATCAGCCCTTGGCTTCCCGGAGGATATGGTCATTACCCCGCTGGTGGAAATGAAGGAGCTTATCGAGGAGAGAATCGGGGCCGCGCCCGGCAGCATGGGCGGGATGTTAAAGTTAAACCCGAAGGTGGATGATCTTCCGGAAAAACTATGGAAAGAAAAAGATGGCATAAAGCTCATGGTGATGGGAACGGTAAAGAAAGGCGGCGGCGGATGCATGTGCCCTGAGAATATCATACTGAAATCGATGATTCAGAATTTGCTTCTGCAGCGCAATGAAGCCGTGATACTGGACATGGAGGCAGGGGTGGAGCACCTGGGCAGGGCTACTGCGCAGGCAGTTGATCAGCTTATTGTTGTTGTTGAGCCGGGCAGGAGAAGTATTGATACGGCATTTAAAATCAGAGAGCTTGCGGAAGATATACGGCTCAACAAAATATCTGTTATAGTTAACAAAGTCAGGGATGATGCAGATATTGATTTCGTACAAAAAAATTGTGCAGGTCTCTCCGTGCTTGGGTACCTGCAGTTTGACCAGGGAATTGTGCGGTCTGACATGGAGCGGGTGCCGCCCTGGGAATTGAGCCTTCAATCACTTGCAGCAATGCGGGAGATAGCCGGGAAACTAATCGGGAGCTGAATTGCTCCTTGAGCTGAAGGATATATTACCGTGAAAACCGTTATTATCGGCCCGGGAGCCATGGGCTGTCTGTATGCATTTCTGCTCACCAGAGCAGGTTATGAAGCGTGGCTGCTGGATAACAGCGAAGACCGCGCTGAACGGATACGGGCTCAGGGGTTGAAGATTGAGGGGGTGAGCGGAGCGTATCAGCTGCCGTTCCCGAGAATAAGCGCTTCCCCGGACGTAATCGGTAAGGCAGACCTGCTGATTCTTTTTGTTAAAGCCTATAGCACGGCAACAGCCCTTGAAAGCGCGCGGGAGCTGGTTACTGCCAATACCATGATTCTAACGCTGCAGAACGGTATCGGCAATGTGGAATCCATACGGGACGCGTATCCACAGAATCCAATTGTTGCCGGCACTACCGCACAGGGGGCCACGCTGCTTGGCAGCGGGCACATACGGCATGCAGGCATGGGTGAGACCATCATCGGCGGAATTGATGCGAACAGCACGTTTCACGCAAAGCTGATCAAAGATCTGTTTATGAGTGCGTATATCCCAACTGAAATGACTGAGGATGTTCACGGGAGTTTTGTGGGGAAAGCTGCTGGTCAACTGCGGCATCAATCCCCTCACGGCAATCATGAGGGTACCTAATGGGCAGCTGCCAAAAATTCCCGACCTTTGTGAAGTAATGAGCAGGGTTGTTGAGGAAGGCGCGGCCATTGCACAAAGCGCCGGTATAACGCTGCCCTACAGTGACCCGGTGGCAAAGGTCATGGAGGTTTGTGCGGCAACAGCCGGTAACCGCTCTTCAATGCTGCAGGACATCGAAGCAGGGAAAAAGACCGAGATTAATTATCTGAATGGTGCGCTTGTCAGATACGGTACAGAAACGGGAGTTGCAGCGCCGGTTAACAGTTTTCTTACTCACCTGGTACAGGCATTGGAAACGGGCAGCAGTGCGGTGCACTGAACACGGTATAAACCCGTTACGCAGCGCTCATTACTTGGCACTTTTCTTCAGCTCCTGCTCAACCTGCTGCGACAGAGCATCGATAGAGCGCCCTCTAAAAGCCCTGCCATTAATAAAAACTGACGGGACACCTCTAATGCCCAGTTTCTTGCCGAGGTTCAGATCTTCAGCAATGATTGTTTTCAAGGCGTTATCCTCACGCTCTTTATCAAAGGCTTCCATGTTGATGCCGGTCTGCTGCGCGTACTCTTTGATGGTCTGATCATTTAAATTTTTAAAATTCTTGAAATAGAGGCTGCTTAGCTCACGGTATTTATTCTGTTTTGCCGCGGCAAGGGCTGCCATAGCTGCTTTTTCTGCAAACGGGTGCATGCGCAAGGGGAAATGCTTGATAACAAGACACACTTTTTGGGGATATTTATCCAGGAGTTGTTCTATCACCGGATATATTGATGTGCAGTAGGGGCACTGGAAGTCAAGAAAGGCAACTATACGAACCGGAGCATTTTTATCGCCAATAACCGGTGACCGGCCTATCTCGATATCATAGACTGTTGAAATTTTTATAATGGAAACTTTTTTCCCGTCAGTGCTGGCAAGAAACAGCGACTCTCCATCGGGGGCAACGGACATATGGGAATAATCATCGGTTACAGCAATCTTGTCGGTAATTTCATTGCGCTCAATTGAGTAAACATAAATACATTTATTGCCCAGTATATATGCCTTGGTTCCATCAGGGGAATTGGCAATATCTAAGGGCTTTTCTTCAAGGTTCAGTGTTTTAATCACTTCCGTCTCAATGGCGGCATGGGCAATTCCGGCCTTAGAACATATTACACATACCATAGCAGAGACAAGAACTGCCAGGACTGAAGCACTAATTCTCATTCGTTTCATAGAACCCCCTTTAGCACGAGTGCGTTGTATAGAGATACTGTCTTATAATTTAATGACTCACCAGTTTGTATAATAAATTATTATTTTTTACAATAGAAATCTGAACAGGACGCGCTCTCATAATAACAGCTATATAAATTTCGGGGAAAGTCCTGAAATCTGAACGGTTGCAGACTTATTTTTATTGACATTTAAGCATGCCTTCCCTTATAAATAAATGTTTACAGTATATATTAGTTCAATGCCCATCATCAGTTACTGGCTGATCATTTTCCATAATCACGGTAAAAATTAACCACTGGAGAAGGAAAACAGGCATGAAAAAATATGAATCCAAGGACATACGCAATGTTGCTCTCGTTGGCCACGGCAAATCAGGAAAAACCTCGTTAGCAGAAACCTTCCTCTATAACGGAAAAGCCACCGATCGTCTCGGCAGGGTTGATAACGGCGACTCGGTACTGGACTTTGACCCGGAAGAAAAAGCACGACAATTGACTATTAACAGCGCTTTTCATCACGTTAACTGGAAAAAGTGCATGGTTAATATAATTGATACGCCAGGGGATGCAAACTTTATTGCAGATACACACAACAGCCTTCAAGCGGCTGATGGTTCGATACTTGTTATTGAAGCAACCTCGGGCGTTCAGGTGATAACTGAAAAGGTATGGCAATACCTGAATGAGTTTAAGTTGCCGCGCCTGATTGTGATTAATAAACTCGACAGGGAAAATTCAGATTTTTACGCGACCCTGGATAACATCAAAAACAAACTCAAAATAAACCCGCTGGCACTGCAAATCCCTATCGGCAGGGAAGCCGATTTTAAAGGTGTTGTTGACCTGGTTAAAATGAAAGGTTTTGTTTTTGCTGATGATGAGTCGGGAGATTTTAAAGAAAGCGAGATTCCCGATGACTGCAGGGAGCAGGCTGCTGCCCAGCGCCAGAAAATGATTGAAGATGTTGCTGAAGCACATGAAGAACTGCTGGAAAAATTTTTAGACGGACAGGAACTCTCGCCGGAGGAAATAAGCACCGGCATCAAAAAGGGCATTTTAAATCAGACCCTCATTCCCGTACTGTGCGGATCAGCGCTGAGCAATATAGGCATTAAGACCATAATGGATGCAGTGGTAGAATATCTGCCATCTCCCCTGGATAGAGGAGCGTTAGAAGTTTTAGATCTCAAGACAAAAGAAAAAAAGAAGCTGGAGCCGAAAGAAGCCGCCCCCCTTGCTGCTTTTGTATTTAAAACCATTGCTGATCCATACGCAGGAAAGCTCACTATCTTCAGAGTTTTCGCGGGGACCCTGAATGCTGACAGCACGGTGTTCAATGCAACCAAAAAGGTTAAGGAAAAGATAGGGCAGATTCTGCTGCTGGAAGGGAAGGGGCAGAAGCCGACGGAAAGCGCTATTACCGGAGATATTGTGGCCCTGGCAAAACTCAGGGAGACAACCACCGGTGACACGTTCTGTGATGAAAAGAATGAACTGTCTTTCGATAAGATAAAATTTCCCAGCCCGGTCATTTCATATTCACTTGCTCCTAAAAGCCGCGGTGACGAAGATAAAATGAGCAATGCGCTCGCCCGGCTTATAGAAGAAGACCCTTCGCTCACCATTCAACGGGAAGAACAGACCCATGAATTTATCCTCTCCGGCATGGGGCAGATACATCTGGATGCCACGATTGAAAAATTAAAAAGAAAATTCGGCGTTGAAGTGGAAACCGACATCCCGAAAATTCCCTACAAGGAGACGATCAAAGGAAAAACCAGAATACAGGGCAAGTATAAAAAGCAGTCCGGCGGGCGGGGCCAGTATGGCGATGCCTGGCTTGAAATCGAGCCGCTGCCCCACGGTGCCGGTTTCGAATTTGCTGATAAGATAGTGGGCGGGTCCATACCAAGAAATTATATACCATCTGTTGAGAAGGGCGTTGCTGAGTCGATGCATGAGGGCGTGCTGGCAGGATATCCGGTTGTTGACATTAAAGTTTCAGTTGTTGACGGGTCCTACCATGAAGTTGATTCATCTGATATGGCTTTTAAAATAGCTGCCTCCATGGGGTTTAAGAAGGGCTTTATGGAATGCCATCCCATTCTGCTTGAGCCGGTTATGAATGTTGAAGTTACCGTTCCGGAGGAAATGACCGGTGATATTATCGGCGACATGAACAGCAGAAGGGGACGGGTGCTTGGCATGGACCAGGGCGTGGGCGGCCAGGTGGTCAAGGCAACAGCGCCGCTGGCTGAAATGCTCCGCTATGCGTCTGACCTCACTTCGATCACCAGCGGCAGGGGAATGTTCACCATGGAATTTGATCATTACGATGAAGTTCCGGCGCATTTGAGTGAAAAAATAATTGCTGCAGCAAAAACCGAAAAAACGGAAAAATAAAATTTATAGCATTCTCTATGGATAACGAAAACGTTGTTGACGAATCGCAGTTTCCCAAGGAACTGATTGAGGAAAAGGAAGAACCGAAGGGGGCGCCGCCGGAGCAGAAGATATCCGAGTCACTCTATGGCAAAATCATGATGATGTCGGTAAGCGAAAAAATCAAACTGGCCACCATCGGCAACAGGGAAGCACGCAATATTTTAATAAAGGAATCCAACAGAATTGTTCTGAGCGCAGTTATTAACAGTCCGAAGATGACTGAGGATGATGCACTCATGTATGCATCAAACCGGAGCCTGTCAGACGAAGTAATCAAGCTCATAACCCTGAAAAAAGAGTTTCTGCAGAATTATAGAATTAAACTTGCCCTGGTGACTAATCCCAAAACACCTCCAACCATTTCCCTCAAACTGCTGAGCCACGTTATGGAAAAAGACCTGCGCAGTTTGTCAAAAGACAAAAACGTTAACCCGCTAATTTCGCGTCAGGCCATGCGCGTGCTATCCAAACAGGGTAAGATATAAAACCACGGGGATTTTTAAAGATAGTATGAAGGCAGGTATTTTAACTATCAGCGATAAAGGCGCGCGTCAGGAACGCGTCGATACCAGCGGCCCTGCCGTGGCTGCAGTGCTCGCGGAAATCGGCGCCACGATAGAAAAATATGAAATTATACCTGATGAGAAGGAAGTCATTGCGCGAAAGCTGGTCGAATACGCTGATACCCTGAGCCTTGATTTAGTGGTGACCACCGGCGGAACCGGTGTGGCGCCGCGGGATGTTACGCCGGATGCAACAAAGATGGTTATTGAAAAGGAAGTTCCCGGCATGGCGGAAGCCATGAGAATGGAAAGCTTAAAGAAGACGCCTCATGCGGTTATATCACGGGCCCTCGCAGGAATACGGGGCAGGACGCTCATTATAAATCTCCCCGGAAGCCCCCGGGGAGCCACTGAAAATCTCCGCACAATCCTCAGCGCAATCCCCCACGCAGTATCAAAAATACAGGGGGACCCCAGCGAGTGTGCAACGTAGCACCCCTGTTCACAGTCTCTCTGGAAACCCTTACTGACAGCGCTTATGAAATATTGACAAAGGCAGGGCCATTGCTGACCCTGCCTTACATTTCATTCACCTTGAAGGGCTATAAAGCCTTTTTAATTCCAGGTATTAATGTTTTAATCCTCTGTTTTAGTTTTGCTTTTAACTCAGGCTTATCTTCAATCAATTTTATTAGTATTGGTGAATACTCATAATAAAGTACAACCAACCTTTCCCCTTTCTCTGTTTTCAAAAGTATTTTATCTCTAAATTCCCTAAGTACATTTAAACATTCATCATCATCTTGCAATATTGTTTCTGCTACACAAGCAGGCCCGCCGCCACCGCCTGTAGAACACTTGCCTACATTTGCACCAGTTCCGCATACCGGATAATCAGATGGGCAGCAATACCCGTTCCCGCAGTCTATCGGATAATCAGCAGGGCATCCGCCGCCGCCACCGCCACCGTCTTTACCACACTTGCCTACATTTTCACCAGTTCCGCATACCGGATAATCAGATGGGCAGCAATACCCGTTCCCGCAGTCTATCGGATAATCAGCAGGGCATCCTGCGGCAGTTGACATTGACTGCTCGGGGATTATGAAACCATCAATTCCACCGTCCTTTATAAACGCATTAATTAACTCTCCTGAATTATTATCTGTTGCATAAGCCGGACAATTAAAAAGAATTAAACAACACAACAACACCGAAGACAGACATAGTATTAATTTTAATGTGAAGACATTTTTTCATAACATATCCCCTTTCCAAAAATTGACTGTATACCACCAGAAGTGACAAACTTTTTACTCTCTCACCTCCTTTCTGCGACGAACTACACTTTATTACATCCCCTCCGGAGAGTCAAGTCAAGTTTTTAGTTGAATTTTCTGACCTGCTATGTAAATAGACCCTGTATGGCTTGCCCATTTCCTGTAAATCAATGGCATCCAGTTTCTTCTCACCTCCTGTATAACGTCTCCGCATCATCATGCCCATTTCCAATTAAAATTGCATCCAGTCTCTTCTTCCCCTGTGAAATTATCCGTACCTCCGATCTGTCAGTTCTTCACGACCATACAACTGCTCAAATACTTTTCTTGACTCTTTTCTCTTACTGGTATTTAATTTACATTAGTGGCTCCTTTATTTTTTAGGGCGTCCGTGGATTATGCCACGGGGGGCCACTACCTCAAATTTCAAAAAAATGCAATATATCCACCCTCTTGATGAGAGGAGGCATCTATGGTCAATCAACTATTAGAACTGCAGGCAACATTATTGAGGTATCTGTATATCGCCATAAGCGTAATGTTCACAGTTATGGCTGTTCCACAGCAGGGTTATTCTCTTGAACCCCCCCGCACAGGCGAAATAGAACAGTATAAAAAAGACGGCTCATTTCCCGACCGCAAGTGGTTTGCAGAGTATCTGCAAAACAATAAATTTCATCCTGACGTAATCAAGCGGAAAATTGCACGGATGAAGTCCTCTCAGCATGGCAGCCAGATTACCACAAAAACTCTGTTCCCCTATAAAACAGGGCTTCCGGCAGAGGGTTCGCCTAAAATAGTCGTGCTGTTAGTTGACTTTCCCAACTACCCGCATACCACTGACCCATCTGTGTTTGCAGAGAAACTATTTGGCAACGGAGACCCGAGTGCAATACCATTTGACAGCCTGAAAAATTATTATCAGCGTTCTTCGTATGGCAAGCTCAACATACAGGGAACGGTACTGGGCTGGTACCGGGCACGTCACCGGCGGGGGTTCTATAGCCTTGGATATCAAACCCGTCACAGTATAAACGGCGTTAAAAACCTCATCAAAGAAGCTTTCAATCATTATGCTGCTGAGCATGACTTTTCACAGTATGATAACAATGGAGATGGCAAAATCGATTATTTTTGTATTATCTGGACCGGACCTGACAGGGGCTGGAGTTCAATCTGGTGGGGCTGGTGCAACAATACCGGAAGCTTGTTTGAAAATGATCCCTTTACCGTAAGCGGAAAAGGCCTTAGCGTTTTTTCCTGGCAATGGGAAAAAAATGAAGGACAAAATCAGCCTGAATATACCCCCCAGACAATCATTCATGAAACAGGGCATGGTCTTGGGTTGCCGGACTACTATGATTATGATGAAAAAAAGGGGCCCAGCGGCGGCGTGGGCGGACTTGATATAATGGATGGCAACGACTATGACCACAACTGCTTCAGCAAGTGGATGCTGGAATGGTTAACGCCTTCGTGCCAGATCACCAGCGGTGCATATTCCGTATCCCTAAAGCCTACTGCTATAACTAAAGAGTGTGTGGCAATAATGCCCGGGACCGGCACCATAGATCCTTTTTCAGAATTCTTCATGGTACAGAATCGCACTGCGGGAATAGAAAATGATTTTAGATTACCCAATAGCGGTTTATTCATCTGGCATATAGATGCCCGGCTAAACCAGGACGGGACCAATTTTCAATTTGATAACAGTAACACTGAGCACAAGCTTCTTCGGCTCATGGAAGCTGACGGCAGAGAACACCTGGAAACTTTAGGCAGGGTAAAAGAGGCATATTTTGATCCGCTTGATTTTTATGTGCAGGGCACAGAACTCACGCCAAATTCAACGCCAAACAGCAGGGATTATGCGGGAAACGACACGGGCATTATAGTGAGGAACATCGTGGCAGACCCGGCTACTCAAACAATGATGGCGGATTGTGCCATCGGTGAATATTCCTCTACCCAAACGACGATTCCAGACAACCCAACAACATCAATTCCCGGAAACATATCTACAACAACCATCATCCCGGGACAAACCACTTCAACAATAATTCCAGGAGACACAACAACCACTATTCCTGGCGGCGAGACGACAACAACAATTCCAGATTTCATAACAACAACTACTGCAATTGATGTATTCACAACAACAATACCAGGGGGGGTAACTACAACAATAATATCATCAAATTGTCCTCCAGAGTATCCTATAGACTGTTATAACGGCTATTGCTGCCCTGCGGATTATCCATACTGCGGTATGGGCTTTATATGGGCTTTTGCTTTACAGAACCGCCTGCTCAATGATTATTTAAACTCGCAGCAAGAGCTTTTATTCAAAACAAGGAGGGTATATGCAAAGAATAAGAACGTATATTTTACCAATTATTAGTCTTAGTTTATTTTTCCTTAATGGATTATTAAACACTGCACATGGTGCTAACGGAATAAAAATATTTGCAAACGAGCAAAGCAGACAAAATATTCTACACCCATGCCTACCAGAAAGACGGCGCTTGGTTTTCAAACCTCTACGCCATGAATCCTGATGGGACAGAACCAACGCAGGTCACCGATTTTTATCCTGCCAATGCATCAGAAGCAAGCATTTCAACTGATGGGCAAATATCTTATATTTCACGTCAAATTATCAATCTTATAGAAGCTACAATTATGAAGACATTTTCCGGCTTGAATTCAACGGTCTTAAGCTGACCAGAATTACCGGCATGGAATATGTCTCTGCAAAAAAAACCGGTTCAGTTGCACAAAAAATAACTGATGACACAGACAGAAGAAATTTCACCAGAGCAGCTATGTAGCATCATTTCAGGGATCGACGACGTATTATAATGTGCAAAAACTGATTGATACGACAGGCACACTTGATGGCGTCCCTGCCACTAAGGTCTGGGTTAAGGTACTTAAGGATAAATTCATAGGATCGGTTGGTTTTGTTGATGTGCCCGCGGGTAAAACAGCTGTTATCAATATGAAACTGAGCGATGGTAATTATCTGGCATACAGCCCCAGCTGTTCACAAGGATGGATCAAAATTTGCCGGCATTTATGCACATGCTTTTTATGATTGGACTATGATATTCAGAGACCTCAGTCCTAATATCGTACAGACCAATCTGACCACCTGGGATACCAGCGGCAAGATGATTGACCAGCAGCAGAACAGCGAGACGGGAGATGCCTATCCGCAGTACTCTCCGGATGGCAGCAAAATTGCCTATACCCGGGGTGGCGGAGGGAAGGAGTCGGTGGTTGTTGTTCCCAGTAATAGTCTCAATGCTGTCCCTACCGTTGTTGCAGAAGGAGGATTTGACACAGCAACGGTTAAAAGCTTTGGGTACTCTAATCCAGCCTGGTCATTGGATGGCACAAAAATAGTTTGTACCTATACGGTTTCCTCATCCGCTTCGATAAATGGTAATTTAGTATTACTCAATAGCGATGGAACCGGAAATAAAATTCAACTCACCAATGTTCCTAAGAATGCTATACCGGTGCAGCCTGCTTTCAGCCCTGACGGCGAATGGGTTGCCTACGCACTGGTTACTTCAAAGGGTTCAATATTACGTGATACTGATCTTATGACCCATAACTTTACTGCCAATATATTCAAGCAGTCCATATCCGGAGGAGAGCCCGTACAGCTTACTACTGACGATGCTGCCGGTGAGCCAAACTGGGGAACTATAGGCCAGGTTACACCACCTGGTGACAACAACGACAACAGTGCCGGGGAGGAGATGAATGCCCGGAAGACTGGCCAATACCCTGCGGTGGCGGTGATGGAGACTGCTGCTCCCCTGACTACCCCAGCTGCTGTTCCAAACAGAACCCCGTATTGAAAAAAATGTGCTGCCCGGCTGATTTTCCCTATTGCGGCCGCCTGGGCAGGAAATGCTATAAGGATCCTCCCGGGATCTGCGCCTTGACAGTTGTAGCTAAGGGAGATCCTGATGTACTGAAAACACTATACCGGTTGCGGGATACTATTTTGCGTCATACTGATAAGGGCAAGCAATATAAGGCTCTTTATTACAAACATTCTCCCGAGTTTATTAAAATCCTCAATGAAGATGCTGCACTGATGGAGCAGGCAGAAAATGTTCTCTACTGGATGCTGCCAGGCATTGAATCATTTACTGCAAGCCGTAAAATCACTATGACGCAAGATATGCTCCAGGAGATGCTCAGGCTCTGTGAAAGCATCAGCAAAAAAGCCAGCCCTGATTTAAAGCAAACAATAACACTAATAGAAAAAGACCTCAGGCAGGGACAGCTCTTTGATGACCTGGTCAAATTTGATCCTGCTGTGCTTCTGCAAAAGCAGCCTGAAAGCGTAGAGCCAAAATCCCGTTTCTTGAAGACTTTTACAAGCGCTTCACCTTAAAGAGAGCGTTGTAATAAGACACTCAACCGTTGCATCATATTGTGATGATGTGTTCCTTTCCAGTAAATCTTTCTGCAGCAGGGACATTGCGAAAAATCGTTTATTGTACTGAATACATAATCAGGGACATTTTCCGCAACCAAAGCTTTTTCAATTGCTGCGAGCAATTCGTTACATAAAAGGCAGCGGGTGAAAAAACGGGAGCTGTCAGCCTGCAGGCTGAAATGACTGATGACATCCTGTAATTGCTCGTACGGATAATTGCTTTGAATGAAGTAGCTTGATGCCTGCTGCTCTGAAAGCAGTTGGCCGGTTCTGCGCGTCAACACTGTGCGCTGTTCTGCTGCAGCTGCCGCGATAATCTGTGACAGGGAGAGGGAACTCGAGTAGCTGGCATCCATCCCCACTATGCGCAAATATTTTGCCAGTTTGCCCAGCATGATATCACAGATAAATTTCATACAGAAATCAGCGAAGATGAAGGTCTGCTGATAATTGTGTCACCACAGCAGCGAGCTTTTCAAATTCAAGCAGCGAAAGTGTTTCTCCCCGTCTTGAACAGTCAATCCCTTCCTTATGTAAACGGGCTTTTAAAACTGCCGCATCTATTTCCCTGCCTGAACAATAGGCTTTTAAGCAGTTAGACAATGTCTTCCGCCTGTGGGCTAGCGATGCAGTCACAATCTCTCTATACATATCCTCACCGGGCGTGTCCCAGGCCCGACCCGGCACCGGCTCCATGCGCAACACCGTTGAATCTATTTTCGGCTTAGGGAAAAAACATGAGGCGGGAACATCAAAGAGACGTGTTATGTTAAAATACCGCTGCGTTTGGATAGAAAGCACTCCGTAGTTCTTATTCCCGGGTTCAGCAATGAGGCGCTCTCCGGCTTCCTTCTGCACCATGAAGATGCCGCGCTTCATGAGACAGGATATTTCAGCAAACCGGGTAAAAAGTGACGTAGTAATTGCATAGGGAATATTACCGACCAGGACGGCCCTGGCAGGTGCCTGAATAAAATCTGCTAACGAAATATTGAGGATATTATCGTTGATAATGGTTATTGAAGCTCCAGCAGGACAAAACCGCTGCAGGATGTCTGTGAGCAAAGGATCAATTTCAATGGCAATAACCTGCTTTGCTTTCTCTGCCAGAAAAGTGGTGAGTGCTCCAAGGCCGGCGCCGATTTCAATAACCACATCAACGGGAGAGAGATCACTTGAGGTAATAATTTTATGGGCAAGGTGCTGATCGATGAGGAAGTTTTGGCCAAGGGCTTTGCTGGGTTTTATATGCAGACTTTTGATAATACTAATCGAAGGGAACACCATAGCGGAGGATACCCTGTTTAACAAGACCAGCGATATGCCGCGATATTAAGGCTCATAAAACTATTTGGCCGGAGCAATGCCAGCAAAACAGGGAAGGAGCCGGTCATAGGTATCTTCAAGATACTCTGACATCACCTGGGTTTGAGCAATCACGGGCATAAAATTGGCATCGCCATTCCAGCGGGCGACAATATGGAAATGCAGATGATTCTCTTCACCGGCACCAGCCGCCTTCCCCAGGTTTGCCCCGACATTGTAGCCATGGGGCTTGAAGGCCTGTTCCAGAGCACTGATGGATAGTTGGACCTGTTCGAAAAAATCAAGAAGTTCCTCTTTTGCAAGCTCCCGCAAATCTTTAAGATGGCGTTTCGGCACTACCAGCAAATGCCCCGGTGCATAAGGGTATTTATTCATGATGATCATTGCATAGGTGCTTTCGTTCAGAATCAGGTGCTTCTTTTTGTAGCCTTTTGTTTTTTTAATACAGAATATGCAGGACTCAGATTTCTTGCCCAGTATATATTTGATTCGCCAGGGTGCCCAGAGCGTTTTCACAGCAGACCTCAAAATAATGTTGGGTTACAGGGTGGAAAAAAGGGTTCAAGGTTTCCAGGGTTCAAGGGTAATGATGTTATCTTTTTGCCATCGAACTCTTGGCGACACTCAGCCTTTAGACCCTTTGCCTTCTTTAGTTTTATAATGCCACCAGATTAATATTGCCCCACACGCCCATATGCTCATCCTTGATGATGAGTATCCCGGCAACAGCTTCAATCTGTTTTCCGCTGTCAATGGCTTTCTGTATGTCTGAGGCAGCATTAACCAGATTGCCAATTGCTGTGGCTGCAGCATCTGCAAGAGACGCTGATGAAGAGACAATGGTTACCGCATCAGCAGTACCAAGGCTCAGGGACGGGCCAACCGTTCCAGAGGAAGTACAGACTCCCCAGGCGCTGTTTGGCTGACTTATTTTTATGCCAATCCGGTTGCTCAGCGGAGATGCGCCGGCATATATACTGAGCGTGACGTCGCGGTTGACTTTTAGAAAGATGTCGCCGCCATTTTCCACTATTACCTCATCGCAGGATTTGAGAATCTCCCGGCCGGTATATTCGGCTACAGCGCCGGCCACCGCGGCCATGGGTCCTACACCTGCTGCAGCGGAAGCCCGCAGCAGTGCCTGCACAATATCAGGAGCATATGCATCTTCAGGGAGCGGTACCAGACTGATCAGGAACTCAGGATGTTTTTCTATATACTGTTCAAGTTTAAAGCGCACATCTAAAACAGCCTCGCGCGCTATTGCCTCAGCATTGTGAGATGCGGCAATAAAAAGGTCAGTTTCCTTTATCACTACTGAACAATGAATCAGGCCGTCGGTCTTCAGACTGTCCCGGTATGTTCTTGGCTGATAGGGCATGGTACTACTACTTAAGGATAGTGCTATTGAATAATTTCACTGACCCTGCCACCAATAGTATCAGTTATAGGTAATGCAGTTTTTTCCGACAAGTGCTTCTATTTCGCTGACTAACAGTTCTGAAGGGTTTATGTAATAGTCTTTACCGAGGCTGATAACTGTTTCACTGGTGTCGGGAATAATAACATGGATATACACCCGGGATTTACCGGCATTATTCTGTAAAATATTTTTTATTCTGGTTATTTCATTAATGGTCAGGCGGTCAATATAGCACTTGATGTGGGTGTCAGGATGCAGTCGTTCACTGGCCTGCTCAAGCGATATGATTTCATTTACCACGATATTACGTTTTGTTTCACCCTCGATGGTAAGCCGGCCTTTAACCAGCAGCGGTTTATCGCTTTTTAAAAGAGTGGTATTCTGCTTATACAGATCCGGGAAAACAGTCAGCTCTATAGAACCGGAAAGGTCTTCAAGAGTGACAAAAGCCATAATGTCGCCTTTTTTAGTTTTATATTCTTTTAAGCTCTGTACGACCCCCCCTATGGTCACATCAGCGTCTTCCTCTGCTGCCTGCGCCTCAAGGGTGTCTATGGTAGTAAACTTTTTAAGAACACCAAAAACCTTGTTGAGCGGATGACCGGTCAAATAAAATCCGAGGCATTCTTTTTCGTATATGAGCTTTTCATGTTCGTTCAA
Organism: uncultured delta proteobacterium; assembly: GCA_963803975.1. Lineage (GTDB taxonomy): Bacteria > Desulfobacterota > WTBG01 > CAIYCZ01 > CAIYCZ01 > JAPLIX01. The sequence goes on from CAWDOY010000003.1 coordinate 131,148, forward strand.
TTCCGGAATGTCCGGATAGCGAATGGCATCTATATCTTCGCTTCTGCCGTTCTCTTTCAAGGCGGTAAAAATGCTCAGCTGGCTGTTTTCACTTTCTTTCTGCAGCGCCTGTGCTTTGTCAGCCACTTCCTCCATGATTGCCAGCAGCTGTGAGCGCTTGATCTGCAGGGAGTCAAAGGCGCCGCATTTGATGAGGCTTTCCAGGACTTTTTTATTTACCTTGCGAAGATCGACACGCGTGCAGAAGTCAAGCAGAGAGATAAAAGGTCCTGACTCAGAGCGAATCTTCACGATGGAATCAATGGCATTGACACCGACATTTTTTACTGCTGCCAAACCAAAGCGAATTTTATTGCCGTCTACCGAAAAGTCGCTGGTGCTGGCATTAATATCAGGCGGGAGGACCTCAATAGCGTGTTCCCTGCACTCAAATATATGCCGCACTACTTTATCCGTATTATCCATCTCACAGCTGAGTAGTGCTGCCATGAATTCAACAGGATAGTGGGCCTTAAGATATGCGGTTTGGTAGGCAATAACCGCATACGCAGCACTATGTGATTTATTGAAACCGTATTCAGCAAATTTTAACATGAGCTCAAATATTTTCTGGGCTTTTGGCTGGGAAATCTTGTTCTTCTTTGCGCCCTCCAAAAACTTTTCCTGCTGCTTCTGCATTTCCGAAGACTTTTTCTTGCCCATGGCCCGCCGCAGGATGTCCGCATCGCTCAGGGAAAAGTTTGCCAGGGCGCTTGCTATTTTCATGACCTGTTCCTGATACAGAATCACGCCATGGGTATCTCCCAGGATCTCCTTCAATTGCGGCAGGTCAGAGGTGGCACCGCCTTTCCCATGCTTTCCCTTGATAAAATCGTCAACCATACCGCTGCCCAGAGGGCCTGGACGATACAGGGCAAGAAGCGCGATAATCTCATCAAATGTTTCAGGGCGCAGCCGTCTGATGAGGTCTTTCATACCCGAGCTTTCAAGCTGGAAGATGCCTTCAGTATCTCCGGAACAGAGCAGCTCATAGGTTCTGGCATCATCGAGGGGCAGATTATTAATATCAAAAAGAGCATCAGGATGGCTGAAATGAATTAAATGTATCGCTTCCTGAATGACGGTAAGGGTTCTCAATCCAAGAAAATCAAATTTTATCAGGCCAATTTTACCAACCTCATTCATGGCAAACTGGGTAATCACTTCGCCTTTTTGCCCGCGATAGAGGGGGAGATAGTTGACCAGCGGTGCATCTGATATAACCACTCCTGCTGCATGGGTTGAAGCGTGCCGGGGCAGGCCTTCAAGCGCACGGGAAAGTTTGATGAGCGTTGCCACCTGCGGGTCTTTATCCATGAGCTCTTTTAATTTCGGCTCCTGGACGGTGGCTTGATCAATGGTTATATTCAGAACGTTGGGCACCAGTTTTGCAATTTTGTCCACTTCCTTATAGGGCATGTCAAGGGCACGGCCCACATCGCGGAGAACAGCTTTGGCCTGCATTTTACCGAACGTAATAATTTGTGCGACATTGTCTTTGCCATATTTGTTAGTGACATACTCAATGACGCTGTCCCGGCCATCCATGCAGAAGTCGATATCTATATCAGGCGGGCTGATTCGTTCAGGATTTAAAAAGCGCTCAAACAGCAGGCCATAGGGGATAGGATCAAGCTCGGTTATTTTTAATGCATATGCCACCAGGCTTCCAGCAGCAGAGCCTCTGCCCGGTCCGACGGGAATGTCATGCTGCTTGGCGTAGTTGACGAAGTCGGCAACGATGAGGAAGTATGAGACAAAGCCGGTCTTTTTTATCATCCGCATCTCTTCGTCGAGCCGCAGATGGTACGGGGCTGCCAGCTTATCAAAGCCCTGCGGATTCTGTTTCTGTAAAACAACAAGCCGTTCCGCAAGACCTTCGCGGGCTGCTTTTTCGAAATGCTCCTCAATTGTGGTGTCGGGGGGCGGGGTAAAGGGAGGAAACTTGTACTCATTGAAGACAATATCAAGATTGCATTCTTCGGCAATGGCAATGGTATTCCTGAGAGCTTCGGGCGCATAGGAAAACGCCCGCTCCATCTCTTCCGGGGACTTAAAGTAAAACTGATCGGTTGAAAAGCGCATGCGGTCTGCTGAATTTATGGTTTTGCCGGTTTGAATGCAGAGGAGTATTTCATGCGCCCTGGCATCATCGGGATTGAGATAATGGCAGTCATTTGTTGCTACCACAGGGAGAGAGAGCTTGCGGGAAACTTCCAAAAGTCCCTGATTAACTTTCTTCTGATCTTCGATGTTATTTTCCTGCAGTTCCAGATAGAAACGGCCATCACTGAAGATGCTGCGATATTCATCGGCAACAACGAGGGCCCGGTCCATGTCTCCTGCGAGCAGCGCGTGGGGAATCTCTCCGTGAAGGCAGCTGCTCAAGGCGATGAGCCCGTCATGGTTTTTGCTTAAAAGATCTTTGTCAACCCGGGGACGGTAATAGAACCCTTCAAAGTAAGCAGCGGTTATGAGCTTGAAGAGGTTCTGGTAGCCGGTTTTATTTTTTGCCAGCAGCACCAGGTGATGGGAGGCGTCTTTAGCGCCATGTGCCTCCTTATTAAACCTGCTGCCCGGCGCAACATATATCTCGCATCCTATAATCGGTTTAATGCCATGCTGGATGGCATGTTCATAGAACTCGATAGCACCAAACATATTGCCATGGTCTGTTATGGCCAGGGCAGGCATGCGAAATTCTTTTGCTCTCTTAAACAGATCATCCAGGCGCATTGCGCCGTCTAAGAGGCTGTACTGCGTGTGAACATGGAGATGAACAAATTCAGCGTGCTTCATGATTTTTTACAGGATGTTTTTATTGCTCCAATGGTGCGGCATTGGGGGAGAACTATCTGCTATCAAGTGCATATGTTTTTATCATAAGCAACGTCAATTATCCATCTTAAAGTTGTCTATTTACCCCTTGACTCACCTGAGGCTTTTACATATACTCTAATCACTGAGTTCTTGATCCCGTGCGGGGAAGAAGGATTGCCAGAAAGAATGGATAGTAAAGAATGTGCATGCAAATGATGGTAAATAAACTCTTTTTAATGCTTGCGTTATTATTACTATATAATAACGTTTCTGCGCAAGATGAGTTTACCCGGGAGCTGAAGGCCTATCCCTATAACCTCAAGGATACGACGGTTATCGGATCGACGCTGCGGGCAACCATACGAGCAGAAAGACACGCTTCTTGATGTGGCACGACGCTATGACCTCAGCTACTACAATGAACTGGAGTTTTTATATCCCCATCTGGATGAATGGCTGCCGCCGCGTGATAAGCCCATGGTGATTCCCACCATGTGGGTACTGCCGCCCACCAGGCATCAGCAGCTGGTAATTAATCTGCCTGAGCAGCGGCTCTATTATTTCAATAAAACAAGCGCAACGGTTCAGACCTATCCGATTGGCATCGGGGATGAAGGATGGGAAACGCCCGTGGGCACTTTTCACATTTATGAAAAGCGTCCAAACCCTACCTGGTATATCCCGGCATCTCTGCAGGAGAAATACGGCATGAAAATAATGCCGCCCGGACCTGATAATCCCATGGGTGATTTTGTTATGAAGTTCTCAGCCGGAGCCTATGGTATTCACGGTACCAATGTCCCCTGGGGAGTTGGCGGTCTGGTTAGCCATGGGTGTATCCGCCTCTATCCGGAAGATATTCGCATTTTATACTCTCAGGTAAAGATGGGAACAAAGCTTGAGATCATATATGAACCGGTTAAACTGGGACAGCGCAAGCGGGCATATTTATATGGAAGCACATCCTGATATTTACCGGCGAATTCCTGATTATTGTCGTTATGCCTGGGATAAATTGAGACAATTTTCACTGGCAGATAACGTTGATCTCAAGCGTTTTCAGCTGGCACTTCTCCTGCAAAATGGCATGGTTACCGACATCACCCGTTTACCGGTGACGGATGGATTTGAACGCGAAATTATTAATCTCATGATCCAGTAACTATCTGTAATGAAATTATTATAAGAAATTATTAAATTAAAATAGCAGCCATTTAAAAGGTTTGCATTTTTGATAAAAATAGTTTATAAAATATTACTTGATTTTTCCAATAAAGCTGATTATACTTCTCAAATATAAACTGAGCATATCAAAGGGCACAGCCCAAAAAAATAATCAAATTAATTAAGGAGGTGAGAGGCGAGAGAAACGATACGAGTCGTTAACATAAAATAAACGGGTACACAGTAAAACAAAAACTTTTAAAAGGAGGAAATGGTAATGAAAAAGATTTTAGCAGGACTTTTTGTAATGGCTTTTGCAATCAGTTTAACCGCATGCGCTTCGCTGAACGATGTCAGGAAATTAGAGGATGAGGCCAAGCAGACACTGAGCAAATGCGAGGCTTCAGCAACAAAGGCAGAAGACGCTGCAATGAAAGCTGAAAAATCAGCGGCCAAGGCTGAAGAGATGGCAAACAAGGCCGAGGCAATGGCTGACAAGTGCGAGCAGATTTTCAAGAAAAGAATGAAAAAGTAACTTGCTATACGAAGCTCAATAAAAAAGGCCAGTTTTTAAACTGGCCTTTTTTATTGAATGGGGTTCAATGCGTTACGGATTAACGGTCATTATCTTTTTGGCTATAGCCGGATATTTTGCAATAAAAATCAGCTCCTCCTCAGTCAAAGGCTTTTGCGTGTGGACATTGGCAAAGCGTACCAGATCAAGTATTTCACGGGCTTCTGTCTCATCTTTGAATTCAATTTCTAATTTACCAAAAACGTGTTGAAATCCTTTAATACCTCCGTACTCACCCGTGGTAATTTTCCTGCCGGTCTCCAGAAATTCAAGCTGTCCTCTTCCCAGATCCTCACAGTCATACAGCTCGTAGTTACGCCTGGCTTTCAATGCGCCATCCGCATGTATCCCCGACTCGTGAGCAAAAGCATTATCACCGACCCCTACTTGAAATACCGGTATTGGTAAACCAAAAGAGTAGGCTGCATACTTTGCCAGTTTATAGGATTTGGTAAGATCAATTTTTTGCAGGAACTTTGAATAATCATTTTCAAAACCACTTGATTTTTGAATCGCAAGGATAACCGAAAGCATATCAGCATTGCCGGCACGCTCCCCAACGCCATTAACGGTTGTATTAATATACGCATCCTGACCACCGTCAAGACAGCCTTTGGCACCTGCCACAGAACAGGCAACAGCCATCCCCAAGTCATTATGACAGTGGAGTTCACAGGGAAGTTTGGTTTTTTCCACAAGGGTTTTAATGCGCTGGTAAATGGTAAAAGGTTCGTCGTAGCCAAGTGTGTCGCAGTAGCGGATGCGATCTGCGCCGTTTTCTTTGGCCTGCTGGCAAAATTCAATTAAAAATCCCATATCGGTGCGGGATGCATCTTCCGCATTAACGCCGACGGTCTCGAAGTTTAAATCTTTAGCGCACTTCAAAGCAGCTACCATCATCTGGATGACATCATCGCGGCTTTTTTTGCCGCCAAATTTTCCCTGGATCATCTGATCTGAGGTGGAAAGAGAAATATTTATATGTTGAAGGCGGGGAACAAGCTGACGGGCTTCCTTTACATCAGAAACAGTCGCCCTGGTCCATCCTGCAAGGCGCATGGGAGCGAGCACACCCATCTCTGCAAGCTCAATGTTTGCATTAAGATAATTCAGTTCATGCCGGGTATTAGGAAAACCAATTTCCGACTGAAAAATTCCCATCTCATTGAGCAGCATGTTGAGAAGGGATTTTTCCAGCTTGGCAAGTCCCAACCGTGAAGTTTGAACACCATCACGGTTGGTGACATCCAGTATATAGATTTTATGCTTGCTCATGATAATCAGCCTCCTTATAGACGTTCAATAATAGTATCTGCCATTTCCATGGTCCCCACATATGCAGCTGGATTCAGATCACGGGTAACATAGCGGCCTTCTTTTACCACAGCTTCAACCGCGTTCTGCAAACGGTCAGCAGCGTCTGATTCTCCCAGATACCTGAGAAGCATGACGCCGGCCAGGGTCAAGGCACAGGGGTTCATCAGATTTTTTCCTTTATATTGTGGCGCTGAGCCATGCACTGCTTCAAACATGGCGCAATCTTTTCCGATATTGGCGCTTGGCACCATGCCAAGGCCTCCAACCAGCGCAGCGCACAAATCAGAAATAATATCTCCATAAAGATTGGGGGCCAGCAGTATATCAAATTTCTGGGGGTTGGAAACCAGCTGAAAACACATGTTATCAACTAAAAAATGATCGCATGCTATCTGCGGAAACTGTTTTGCGTACGCTTCTATTTCCTGGTGAAACAAGCCGTCAGTAAACTTCATGATATTGTCTTTGGTCACGATGGTGATTTTGTTGCGCCTGTTTTCCTGTGCATATCTGAAGGCAAATTCTCCAATCCGCCTTGTTGCAGAGCGTGAAATTGGTTTCAGGGTAATACCTGAATCCGGGGCTATTTCCTTATGCAGGGTGGCTTTTACAAAGTCAATAATCTTAAGGGTGGCAGCATCGCCCTCTTTGAATTCAATGCCGGCATACAGGTCTTCAGTATTTTCCCGTATGATTACGAGGTCGGCATTTTCAACCGAGCACCTGAAGCCGGTTATGGTTTTACAAGGCCTGATGCAGGCGAAAAGATCAAAATGCTGGCGAAGCGCAACATTTACGCTTCTATACCCGGTGCCTAAAGGAGTAGTTATGGGACCTTTCAGTGCAATGCGATTTTTTTCTATGGAGTCAAGTACTGACTGAGGGAGTGGCGTTCCCTGCTGATTAAAAACATCAAGGCCTGCATCTACTGTTTCCCATTGGATCTTTACACCAGTGGCATCAATACATTTCTTAGCTGCAGCTGTCAGTTCAGGCCCGGTTCCGTCACCGGGAATTAGTGTTACTCTGTGGGCCATCTAGTCACCGTGCTTGGTAATTTAATAAAGAATGCTTAGCATAATTAAACGGGCAGGGCAAATCATATACCATATATGCAAGGTACATAATAAAAAAGGCTCCCTGGAGGGGGCCAGGGAGCCTATAACAGGGGAGACTCGAAATCATTTTCAGTATGCAGGGTCCACTATCACATCCGCGCAATCGTTCCTTCCCAGGTGCTGACTTTTCCCTTTTTACGTATCCTTGAGCCATCTCGTGGTAACCGTTTTCGATTCAGTGTAGAATTGTACGCCGTCTCTCCCCATGCAATGAAGATCTCCAAAGAAAGAGTTTTTATGACCGCAGAACGGGAAATATGAAACCGGTACGGGAATACCCACATTGACACCTACCATGCCGCCGTCGGTTCTCAAGACAAACTCGCGCGCCCAATGGCCGCTTTCAGTGAAAATTGCAGATCCATTGGCAAACTGGTTGTTGTTCATCAGGGTAATTCCTTCTTCAAAGTCTTTAACGCGCTTGATGAAGGTGACTGGCCCGAACACTTCCTCTTTACCGCAGCTCATATCCTCGGTAACAAGATCAAAAATCGTTGGGCCGATAAAATGTCCTTTTTCAAAGCCCGGTACTATCGCATTTCTTCCGTCAAGGATCAGTTGAGCGCCTTCCTCAATTGCCTTGTTAATCCAGCCGAGAACAAACTGTTTATGTTCTGCGGAAACAACCGGCCCGAGATCAGTTTCAGGGTCATAGGAACAGCCGATTTTCCTCAGTTGTGCGTATTTTTTGAGATAGGAAACAAACTCGTCAGCAACACAATCTTCCACAACCATCACCGGCAGAGCCATGCAGCGCATGCCGGCGCAGCCGAAAGTGGAATTGATGATGCGTTGTGCAGCCACCTCAAGCTCTGCATCACGCATGATCAGCGCGTGATTTTTTGCCTCAGTAAGGCACTGGACGCGCTTGCCGTTTTTAGCTGCGGTGGAGTAGATATGGGTACCAACCGAGGTTGAGCCGACAAAAGAAATACCGCTGATATCCGGATGCTCAAGCAGGAGGTCAGCTTCATTTCTGCTGCAGGTAACCAGATTCACAACCCCCGGGGGCAGTCCGGCTTCAATTGCAAGCTCAAGTATTCTCATGGAGGTCATGGGTGTAAGGCTTGCTGATTTTAAGACAAAAGTATTACCGCAGCTGATGCAAAAGGGAATCATCCATCCCCAGGGAATCATTGCCGGAAAATTAAACGGAACGATGCCGGCAAATACGCCGATCGGTTCACGATACATCACCGTGTCATGGCCGGTCGATACGTTCAGCAGTGAGTCACCCTGCATGAGATAGGGTGTAGCACAGGCGCACTCGACAACCTCGATGGCCTTAATAACATCACCGCGGGCTTCATCAAGGGTTTTGCCAAGCTCTTTAGAAACGCTTAATGAAAGTTCCGCGAGATGGTTATCCATGAGAGCTTTAAGTTTGAACATGACAGCAATTCTTTGCTGAATAGGGGTATATCTCCATTTCTGAAAAGCTGTTTTTGCTGCTGCCACTGCTTCCAGAACTTCTTCCCTGGTACAGCAGGGTGCTTCTGCCATTACCTCACCGGTGCTTGAATCGGTAATAGGCATATATTTGCTGGTTTTTGACTGCTTCCAGCTATTGTTAACGCAGTATTTTAATTTAGGTGCAGCGGTTGTTTCACCCTGAAAGACAATAGCTGCGGCTGGTTCTTTTGACATGATGTGGCTCCTTTCATGGATAAGCATTCTTATCTTCTGCTATTATCAATTTACATGCCAAAAGGTAATTAATTGCAACCATATGAAATTACATGCTAATTATAAGATTCATATCAAAATATTTATCTATATTGAGTCAAAGGTCATGTGTATATCCTATGTGGGATAATAATAAGTATTGAAATTCTAATTGCATTGAATTTTAATGATTTTCTATTTGTTCTCTAAACGGGGCAATGCAAATGTGGAACACGTGCGGAAAGCGAGGTTTGAATGGCTGTTAAAGATATATTATAATTATTCCCATTCAATGGTGCTGGGTGGTTTTGAGGAGATATCATAAACAATGCGGTTAATTCCCCTTATCTCATTAATTATGCGATTAGATATGGTCCCAAGCAGGTCGTAGGGCAGTTTAGCCCAGTCAGCGGTCATGGCATCAATGCTCTGTACCACCCGCACGGCAACCACCTTTTCATAGGTGCGCTCATCGCCCATGACGCCAACAGTCTGGATGGGAAGAAGCACGGCAAAAGCCTGCCATACCTGACGATACCATCCTGATTTTTTCATCTCATCAAGTATGATTTCATCAGCTTCACGAACGAGCCTCAGGTTCTCATCGGTAATCTCACCAATGATGCGGATCGCGAGGCCAGGGCCGGGGAAGGGATGGCGATAAATAGCATCATCCGGCAAGCCGAGTTCCTTCCCCAGTTCACGCACTTCATCTTTAAAAAGTTCACGAAATGGCTCAATCAGCTTGAGGTTCATCTTTTCCGGCAAGCCGCCGACATTGTGATGGCTTTTGATGGTAGCTGATGGGCCTTTAAATGAAATGCTTTCTATAACATCAGGATAGAGAGTGCCCTGTGCCAGAAAATCGACTTTGCCAAGTTTGCGCGCCTCTTCTTCAAAGACATAAATAAATTCATGGCCTATAATTTTTCTTTTTCTCTCAGGGTCAACAACACCTTTAAGGTTTTGCAGAAAGCGCTGCGAAGCATCAATGGTTAACAGGTTCACATTGAAAGACTTTGTGAGTAATTCTGAAACTTTTACAAACTCATTTTTTCGCAGCAGCCCGTTATCAATGAAGATGCAGGTGAGCTGATGACCTATTGCTTTCTCCAGCAGCACTGCAGCAACAGTAGAATCTACCCCGCCACTGCACCCGCATATGACTTTGTTCTCTCCAACAGCCCTGCGTATCTCCTTAATGGACTGTTGAATAAAAGATTTCATGGTCCAGACTGGTGAGCACTTGCAAATTTTGAATATGAAGTTATTGAGTATTTCTTTTCCCTGGGGGGTATGCACAACTTCCGGGTGAAACTGTACACCAAAGATGTTGTGTTCTTTATCCCGCATTGCGGCAAAGGGCGAGTTTTCACTGTGGCCGATTATCTCAAATCCCTGCGGCAGTCGTTTGATCCGGTCGCCGTGACTCATCCACACTTGAATTGTATCGTTTACAGAAAAACCCGCAAAGAGATCGTTGGCAGCATCAATAATAAGCTCTGCTTTACCATATTCGCGCTTCTGCGATGGCGCAACCTCACCTGCAAGAAGAAAGGTTGTAATCTGCATGCCATAACAAATACCAAGAATCGGAATGCCAAGCTGAAAAAGGTCTTTTTCAATACAGGGTGATTTTTCATCATAAACGCTGGAGGGGCTGCCAGACAGGATGATTCCCTTGGGCTGCAGCTCACGTATCCTGTCTAAGCTGATATTGTAGGGATAAATCTCAGAATAGACCTTGCTCTCACGGACCCGCCGGGCAATGAGCTGGGTATACTGAGAGCCGAAATCAAGTATGATTATTTTTTCCTGTTCTATTTTCATGGCAGTAATGAAAATCAGCCCCTCCCCAAAAGATGAGGAGGGGTGATTTTTTTATGGTTATCCTTAGGGGGGATTAACCATTATTTTGCCGCTGCCGCGCATCCTCTGTAATGAGAAGCACGATCAGGGCAAAAGGTTATTCAACCTGATAATTGGGCGCTTCTTTGGTGATTATAACGTTGTGAACATGGCTCTCTTTGAGCCCTGAACTGGTAATCTTTATAAACCGGGCTTTCTCACGCAGTTCATGTATGCTGGCGCAGCCAACGTACCCCATGCCGGAGCGCAAGCCGCCGACCAACTGATAAATATTAGAGGAAAGGCTGCCGCGATACGGCACCCGGCCCTCTATTCCTTCAGGGACAAGCTTTGACTGGTTTTCAACATCGCACTGAAAATAACGGTCACTTGAGCCTTCCTTCATGGCTTCAATCGAACCCATGCCGCGGTATACTTTGTAGGTGCGGCCCTGGTACAGGACCGTTTCCCCCGGGCTTTCATCCGTTCCGGCAAACAGGCTGCCAATCATGACAGAATGCGCTCCAGCCGCAATAGCCTTGGGTACATCACCGGAATATTTAATGCCGCCATCGGCAATAAGCGGTATGCCATGTTTGTCAGAAATCTTTCTGCACTCCATTATTGCGGTAATCTGCGGCACGCCAACACCTGCTATTATCCGGGTAGTACAAATGGAGCCGGGTCCCATCCCGACTTTTATAGCGTCACAGCCGGCCTGCATGAGATCCTCTGCAGCCTCTGCGGTGGCGATGTTGCCGCCGATAAGCTCACAGTCTTTAAAATTCTTTTTTGTATCACGAATTGCTTCAAGCACTGTTTTGGTGTGCCCATGAGCAGTGTCGATGGCGAGCACATCAGCGCCGGCTTTTAGAACTGCTTCGGTGCGTGCCTCACGGTCAGGTCCCACGCCGATGGCAGCACCCACGCGCAGCCTGCCGAAGGAGTCCTTGCATGCCTGCGGATACTGGACAGTTTTTTCAATGTCTTTTACCGTGATGAGACCCTTGAGATTATTATTCTCATCAACTACCAGCAATTTCTCGATGCGGTTTTTATGTAATAGTTTTTTTGCTTCTTCAAGACTGATACCCGTCGGTGCGGTGACCAGATTTTCTTTGGTCATGACCGAGGAAATCGGCTTTTCAAGTTTGGTTTCAAAGCGCAGGTCCCGGTTGGTAAGGATACCGACAAGCTTTCCTTTCTTTACGACCGGAAGGCCTGATATCCGGTACTGCTTCATGATCTCCAGTGCGGTATAAATTTTCTGGTCGGGATCAAGGGTAATAGGATCTACGATCATACCGCTTTCAGATTTTTTTACCTTTTCAACTTCAAGGGCCTGTGTTTCAATGGAAAGGTTTTTATGAATAATACCGATCCCGCCTTCCCGTGCCATGGTAATAGCAGTCTGCGCCCTTGTTACGGTATCCATGGCAGCACTGAGCAGGGGAATATTCAGTTTGATATTTCTGGTCAGCAGTGTTGATACATCTACATCCCGGGGCAGGACCGAGGACTTCGCAGGTACGAGCAGCACATCATCAAATGTCAGGCTCGTTTGTATATGATCGTTGCTCATTGAAAGTACCTTGTTTAGTAATAAAAAGTCCCCCTTGGGTTGGGGGGAGAAGATGTTAGAAGAGGGAAAAAGAGTGTTATTTGTGAGTGAGTATAATTATACTAAACCCTGGTTCATGTCAAGTATTTACCCCGGCTTTTTCGAGAAGTATTCCCTCCAGAAGCCCGGCATCGCTTACCGACAGTTCCTGAACATGCAGCAGCTCCATAATGGTCAATACAATAGCAGTCCCGGCAATAATAACTATTTCCCGACCCGGCTCGAGCCCCGGCAAATCAACCCTTTCTTTAGAATTAAGGGTAATAATCATATTATAAAGATAATTCAGATAATTATAAGACAAAATATGTTTATTAACCTTATCTATATTGTACTCAACGAGCTTCAGATCCATTGCTGCAAGGGTGGTAACAGTGCCGGCTGTTCCGATAATGCGGACGTTTTGACTAGTTACTTTTAATTAAATTATTAATGATATTACTATTAGTTAAAATTATTGATCTGATGGTATGGTTTAAAATATTGAGGTCATCTTTCAGGGGCGGGTCGTGCTGTAAATACTGTTCAGAAAGAGTGACAACACCAAGGGGAATACTTTCCACACACTCTATTGACTGGTTGCTGGTAAGAATAAGCTCTGTGCTTCCTCCGCCAATATCGAGGATAAGCGACAGATTAGGGTTATCGTTAAAAACAGACTGAACACCTTTCAGGGAAAGGTTCGCTTCTTCCTCTCCGGTTACCAATCTCACCAAAAGATTGGTCTCTGTTAAAACATTATTTAGAAATGCCCTGCCATTTACAGCTTCCCTGACACATGCAGTTGCAACAGCATAGATATGTTCTGCTCCTTTTTGCCGGGCGCTCATGACAAACTTTTTTATGCATGATAACGCCCGGTTCATAGGCTCATTTTGCAGCTGTTTGCTCTCGTTCATCCCCTGACCGAGCCTGACTATCGAGCGATCCCGGTAGATGGGAACAATCCCGCCATTATTGCTTACATCTGCAACAAGAAGACGAATGGTTTGCGTGCCGATATCAATTGAAGCGTAGCGGGGCATAAAAACTTTGTTCTACTGGTTGATTAGTGTATTAGTTATATTGGTTCCTTAATTGATCAATAGCACCAATCAAAACCAATGAAACCAACATAACCAATACAATTATTTGATTTTGTTAACAGTTTGTTTAATTCATCCTTTGCCTTAAAGCCAAAATCTTTTATCTTTTCAGGGGTGCTGAGGGCATTGCCTGCAAGTGAGCCGACTTTCTTTGCAATACTTCCGGCGATCTGCTGAATGATTTTTTCACGTAACTTGAACTTTAATTTATCAAAATTACCCTTCACCTGAAAATCAAAATCTATGCTGCCGTTAGTTGTTTCCAGTACTTTCATTAGCCCTGCTGCCGGCAGACCCAGGAAGGTTTTGCCCAGAAGGGTTTTATCCCTGCCGGTTAACGTGAGATTTTTAACCTCAACATGATGGCTGCTGTCCAGATAATCATCTTTAATACTGATCTTTGACGTAACCCAGGCATTGCCATCCTCTATTTTCACGGCAGTGTCAGGGTAATAATAGTAATAATCAGAGAGGTCTATATTGTCGATTTTGCTTTGCGCCGTAAGGGTAAGCTGTTTTTTAAACAGCAGCCCTTCTCCAGTGCATTTCAAGGGGGCCTTATGCTGTGAAGAGGTGAGCGAAGCGGTGATGGTAAAAGTAGTTTTAACATCTTTTGTGTTAGGGACTATAACATCTTCTATTTCGATATTCAGTTCAGTTAAAACAATCGTTGGGTCCTGACTGCGGGTTTTGTAATTATAAATCGTAAGGGTACCATCTTTGACAACAAGATTATTGATGTGAAGAGTAAAGGGTTCGGGAGAATTTTCAGAGGCAACCGGAAAGGAAGATTCTTTTGCCGGCAGAACAGAAGAAGTATTTGTTGCTCTCTCCGCGTTCAAGGCTATCAGTCTTTGAAGAAAATATGTAGTCAGTATTAATCTTTTCATCACGGGTCATTATTACCGTAAACTCCGGTTTGATAATGGTGATGTTTTTAAAAGGCAGGCTATTCCTGAAAAGAGGTAATATTTCAAAATTGCTTTGTAATGATGCTGCCTTTAGCAGGTTCCCCTTTCCAAAGCCCTCCGGCTGCAGCAGCTCAACATCCTTTAATTCAACCATCCAGCGAAAGAGTGAAATATTGACAGAACCGATTTTAAGCCTGTTCTGAAAGATGGGATAAACCCTTTGCTCAACAATTCTCTGGGCTATGGGATTTATATAAAATGGAACTATCGCAAGAATTACTATTATAATAGCAACAAGTATGAATAGAATTTTTAAGCCCTTATTTTCATAAAACATTCCCCTAATCCCCATCTTAATTCAACAATTTTCTATTGCCTTTTGCCTGTTGCCTATTGCCTCACGCTTCTTGCCTTTTACTAATCCCGAACCCCTAACTCCCATTCCCTATTTTATAGCAAATTGATAAAATTAAGCAATTATAGTTCATTGACTCTTATCAGGCCATTTGATAAGTTGATACATGTCGTTTGTCGTCATTGCTGGCAAAATGTTTTATTATGTGTGACATAAATAGGCTGTAGAGACTATGAAGCACAGTCAAAAGATACCAAGAAGCCATTTGGCCTATTTAAGAATCGACGAGCGTAACCCCTTCGATATACTTCTCTCTTTTCCCTGGTTGGCTAACAACCATGCTGGATTGGGAGCGTGTAAATGAATAAAACCCCCCCTGCAGGACCTGAATCCGCTGAGATCCTCCTCTACCAGACCGAGGACGGACAGACGCGGCTGGAAGTGCGCTTACAAGACGAAACCGTTTGGCTCACACAGAAGCGAATGGCAGAGCTATTCCAGAAGGATGTCCGAACAATCAACGAACACATTAAGAACATCTTCACGGAGGGCGAGCTCAAGTCGGAATCAGTTATCCGGAATTTCCGGATAACTGCGGATCAGAACACAACAGTATCAGAAGGAATTCTCGATGGCAAAAAGAACCGCCTCTCTTGATCTGACAGATTGACATCTTTTGGACTTATAAAAAAAGAAGGCAGCACTGGCAAAGGCGTCATCTATCGATTGGCCAAAGGGGCATTCGCTAATGGCAGAGAGGCAAACGGTTCATAATTGGCTCAAATGGCTCATCGGGAACCAGACACCAAAGTGGCCACAAAGGAGCCAAATGCGCCACATCAAGTATCGAAAGGCCGTCGGTGGGATTACCGGGGAAGTTACCGGGGAAGTTACCGGGGAAGTACAGAGGCTTCTCAGTGTACTGGCTGGAGAGATGAAACGTACGGTTATCCAGGAGGGCTCTGGCCCTCCGGCATGAAGACTACTTCAGGGAGGCTTATCTTCTTCCGGCGCTAACTTGTTCGCGGTCAAAGAGTGATTATGGATTGCGATCTTGCAGCGTTAAACGGCATTCCGACCTTTAGATTTAATGAAGCGGTAAAGCGCAACCAAAAACGGTTCCCTGATGATTTTATGTTTCAATTAACTGCTCCGGAATATGCAGTTTTGACATCGCAATTTACGATGTCAAAACCTGGCAGGGGTGGACGAAGAACCCTTCCTTATGTCTTTACCGAACACGGTGCCATCATGGCGGCAAACATAAGGCTAAGAGCTGATAGCTCTTGCACCGGTGCTGAAGGCTACTAAAAAGAAAAAAGAAGGCAAGATGCCTAGTAACAAAAAGAGGGAAATGTGAACTAAACAACAGGCAGATAACTATTTAAAAGTGGCTGTGGGGGTGTTGAAAAAGTCTCCGTGAGAAATGATTATATGATATGCTGCAGAGCAAAATCAAACATAATCATGGAGACATTATGATAGGCAAGCAGGACCGTTGGCAGCGGCACTTATTTATCGCAGGAGACATCGATCAGTTCATTCCTGAAGATCACATACTGCGGCGGGTAGATAGAATCCTTGATTTGAGCTGGTTGCGAGAAGAAGTGCGGGGGAGTTACTGTGAAGAAAACGGACGGCCAGGGATAGACCCGGAAGCAGCAGTACGGCTGATGCTGGCCGGGTTTTTTCATGGGGTAGTGCATGATCGGAAGTTAATGAGAGAGGCACAGGTAAATCTGGCGCTCCGATGGTTTGCGGGATACAGTCTGGAAGATAAATTGCCGGATCATTCGAGCCTGAGCCGGATACGGCAGCGCTGGGGGGAAGAGCGGTTTAAGAAGATATTTCAGAGGACGGTACAGAGCTGTATAGCAAAGGGGTTGGTGAGCGGAGAAACAGTGCATATCGATGCGACCTTGATACGAGCGGACGTGTCGTGGGAGAGCATAACCGAGAGACACGCAGAGCAGGTGGTGGCAGAGAACAATACCGAGGAGGACAACCGGGCGGAAGATCCATTGCCACGGGGGCCGGGACGACCGCGGACAAAGAAGGAGCATCCGAAGAAGGTAAGCAGTACCGACCCGGAGGCAACGCTGGTGACCTCACGGAGGGATTTTCACCTTGAGCCGTCATACAAACAGCACACGGCAGTCGATGACAAGGAAGGGGTAATCGTAGATATTGAGATAACGACTGGAGAAGCGAATGAGGGCCAACGGTTACTTGAGACGGTAGAACGAATTGAGCAGACAACCGGGAAGAAGCTGGGCCGGGTAACGGCAGACAAGAGCTACGCACATGCACGGAATTATGAGGGGTTAGAGAAACGAGGGATAGATGGCATCATACCGCCGGAGCGGGAGCGGGTGAAGGAGAAGCGGATACCGATCAGGCGGTTCAAATATGACGGCAAGCATCAACGGGTACGGTGTCCTGGAGGTAAAAGTCTGGAGCGGGCAAACCGTACGAAGAATGGGTGGTTCTACCGCGCACGGAAGAGTGATTGTAGCGCTTGTCCACTACAGAAACGCTGTATCCCTGAGACAGCGAAGGCACGGGTGATACTCATTGTAGACGGCTATGAGGCACTGTTGCGAGCGCGCAGGAGAAAGAACCGTGGCTGGGATACAGATACGCAACGGGTCTATAACCGGCATCGGGTTTATGTTGAAGGAGTGCATGGTGAGGGTAAAACGCAGCATGGCTTGCGGCGGGCAGTACGTCGCGGATTAGCAAATGTGGCGATTCAAGTGTATTTGATAGCGGCAGTAATCAATCTGAAGCGGCTGGCCAAGGCCTTAAGCCCCCGACCAGATGATGGAGACTGGTATTTAATTATTCGTAACAGGTTAGGAGCTGTTATTAAACAGTTTTTTGGTGATTGGGTAGAAAAACTGTATAGCGCTTTGTTTTGTGCTGCATGACAATACTTATAGAGGGGGTTTTTCAACACCCCCGCTGTCCCCACATAAGGCGGATTTCCTGAAGATTTCATGTTTGTGCTATCCAGCGAAGAAGCTAAAAACTTGAGGTCACAAATTGTGACCTCAAGTTTACCCCATTGGGGTGGTTCCCGCTATCTGCCTATGGCCTTTACTGAACAGAGCGTTGCAATGTTGTCCAGTGTACTTAAAAGTGATCGAGCTATAGAGGTTAACATCCAGATTATGAGGGTGTTCACCAGGCTTAGACAAATACTCTTGGGCAATAAAGATCTAAGGCGGGAACTTGAAGAATTAAAGCGGGTTACTGATGATAGGTTTCGTGTCGTTTTCGAGACACTGGACCAGTTGTTAAGTAATGATGAAAGGCCCAAACGAAAAATCGGGTTCGAGGTGAAGGAAAGGGCGGCAAGATACCGGGTAAACAGAAAGAAAACTGTGAACTAAACATAAAGTTAAGATAACGGGCGCTGTTCCCATTACCCATTGGTCACGAGACCCGAGTCACGAGCCACGATTCAGCTGACTGCTGTAGTCTATTTTGCACGATTCACAGGTCACGGGTCACTTGCTTGCGAGCCCCGTCCCTAACCCCTAGTTAGAGAGAGCATTATGATGAAAAAGACACTACGCATACTGTTTTTCATCCTTATCGTGCTGGGTGGTGTTGGATTTTATTTCACGCCATATATATCCTTTCACAACATGAGACTAACGGCTGAGAATCGCGATGCAGTGACATTGACAGATTATATTGACTATCCGTCGCTCAAGGAAAGCTTGAAAGTAAATTTACATGCCCGGATGTCAGGTGAGGCTCAGGGCAAACAGGATAAAGACCCGTTTGAGAAAGTGGGTGAAGCTATTGTTTCAGCTTTTATCAATCCGGTGGTTGATGCATTTGTCACGCCTGAAAGCCTGAGTATGATGATGCGGGGCTATATACCGCCAGTCAATAAATCAGATCGCACGTCAGAAAAGAAATCAGAAAATGCTTCAAAAAAGAAAACCTCACATGATGATTCGGATATCGAAACCACAATGTATTATGAGAGCTTTAATCGCTTTGTGGTGAAGGTGAAGAATAAAGATTCTGCTGAAGATCCGGTCGAACTTATATTCAGGCGGGATGGGGTTATTTACTGGAAACTATCTGCCATAAAGCTGCCTTAGTAAAAGAAGCAGCCATGAGGGTGCGGCAATACTTTTAAGAGAAGAGGATTAAAATAACGTGCTCTATTATTGGCTTCTTCAAGGTAAAAAAGGGGAATGATTGATGAAAGATAAACTATCCAGATATGAGCCAGAAGATATTGAAAGAAGAATTTATACTATTCGCGGTCAAAGAGTGATTATGGATTGCGATCTTGCAACATTATACGTCATTCCGACCTTTAGATTTATGAAGCGGTAAAGCGCAACCAAAAACGTTTCCCTGATGATTTTATGTTTCAATTAACTGCTCCGGAATATGCAGTTTTGACATCGCAAATTGCGATGTCAAAACCTGGCAGGGGAGGACGAAGAACCCTTCCGTATGTCTTTACCGAACATGGTGCCATCATGGCGGCGAATGTGCTCAATAGCCCGAAAGCAATAGAGATGAGTGTTTTTGTCGTCCGTGCATTCATTAAGATGCGTGAAACTCTTGCTAATAATAAAGCACCGGCGTTAGAATTGTCAGAGCTTGAAAAGAAACTTACCGGGCGGCTTAATGTCCATGAAAGAGCCATTGTGCATGTTTTGGCCGAGATAAGAAAGTTAATGGCTTCAGCAGAGCCGTCACCTGAACCGACAAAACAAAAAATAGGATTTACGGTAAAGGAGAAGGCGGCAAGATACCAGATAACAAGAAAGAAAACTGTAAACTAAACATAAAGATAATAAACAGGATTCTATGTTTGAACAAGCCTTCAAAAACATCGACGACGTCCTCTGGAAAGAGGCCGGCTGCACCACCGAGCTGGACTACACCGAGCAGACCTCCTGGCTGCTGTTCCTGAAATACCTCGACGGGCTGGAGCAGGACAAGGCCGATGGAGGCCGCGCTGGAGGGGAAGAAGTACACCTACATCCTCGACAAGCCCTACCGCTGGGAAAGCTGGGCCGCGCCCAAGGGCAAGGACGGCAAGCTCGACCACAACAAGGCCCTGACCGGCGACGACCTGCGCGACTTCGTCAATCAGAAGCTCTTTCCCTACCTGCACGGCTTCAAGCAGAAGGCCAGCGGGCCGAACACCATCGAATACAAGATCGGGGAGATCTTCGGCGAGATCAAAAACAAGATCCACAGCGGCTACAACCTGCGCGAGATCATCGACCACATCGACGAACTGCGCTTCCGCTCGCAGACCGAGAAGCACGAGCTCTCGCACCTCTACGAAGCCAAGATCAAGAACATGGGCAACGCCGGGCGCAACGGCGGCGAGTATTACACCCCGCGCCCGCTCATCCGCGCCATCGTGCAGGTGGTCAAGCCCAAGATCGGCGAGCGCATCTACGACGGCGCGGTCGGCTCGGCGGGCTTCTTGTGCGAAGCGTTCGACTACCTGAAGAGCCAAGCCCAAGCTGCACCACCGCCAGGACCTGAAGACGCTGCAGGAGCGCACCTTCTACGGCAAGGAAAAGAAGTCGCTCGCCTACGTCATCGCGATCATGAACATGATCCTGCACGGCATCGAGGCGCCGAACATCATCCACACCAACACGCTCACCGAGAACCTCGCCGACATTCAGGAGAAGGACCGCTATCGACGTGGTGCTGGCCAATCCGCCCTTCGGCGGCAAGGAGCGCAAGGAGGTCCAGCAGAACTTCCCCATCCGCACCGGCGAGACCGCCTTCCTGTTCCTCCAGCACTTCATCAAGATGCTCAAGGCCGGCGGGCGCGGCGGCGTGGTCATCAAGAACACCTTCCTCTCCAACACCGACAACGCCTCGGTGAGCCTGCGCAAGCTGCTGCTGGAAAGCTGCAACCTGCACACCGTGCTCGACTGCCCCGGCGGCACGTTCCAGGGCGCGGGCGTGAAGACCGTGGTGCTGTTCTTCGAGAAGGGCGCGCCGACCCGCAAGGTCTGGTACTACCAGCTCGACCCCGGCCGCAACCTGGGCAAGACCAACCCGCTCAACGATGACGACCTCGCCGAGTTCGTCGAACTGCAAAAGACCTTCGCCGACTCGCCCAAGAGCTGGAGCGTGGACGCCAAGAGCATCGACCAGACGACCTTCGATCTCTCCGTGAAGAACCCCAACGGCGGCGAGGAAGTCACCCACCGCAGCCCGCAGGAGATCATGGACGAGATCGCCGCGCTGGATGCCGAGAGTGCGGAGGTGCTGGCGAACATCAGGGCGCTGCTATGAAGAACGGGTGGCAAACGAAGAACGCTTGGGCGACGTCTGCGAGTCATCGACTACGGGCAAGCACGCCAGCAAAGACAATCGACCGTTCTGACGGCAATCACTGACGAATGTGATATCTGCGGTCATTACAGACTGTAACCGATGAAAGTTCGTTGACAGACCGAGACATGTCGATATGGTCAGCGATGCTCGAGCAATTCCAGAAGGGTGACGTTCTGTTTGCGACATCACTGAGTCACGTCGGGCAAGGTCGCGCATTGCATACTGACGAGCGAGTTGCTATCGGCACGACGATGCGCATTGTCTGCATCCGACCAATGACGCAAGCTATTGACTCGAGATTCTTGCTTTACTATCTGCTTCTATCGACTAGTTCAAGAGCATGTTCGAGCAGCAGATGGAGTCAGGCGCGACCGTCAAGCGTAATCAAAGTCGAGCTTCAAGAGCATTCAGATTCCCATTCCCCCGCTCCCCGAACAGCAGCGGATCGTCGGCATCCTCGACGAAGCGTTTGACGGCATCGCCACCGCCAAAGCCAACGCCGAAAAGAACCTCCAAAACGCCCGCGCCCTCTTCGAAAGCCACCTCCAATCCGTCTTCACCCAGCGCGGCGAGGGGTGGGTGGAGAAGACGCTTGGAGAATCTGTCGAATGATCAACGGCGACAGCGGAAGCACTATCCGACCGAGAGAATACGTCGAGACGGCATTCCTGTTGTGAACACCGGACAAACGTTCGATGCACGATGGTACTTGTCGCAGACGATATATGAGTTACATTCGACCAAGGATGCTACGAATCCACGAAGACGTGCAAATTCAGCAGGCGGCGACGTCTGATTGTTGCATCGACGGCGCAACCGCTGGAAGAGCGGCATTGCGATTGTCCGACACCGCAGCGAGCTTACGACATCTGCTTGATCAGCGTCGATCTCAGTTACAGCAAGCAGTCGCGACATAGTCGCTTCGCTTTATCTGCTATGCTTCAAGTCCGAGGATCTTTCAGGCAGACATCACGTTGATGACAGTTCTGGCAGCTGCACAACAGCTCAACTTGAGACTAAAGCTGTTGAGACTCTTCGATGCCATCTCCTGAATCGACCGAACAAGCAAGTCAGTATCTCGAAAGCTCGATGACCTCGTCAGACCGAAACCCAACGCCTCGAATCCATCTACCAGCAGAAGCTCGCCGCACTGGAGGAGTTGAAAAAATCGCTGCTGCACCAAGCCTTCAGCGGCCAACTTTAGGAATACGCCATGAACGAAGCCGAAACCCGAGCCGAACATATCGACCCTGCGCTGAAAGCGGCGGGCTGGGGCGTGGTTGAAGGCAGCCGCATCCGGCGCGAGTATCCGATCACGCTGGGCCGCATCGAAGGCCACGGCAAGCGCGGCAAGGCGCTGACCGCCGATTATGTGCTGGAGTACCGCAACACCAAGCTGGCGGTGGTCGAGGCCAAGGCGTGGGACAAACCGCTGACCGAAGGCGTGGGGCAGGCCAAGGACTACGCCGGCAAGCTGGCCATCCGCTTCACCTATGCCACCAACGGCCAGGGCATCTACGGCATCGACATGGAGACCGGCGCCGAGGGCGAACTGGCGCAGTATCCGACGCCGGATGAACTGTGGAACCGGACCTTTGCCACGCAGAACGCCTGGCGCGACCGCTTCGCCGCCGTGCCGTTCGAGGACAAGGGCGGCTACTTCCAGGGCCGCTACTATCAGGACATCGCCATCGAGCGGGTGCTGGAGGCCATCGCCGACGGACAAGCAGCGCATCCTGCTGACGCTGGCCACCGGCACGGGCAAGACCTTCATCGCCTTCCAGATCGCCTGGAAGCTGTTCCACAGCCGCTGGAACCTGACCGACTGGAAGACGGAGGGCGAACCAACGCGCCGGCCGCGCATCCTGTTCCTGGCCGACCGCAACATTCTGGCCGACCAGGCATACAACGCCTTTTCCGCCTTTCCCGAAGACGCCCTGGTGCGCATCGCCCCGGACGACATCACGCAAGAAGGGCAAGGTGCCGAAGAACGGCAGCATCTTCTTCACCATCTTCCAGACCTTCATGAGCGGGCCGCCCAAGGATGGCCAGCCATCGCCCTATTTCGGCGAGTATCCGCCGGACTTCTTCGACTTCATCGTCATCGACGAGTGCCACCGCGGCGGCGCCAACGACGAGAGCAACTGGCGCGGCATCCTGGACTACTTCGCCCCTGCCGTGCAGCTCGGCCTGACCGCCACGCCCAAGCGCAAGGACAACGTGGACACCTACGCCTATTTCGGCGAGCCGGTCTACATCTACTCGCTGAAGGACGGCATCAACGACGGCTTTCTCACGCCGTTCCGGGTGAAGCAGATTTCCACGACGCTGGACGAGTACGTCTATACGCCCGACGACACGGTGGTCGAGGGCGAGATCGAGGCGGGCAAGCGGTACGAGGAACCCGACTTCAACAAGATCATCGAGATCAAGGAGCGGGAGAAGAAGCGGGTCGAAATCTTCATGTCGCAGATCGACCAGCGGGAGAAGACGCTGGTCTTCTGCGCCACCCAGGACCATGCGCTGGCGGTGCGCGACCTCATCAACCAGATGAAGACCAGCACCGACCCGAACTACTGCCAGCGGGTGACGGCCAACGACGGCGCGCTGGGCGAACAGCACCTGCGGGACTTCCAGGACAACGAGAAGACCATCCCGACCATCCTGACCACCTCGCAGAAGCTCTCGACCGGCGTGGATGCCCGCAATATCCGCAACATCGTGCTGATGCGCCCGATCAACTCGATGATCGAGTTCAAGCAGATCATCGGGCGCGGCACACGGCTCTACGACGGCAAGGACTACTTCACGATCTACGATTTCGTGAAGGCGCACCATCATTTCAGCGATCCGGAGTGGGATGGCGAGCCGCTTGAGCCGGAAACTGTCCAAAATGCGGCTGCTATCCCTGCCAATGCGAAAAGCCACCGCCGAAACCTTGTCCGGTCTGCGGCAAGCAGCCTTGCGAATGCGTCGAAAGAACCGTGCCCGAACTGCGGCAAGCGTCCGTGCGTGTGCAAGAAGAAAGCGAAGGTGAAGCTCGCCGACGGCAAGGAACGCACCATCCAGCACATGATGGTGACGAGCTTCTGGCACCCCGACGGCACGCCGATGTCGGCGCAGCAGTTCATGGAAGTGCTCTTCGGCAAGCTGCCGGAGTTCTTCAAGGACGAAGAGGAACTGCGCGCCCTCTGGAGCGCGCCGGATACGCGCAAGAAGCTGCTGGAGGGACTGGCCGAAAAGGGCTTCGGCAAAGATCAACTGGCCGAGATGCAGAAGATCATCGACGCCGAGAAGAGCGACCTGTTCGACGTGCTGGCCCATGTGGCCTATGCCCTGCCGCCGCTCACCCGTGAGGAACGGGCCGCAAAGGCCAAGGTCATCATCAGCACAGCATTTCAACAGCAAGCAGCAGGTCTTCCTCGACTTCGTGCTGTCGCATTACGTGAGCGTCGGCGTGGAGGAACTCGACCAGGACAAAGCTGACACCGCTGCTGCGGCTCAAGTATCACGACTCCATTGCCGATGCCGTGGCCGACCTGGGCAAGCCGGAGGAGATTGGCAAGGTGTTCGCCGGCTTCCAGAAGTACCTCTATCAGCAGCAAGCGGCAGTAACGCAAGAAAAATAAGTTAAATACGGGCTAACAAGGCACCGTACACACAGGGCAACAGATACTATTCGTGGAGTATACATGGTGAGTGATAAACTGCTGAAAAAAACAATTTCGGCACAGGGCGAAGTTTTACTCTATCAGACCGAAGACGGCGCAACTCGAATTGAAGTACGAATGGAGGGTGAAACCGTCTGGATGACGCAGGGAACCATGGCGGAACTGTATCAGAACCACGCCGCAAAATATCACGCTTCATTTAAAAGCCATTTATGAGGAGGGCGAACTGGAGGAAGGAGCAACTTGTAAGGAATTCTTACAAGTTCAAAATGAAGGGGCGCGGAAGGTGACCCGGTCACGAAAATTCTACAGTCTGCCTGCTATTCTTGCAGTCGGCTATCGTGTGCGCTCACACCGGGGAACACAGTTCCGGCAATGGGCAACTGAACGGCTTACTGAATATCTCGTCAAGGGCTTTAACCTTGATGACGAGCGATTTAAAAGAGCTGGCGGCGGCGGATATTTCGATGAGCTGCTCGCCCGCATCCGCGACATACGCTCATCAGAGAAGGTTTTCTGGCGCAAGGTGCTTGATATTTACGCCACGAGCATTGACTATGACTCTCCACGGAAATGTCACAGAAATTCTTTGCCACAGTGCAGAACAAAATGCACTGGGCTGCCCACGGCCACACCGCAGCGGAGGTAATCGCCGCGCGTGTCGATTCTGAAAAACCCAGCATGGGACTCACCAGCTGGACTGGCGCTCATCCCAACAAAGATGATGTGAGCATTGCGAAGAACTATCTCGACGAAAAGGAACTCGATGCGCTCAATCGCATTGTGACACTGTATTTGGAATTTGCAGAACTTCAGGCATTGAACCGTAAACCCATGTATATGGGCGAATGGATCGCCAAGCTCGACGAATTTCTACGAATAAGTGAGCGCGATATTCTTACTCATGCAGGCAAGGTGAGCCATGAGAACGCTCTACTGAAAGCTGAAACTGAATATCAGAAGTTCGAGCAGAAGCGTCTGGCTGAACCGACACAGGCGGAGAAGGATTTTGAGGAAGCCGTGAAGAAACTGAGGAAGCTGAAAGCACCCAGCAGGGGAGCAAAAAAGCCAAAAGGAAAGATGTCATGAACCGTTATGTAAATGCAATCGCCGGGCGATTAAGTCTGCGGCAGCCACAGCGTCGCTTCTTGAGAATTAAAGGGGCAGAGCCCAAAAGACTGCTTCGGTGAAGAATAATATGGAGATAGAAAATGCCTTTAAAATCCTACGAGCACTGCTGTTCTTCCTGTATTGCTCTTGCTAATCTCGGAAAGATTGAGGGAGTGATACCCATCCTCCATGGACCGCAGGCCTGCGCCTTCGGCAATCAGATCGGCTCCATGTTCTGCCGGCCATCCCGGTTGCTGACCATTGGCACCACACTTAAAAAGAGTGAAGTTATTTTTGGCGGTGAAGATAAGCTCAAAGAACAGATTGTTAATGTCTATAAACAATACAAGCCCAAAATTATCGTGATTATTAACACCTGTGTTCCGCAGCTCATAGGCGAAGATTTAAAGGGAGTAATCATCGAGCTGAAGGAAGAACTGCCGGAGCTGAAGGTGACCTATTGTGAGACCGGATTCAATCAGCCAAAATCTACCCCACTGGGCAATGACGTATCATGGCGGGCGATTATTGACGTGCTGGAGCCCAGGGATATGATCAAGGGCTCAGTGGGAATACTGGGGAGGGCAGGGCAGGATGCGGACAGCATGGGCTGTCTTGACGTCTCTGTTGCGGGAAGCGGGTATTACCACGTTTGCTTTTCCTGCCGGGCACCTTGAAGAAATGGAGAAGATTGTCCAGGCTGAGTATCTGTTCCCCATTCATTTAGTCCCCTATCTGACCAGCAAACGGATTAATGAACGGTTTGGCTCAAAGACTGTTTATATTGAACTGCCGGTGGGGATTGCCGGGACTACCAATTTTCTACGCGGAGTTGCCGACCTGACAGGCAGCATTAAACTTAAAGAAATTGCAGACCGTGAAGAAAAAAGATCATTGCCGCGATTAGAGAAAATAAGGGAGCAATTCAGACAGAAGCCAACAAAGGTTCTGTTAGTATCCGGGCCTGCCAATGAAACATCAATTGGGAAAATACTGGCTGAATTCGGAGCAGAAGTGATTATTGTGCCATCCATGCGCAATGCCTTTGCCCGCCAGGAGCAGGACATTTTGCAAAAGCGCTATGGCTCCCGCATTATCTTCCATGAAAATGACTTTAACAAAGTTTCAGACCTTGTAGGTTTATATAAGCCGGATGTTGTGTTTGGTGATTTCCAGGCACGCGTTGAGGTTATACGAAACCTTATCCCCTGTCTCATCAACGAGAACTATTTGAATGAATACGGCTATGATTATGCCCTGGACTTTGGTGAAAACTTTTTTGAGAACTTGAAGCAGCCATTTTTTACCGAGTGGAAGGATATTATG
Organism: uncultured delta proteobacterium; assembly: GCA_963803975.1. Classification (GTDB taxonomy): domain Bacteria; phylum Desulfobacterota; class WTBG01; order CAIYCZ01; family CAIYCZ01; genus JAPLIX01. Next base: position 158,120 of record CAWDOY010000003.1, read on the forward strand.
CGTCAATACGCAGGATAGAATCTGGAACTCAGGAACTCATAAATTACAGCCTAATCAAATTAATCTGGAACTCAGGAACTGCATAAATATGATTTTTAAACCCTGTGCACGATCGTAGTTTTGTATTGGAGATAGCATGTCTGCAACTGACAGAAGAGATTTTATTGCTCCAGAAATAAAGATGAAGGAGATTCATAAGCCATCTTCTTTTGAAGGCGCTTTATGGGCCGCGCAGGGGATAACAGATGCCCGGGTGATTTATCATGCACCTCCCGGCTGCTATCTTATGCAGCACATGAACTCCATCTGCAATGAATGGCATCCTGAGATGTACAGCACGCTCATATCATACGCTGAAGTTATGCAGGGCACCGGGAAAAAGCTGGAGGAGGTGCTGGAAAAGGTTGTCGCTGAAAAGCCGCAGGCAATTATTATAATAACCTCACCGGTGATTGAGATTACCGGCGATGACGTTCAGGGTGCAGTCGCGGCTGCAGGATTCGAGAAGACGGTAATAATAAGACCAACCCTGGGCGGCACACTCGCTGATGGAAAGGAAAAGGCATTTATCGCTCTGACCGGACTGATGAAGACAGACGAAGAGAAGCGGAAAAAGTCCGTCAATTTAATAGGGCCGACCTATAATACGTTCAACTGGCGGGCGGATGTATTTGAACTTAAAAGAATGCTCTCTGCCATCGGTATCTGCGTCAACGCTGTTTTAACAGCTGACTGCACGGTTGATGAAATTATACATGCACCCCGGGCTGAACTAAATATATGCATGTATCCCTATGATTGCGGGATAGAATTTGCCAAGAAAATGCAGGAGCAGTTCAGCATACCGTATATTGCAAGCCATATTCCCCTTGGCTTCCGAGAATCAGCTGCATGGCTTGATGAAATTGCCCGGTTCTTTCTGATTGATGCAAAGCAGTATATTGCACAGGAAATAAAAAGTGCCCGGGACTTTGTCACAACGCTTTTGGTAACCAACACCTTCTTTGAAGCAACGGCTGCCCTCTCAACTGACAACTGTGATACCTACAGCGTCGGGATAAGCAGTTTTCTGAAAAGAGAACTCGGCATGGATGTTTGCATGGCGTCGGTAGCAACTGATGAGGCATTGGAAAAAGTGTCCCAGGTTTGCTCTACGGTACTATTAAATCCAAGCATTGATGAGAAAAAGTCGGTAATGCTGGAGAAATCCCCGACCATTATTCTCGGGAATTACTATGACCTCAAGCTTGCAACTGACCTGGGATTCAAGAACTTCCTGTTTGCGGATATCCCGCTTATCGGATACATCTTTTCAGAAACTACTCCATTCATGGGCTTCATGGGTGCTAAGCATCTGGTGCAGGCCATGGGCAATGAGATTTATACCAAGATATTTATTGAGACCAAGGGGGAAATGGAAGGCGCCATATCAGCAGGGGAGGTGCCGTGGGAACTCGATGCGGAGCGGGCGCTGGGAAGGATTGCTGAGATGCTCCCTCATTTTATACGTTCAATCGCGCTGAAGAAAATTCATCAAGTGGCAGATGAGACAGCCGTGCAAAAAAAATCTTCGGTCACGCTGGGGATCCTGCAGGAGGTCGCCACAAAATATACCCCGACGAGGTTTAAGTCAAAATATGCCACCATCTTTACGGATATAAAAGATACCCCGCTTGTTCCAGATGGCGCTGAGCAGACCGTGTTTCAGATGGAGTGGGATCAGGGCTGCTAAAGAGATGCTTGAGATGGTGCCCGATGAGTTCGTGGCAAAGGCGGTGAGGGAAACAGAAGGCTATGCCCGCGAGAACAATTATGGTCAAATAACTACAGCGGTTGTCGAGGAATACCGGAAGAAGCTCGGCTTTTGATTAATTGAAATAACTATTCTTCGTCAAACCGCTTATCCCTCAGACTGTCTACAAACTGCGGGGTAATGACAGAAATTCCCTTTTCTTTTGCTGCATCAACAACCACTTCTATCATTCCATTCAAAAAGATAGCGGGCACTTTCAAAAGCCGTGCGCAGGCATCTTCCTGCCATGTGATGTTCGGGTCAAATCGGGAACAGGCATACTTAACGGTTGCCATGGTGTTGCCTTTTCCCCGCGGGATCGGGATAGCATAGGGCGGTGAGTGCCTGGCAAACCAGAACCGTACATTATCCCGGTATCCATAATCAACGGGCAGGGCAGGGAACCCCTGTCCCTTGAATAAACAATCCCGCCATTTTTTCTGCATGATGATTTTGTCAATGCGCAGCAGAAAGTGGTATTCCATGCGCTCTTTATTATGCTGCAGCGTAAAACTCTCATCCCAGCTGCACAAAAAGACCTGAACCGCCTCTTTCACAATATCAGGATGCGTCGCGCAAACCTGGCGGTTGCGCGGCTTGCCATACGGGGTTGCCGGCAGCAGGGTAAAGATGCTTCTTTTCATTTTCTCCTCAGTGGTCTCACCGGGATAACCAAGCATAACGCAGTTCTTCATATATTTCTTCGTGTCAGGAATATAATTAAGGGAGCAAACTTTCGTGCGTATGATGTTAGCGGCGGTATTGCTGCTGCCGCGTGCGATAAGCATCATGGCGTGCTGCTGGTCTCCCGCGATAATATGGGGAAAGCAGAGTGAATACGGTCCCAGGTTGATCATCCCGGACTCTGAATAAGGTGCTCACCAGTATCACCGGCATCGGAATAAAACTCGACGTCTGATAAAAGTTATCTACAATTCGTATTTCGGTAAAATCCTGAGACATGCATGAACCTCCATTGGAAAGAGTAAAATGTTATAATTAACCGCGTTAAACAGATAATATAAGAGCCCTTTAATTTCAAGAAAAATGAAATTAAAGGGCTGATAAATATATCTTGACTCGAAAGTTGCTTGTGATAATAGTTTGGAAACTAAATATAAGGTATCAAATTAAACAGCATGTGGCAACATAATTATTACAGCTGATAATCGGCTGACCATTTACCGGATATGAAGACAGGAAAGAAAATAATGAAAAATAAAAATGAAAACATTAATTTAAAGGAAATTGAGGAGTTCGGAGATCATCTGCGCAATTGGAGAAATTTTTTCACTGAGTTTTTTAATAACGTAATAAAAGACAGCGGCAAAATATCAGGCTTTGATTTCAGTATGTCACAGTTTAAGACCATGGGGGCCTTTCGGGAAGATACGGTCTATACCATGGGCGAGTTAAGTAAAAATGCTTCTGTTACCATGCCGACCATGACTGAAATGATTGATAATCTGGAGCGGGAAGGAATTGCCGAGCGGATAAGGGATTCTCAGGATCGGAGGGTAGTAAAGGTACGTTTAACTGCAAAAGGAAAAAAGCTGCGCAAGAAATTCATGGATAAACGAAGGAATGAACTTAAAAACATACTCAGCAATCTGAGTAAAGAAGACCGGGGTGAGCTTATGAATGCGCTTGCCAAAGCGTACAGCGTACTGAAGAAAAACAGCACGGTATAATACGGCCTGTAGAATAAACAGATAAGGAGAGGATTATGCTTAAAAGCTATGAGCACTGCTGTTCTTCAATGCAGGCTTTGGCAACACTGGGGAAGGTGGAGGGAATCATTCCTTTGCTGCATGGACCGCAGCCATGCGCCTATCAGATTCAGATAGGAACCATGACCTGCCGTCCATCACGCCTTCTTACCGCTGGTACTTTGATTAAGAAATCAGAGGTGGTCTTCGGCGGCGAAGAAAATTTAAAAAATCAAATAATCAATATGTACCGCCAGTATAAGCCAAAAATAATCGTAATCATCAATACGTGTCTTCCCCAGCTCATCGGCGAGGATATAAAAGGGGTAATCAGTGAAATAGAACTGGAACTGCCTGATTTAAAAGTGACCTATATTGACAGTGGATTCAATTTCCCTAAATGTATGCCTCTGGGAAACGATGTGGCGTGGGTATCGATCGTGAGACTGCTTGAAATAAAAGAGAAGGTAAAGGGATCAATTGGTCTGGTTGGAAGGTCAGGGCAGGATGCCGGAGCTTTTACATCATTTGACACGTTTTTAAAGCGGGCAGGGATTACGGTATTCCCGTTTCCCGCTCCGCATCTGAATGAAATGGAAAAAATTGCATGTGCAGAAATTATATTCCCAGTCCATGTAGTACCGTTCCTGACCTGCAAAGAGATGAGCGAACGCTTCGGGTCAAGGGTAGAATATATTGAAATTCCTGCAGGTGTGCAGGGCACTACAAATTTCCTGCGGGGGGTTGCTGATATCCTGAAAAACCAGAAGCTGCATGATCTGGTGGATACAGCAGGAGCAGGAAATGCGGCCCCGCATAGAAGCTATAAAAGAGCGCTTTGCCAAAAACCCGATTAAAGTGATGTTTGCATTCGGGCCGGCAAGTGAGTTCGGGCTGAGCAAGATTATGGCTGACTTCGGAGCTGAGGTCATAATGATTCCTTCAATGAAAAATAAGTTCGCACAGCAGGAGAAAGAGCTGCAGAAGAAGCGATACAACGTGACTATTATTGAGGAAGATTTTGATACCCTGGAGGATCTCTATGATCAGTACCGGCCGGATGCAGTGTTTTGTGAAACGCAGGGCCGGGTAGAACTTACCTCGCGGCTTATTCCAACATTTTGCAACATGACTTATTTAACTGCTTACGGATATGACTTTGCTCTGGATATGGGGGAAAAGTTCCATGAGAGTATGAAGCTCGATGTATTATCATCCTGGAGAGATGTGGTTCAGAGATACGGAGGCGATCTCAATGCGTAGTACTGAAGGCAAGGCAATGAAGCAGCTGGAACTGGCAGGCGCCCGCGAGCTGAAGATGAAGGAGATTCATAAGCCTTCAGCGTTTGAGGGGGCTTTGTGGACGGCTCTCGGTATAAAAGATGCGCGGGTTATTTACCACGCACCTCCCGGCTGCTACATCAGTCAGCATATGGATGCGCTGATGCATGAGTATCCGTTTGAATTATATACGACGTCACTTTCATATGCCAATGTTATGCAGGGTGCAGAGAACCAGCTCGAAGCAGTGTTGAGAAAAACCCTGGCACGAAAACCAAAACCGAAACTGGTAATCATTGTTACTTCTCCCAGTGTTGAAATAACCGGCGATGATGTGGAGGGGGTTGTAGAAAAAGTCGGAGATAAAAACTGTGTCGTAATAAGGCCCCCGATTGGCGGAAGCCTGCACGAGGGAAGGGAAAAGGCGTTAATAAGTCTGATAGACATAATGGTTCCAGCTGTTGAAAAGATTGCTAAAACAGTTAATTTTATTGGTCCGACTTTTGATACCTTTAACTGGAGAGCTGACGCATTTGAGCTAAAAAGAATGCTTTCACGTATCGGCATCAAGGTTAATGCGGTACTGACCGGTGGATCACGAGTGAATGAAATTATTAACGCACCACGTGCTTTATTAAACCTCTGCTTGTATCCCTATGACTGCGGTATTGAGACGGCGCAGATCATGGAGAAGAAATTCGGCATTCCGTATCTTGCCGGCCATGTACCAATTGGTTTTAAAGAATCTGCTGTCTGGCTTGAAGAAATTGCTGGCTTTTTCAAGGTGGACGCACGGGAATATCTTAAAGAAGAGACCGAAATGATATTTGAACTAATCCAGTCCTTTATGGTGCTGCCTATTACGTTTGAATGCTCTGCTGCTCTGTCGCTGGATAATAACGATACCTATGCAGTGGGCATAAGTCAATTTCTGAAAAAGGAATTGGGAATGGAGCTCTCCATGGTGGCTGTAGGCAGTGATGCTGCAGGGGAAAAAGTAAAAGAAGTCTGCAGTAATGTTCTGGTAGAACCTACCATTGATGAAAAGAAGGAGCAGTTTATCGAAAAGGGCCCGATGATGATTATGGGCAACTTTTATGATTTAAAGATAGCCAAAGAACTTGGTTTTAATAACTTCCTCTTCGCTGATATTCCAACGCTGGGATACATTGCCACAGAGGCAAGCCCCTACATGGGTTTCCAGGGGGCAAGGAATTTGATTCAGCAGACGGGCAATCAGATTTATATCAATTTTCTCATTGAGACCAAGGGCGGCATGGAAGAAGCCATCTCTTTGGGAGAAATTCCCTGGGACCTTGATGCACGGGAAGCGTTTGTAAAAGTCGCAGCCGTAATTCCGCATTTTATTAAAGCTACCGCCATGAGAAAGCTGCAGAAAAAAGCAGAAGAGCTTGCAGTTAAAAATGGCACGGGAATTACTATGGATATAATTAGAACGGTAACAGAACAGTACACGCCAACCAGGTTTAAATCAAAATTTTTATCTGCATTGCAGGGCGGTCAAGACGGAGAGCAACAGGGGGAATTTTCTGCAGAACTAACATTTACCATGGAATGGGATGCACCAGCCAGGGAATTGATGGAAAAGATTCCGCAGGAAGTTAAAACAATGGCAGTTGCAGGTACTGAGGAATTTGCAAGAGAGAAAGGCTACAAAAAAATAACAGTCGGCGTAGTGAATGAGTTCAAAGAAGAGGCCGGCATGGGGAAAAATTAAACGAAATGTTCTTAACAGAAAGGAGGCAAACATTTACGCAATAATAGCAGAAAATGAAAGCCAGAGAAAATTTAAAACTATGAAAAAATATGGAGGAGAATTGTTATGAAAAAAACATTGTCAGTACTGTTTGCTTTTATATTTATGGTTAGTTCCGCCTCTATACTATTTGCTTCAGAAGCAAAAAAGGCAGCAACTGCAGGCGGCAAAGAAAAGATAGGTATTCTTATGGTTGCCCATGGAGAGCCGGAAACGTTTGATGCTCCGGTATGGGAAAAAGGCTTAAAACTGATGTTCAAAGAGTTTAAGGACTCCGGCATGGAAGTACCTACTGATGAAGCATTTCCGACAATCCTTGAAGAGATTAAGCATAAATATGAGGTTATGGGAGGTAAATCACGCCATGCCGAAATGTCACGATTGCAGTGCAAGCTTGTCTGCACAGAAGATGCCCGGCTATGATTTCCGTCTTGGCTTTATGGAGTTTATGGGGCCTGAATTTTCCGAAGTGGCAGAAGGGATGATTAAGGATGGAATTAAAAAGATAGTCTTTCTGCACATGCTGCAGACGGATTCCACACACACCGGAGAAATAAACAACAAGATAAAAGAGATGAAGCTTGAGGAGCGGGGGATAAAATACGCAATCAGCAAGCCACTCTTCTACAGACCTGAACCTACGCAGCTCGTTATCGATAAAATTTTGAAAGCTACCGGGAATACGCCGTATGAGCAGGTCGGGGTTGTGCTTGCATCACACGGAGAACCTGAGGCCTGGGTTAAAGCGAATCTGTTAAATACAAAATGCAAAGAGCAGGAGATTGCATTCTGTAACTGCGTAAAAAAGGGCTTAATTGAGAGAGGCTTTGTTTGGGAAAATATTACCCAGGGATTTAATGAATTCCAAAAACCGGAAATGCCCGAGGCGGTAGAGCTTATGGCTGAACGGAAAGCAAAGAAAGTGGTTGTCATCCCCAGCTTTGGCACTACTGAAGGAATGCATATCACCTACGATATACCGACCAAAGCACGGACAGCTTGGTAGATCCTTCAATAGAACTGGTTTATACCGGAGGATGGAACGATAACCCGCTTCTTATAAAAGCATGGGTTGAGCTTGCAAAAGAGGCTTTGAAAAGGTTGTAGTGACTAACTATTTTAAAAGGATACTAAGCATGGCAAAAATAGATACAACTAAGTGTGTAGGATGCGGCGGGTGCATTGACCTCTGTCCAGTGATTGCGATTGCTATGATACAGGATGTGGTGACTGTAGATCAGGATATCTGTACAAAATGCGGCATCTGCATAAAAGTCTGTCCCGTGCGTGCACCTTACGAAGATTAGCACGAATAATTAGACATTTTATAAAAGAGGATGCTATATGGCAAAAAAATATGATCTCGTGATAGTGGGCGCGGGCCCTGCAGGATTAATGGCTGGAAGAATCGCTGCTGAGAACGGCTTGAAGGTTGTCATTTTAGAGAGGAAAACAGATATCTGCAAGGTGAGAAGATTTGACGGCGGCGTGTTTGCTATCAATGAATACACCTTTGGCCAGCTCGCTTTGTATAACGAACGGGATAAGAGGGTCACTTTTCCTGTTGGCGGATTTTCCACTCGCTATGACGGCCCGTACACCAATGTTTTTGGCTTCCACCTTTATTCGCCGGGAGGAAAAAGGCTGCGGTTTGGTGACTGGACGAAACTGAAGGACGATCCAATAAAAAACCGGGTAGCCATAGCGCTCAATAAAGAAATACTGTTAAAAAGCATGCTTGATGATTGTCTGGCAACGAGTGTTGAGGTGTTACCCAATGTAAATGTCACTGCCGTGAAAACCGGCGATAACCGGGTTACGGTAACCGGCAACGGCGAGGAGTATGAAGCACCGTTTCTGATAGCGGCAGATGGTTCTAATTCGAGGATTGCACGGCTTGCCGGTTTCAACAAAGAACGGGAGTTTTTTGCTACCTCGCGTCACATCGGTTATGAGGTTGAGGGAATGGACTATGATGAATTAAACGGGTTTATCATAGCTCTCACCAAACATGGCTTCTACAGCATACTCCCTTATTTTGAAAAAGGGGTAAATCACATCGGGCATCTTACCCATGACCCGTCAGTAGACCTGCATGCAACCATGCAATGGTTCATCAAGGAATCGCCGGTCTTTTCATCCTGGTTTAAAAAGGCCAAGGTGCGCGAAACAGGACTTACCGGATGTGTTGTGAATGTCTATAAGGCACTGGAAGACCCGTTTAAAGATAATGTGATACTGGTGTCTGATGCTGCCTGGATACAGGAGGTGAGCATTCCCTCGGCAATGTGTTTTGGCTGGAAGGCGGCAAATGCTGTTACGCTGGCTTTGCATGATGGAAAACCAAACCGTGAAGGAGTGCAAAGCTATCTTGATTGGTATGGCATTAATTTTTACCAGCCGCACGGCAACAGAAAAATGGTTGCAATTGAAATGCAGAAGTTTCTTGCAACCGAAGACCTTGATTATCTGGCAGAGCTGCCGGGGAAGGTCTTTCGCCAGACCATGGATTTCCACTATCTGTTCCATATGCTCGGCGAGATATATGGCGGAGACGGGATGATAAAAATATCAGAAGAGCGTCCGGATATCATGGAAAAGCTTATTGATGCGCGGGGAAGTATGGCAGAAGCATCTGAGGAAAGACGCAAGATGGGTTTTCCCGGGAAAAAATAATAAACAAAGGAGAAGAACATGAATAAAATCAGATTACCAATAATACCAGTTATAGTTGCAGCACTGATGTGCATGTGGGCATACGGCACCGTAGCCTACGCAGCCGCAGATATAAAAGCTTTGAAAACTAAAATAGACGATACCTGGGACAGTGGTGATTTTAAAGCATTTGAAAATCTGGAAAAGGAATTAACTTCACAGGTTAGCGATAAGGATGCTGATGGCTGTCTGGTGCTGGCTAAATTTTACTATTGGTATTCGATGCTCTATGCGGAAAAAGCAAATACTGATAAAAAGCACTGGCTTGATGAGGAAAAGTATGCCGGCGATAAGGCACTGTGGGCTAAAGGCGGGGAGATGATTGATAAGGCCCTTGACTTAATTAAAAAGGCTGATGAAATGAGTCCGGGAAATCCCCAAATACTTCCTTATTATGCTGTAATCAAATATCGCAAGATACGCCATTGCGGCAACATGATATGTGCCATGCTGCATATGAAGAGCCTTTTGGATGTAACCCGGCTTACCATTGAGAAAGGCAAAAATGACGCAAGCGCCAATCTGGCTTATGGTATCTACAAGCTCGGCAGATCACAGAAAATGGGAGGCAATCCCCGTGAAGCCATCAGCTATCTGCAGGTGGTTATAAAACTTGATCCCAACAGGGCCGAAGGATATTTCTGGTACGGTAAATTTTTCATGAGCCCGAATATAAAATTTCAACCTAAGCTTGCCCGTCCGAATTTTGAAAAGGCGGTTGCTCTTAATCCAAAAAACTGGCTGTATAAGGAAACGCTTGAACAATTTAACAAAGACTATCCTCCTGAAAAATAAAACAACAATAATTCTGCTATGGTTCGGGACCATCTTTAGTTTAGGCGGTTCCGAACCTTAATAAATTTAAATACACCAAGAGGTATAGCATGAAAATTCTTAAAATAGTCCTACTATGTATAGTTGTTCTTGTTATCGCAGGGTATGGATTATACAAGTATAAAAACCTACCACAAAAACCCGATTATTATGAGTTCTATAAGAATCAGGATACCGTGCCTGAAGGGAAGATAGGGGTTCTGGTGGCCGGCTTGATCATGCCGGAAAAGATCAGCCCGGTGTTTTTCAATAATGTAGCGAAAAAAATCTTTAAGACGATCGTTCCCTGGCCGGCCCGCAATTTTGTTACAGCAGATAAAGGGGTCGCTCTGCTTGATCCGGTTACGTTCCACTCTCATGAATCTTTTACGCCGACCAGTCTTATTGACCCTGATGGTAGCGACCGTGACATAGACGGAATGCCCTATATCGAGAAGTATAAGCAGGGACTGGTGAAATGGGTTCCCCCATCATCCATGCTCTATCTTGATCACGGCTATTTTCTCTACACCGGACGCAAGGGTGGCCAGCCAACTATTTGCGGGAAAATAATAAATAAATCCCGCATCTGGTATCACAATAAAGGCAGCCTCCAGCATGATCTTCCCCACTGGAAGCAGACCTTTAAGGTAATTGATGGTGCACATGAAAAGCTGAAGGAAAAATATGGAAATATTGAGTTCCGGGCTGAATGTAATATGTTTTATTATGAGCTGCGCGAAAAGCTCTATGAACTGCTCGATGCAGGATGCACTACGCTCGTGCTCAGCTCGCCTCTTCCCATGTACTCGCACTTTGAAGAATTTAACTCAGGTTTTCGCCACTGCTTTGAGTTTATTGAGGAGTGGGAAAAAGAACACCCCGGTAAGAAAATTAAGGTCATCATGGCGCCGCCCATGGGGCTCTATCAGCCCTATCGAAAGGCGTTTTTAGAAATGCTGAAAGACCGATTGGATACTTTGCCTAAAGATGCCAGCATTACGGTAGTGGTAAGTGTTCACGGCATGCCCTGGGATCTTTTCACATGGGAAGCATGGATACAGCTTGCTCCACCCTGGCGCGACAAGCTGTTTGAAGAAATCAAGGAGATGGTGGATTCATATAAATTTAAAAAGACTAATGTGGTAGCAGCACAGGATGAGTTTGCAGACCCGATCTGGGACCCAAAACAAAAATATCTTTCAACCAACCGCGCCTACTGGAATGCAATCAAGGAAGGATATGATTATGCGATTAATATCCCGATAGAATTTTATGGCGAAAACTCAGATACGATGTTTCACCATGCACTGAAAAACTATCACGGGTTTGATCAGTATGATTTGTATAAGCCGATTGATTATCCTGACTGGTCGGTTCCTTTAACCAGAGAATTTGTACAAGGAAAAACCCGCATAATATATAATGGAGTGCCGGTAGGCAAATATCAAAAGTACGTAATTGAAGCATTTTACCAATCAATTGACTCCATTTTATCTAAGAAAAAATAATTTGTTATTTGCCTGACTCGCAAGCAGGTTCAGACCTTGCCGCATAAGGATGGGTCTGAACCTGCTTGGAAAATTCAATCTGCAACACATAATATATCAACCAGCACTAAATGGGTCTTAACGGTGGAGAAATTAATGGACATTTTAGCAATCTGTGGAAGTCCCAGAAAACATAAAACTACTCACAGCGTGCTGGAGGCGGTACTGTCTGGAGCAGGCAGGCCATATGAAATACTGTGGCCTGCTTTTATGAAGATTGGCCACTGCATAAGCTGTCAAAAGTGTAAGTACAAAACACCTGGCGAATGCTGGCAGGACGATGACATGAAAGTGGCCATCGAAAAAATGTTTGCAGCCAGAGCGCTTATAATAGCATCTCCCACTTATTTTGGTAATGTACCAGGCCCCTTAAAGAACTTTATCGATAGAACCATCCCTACCTGCTATACCGGCAAGGGAGACACTTGGATGGGAGCAGAGAACCACGGGAAACGGCCTTTTAAGGGGCAACTCGGCATGATTGTTGTCGTGTCGGGTGGTGCTGACCAGGAGAAAACAGCAGCTAATCTGCGCCTGGTATTTGATTATTATGAATATGCTGTGATTGGAGAATTTGCCGAGAGCATGGGTGGGATTATTGTCAGCAAACAAGAATACCCGGATATCTATACCAGGCTTTTTGCTCTTGGCAAAATACTTGATGAAGCCCTGAAAACAAGGTAATATACGAACATGACAATAGAAGGGATAAATTCCAAAACAGGGATAATCATGATTGGCCATGGAGAGCCGGAAGTCTTTGAAGAAGAACTGTGGGCTGAAGCGCTGCATGAAATGTTTGAGGAGTTAAAGAGAACCGGTATCGAAGCTCCTTCTGATGAAGCCATTCCCCTGATGCTGCCCATAATAGAGGGAAAATATGCAGCCATAGGGGGCAGATCAAGACATAATGAGATCATTGGCAAGCAAAGCGAACTAATAGCCCGGACGTTGCATGAACACGTAGTCAGTTATGGATTCAATGAATTCACCAGCCCGCATTTTACGGCCGTTACCGAGCAGATGATACGTGAAGGAATAACCAGGATGGTGTTTGTTCCCATGCTGATGACAGATTCCTCGCATACGCAGGAGATAAAAAATAAAATTGAATGCATGAATCTGCAAGAACAGGGTGTTACCTGGGTTATGAGTAAGCCACTCTTTTATAGACCGGAACCAATACAACTGGTAATAAATAAAATTATGCGAGCTGCGGGAAACATTCCGCCAGATAAAACAGGCATACTACTCGTTTCCCATGGAGAACCGGATCAGTGGGCTTTATCGTCCACTATACATACCAAATGCAATGAGCAGGAGAAAGCGTTTGCTTTGAGTGTAAAAAAGGGGCTTATTGAGAGAGGCTTCCCAGGGGAGAATATCGTGCGGGCATTTAATGAATTCACCCATCCTGAAATAGCAGAAGCGGCTGAAGGACTGGCGCATAAAAAAGTCAAAAAGATTATTGCCGCAGCCACCTTTGGCAATACTGACTGTATCCATGTAAACTATGACATACCGGCAAAACTAATAGAATCTATTGATAACGCAGCCGTAGAGATTGTTTGTCTTGATGGGTGGAATGAAGATCCTCTGCTGATTACCGCATATTGCGAACTGATCAAGGAATCGCTGCTACTGCTATCTGAAAACCAGATTGAAGGTTGCTACCTGTCGAAGGGGGGTAGCAGCGTCTGCAGTCAGAATGCAAACAATCATTACAGAGCAATAATAAAGCGTCTGGCTGCTGCTCGCATAGGGGCACATGTCTCTTTATCCCTGACCATAGAGCCGTACGACTAAAAAATTACCTGAGATACGCATATTTCATCCGGCAGAGGAACGCTTCTTCCCATGGTATCCTCCCCGTAATTAACTTCAGCAAGCAGCTTGAGATCGTGGAGTGTTTTTTTATCTCCCCGGAACTCAACTGCCGTGATACCCTCCTTTTTTATGATTCCAGCAGCCCACATCATGTCAATGACACTCGCGGCATCGAACTCTTTATTGCTTACTACCATGGTTGTTTTAGTGCCGTAGTTGTTTACTGCTTTAGCCACAAGGGTTGATGGTCTAAGATGAAAGCCAAGTCCCTGGGGTACATTAAGCGTGATGGAATCAACAACGGTATATTTTGTGACAATAGATTCAGCCAGCGTCAGGCCGTCTTTTATAAACAGGGTGTAGTAATAAAGAGCAAAATTAATAATGGTATTGAGCACTTCTTTTCTGCTGACAATTTTTTCAATGCGCTTCATGGTGCTTTCAGCCCGCACTTTGGTTTCATGCCGTTCAACAAAATGACAGAGGCCCTGGGCGATTTCCAGAAAATGGAGGGTAATGGAAATATAGCCGCGTAAACTTTTCAGCGATTCGTCCTTCAATTCAACCGGCGTTTTATGAATATAGGTATCATACATTGACTGCAGACTGTGCATTTTAGCTTCGATATGACGCAGGATGTCTTCATTGATTTTTGCCGGTATGAGTTTTTCTATATTTTTATCAGTGATTTTTTTCTCGAACAATAAGATGTTCCGAAGCTTTTATAACGGCAAGAAATTCAGCGGCAACGCGGGTAACATTTTCATTAATTTCATGCACCGTCTCCTCGTCAATCGTGTGGGGCAGGATCTTTAACGATCAGATTTTCTTCCACATCTTCTTCATTAAGCACGCAGGATGGGATGCTCAAGTGGTTAAATAGTTCAGCCTCTTTTTTAAGACTGGAAAAGAGGGATATGATGGACTCATTCAGGAACTGCACTATCAACTGGGCATCCTGAATAAAGGAAGTCTCATGTTTATTGTTCAGGCGGTACAGAGTGATGCGGCGCAGTATATGGCTGATTATATAGGCAACGTTTGCAAAGTTGCGGATAGAAGCGACAAGTTCACCAAAATAGACCCAGGTTTTGTTGTTGCGCGCCCCATGGTCATCGAGCAGGTCTTCTAAATCCGTTGCTTCCTTAATCAGTATCCCATACAGCTTTTTGTTGAGCTTGTGGGTATTATCAAGCAAACAGGATGACAGAATAAGCATTTTACGGGCTGCTTTTTGTGCAATGCCCAGAAACTCTTCTTCCTTTATTATTTCAAGCAGTGATTCCATATTTCCCCTGTTTGTGTCTCAAGACCAATGGTAGATGGTTCTAATCGTTAATGGTATCAGGCTCCTGGCTCATGAAAATGTGAAAAGGCCAGGGGATAAGGGCCGCATTCAGCTCTAAGGAATCATCAACCGCAGGGTTGATATTTTTTCTTATACAGGGAAGATAGCCGGGCGCTGCAATAGTAATGTCAGTTTTGCAGACCGGAAGATCCAAAGTATAGAATCCCTCTGTATCTGTTTTAGAAAGCGCACCATAGCCGGTGCTGACGACAACAGCTTCAATTGGCTTCCCGGTAAAGATATTGTGTACTGCTCCGTGAACAGTTCCCATGCCAGCAGCTTCAAGTAAAACATCCTGCTCCAGTATGTTATCACCAGACACGACAATATCAGCTTGTGCTCCGGAGAGGTAACAAGGGTGCGACACGTTGACGGTATGGCTGCCGGGCTCTATATCTTTCAGCATATATCTGCCATCAGAAGAGCTGATGCAGGAAACTGCAGGATCTTCCTTCAGGGTTACTATGGCCCCCTTAATGCCACAGCCGTTATGGCGGTCCCGGATGAAACCTGAAATAATTCCCAGAGGCTGCATTGAAAAATTGAGAGTGGTCACCGTCCCCTTGCCTATTGATACGGATTTCAATATTGGCAGCAAACCCTGCCGTGAGGCAAACAGGGTCAGTCGTACAGATGCTCGAGTATAATTTATAGGTTCCGTCTTGAGTGCTGAAACTGGCTGCGCCATTATCCGCCTCTACGCGCACACCCGATAGCGGAGCTCCGGTATCACGATTGGTAATTAACCCCCGGATGAGTCCGGTACCATTTGTTGTGGGGATGAGAGAGAAATCATAGGTTTTTACAGAAAAAGGGCTGAGAAAAAAGGTTTGACTGCTGAACTGATAACCATCAGCGCTGACGATCAGGGTAGACAGTCCAAGAGGGGTATCTATGGAATAGAATCCATCACTGCTTGCGGAGATTTCGCCGGCATTTGAAATAATAATAGCGTCATTTATCCGTATGCCGGTGCAGGCATCCTTGATGATACCTTTAACCGCGATGCGAGCAGCAGGAGCTGTATTGAGTTCAACATTAAGATTGGTTGTAACATAGGGGTATAGGGGATATTTTTTAACTTGTTTACTGGTAAACCCGTCTGCAGAAAAAGTAATGGTAACCACGCCTGAGGGGGAAGGCAACCTGAAACTGCCGTCCCTGCCGCTTGAAATGGTTGCGCCGCCAAGGTCCGTTGTGATCAGTGCCCCCTGAATACCCTCTCCGTTAGAAGAGCGAACTATATGACCCTCAACATAGCCAACCGGGGTGGAAGCGGGTGTAATGCCGAAATCGACCTGTGCAATGTTTCCGGGAGTAGCGGGAATACCTGATAAGAGATTTGCCGAAGAGTCAGGCGCAGTTGCGATTAACGTATAGATGCTGGGAGGAACGCGTAACACATACGCCCCGTTTGACGAGGCGGTTGAAACTCCATTTGCCGTTGTAATGGTTGCACCGGTTACCAGCGTACTGCTAAACGTGTTAAATATGGTGCCTTTGATAAATGCGGGCTGAATAGCATGTGCGGGGATAGCTGAAAAGGGCAGAGAAAACAGAGAGAACAGTAAAAGCGCAAGTATCATAACTGCCGGAATGCAGTTCGACGGTGGGGTGCTTCTATTTTTCAACAAAAACCCGGTGTCCACTAAAGGGCAGTAGATCGCCTGCCTTAAGATTATATTTTCTGATAATTTCATTATCGAGCGATACTTTTTCCCCGCTGATGGTGATATAATATTTACGCATCGGTATTACCATCGCTTTACGAGCGGGCTTTTTTGATGGCTTTTTTATTGCTCTGACCTGTTTTTTTACCGGTTTCTGCTTTGTCTTGGTTTTGGCTGCTGCGGCAGTGCTGCTTTTTTGCCTGGTGCGAACCTTGCGCTGTACCTTGGTGCGACGGGAGATCAGAGACTTACTTTTTTTTGCTTTCATCAACTGGTTTCTGTTTTAACCTTTTCAGTAGATTAATCGGCTTGTGAATAATCTCACATTCCTCTAATTTGTTTTGCCCGTCAGGCAAAAGACCGGAAATATCTTTTACATATTTTTCCTGTTCTGCTAATTCCATATGCTCAACTAAACGTTTATCCTTTATATCCATGGCAACTCATTCCTCTCCCAAATTACTGTATGGCGGGGTTTCAAGACATTTTATTTTAAAAAACCATTATGGTTATGAAACACCGCTTATCAGGGAATCCCGTATCTGCAGGATCTCTTCCTTTATCTCTTTTAATACCTCCCGGTATTTATGCGGTACAAAGCCGAGGGGTAACTGTTTCTCTTTATCTTTCTCTTTCTCGTGAATGTTTGAATCTTTCAGTTTTAGCTTTGCCCCGGCAATGGTAAACTTATCCTCATAGAGCATTTTTTTTATTTTTAGAATTGATTCAACGTCTTTTTTACGGTACAGGCGCTGATTTGATTTTGTCCGGTATGGTTTCACTAACTTGAATTCTGATTCCCAATAGCGCAAAATGTACGGCTCAACCCCGGTAATCTTGCACACTTCGCCTATTTTAAAGTAGAGCTTATCGGGAATTACTGCTACCATGATATGTCTGCTCCCGGCGTTTCGTATCTGACTTAGTTATCTTTATATAAATTATTAACTAAGTGCAAGGAAATTATAACAATAATTAGAATTTATATGCAGCTTTATGGTAACGCTGCTAAATAAAAAATAAAGTTATATTATCTATTTAGGTATTTCTTGAGTACCGGGCTTGCCTTAAAAGTAAGCACACTGCGCGCTGAAATGGCGATCTCTTCCCCGGTCTGCGGGTTTCTGCCCCGTCTCACCTTCTTTGAACGAACATTAAAATTTCCAAACCCTGATATTTTTACCTTATCGCCGTGCTCAAGGGAAGATCGGATAATTTCAAAAATAAGCTCAACAATCATTGTTGATTCCTTTTTGGAAAGCCCCACCTTTTCATAAATGTTTGCAATTAAATCTGCCTTGGTCATAAATCAGTGCCCTCCTTGAAATGTGTTACCTGAGATCAGCTCCTACCTCTTTGGTTAGGTGTAGGAGAAGCTTTTCCTGGATTTTATTTATTTCATCATCAGTAAGGTTGCGGCTGTAGGATTGATACTGTATTCGATATGCAAGGCTCTTTTTCCCCGGCGGAATCGTGCCGCCGGAAAAACAATCGAACAGCAGGATATGCTCAATCAGTTTATTTTTAAATGAAGCAATAGCATTGTGTACCGCCTCTGCGGTTACGCTTTCATCAACTATCAGGGCAACGTCGCGATAAATCGCCGGATGGCGGGGCAGTGGGGCAAACTGAGCAGCTTTTCCGGAAACAGAGGAACAGATAAAATCAAAATCAAGATCAAACAGATACGCAGTCCGGTCAATATTGAATTTTTCCAGCACTTCAGGATGCACCTCGCCAACAAAGCCGGCGTAGAAATCATCGGCTACCAGGGACAGGCAATTGTGCGGATGCATGAATGGCTCACGGATATCATGCATAAAACGGATATTTGAAATAGATGCTTTATCAAGAAGCATTTCCACGCAGCCTTTAATGTCAAAAAAGTCCGCCTCGGCCCGGGGAAAGCTCCAATTTTCCTGAAAACGGAGCCCGCACATCAGACCGCATATCCTTTTCTTTTCAACCGGCAAGGGGCGCGCATGATCAGCAAAAAATACGGTGCTGATTTCAAACAGCTTAATGGTATTGTTTTTATGGCGAAGATTATCACCGAGATTGACCAGCAAACTGGGAATCAAAGAAGTGCGGAGAATAGACTGACCCTCTGCAAGCGGATTTAAAATAGTAACGTATCTAAGACGCAGGTCGTGCGCCGGAAGATTTAAACGAGGCAGAAGGGCAGGGTCAACAAAGCTGTAGTTAATAGCTTCATAAAATCCCTGTGATACCATGACATCCCGTGCAAGAGCGGTCAGTGTATGAGAAGCGGCACGGGGTCTCCCTGATATGCGCGCCAGGGGATATGTTAACGGAATATGCTGATAACCATTGAGGCGGGCTACCTCTTCGATGAGGTCAACAGGCTCCTGGATGTCAACGCGAAATGTAGGCGGGGTGACCTGCAGTTCGTCTGCACCGGATTTGCTTACCGACATGTGCAGGCGGTTCAGCAATTGTTCAATAACCTCATTGGTACATGATATGCCGATGTGCTTGCGCGTTTTTGCGGTACTGAGGTTAATTGATGGCGGCGGCGGCAGGGGCAGGGGATAGCAATCAATAATGCCGCGGGAAATATTGCCATTGCATAATTGCGCAATGAGTGAAGCGGCCCGGTTAAGAGAAGGAATAACGCCCTGTATATCGACCCCTTTTTCAAACCTGAGCGACGCCTCAGTTTTGAGATTTGCTGCCTGGCTGGTTTTCCTGATGGAAGCGGGCAAAAAGTAGGCACTTTCAAGGAGAATACGGCTGGTTGAAGCATGCACTTCTGAATTTTGTCCTCCCATGATACCTCCCAGCGCAACCGGACGAGCGCCGTCACAGATCATGAGCGAATCGGAATTCATTATGCGTTCATCACCGTCGAGAGTTATAAAGCGCTCTTTATCAGAGGCCCTTTTAACAACGATTCTGTGGCCTGACAAAAGATCATAATCGAAGGCATGCAGCGGCTGGCCCCATTCAAGCAAAACATAATTTGTAACATCGACCGCATTGTTGATTGAGCGTATCCCTGCTGTTTCAAGCCTCCGGCGCATCCACAGAGGAGAAGGTCCTATGGTTATATCCGAGATGATACGGGCGGTGTAGCGGGGGCAAAGGTCCGTATCGATAATTTCAACACTGGTGAGCGTTGCAAGGGGTGTCCCGTTCTCCTGCAGGGTAATCTCCGGCATGGTGAAGGGCACGTCAAGGATCGCAGAAATTTCCCGTGCCATGCCTATAACACTCAGGCAGTCAGGGCGGTTTGGTGCTATGCCCAGCTCAAAGATAGTGTCAACAAGACCGAGCGCGTGCGCAAACGGTGTACCGGATTTTTGATCAGGGGAAAGTATCATGATCCCTGAGGTATTATTACCCAAAGCAAGTTCCTGTTCTGAACAGAGCATCCCCTGAGAAAGCTCACCCCGGATTTTTGCTTCCTTTATCTGCATGCCGCTCGGCAGATCTGCTCCCGCCAGAGCCAGGGGCACTTTCTGGCCGATCGTTATATTTGATGCGCCGCAGACAACTGAAAAGATCCGTTCACCGGCCTGAACCTGTGTCAATGAGAGCTTGTCTGCCTGAGGATGGGGCTTGATATCAAGAATCTCGCCCACCACAATATTTTTCCATTCACCGCCGATATGAGTTATCTGTTCCACCTCAATGCCAGCCATGACCAGTTTTTCGGCAAGCGTTTCAGGTGACAGATCAAACAATATGAAATCTTTAAGCCAGTTAATGCTGAGGAACATAGGGTGAATGCTAGAACTGTGTTAAAAATCTGTAATCGTTTTCAAAAAAGAGCCGGATGTCATTTATGCCGAATTTAAGCATGGCGATTCGCTCAATCCCAAGACCAAAAGCAAAACCAGTGACCTTTTCAGGGTCATAGCCGACATTGCGAAACACCTGTGGATGCACCATGCCGGAACCAAGAATCTCCAGCCAGCCTGAGTTACCACAGACACGACACCCTTTGCCCCGGCACATCACGCACTGGATGTCAACTTCTGCGCTTGGTTCAGTGAAAGGAAAAAAACTCGGGCGGAATCTGAGCCGGGTATCCTCATCAAAAATCTGCTGAACGAAGGTTGTCAAGAGACCTTTTAAATCGCCAAACGAGATGTTTTCATCAACCATTAAACCTTCGACCTGGTGAAACATGGGCGTATGGGATATATCTGAATCACAGCGGTAGACCTTGCCGGGGCAGATTATTCTGATCGGCGGCCTGGTTACCTGCATGGTGCGAATCTGTACCGGTGAGGTGTGCGTTCTGAGCAGGGAATCATCTGATATGTAAAAGGTATCATGCATGTCCCTTGCCGGGTGGTCTTTAGGAAGGTTGAGCGCTTCAAAATTAAAGAAATCAAGCTCTACCTCGGGCCCCTCTACAATCTCAAAACCAAGGCGGGTAAATATATCAATTATTTTATCAGCTACAATGGTGACAGGATGTCTGCCTCCCAGGTGCACCTGTCTTCCCGGAAGGGTGACATCTACCGTGTGTTCGGAGACCTTCAGGTTGCGCACTGCAGCTTGCACCTGGGACAACGCCTGCTCTATCTGTTCCTCCAGCTCGTTCTTGAAGGCGTTAATGAGCGCTCCAACTGCAGCACGTTCACCCTGTGGTACATTTTTAAGCAGCTTTATCAGCTGGGTCAGGGACCCGTTACGGCCGAGATAGCGGCTTTTAAACTGATATATATCAGTTTCATTTAACAGGTTTGTTAATTCCAGCTGGCTTTGTCTTTTTAGCTTTTCGATTTCTTCTTGCATGGGCTGGTTTCATGCCGTTCTTAAAAGATTTTGTGAGCGGCAGAGAGCTTTACCTGTCACATTGTTCTAAGCACCGTGTGCCGGATGTCACCATAATGCTCATGATGCGGCAAATAGACGGTATGTCCCCTTATGCAGCCGCAGGAGCTTTTTGCTGAATATGTTCTTTTACCATGCTGACCAGCTGGGTAAAAGATTGCGGGTCAAAGATGGCCATATCAGCAAGAATTTTTCTGTCAATCGTGATATTGGCCAGCTGCAGCCCATGTATGAACTGGCTGTAGTTCATGTCGTTATTTCTTACCGCCGCATTAATGCGGGCAATCCAGAGGCTCCGGAATTCTCTTTTTCGCACCCGTCGGTCACGATAGGAAAATTTAAGGGCCCGTGCGACAGTTTCGTTGGCGATACGAAACAGTTTGCTGCGGGGGCCGGTAAAGCCCTTTGCAAGAGCCAGCACTCTTTTTCTTCGTCTTCTCAGCTTAAAACCTCTTTTAACTCGTGGCATGATTACTACCCTTTCAACTTTAAAATTGTATCTATTTCTGTTTCATTAGAGAGCATGCGTGCTTAAAAACACTGCATTATGTTGCTTACCGTCATTTTACCTCAGTCTCAAGCCGGGATCCGGCCATGACCCGGTAAAAGAAGGGGCGCAGATGTTTTGCGCACGAGCATGTGCAACAAAAAAAACCGGGAAGTGCAACGCACTGTTCTACGCATAGGGGATAAGCCTGCGAACATTTCTTTCATCTACTTTTGCTATGAGTGCTCCTTTGCGCAGGGTTCTTTTCCGATTCTTATTTTTATGGGTGAGCAAGTGGCTTGCGTTTGCCTTTGACCGTTTTACTTTTCCGCTCTTAGTCAGTGTGAAGCGCTTGGCAGCGCCACTATTGGTTTTTAATTTAGGCATTGCGTTATATTCTCCTGAAAAATAGTGTTAATTGCCCGTTGCTGGGACAGCTCATAATCGAAGACTGCCGGTCAACATTATTTCTGTTTTTTCCCGGTGAGGAGCATCAGAATATTTCGGCCTTCCAGGCGAGGTTCCTGCTCAGTGATGCCATGCTCCTGAACAGCTTCCTTTATTTCCTGTAATAGGGCGAATGCATTTTCCTGATGAAGTATCTCCCGCCCGCGAAACACAACAGATATTTTTACTTTGTGGCCCTTCTCCAGAAACTCCAGTATATGCCGGATCTTCACCTCAAGGTCATGCTTGCCGGTATAGGGCCGAAGTTTGATTTCTTTTACATGCACGGTGCTCTGGACACTTTTTTTGTGAAGTTTCTTGCTTTGCTGATATTTAAATTTGCCATAGTCCATGAACCGGCATACCGGCGGGTCTGCATTCGGTGATACTTCAACAAGATCGAGGCCCTGTTCAGCCGCCGCGGCTAATGCCTGGTCAGTAGGCAGAATACCGAGCTGTCTTCCCTCGGCATCTATTACCCGGACCTTATCTATTCTAATCATCCTGTTGATGCGCAGTGATTTTTCTATGCTGATACTACACCTCCTTGCTGATGGTTCACTGTAACTTCTGCAGATTTATCTGCAGTTCCTGACGGCAAACCGTCCTGATAACATCTATAAGCTGATCGACGTGCATGAACTTCAGGTCTTCCCCGCTGCGTTGTCTGGGAGAAATACCTCTGTTTTCAACCTCACGATCCCCTATAACGAGCATGTAGGGTGTTTTCTGCAGCTGAGCTTCACGAATTTTCAAGCGCAGGCTCTCATTGCGCAGGTCAATCTCCGCTCGTATATCATTGTCCATGAGCTGTTTAAAAACTTCTTCACCATAGGGGAAATGACGGTCTGCGATGGGCAGTACAATTGTCTGCACGGGTGATAGCCAAGTCGGAAATGCCCCTGCATAATGTTCTATAAGAACTCCGAGAAAACGCTCTATTGAACCGAGAATTACCCGGTGCAGCATTACCGGACGGTGTTTTGCCCCGTCTTCCCCTATGTAAGAAAGGTCGAACCGATCCGGCAGGGCAAAGTCACACTGGATAGTGGCACACTGCCATGAACGTCCCAGACAGTCTTTGAGCTTAACGTCAATCTTGGGCCCGTAAAATGCGCCGTCTCCCTCATTTATGTCGTATGGAATATGATATTTATCCAGTACGGTGCGCAGGGCAGCAGTAGCACGCTCCCAGTCTTCATCAGTGCCGATAGATTTTTCCGGGCGGGTGCTCAGTTCCATTTCATACGTAAACTGAAAAATACCCATAACATCACGCACAAAATCAATGATGCGTGCAATTTCCTGATCGAGCTGAGCGGGAGTGCACAGAATATGGGCATCGTCCTGGGTGAACTCCCGCACGCGGGTAAGGCCGTGAAGTACTCCTGATTTTTCGTGCCGGTTTACAGTACCAAGCTCAAAGTAACGGACCGGTAAATCACGATAACTGTGGAGCTTGGATTTATAAATGAGCATATGGGCAACACAGTTCATGGGCTTCAACCCGTACTTTTGTCCGTCCACTTCAGTAAAATACATAAACTGCCGGTAGTTATCGAGATGGCCGGATTTTTGCCAAAGATCCTGGCGGAGTATTTGCGGGCCCTTTACCATCTGGTAACCTCTTTTAAGGTGCTCCCTTACCTCAAAATCCTCCAGTATCCTGCGCAGCAGTGCTCCTTTGGGATGATAAACTATTAGTCCCGCACCAGCTTCATCATATATATTAAACAGGTCGAGTTCTCTGCCGAGCTTTCTGTGGTCGCGGGCTTTGGCCTCTTCGACAAGCTTAATATGGCGCTGCAGCTCTTCTCCGGAAGGAAACGCCGTGCCGTAAATCCGCTGCAGCATTTTATTGCGTTCATCACCACGCCAGTAAGCACCGGCAATGCTCAGGAGCTTGAATGCCCTGATTTTCCCGGTTGATGGCAGGTGAGGCCCGCGGCATAAATCAATAAAATCTCCCTGCTGATACAGGGAAACTGTTGGAGACGGTATTTCCTTGATGATTTCCACCTTGTAGTCTTCTTTTCTCTCGGCAAAAAGCTTGATAGCATCTTCCCTGCTTGTTTCAACACGGGTAAAAAGATTATTCCGGTCAATGATATCCTGCATCTTTATTTCTATTTTATCCAGATCCTCGGGAGAAAAGGTATTGTCATAATCAAAGTCATAGTAGAATCCGTTCTCTATTGACGGCCCTATTGTTACCTT
Organism: uncultured delta proteobacterium; assembly: GCA_963803975.1. GTDB lineage: Bacteria > Desulfobacterota > WTBG01 > CAIYCZ01 > CAIYCZ01 > JAPLIX01. Next base: position 182,562 of record CAWDOY010000003.1, read on the forward strand.
GATATTGGGATACAATGCTTTTACTGCCTGAGCCATGACATGGGAAGTGCTGTGGCGAAGAATTTCCCTGCCTTCATCAGATGAGATGTCAATGAAAGAGAGTTCAGCGTCCTGTACCAGCGGAGTGCTCAAGTCAACGGGGTGACCGTCAAGATTTGCAGCGATAGCATCGGGATTAATCTGCAGATCACTGAGCAGTGCTGCAATCAGCTTCCCTTTTTCAACGGTGTGGCTCACGCCCCCGGGCAGTTTTATTTTAATTGTTTCCATGCGGTTGATTATGTAAAGAAAATGGCACCACAACTGTCTTTTATGATGCCATTGCGATATTAACGTTTACCTGGATGTTGTCAGGATTTTGAAATGAAATGGTAGGCGCGGGCGGTTTCGAACCGCCGACTTCTACCGTGTCAAGGTAGCGATCTCCCGCTGATCTACGCGCCTGAAATTCTTAACTTATTTTCATGTTATTGTTAACAGCCTCAAAAAAATTTGTCAAGAAAATTATTTAGTTAGAGTTATTATTGCAAATATAGTATAAGAAAAAAAGATTAAGCAGAATAAATTTCAAGCTTGTTAATTAAATTGATAAAATAAAATTAGCATATTACTTTAATGTAATCAATGGACTAATAATGTTATATGTAACAAATAAAGGAATAATAAAAGTAGTAGTAATGAATTTTATTCTGCTATTAACAGTTTAAACTTTAAGAGATGGTGATTGCTTCTTGTTAGAACTCTTATTCAGTCTCAAGCAGGTGGTAATTAAATACACCCTTCTTCCCTGAAGCTGAAATAACCTTGTTTTCCTATAATGAGATGGTCATGTACCTTGATGCCGATATTTTCAGAGATCTGCTTAAGCAGATCGGTTAAATTCTTATCATGAACGGATGGCTCAGGACTGCCACTGGGGTGGTTGTGAACAAAAATTAATGCGCTTGCCCTGTGCTTAAGAGCATGCTCAATTATTTTGCGGGGATAGACAGCCGACTGATCAACAGTTCCCTCCTGAAGAGGTTCATCGGCTATAATTTCATTTTTTGTGTTCAAATAGATTACCCTGAATTGTTCATCTCCAAGTCCAGCCATAGCGGATTTGCAATAATTAAGCAGCGCTTCTGGTGATGAAATTATATCTTTATGGTATATTTTCCCTCTGAGATAGAAATCACTGCACTCTTTAACCAGTTTCATGAGAAGGGCAGAATGCTCCCCGATGCCCGCGACTGTTTTTAATTCATTGAGTGGTGCATCAAGGACACCCTGAAAAGTCTGAAAGCGGGAAATGAGCTGCTTAGCCAAAACCTTTACATCTTTTTGTGCAATGGCAAACGTGAGCAATAGTTCAAGCACTTCATAATCATGGAATGACGCAAGACCGGTCTTTAAAAAGCGCTCTTTGATTCTTTTTCGATGACCAAGATAGTGTTGATGTTCACTTTTTTGTGATTGCATGCTATAAAACCCCCTGCGGTAATGCATTGTTGGATCGCTACACTGGCATAGCAAATATATTTCAGCATATGAGAAATTATTCAAGAAAATTATTTAGCACTGTGGCTGTGCACGGTTTAAACGGGTGAACAGTAGGGAGGCATTAACACGCACCTGCCGCGCGGCAGGGACTGGGCTCGTTTGATCTGCAGAAGATAAAGTTTATAAATGATGGCTACGAGAGTAGTGCAGGGACAATATAGAAAGGGCACGGGGATATGAAACAGATACTGCTTTTTCATCCTGCCGGGCAAATTATTGCATGTATCTGCGGTCTTTTTAACATATTTACGGGTATAACGAAAAGATGTTTTGTTTTGAGCCTTCACATAAACTGCGGTCTGTTATATTATTTCATGTCAGCACTTGGCTTTATTATGGGCATTTCTGTGTACTCATGGGCAGTGGAGAAGGGTATCAAGTTATCTATGCAATCCCATCTGTTGAGTGGTGTCTGTATCATTATGTTATCCATTGCCGGGGCAGCCAGTGGCTTTATGTTGCGAAATCAAATGCCGGTTAAACAGCAGCTGCGCTCTCTTCATAAATGGGTAAACATAGTGAGCATGGTGCTCTTTGTTGTTCAGAGTATGACCGGAATCCTGGCGTTGATACCTGTTATGTGATTTGTTAACAGGATAATGCTGAACAAGTACTATTATTAGAATATGTTTCAATAAATAATATAATTCATAGGTAAACAAGGAGGAAAAGACAGGATGATTGATACATCAGATATCAGAAAAAATTTAAAAGTTGAAATCGATGGATACCCGTGGATAGTTGTTGACTTTCAATTTGTCAAGCCCGGGAAAGGGCAGGCATTTACCCGCACCAAATTTAAAAATCTGATTACCGGTAATGTGATTGAACGGACCTACAAATCAGGGGAAAAGCTGGAAGAGGCGGCAATTGAGGAACATGAAATGGCATTTCTATATTCGCAGAGCAATAACTATCATTTCATGAATAATCAGACCTATGATCAAGTGGAAATGTCAGAAGACCAGGTAGGGGAAGCAAAATCGTTTTTGACTGAAAATATGGTTGTGGAGGTCATGTACTTCAAAGGCAGGCCCATAGGCATTGAACTTCCAAATTTTGTTGAACTGCAGATCGTGCATACCGAACCAGCCGTCAAGGGAGATACCGTAAGTGGTGCGACAAAGATCGCAGAAGTATCAACCGGCTATAAGATGCAGGTTCCGGTATTCCTGAGCAATGAAGAGTGGATTGTTATAGATACCCGGACCGGGGCATATGTTGAGCGGGTTAAACGATGACCGGAGGAACGGCAGAGCATTCCTTTCCAGAGAACTTTTTGAAAACCTTAACAGCCCGGCATCAGATAATAAGGGCGATAAGAAATTTTTTTGATTCCGCACACTACCTTGAAGTCGAAACACCCATAAGGGTACATTCTCCGGGAATTGACCCCTACATTGATGCCATCCATGCCGGAACTGGCTATTTCTTATCACCTTCTCCAGAGTTGCAGATGAAACGGCTTCTGACCTTAAGAATACCGTGCATCTACCAGATAACACATGCCTTTCGCAACAATGAGCGGGGATCTCAGCACAACCCGGAATTTACCATTCTTGAGTGGTATCGGTGCAATACGGATTATGTCAATATCATGGAAGAGACAGAACAGCTTATTTACTCTCTTGTTCATGACGCTGCAATCCGGCACACATCGCAGCCATCGTATACATTTCCTTTTCTGCGTATTAGTGTGGATGCATTATTTAAGAGCAGAGCAGGGTGGGAGCCATCCTGCCAGTGGGACGAAGACAGGTTTTTCCTTGACTGGGTAGATAAAATTGAGCCGTATCTCAACTCGTTAGCTGGAGTTTTTGTTGTTGACTTTCCCGCCCCGCTTGCGTCACTTGCAAAGTTGAAAAATGACAACCCCTTACTCTGCGAACGCTTTGAATTGTTTATGGGGGGATTGGAGATTGCTAACGCCTTTTCCGAACTTACTGACTCAATAGAACAGACACGGCGTTTTGAAAATGCCCGGAAAAAAAGAAAAGTCATGGGCAAGGAAAGCTATAAAATTGACGAAAGATTCATCTCTGCCTTACAGCTCGGCATACCGGAATGTGCTGGAATTGCACTGGGTATAGATCGGCTTGTTATGGCAATTCTTGGCTCTCGCGATATCAGTATGGTGCAAACTTTCCCTGATGACCGTCTGTAGGTCTGATAATAAACAGCATGAAACAAACCATTGAGTATATTAAAACTATTGCGGAAAAAACTGACACCTTTGTGCAGTTTCAGAAAAGTATCCTGACGTCGGAACAGGTAGACATCTTAAAGAAAATACCACGTCTTGCCATGGGAGAAATACGCGGGGTTGAAAGCATGGTTGCAGTGTATGATGCTCTAGACAGAAAAACAGTAGATGCATTTTTACCTACTGTTGTCTACACCGGAACAGAATATGGAGAATGGAAGACATTACTTAAACACCTCAACACATTAAAAAAGAAGATAGAAAAAACACATCAGATATACTGTCTCGAACCTGTACTGATTGGTGCGCCTGAGTTTTGGGGGGCTTTAAATGGCCGTTTTATGCATGAACTGCTTAATCGTTTTAAATTTTACAGCCCTTGCCTTGGATGCCGTATCTACTGTTATGCAGTGCGAATTCCTTTATGCAAACAGCTCAATTGCAGTGTGATAATATCCGGTAGAACTCCAGGGAATGCAACACCTGTTGCCATTAACGCATCACAGGAAGTTATGTATTATTGCAACACACTGCTTTCAAATTTTGGTATTAACCTGATGTATAGAATCGTGGAAGAAAATAAACAGGATATTATTGAACAAGACGCACAGGTGAAACCAATCGGTAGAAGAGATACCTGTGCTTGCTGCTTATTTAAAGAAAATTATAAGATGATGCGCAATGATCCCAAGGAACCGCATGACAACAAAAAATATTTTGAGCAATTTGCAATACCTGCTGCTGCTAAAATTGTCAGCCGTGTTCTGGCTGGTAAAATGCCAGATTACCTGCATGAGGTAATGAACACGCTGCTACCCGGGGAAAATATAAAATCTAAAAAGCTACATAACAGGTGAACAGAAAAATCGTTTCAACTCCTTATTCTTTTTTGACGATTTATAAGCATAATTTTAATGATGGGTATCGATGATAGCGATAGAGGATTGTAAATCATGGATGAGTTAAATAAAAAACCAAAAAAACGAGAGGATTTGGCAATTCATGAGCTTGGCGATGAAGTAATGTTATATGATGCAGCAAATGAAAAGATTCATGTATTAAATCACACAGCATCTTTAATATGGAATTTTTGCGATGGGCAACATTCCATAAAAGACATAAAAGAAGAAATGAATAAATATTTTCCAATAATTGAAGATAAACATTTATTGCAAGATATCATGAAAACAATAGAAGAATTAAATAAAAATATTTTATTGATAATATAGTAATAATGTCTTTAATATTAGAAAAATACAGACAGGAAGAAATTTAAAATAACTACGGAAAGGTCTTAACGGCAGAGTAAATCGATAAACCAATTGCAAAAAGCCTGATTTGGGGTTATACACTAATAGCGTGTGTAACCCTAATTTTTTTATGTTTTGATCTCATGTCGCATAATACTCTACTAACCGATACCCCGCAGCTGCCAGAAGGCTCTTTTCATAAAGAGATAGAATCATTCCATATAATAACTCATCCTTCAAGACCATCGTGGGCTGTCATAAATAAATTTGGCTGGGAAATCCTGCAACAGTGTAATGGAAGAAATTCGATAAACGATATTATTAATACCATAAAATACCAGTATGATATTTCCGATAGTATTCTTAGAGATGATATCGCGACCTTTATACAATCTGTCACCAAATCCGGCATCATGTCGAATGACGAATTGCCGGTTCAAGCAAACGCAGCGGCAATTAAAAGCGCCTTTCTTCATTTGACTGATACCTGTAATCTTCATTGTAAGCACTGCTATGCACATAACATGTCCGAAGGGAATCCGGAACTTACCGACAAGGAACTCACCTCTTTGGTAGAAAACTTTTACGAAGCCGGGGGCAAAGCTTTAGTTATAAGCGGTGGCGAACCGTTACTACGGAAGAATTTTAAAAACATTTTTGAAATTAACCCTGAAGCGCACTTCATTCTTTTAACAAATGCTACCCTCATTGATGAAAACTATGCGTCATTCCTCGCCCGGTTCAATGTTTCAATACAGGTAAGTATCGATGGCGCAACCGCCGGTGTGCATGATAGCATTCGTGGAGATGGAGCATTTCAGGCCGCAATGAAGGGGATTGAGCATCTGCAACGATGCGGATTACAGAAAAAAATAAATTTATGCACTACGGTCATGAAACAGAACATCAACGATCTGCCGAATATTTTTGCTCTTGCCAGCAGTCTCGGAATACCGTTTGTCAGGTTCCTTCCTCTCCGACGGAAGGGCAACGCACGTACTAACTGGCAGGATATCCAGGGTGAGGTTTCTGCAAAGGATTATGAGCAATTTTATACCTATGTATTTAAAACTGCTATGCGTCAGTATCCAGAACTTGATATACGATGCGGCTTAAGCGGATTCATAGTGGACCCTAAGAAGCTTATGGATGATGGTCATTGGTGCCCGATTGGAAAAAACATAATAATCGACACCAGAGGGAATGTATATCCCTGTTCTCTGCTTATCAACGATAGATTTAAAATCGGCAATATAAAAGAAAATACTTTCAACGATATACTAAAACACCCCACTCTTCTGGAGTTAATGGCTGCACGAAACAAAAGAAAAGATACAATTGAGAAATGCAAAATATGCATGTGGAAAAATTTCTGTCAAAGCAGTTGCCTGGGCTCCATCTTCGAGCAACAGGGTACCATCTGGGATACCGACGAGTTTTGCGATTTCAGAATCAGGTTATATGAGCAGAGTGTTATTAAACTTGCCCACAATAGATCATCAGCCACGCCCCCTATGCCTATCGGAGATACCACCGAAGAATGCTTCTAACCTTGAATGATAAACAACTATCAGCCATTAAACGGTCTGCAGTTCACAGCGCACACTTCCGGTTTCTGAATGTAAGCCTCACCTTCTCCTCAGATTCGAACGAGGCCGTTGATATTTTTTCAGCCATGTATCAAAATTTTATGGCGTCTGCGCAACCAGTTCCTGACATTTTGTGTTATATAATAAAGGAGACAGACACGGGAAGCAAAGCCGGCTGCAGTTGTTAATGGCAAGGCCTATGAACTATTTGAAGACGAGCTTTTCATAAGCCATGCACATATGATTGTTTTTCAGCATGTTCTGGACACTATTGACGACCACCTGCTTATACATGCAGGAGTTGTCGCAAAAGAAGGCAGGGGGATTATCATTTCGGGTCCGTCAACATATGGAAAAACAACAATGATGCTTGAACTGGTATCACGGGGATTTGAATTTTATTCAGACGAATTCTGCGCGGTGAATCTCAGTGACTTTACCATTACGGCTTTCCCTCGCAGCATCGGTCTCAGGGAAAGCAACCCTTTTCTCAGCCGCATAGACAAAAGTAAATGCTTATTGCTGAAGAATATAGGAAGGGGTAAAAAATATCTGGTTAATTGTGATAACATATTCCCGAATTCCAGAGGATCAATCTGTAAAGCACACTATCTTATATTGTTAAAAAACAGGCAGACCACTGAAAAAATGAACAATAAAACTACGATTGATCTTGCCCTCTATAATGATAACCAGACTCTTGCTGATGAAATTTGCAGCCATGATGGCATCGACCATATAGGTACGTATATGGAGAGCGACTATGTGGTATACCGCTTCTCAATACCTTTACAGACCGGTCTGACTAAAGCATTCAGAGACATCTGCAACCGTTATACAGATCAAATATTTTATCAGGAGCGGGTGACACAGGAAGATCCTGATTTTATCTCCGAGCCATTTCTTAAACCTATAGCAAAATCCGCCGCTTCCCTTGAGATACTTAAAAATCTCAGAAACCGCTCGATACACAGCAAACTGCTTAATAAATTTAACCATAAAAGCTCTCAACTCCTGCTTACCATAGGTGATTTTCTCAACGGAGTGGAGTGTTACGAAATGACTACCGGGCCATTAAATAAAATGGCTGCCATGATCGAATCACTGTATCAGAAAGGATAGGATATAAAATGAAAGTTATTATTAGGATTGCATCATTGTTCTGGGCGGTGGTGTTCTGCTTCATTACAGTACATACGGCGCATGCTGCTGATATATCGGTGCGTCTTCTGAATGAAACACCGGATGGTTTGGACATGGATGTTACCATATCCAACTATTCCCTCATAGCATCTCCGTATCAGTCATATCAGAAAATTGTGATACAGGGATGCGGTAGTAACGCCCGGGAAGGGGCACCGGGCGTGTCACTGAGGGGTCAGCTCATTGAATTGCCGGAAGGAAGTGAACTGGCAGTCTCGTATCAGTCTTTAGATAAAATAACCCTGCGCAACGTATTGCTGGCTCCTGCTCCTGGTGCGATCGTTGAGGAGGATAAAGCCGGCTCAAAACAGCTGAGCGAACAGTACCGTATCGATGAAGCAGCCTATACAGCAGATGCCTTTTACCCGGGTAAACTTGCAGCTGCAGACTTTACCGGTTACTTGCGTGACAAACATATCGCAAACATTATTTTGTATCCGGTTCAGTATAATCCGGTTGCAAGAACGCTTGAAATTCATACTAGATATAAAGTTCACCTGCGATTTATCAGTATAGAAAAAGACGCAGGGAAAAATCAGCTAACAGATTATAGAGCAGCGAGCAGATTGGAAAACACGCAGCAGAACACTTTTAGCACTCTTTATAAAAAAGTGCTGCTCAATTATAAAGCAGAAGGCGGCAACCTTTCACAACAATCAGATTTACAACTATCGAGTACTGTTCGCGCACCGTCATTACAGACAGAAAACAGCCCCTTTGCGGTGAGGGTAACGCTGAAGGATGAGGGGATTTACAAGGTCAGTTACGACGATTTAAATGCATTGGGCATTGATTTAACAGCTGCCACCAACGAGAATATCAAAATGGAAAATCAGGGCAGGGAAGTGCCTGTGTATCGCAGCAGTTCCGGTCCTTTCAAGGCTGGTGATTACCTTCTGTTTTATGGGGAGCCGTTCAAGTCGCTCTACAGCAAGAGCAATGTATATTGGATCTACCGGGGCTCTGGTGCCGGGAAAAAAATAGAACAAATGCCGGCCGGATCGTTTAACAGTTCAAATGTTCAGCAGACCTTTAACAGCAGCTATCACGGAGAGGTGGATAAAAAATACTGGGAATCAATTCCCAATGGCGCGAATGTTGATCACTGGTTCTGGGAGAGTCTTCAGCCTACTGAAATCAACACTGCCAAGGTAGTATTATCTCCCCCGGCACACCTGGGAAACATAAGCACCGCCGGCGGTACTTATACCATGAAGGTTAATTTAAGAGGGGAAACGACACTTGCTCACCATACCAGGGTATATGTCAATGGTACCGTTGTTGATGACTTCACCTGGAACGGACAGATTGAATACACTAAAACTATTCCAGCCATCACTCCCACGGTATTTAAGAATGGTGACAATGCCATCCAAATAGAGGAAGTGCTCGATCCGGGAACAACCGTGGACCGGATTTATATAAACTGGTTCGATATCACCTATACAGCTGCCTATGTTGCTGAAAGCGATATGTTGAAATGTAGTGGCAGCAGTTCCGGCAACGCATCATTAGAAATTAAAAAATTCACTACTAATAACATCTGGGTATTAGACATCACCAATCCCCTAACCGTCACAAACGTTACCAATACACAGATAACAGAAAGCGGCGGTCAGTATACTATTGCGTTTGGCGAGCCGGGATCGGGAAGCAAAACCTACATGGCTGTTGCAGCAAGTAAATTCAAAACACCAGCTGAGATGGTTGCGGATGAAATTTCAAATCCTCTTCTTCAGTCACCTCGAACGGACATCGACTATATTATAATAACACACGAATTGTTTTTTGATGCCGTACAGGATTTGAAACAGTACCGGGAAGATAAAGGACACCGAGTTGAAGTCGTCAAAATCCAGGATATCTATGATGAATTCTCCTATGGGATAAAAGACGCTCGCGCCATAAAGGACTTCTTAACGTACGCCTACAATAACTGGAACAGTACCGGTCATCCCACCTATGTACTGCTGGTGGGTGATGCCAGTATTGACTACCGTGATGATACTGGTAATTTTGCCAAGGGTAATGTTGATTTTGTACCTACGTATCTTATTCAGACTTTTACGCTCGGGGATACACCCACTGATAACTGGTTTGTTTGCGTAAATGGAACGGACCTTCTTCCTGATATGTTTATTGGGAGGATGTGTGTCAAGACGGTAACTGATGTTACCAGTATTGTAAATAAGATAAAAGCATATGAGCAGGGCACTGCCGGCACGTGGACTAAAAAAGTTATTTTAGCATCAGATAATGACACCGCTTTTGTTCAAGCTTCTGATGATCTAATAAAATTGCTGCCAGCCAATTATTCTGCAGAAAAGGTATATTTGAATGACTATGCTAATGTAGAAGCTGCAACCAAGGATTTAGTGAACAAGATAAATGACGGCAGCCTGCTGACTAATTATACCGGTCATGGCTCTGTTGACAATTGGGCTGGAGAGTTCCTTTTTCACACAACCGATGACAAGGATCAACTACCCCGCAATGATGTTGAACTGCTAACCAATGGGGACAAACTTACCTTCGTTATGACCCTGAACTGTTTGAACGGGTTTTTCCCTAATTTTCTTGACAAATATTCACTTGCGGAGGAATTTGTACGGGCAGAAAATAAAGGCGCTGTTGCCTGTTTTGCTCCTACGGGCCTGGGTTTTACTTCTGAACATGAGGTGTTGGCTAACAAGATGTTTAACCTCCTGTTCACAGAGGGGATAAATGTCGCCGGTAATCTTGTTACGTCGGCGAAAATTGCCGCGTATACAGAGATACAAGCCTCTGATCTCGTTGAGACCTTCGTTCTTTTTGGTGACCCGGCCACGGAACTACAGACAACGTCTGTTTCATCTGCAATTAAACTGCTCAGCCCCGAAGATGAAGCTGTGCTGCAAAGGTTTACCCGGTATACATTTACCTGGGACGATACCAAGAACATGGACAAGTATAAGCTGGAGTTTTCATCAGACCCGGCATTTCCGGTCAATAAGATTATGAGTGCTCCGTTATTAAAGGCCCAGTTTATCACCGCGAAGGAATATACGCCAAACTTTTTATCAGGTTTATCCTCAACATTATGGGCATGCAGAATGAAAAATTATACTGGCGTGTCGTGAGTTACGGTAACGGAAACGAAATTCTGGAGTATTCTCAATACCGCTCATTCTCCATTAAAAAATAGATTGCTATGCAGGACGTTAAAGAGCAGTTCATAGAATTGTGGAAGAAAAGCGGCCAGGAGAAGATTTTTAAAATACGCGGAACCAGCATGCTGCCGCTTATCCGGGAAACAGATGCCATTGGCGTTATACCCATTCGGCAGACTGAAGAACTGTGCATCGGTGACATTGCCCTCTTTCAGAGGCCTACCGGGATGGTCGCACACAGAATTGTTGGTAAATTCAGGAAAGACAATATTACGTATCTCTACGAGAAAGGAGATCGAGGCGTCGTACCAACAACTATTTCCGGCGAGATGTTGATAGGAAAGGTGGTGCGGATTTACCGGCCGGGGAATACGATAGACTTGACCAGCAGTCTATGGCTGATTACCAATCGCAGCGCCGGATATTACTGGTACTATCTTAATGCTGTTTTTAAGCTCTTCTCTATTAGTAAGAAAAAACTGTTCGGATCTAAAAAATTTCCGCACATGAGCTCTGCCTTCAGTAAAATCTACCTCTTGCTCAGCGCCCTCCCAAACTGGATGTTTCGCCGCAATAATAGGTAACGGGTAACTTTAAATAATTAATAGTGGGTAAGACTGCCATCACGCTTTGCCAGACGAATGGCATACTGGAAAGAATAGATGCTGACGGGCATGAGTATTGCGGTAAAAAGGAGCAAAGAAAATATGCTGGGTAGAAGATTGTAAAACGACGCGCCTTTGATCAGGGCAAGGCGCATCCCTTCCAATGAATACGTGATGGGAAGAAAATACGAAAAGGGTTTAAGCCAGGATGGAAGGATACTGACCGGATAATAGACGCCGCCCAGCAGCCAGCTGATACCATTAAAAATACTCGCCACCGGATCCCCCTTCTTCAACACCATGACAAAACTCGCGGACAAAATTCCAAAGCTGCTGAAGGCTATTATTGATATTAATAAAATTACCACAGCGCCTGCATAATTAGCGCGGGAGAGATCAAGGCCATAGACAAAGACGCCTATAATAATGAAAATAATAACGCGCAGCGTGGTGAACAAAAAGCTGTAGACTGATGAAGAGATGATGATCGTTGGAATTTCAGTCTGTGTGACCAGCAGGGCTTCCAGCGTTCCCATAATCTGTCCCTCGCGAATGCTTTGTGACAGGCTGTTCAGAGACACGCTGAGATAATAATTGAAAGCTATCCCAATCAGCACAAAGGCAAAATAATCGCCCCCGTACTCGGCAAGCTGCGGCATCTGTGCAGTGCCGAGCAGTTTTGAAAGGAAAAAGAAAACGCTGACATTGATGAAAATGCCGAAAACCTGCAGCAGAAAGGAAATCCGGTAGCTTATCTCGGTCTGAAAATCACGTTTTACAAAGGCAAAAAGCTTTTTTAAAAAAAGTATCATCTCCTGCATTGCTCACCTATCCTGAGTATCTTCGATTACCCGTGTAAATACGTCATCAAGAGAAATTGTTTGCAGCGTGCATTCTTCAACAGCTCCCTCGTGGCTGATAATGTCATGTATGACGTGCGCGATGTTTGTGGATTCTATGTAAAATGCAAGCGGTTCATCAGGAACCGGCAGTATGCGGTCGGCACTGGTAAGTGAGCCAAGATCAGTAAACCTTGAATTTCTGCTGAGCCGCAGGATATAGCTCCGGTCCGACTTTATCTGGGCCTTAATTGAATCGATAGGTCCGCAGGTTTTAATTATCCCGTTATTGATAATGGCTACGTGGGTACAGAAATCTTCCGCCTCATAGAGATTATGTGTCGCCAGCAGGGCGGTCCGGTTGTGCTTGCAGACAATCTCTTCTTTTATGAATTTTCTCAAATGCCGTGCAGAAAGCGGGTCCAGGCTGCGGGTGGGCTCGTCCAGAAATATAATGGTAGGGTCAGACAGGAGCCCGCGGGCGATTGCCAGGCGCTGTTTCATCCCGGTAGAAAAGTCGCTGAACCGCATGTTTGGGTCATTATCAAGCTCGGTAATATGCAGTACTTCATCAATACGTCGTTCCTTCTCAGGGGAGGAAAGATTATTAAGAGTGGCAAAGAATGCAAGATTCTGCCGGGCGGTAAGTCGCCAGTAAAAGCTGCGCTCGTCATTGACAACAAGGCCGATTGACTGCCGCACCTGCCGGTGCTGATGGACTACATCAAACCCATTGACGCAGGCTTTACCCGCTGTCGGCAGGACCAGCGTGGATAATATTTTAATGAGGGTTGTTTTGCCTGCCCCATTCGGCCCGAGCAGTCCAAAAAAGCTGCCCTGTTCAATTTTAAGATTAACATCCTCCAGCGCTACGGTATACTGCTTTCTGAACGGGTGCAGCGCTAAATCCTTATAACCCTTAATCTTCGGATAGTGTTTCGTCAGATTGAAAGTTTCAATTACAGCCGTCATAAAGCGAAATGCTGTACAGGTTAATAAAAAGGGGATAAATTAAATTCGTATATCAGGAACTAACGGAGGAAATGGTTATGCTCATCTGTTTGTCTTTGCACTATTGTATGTAAAACTATCATGTTTTCAAGCAAAATTATAGAAATATCTTGCAGTTAGTAGGTTATTTCGTTATATATTTTTAGCTGTTGAACAGATCTGCCGGATAAAAACTTATTTTCTGCAACTAAACCACTTATGAACAGTGAAGTGACACCAGGACCAATACTTCCCCAGGGCAGCAACGGGCAGCTCAGGGAACAGACGCGGCGCAAACGCGAGCGCCTGATTATTTTAATAGTGGTGGTTCTTGTGGTGCTGCTCACTTTTTTACTCACCTATGTTTCGGGCCTTGAAGGAGAGATTCTGAAGCTGCAGAACTTTCTGGTGTTTGGCCTCATTAACATCAATGCAATTCTGCTGCTGCTGCTGGTGTTCCTGGTTGTCAGAAATATCGTAAAACTTTTTTTTGAACGCAGGCGGGGAATTCTCGGCTCTAAGCTGAGGACCAAGCTGGTCGCATCATTTGTGGGGCTGTCGCTGGTACCGACGCTGCTGCTGTTCTGGGTTGCCATCGGTTTTATTACCAACACCATTGAAAACTGGTTCAGCTTTGAAGTGGAGAGTTCCCTTGAAGAGTCGCTCGATGTCACCCAGGTCTATTATAAACGCGCTGCCGACAATGCCCTCCATCTGGCCAGGCAGATAAGTAAGACCATAAATGAAGAGGGGCTGCTGAACGATAAAAAGCTCGGCGATCTTAAACGCAAAGTAGCTGAGAAGCAGTATGAATACAACCTGGCGATGGTAGAGGTTTATTCAGCACAGGGCAGGGAACTGGCACGCTCAGCTGATCCGAATATACCGGAACTTAAATACCTTGATCCGGATGCTGCGTTTGCCCAGGAGTCTGCCCAGGGAAAGGAATTGACGCGCATTCAGCCGGTGGGCGCAGGGGATATCATCCGGGGAATTGTCCCCGTCTATGCAGCAAGCACCCCCGGGTATGTCAACGGTATACTAGCCGTCAGCTATTACGTACCGGAGAGCCTGGTGTCACGGGTCGAGAAGATATCCTCAGCATTCCAGGAGTACAAGCAGCTCAAGCTTTATAAAAAACCCATAAAGCTTATTTACATCATTATGCTTTCGGTCATTACCCTGCTGATTATTTTTTCCGCAACCTGGTTTGGATTTCACCTTTCAAAAGTGCTTACCGGCCCCATAGGTGCGCTTGCCGAAGCAACCGAACAAATTGCTCATGGAAATCTCGATGTGCAGATTGTCCCGACGACAGATGATGAAATGGGAAGTTTAGTAAAGTCTTTTAACAAGATGACCATAGACCTTAAGGTGAGTAAAGAGCAGATTGAAACTGCAAACATAGACTTGAAGGATAAAAACCAGGAGCTTGACCAGCGTCGCAGCTATATGGAAATTGTCCTCAATAATGTAGCTGCCGGTGTATTGTCAGTGAACCGGGAGAATATTATTACCACCTTTAATAAATCGGCAGGGAAAATATTAAATCTGCATATGCAGAACGCTATCGGGAGCCCCTATCAGCAGGTTCTGGCCCCGGAGCCGCTCAAGGAACTCCGCAGTCTTATACAGGAAATAAACCGCTCTGGTCTGAGCACGACCGTGCAACAGATACGTCTTTCTTTTCCCGATAAGGCCACTCATCTGCTGGTTCGGGCCACTATTCTGCGGGATGAAACAGGGGATTACCTGGGAGTGGTTCTGGTGGCTGAAGATGTCACCGATCTGCAGCTTGCTCAGCGTGCCTACGCCTGGAAAGAGGTTGCCCGCAGAATAGCCCACGAAGTAAAAAATCCGCTCACGCCGATAAAGCTGTCTGCCCAGCGGCTGCGCAAAAAGTTTCTCGCGCACATACCGGCTGATGATACGGTGTTTGATGAATGCACCAGGACCATTATAAATCAGGTGGATGAATTAAAAACGCTGGTAAATGAATTTTCAAACTTTGCCCGTATGCCGGCGACCAACCCGGTGCCGAATGACCTGCATCTGATCATTGATGAAACCATGATGCTGTATAAGGAGGCACATAAGAAGATAACCTTTGAGATTACCCGGGATCCTGCAGTTCCGCTTCTCATCATCGATCGAGAGCAGATGAAGCGGGCACTAATCAATATCCTTGACAATGCCATACACGCAATGGAAAATGAAGGGCGGATTACTATTATCACCGCCTACAACAAAATTCTTGAGATGGTGACCCTGGAAATTGCCGATACCGGCTGCGGTATACCGCCCGAAATCAAGCACAAGCTGTTTGAGCCCTATTTTTCAACCAAAAAGAGCGGCACCGGCCTGGGCTTGGCAATTGTTAATACCATCATCTCAGACCATAACGGGTATATAAGGATTCGCGATAACGAGCCGCGGGGTACCCGCTTTATTATTGAACTGCCGGCCCATATCGATGAAACTGCCGTTTATCCTGATTCCGAGAGACTTCATCCGGAGATATGATGTCAGGGATCGGAGACGGAAGACCGGCGGCACTAATGCAGTGAAGGATAATAAACGGTGAAAAAACCAACCATACTTCTGGTAGATGACGAAGAAGCAATCATAAAATCGCTGTCCGGCAGCCTTGAGGATGAAGGATATGCGCTGTTGACCGCACAGGACGGAAACGCTGCCATGGAGATAATTAAGACGCAGCCGGTGGACATAGTATTTCTTGATATATGGCTGCCCAGCATGGACGGCCTGGAAACGCTCAAGGCAATTAAAGAGTATGATCCGTCCCTGGAAATTATCATGATGACCGGTCACGGCACGGTCAATACAGCGGTGCAGGCGGTTAAGCTGGGAGCGTTTGACTTTCTGGAAAAGCCTTTTTCCCTGGACACTGCCCTGGACATAATAAAAAAAATACAGGGCAAGCGGCAGATTTCCATGAAGACCATGCGCTATTATGAATCCATTAAACCTGACCGCAGGAAAGTTTTAATCGGTGACAGTCCCGACGCGATTGCCATACGGGACCTCGTTACCTCGTGCGCTGCAACCGGTGAGCATATTTTAATCCAGGGGGAAACCGGGGCCGGAAAAGAACTTGTTGCGCGGCTTATTCACTTCTCTTCCAGCCGGAAAGAAAGCCCCCTGCTCAAGTTTAACTGCGCAGCATTCAATGCTGAAGAGATCGAGCGTGAATTGTTCGGTTTTAATGATCCAGAAAATACCGGGATACGGAAAGAAGGTGCTTTGCTCAGGGCCGGACAGGGGACTCTTTTTATAAAGGCAATCGATCTCATGCCAATGCCGGCACAGCTCAGATTGGCACAGGGTAGTAAGGACCGCTCTTCGCAGAGTTCAATGCCCCGGATTATTGCTTCTTCCATCAAAGACCCCGACGTTGAATGCAGTGAAGGCCGGCTGCACCGGGAGCTCCTTGCCTGCTTCAATGCGGAAATGCTCAGGATGCCCCCGCTGCGGAATCGCAGCGGGGATATAGCAGTGCTGCTTAAATATTTTCTGAAATATTTTTGCGAAGAGTACGGGCAGAAAGAAAAGGCGTTCGAGGATGAAGCTTTTGAGACGCTGATTAACTATGACTGGCCGGGAAATGTCAAGGAACTGAAAAACATGGTAGAAAAAATTGTTGTTTCGGTTCCTACCAAAAGCATTACCGTGAATGACCTGCCGCAATCGCTGCGCACGGAGATGGAAAACAGTGCTGATCAGCAGTACCTGCGGTACGATACGCTGCAGGAAGCAGAAAATGCCTGGCGCAAGAACTATCTGCTGTATCATCTGCGCAGAAATAACCGTAACATAGCTGCAACGGCACAGCATCTCCACCTCGGGGAAGACACCCTGCGCTCATATATTAAACAGTACGGCATTACCCTCATCAGCGGCAGACGGCGCGAGCATAACTATCAGCGCACCCTGAAGCGCAGCATGGTGCTCAGCGGCCGGGGTCTCCACTCAGGCATCAAGACCGGTCTCATACTGTCGCCGCTGCCTCCAAACAGCGGCATAGTATTCGGCAACATATCCGATGGTTCAACGATTCCGGCGCATCTTGATTTTGTTGAATCTACTGAGTATGCAACGTCCCTGCGCAAGGGAAACACGCGGGCCAGCACCATAGAGCATGTCCTTGCTACCCTGCACGCCTACCGCATCAGCAACCTGCTCATAAAAATTAACAATGAAGTGCCCATCATGGACGGCTCAGCGACTGATTTCTGCCAGCTGCTTGAGGATGCCGGCATTGAAGAACAGGATGCAGAGATTGATGAAATCATTATCTCAGACCGTTACACGATTGGCGAAGTTGCAGCGGACAGAAAGTTCATGGTTGTTGAACCCTGTGACACCCTGACCATACACTACACGCTTGACTATCCCAGCCCGGTTGGCCGCCAGGAATATACCTTTGTGCTGGAAAATGAGCAGGCATTCAAAGAACAGATTGCTCCTGCCCGGACCTTCGGCTTTTTAAAAGACATCGAGGCGCTGGAAAAGAAGGGGCTTGCCAGCGGCGGGCGTCTCAATAATTTTATACTCATTGATGATGAAAAGATAATTAACACGGAGCTCCGGTTCCCCGATGAATTTGTGCGTCACAAAATACTGGACCTCATGGGAGACCTCTATCTGCTCGGTCATCCAATAAGAGGTAAAATTACCGCTAACATGACCGGACACACGCAGAACTGCGCGCTGCTTCACCTCCTCCGTGAAAATATCCAGCTCAATTAGAAAGCTCTTTAGAATCAGCTTTCAGTTTTCAGCACCTACTGTCGCATGATAAAAGAGCGCAAGCGCGTGAGGGTATTACGAATACTATGAGCGAAAGAGGATACGTTCACGTATACACGGGAAACGGCAAGGGCAAAACGACCGCTGCCCTGGGGCTCGCATTCCGTGCCAGGGGACGGGGCATGCGCTCATATATAGCGCAGTTTATGAAAGGAGTTGCATACGGGGAGGTCGAGGCGGCAGCGCAGGTTGCCCCGTGGATCATCATTGAGCAGTTTGGCCGTGACATCCGGGACTGCGTCAATGCGCAGTATGCTGATACAGATGTCACGATGGCCCGCACTGGCTTGAAAAAGGCGGAGCAGGAAATGCTCTCAGGCACGTACCGGATTGTGATACTTGATGAAATAAACGTTGCCCTGTACTATAACCTGGTTACCATTCAAGAGGTGCTGCATTTTATACGTAAAAAGCCCTGTGAGGTAGAACTCATACTGACCGGGAGATATGCACCTGAAGAGGTACTGAAAGCTGCCGACCTGGTTTCAGAAGTTGTTGAGATCAAGCACTATTTTCAGCAGGGCATTCTGGCGCGGGATGGAATAGAGCGTTAAATCCCTCCTGGCCTCCCCTTTAAAAAGGGAGGGAAATTATATTTCTTTGGAAAGGGGGGTTGAGGAAAATTATCCATGTAACGAATAATATTTTAAGAGAAGGGATTTTCATGAAAGTTAACACGATTTTGAATACTGCCTCTCACCGTGAGCTGGAACAGCTTGAAAATAAAACACGCCTTCTCCTGGTACGCCATGGCGAGCTGGTAACCTCCCGTGAATGGCGGTACGTGGGACATCTTGATGTAGAGCTCAATGAGATTGGAATCGAGCAGATGCAGCGGGCAGGAGAGCGACTGAAGAGCGAGCAGGTTGACGTTCTTCTGTCAAGTGATCTTAAAAGGACCAGGAAAGGTGCTGAGATTATCGGGACCATGCTGGGACTTACTCCGCAGTCCCACAGAGAATTCAGGGAAATCAGTTTAGGACAGTGGGAGGGGTTGACCCGTGATGAGATTGCAGCACAGTTCCCTGAAGACTTTGAAGAGCGGTCAAAGGATCTCCCGCATTACCGAATTAAGAATGGAGAAAGTTTTACTGATTTAAAGAAGCGGGTCATAAAGAAACTGGAACAGACCCTGGATGAACACCAGGGGAAACGTATCGCTTTAATTGCGCACGGGGGAGTAAATAGAATTATTCTCACGCATGTTCTGGGCATGGACTTATCTCATCTCACGCGCCTTGACCAGGCATACGGCTGCCTCAATATCATCGACTACTTTGACGGCATGCCAGTGGTGCGGCTTGTCAACAGCACCCCCTAAGCATCTTCATCACCACCGCCGTTATCGTCATCCTGCTTCACAATAGACAGCACCGGCCGTGTCCCCCTTTTTTTAGCGGCTGCTTCTGCAGACCCATATCAATGGCAATCATGAAATGCTCTTCTCCGTTGATAGTGAACAGCTCACCATTCATTTGTGGAGTGCGCAGAATCCAGGTAATGTCAACCGGCGGCATTACCAGGAGCTTAAAGCTTACATCCCACCATTCCTTTTTAACATTTGGCTTAATGTCCAGCACCACCCCGTAGAACAGGCCGGGCTTCATCCCCACCAGAACGACATCACCAGCCGCAGTGCTTTCCTTGAACGTAATCTTCTTCCTCAGCTCAGCCAGCATTTCTTCAAGAGTCATATACATCCTTTAATAAATCAATTTATGCGGCACCAGCATATACTATATGGTATACATAATCTATTTAAATAATATCAGAAGGAGCTACCCTAATGCCAGAAAATATTTTCACCTTAGCTGACCTCATTAAATCAGGCTATCGCTCAAAGACCTCCCGGGACTGCCTGTTTCTCATGGTAAAGACAAAGCTTCAGGCAGGTGAAGAGCTGTTCCCTGATATATTCGGCGTTGAAGCGGAAAAGAGACGCTTCATCGAAATTTTAATGAGCGGCAAAGGGGCGCTTCTCACCGGTGAATATGGTGTCGCAAAGACAGACCTGGCAAAGCATATCCAGCTTCTTCTGCATGAATATCATACACGGGAAGAGATATATTATGTAGAACAGTGCCCGGTGCAGGAGGACCCGTTGATACTGGCCCGGTTCATGTCGTTGCTCCCGCAGGGGACCATGCCCTATAAGGCAGACCCCTGTCCGATATGCCGTGCGCAGATACGAGATGTAAACGGCGATCAGGAAAAGATTGCCGTGCGGCGGCTGGACGCAATCGTTGAAGGCCGGGGATTTGCGCGTGTTCAGGGCGGGGGCGATGTGCTCCCCGAGGAGATCGTCGGCACCTATAATCTATTAAAGCTTGCGCAGATCGGCGATCCGTTCGACCCGCGGGTATTTGAGCCGGGGAAAATCGGCCAGGCAAGCAGGGGGCTTCTGTTTGTGGATGAAATCGGCAAGCTCTCTGAATCAGCCCAGCATGCCCTCATTCAGGCGGCTCAGGAGCACTGCATGACGCCGACCAAGAGCAGGGAGACATTCCCGGTTGACTTCATGCTGGTGGCGACCACCAACTACGCTGATGAAGAATACATTTGCGGAGCTGTTCGCGACCGCATGGTGAGCCTGAAGATCCCTCTGGTCGGCATTGAGGATGAGATCCGCATTGTGCATAAGGAAGTAAGCATCTCTGAGCCGCAGATTTATATACCGCGACTGTTTATCCGGCTTGCCGTTGAAGTAATACGTGCTCTCCGGGGTGATGAACGGCTGGAGCTTGGCCCGCGCACAAGCATTAACGCGGGCCTCATTGCCCGAAGCTCGGCCCTCCTTGACGGCCGCACCATGGCTGACTATTGTGATGTCAAGGAAGGCATATATACGGCAATCCTTGGCAAGGCTCTCTATGAAGACAAGCATGATGTGGAGCGAAAAATTGATGAACTATTCCCTGCTATCTCATCATACCTCGAGCAGCATATCCCGCAGGTGAAGTTCCAGGAAATTACCGGAGAGTACCGGGAGGAATGGGGAAATGATGCAGCCTGGAGCAAAGACCGGGTGGCAATGATTCTGCAAAAAAAGAGCGTTTCACAATCCTGGAAGCGGCTGCAACAGAACATTTCAGCCCTTGAGAACCGGGCGCAGGATGAAATTGCGGAAATCATATCCCTGTATCTGTCAGCCTTTGAGAGAGGGTGCGAAAAATGAAGTGGGCTGCAGAGCTTGAAAAATGGTGCTGGAAGGAAAAAGCCCGCAAGGCCTCAAACAGCGAGCTGTTTTCCATGTCCCGGTCTTTAAGCAGCAGGCAGGAGATAAGTAAAGATGACATGGAAAAGGCTGTCAGGGACGCCGTATCCTCCCGGCCCGGAAAACAGCAGGCGCAAAAGAATGCCGTGAAGGATAATCTGCGGAGATTTGATGAGCAGGCGCAGGAGGAACTGCTCAATGCTTTAAATGAACTTAAGCAGGGAAGCACCGGAAAAAAAGCAAAAGGCAAAAGCAGCGCTCACCATAGACCGGATGAGAAGGACACTGAACAGGCAGCTTCGGATAAGTCAGATACTGCCTCGCTGCGTCAGGTTGCTGCATCTATCCTGGATGAGTTACAGAAGCACTATCCGGAGAATGAGAACCTGAAAAAGCTCAAGAAGAAAATACGTTATATAAGAAATATAAAGCAATTATTCGAAAAGATAGAAGATGTTGCTGAGGAACTGGATGAGCATAATAGAGAGAGCACTGAGCAGCCGGAACTGGCACGGGGGCAGGGCAGAATTGGCGGGCTTTCGCTGCAGCAGGGAGGAAAAGATTCATTGCCCGCTGACGGCTTTGACCGGTTACCTCGCGCTGATGATGAGAAAGAATCCTTTGCCGGGATACTGACCGATGATGCGGCGGAAGACCTGAAGCATGAAGCACATAGCCCCTGGCTTAAAGATTATCCGTCATCATCGCTTCTTGATCAGGTCATGAACCTTGGCAGAAAACGGCGGGCTCTCGAGGGGAGAATCAGGCAGCAGTTCTCAAACGAAGTAAACAAGGCGGATATACAGAGCATGATTGACCAGCTCATTGAGTCCAGCATCGTGAGCCCGACTTTTCAAGATACTTTTCTGGTCAACCGGGAGCGTGTCGCCATCCAGCTGGCAAAAGAAGCGTTTCTGCAATTATCAAAGATGTTTGTGCGAAAGCCTTTGGCTCAAACCGGTACCCATGATTACGGCCGCAGGGGAATAACCACCCTGCAGCTTGACCGGGTGGAGCGCTCGCGCTCCCTCACCTCAAGGATTTCTCCCATGCATACGCTGCGGCAGGGGCTCTCGCGCAGGGCGCTGTACCAGTCTTCGCCGCTGCTTGATGAAGAAGATTTGATGAATTACGAAAGCAGGGCAAAAGTCGGCTATTCAATCGTTATTGCCATTGATATATCAGGAGCTGTGCAGTTCGGGGGAAGGATACAGGGGGTGAGGAAGGCGTGCATGGCATTCGGCTATTACCTGAAGAAGTACCATCCCAGAGACCGGGTCACCTATGTTGCCTATCATGAAAAGCCGCGGGAGGTAAGCCTGGCTGATGTATCACGGCTGAAGGCAATAAACGGCACGGGCAAAGACATCGGCGGCTGTCTGAGGCAGTGCCTGTCAATTCTGAAAAGAGACCCTGAGCGTGTGCCGGCGATTGTCCTTATCGGCGACGGGCTGCCGGTGAGCGGGGAGCCAGGCCGGCTTCTACAACTTCATGAATAACAACCGGGAAGTAATTGATAAAGCATATTATAACGCGCGGCTGCTGAGAAAGGAACAGGGTGCTCTTCACCTTTCTGCAGTTCCGTGAAGACCGCCACCTCTGGGAGGATTATGCGGACGAGGCAGCCGCCCGCATAGCAAGAGAAGCTAAAGGCCTGCTCTATCAGATAGATGACCCCACTACCATTGCTCCGTCACTCATCCGGTCGTTCAGACATCTACGAACTATTCAATAGCCACGATTCACAAGCATTAATCGTTACGCCATGCGCGGCAGCTTCCACACACCGGGGATGGGCTGGCCGCAGGAGCAGGTGCCGGCAGGGATAGTGTTCTGGATAATGGCGTAGCTCATGCGCTGGATGAGCATTTTGCTGCAGCGCGGGCAGTAGGTGTTCTCCGCCTGGTGGCCGGGCATGTTGCCGATATAGACAAAATGGAGACCGGCATCTCTGGCGGTCAGATAGCAGGTCTCAAGAGTGCTAACCGGCGTCGGCGGCAGATTCTTTATCTTATACATGGGATGAAACCGTGTAAAATGTACCGGGACATCCGGCCCCAGATTCTTATAAATCCAGTGTGCCATGTCCTTTATTTCTGCGGGGTTGTCATTAAGCGTCGGGATGACAAGCACCACGATCTCAAACCACAGGCCGGTCTCTTTTAGTACCTGCAGGGTCTTTAATACCGGTGCCAGCTCGCCGCTGCAATAGTCTTTGTAGAATTTATCGCTGAATGATTTCAGGTCAATCTTGACAGCGGTCAACTTCCTGCAGAGCTTGCGCAGCGGCTCCTCATTGATGAAGCCGTTGGAAATCATCACGCTGCCGATACCAGCCTTCTGACCTTCCACTGCGCAGTCATACATATATTCATAAAAGACCGTGGGCTCGGAATAGGTATAGGCAATGGTCTGACAGTTCTGTTCCCGTGCCAGCCGAGCTGCTGCAGCGGGCGGCATAAAAGTGCTTTCAACCTGTTCGGGCCGGTACTGGGCAATGTTCCAGTTCTGGCAGAAACGGCACTCAAAGTTGCATCCTGCAGTGGCGATGGAGAAGGCAAGGGTTGAGGGCAGGCAGTGGAAGAGCGGCTTTTTCTCTATCGGATCGGTATGCACAGCGCAGGGTTTAGAATGAATGAGCGTGTAATAGGTGCCGCCGCGGTTTTCTTTGTTCCCGCAGTAGCCGCGCTCAAGGTCTGCAATCCTGCACTTCTTGGGGCAGATGCCGCACTCAACCTTTAAGTCAGGAAGCTTTTTATAGAACATGACTTCCTTTAAGCTGCTCGGCTCCGGCTGCCGGGGCCTGGCCGGAAGAGCAGGGAGGGGCTGATGATTGGCGCAGGGCATCAAGCCGAAGGCACACAGGCCGCATGAAAGGCATTTGAGGAAACTTGCGCCGGGAAACAGGTTGCTGCTGCATACCCTCTTAAACCATGATCCTGGTTATTGTATGTATATCCGCAACTCCCAGGCCGCGCTGTGCTGCTGACAGGATATGTTTTGGAGACCTGCCGGCTTCTGCCAGGGTCTGCAGCCCTTTAACTTTTCTCTGCTCTTCTATGATTTGGCATCCTGTTCGGTCAATTGCCACCGGGTCGCGGCTGAACAGCAGGCCGCTGTAGGGCCATGCCCACTGAGGCTTGTAGCCGGGGCCGCCGCTGCACTGCGCAGTGAGGCCATCACAGATGATGAGCCGCAGTTTATTCTTAATGTAGGGGTGCGCGTTGAGATCAGCGATATACGGGTCGCAGCCGTTGTCGTGGTATTTATTGGGATTGTGGATAGCGCCGTAGAAGTTTTTGAGGTTGAGGGAGACTCCGGAAAGATCGTGGTCCTTCAATACAGGGATACTGATGAGGGCATCGCATTGGCGGGACAGTATCGTGCTGAAGCAGCTGCCGATTGAGCCTGCAGCCTCCGGCTCTGGTTCATAGTCATTGTCTGTGCCAAAACAGAGCACGTCGTTATTTCCCCGGTTGATTTTATACCCGCCGCGTTCGAGCTCTTCAGTAAGCCGGTCCCAGATAATGATCTGCTGTGGTTTAAAGCCCGCATTCACCAGGCTTCCGGCCACTGCATAGGCCACTTCCGTATGGGTGCAGATGTTTCTGCCGCCCATGGCATTTACTTTGATGCCGATGGTCTCTCCGGGATTAAATATGCTCTGCCATGCCCTGGTGCCATCAGCTACTCCGGTCAGTTTTATAATCCCCTGGTCAAGCATCTTGCGGATAATTTCAGAAGAAACCTGTCCCGGCCGCATATGGACTTCCGGCCTGCGCGCTATTATAACCGTTGAGCCGTGCTGGTTTGCTTACAGGGTTTTGTGCAAAAGCAAAGGACGAACGCATTATGCCCGAGGCAGAAAACTTAAACGGGCAGCCTGCTTTAAAAAATCTCTTCTGTTAAGAATTATCATTCTACTATCACGTCAAATTCATCCTGAGGACAGGCGAAGGTAAGAAGCCTGCCGGCACGGTAGCCGCACAGGTCCGGCTCAGTGACACCTTCAAAACAGAATAAAGCCCGGGCCTGTCTGCGGGCATCGCATCAGAAATTACCTGCAGCAGGGAACTCCTGTCACAGGAGTAACAGGCGGGGCACTGCTGCGGCAGCACTGCCCCGGTTTTCTGCACCACGCGGGCGCGGCTCTCAGTCCAGAACTCCGGTGATTTACTCTGCCGTTATTTCTACCCCCTTGATACTGCGAATTATTATCATGCCATTGCTGACCGTGAAATAGCCCCTGCAGTCAATGCTGTCATCCCTGGCATAATGCAGCCTGTTCTGTGCGCCGATGCTTATCGGGAGCATATACCAAATCTTGATAATGGGTAGAATTTAATGAAGCAATCATTGATAGTTAGGATAAAACCATCAAGCAGCACCTGATCACGCTTTATTACCTTTTTTCAAAATAAACTCAGGTTTAACGGAGGTGATTCTGCCGGACAGTTCAACCTGTTTGCCCTGCACGACTGTCCAGCCAGTTTTCAAAGTACTCGAAGCTCATCCTTAAACCGCTGCAACTCATTTTCACCGGGCAGGAACTCGGGACGATTGACCTCTTTAACATCATAAAAATGGCGGCAGGAAAAACAGAGCCGTCCCACATGCTGAAATTTCCTGTGACAGGGTTTGCCTTTATTCAGATTCCGGCATTTCCAGCGGAAGAAGGTGCACCCGTCAGGGAAACATTTTTTTACCTTAAGCACATGGTAAACAGAAACCGCATTATTAAAGCGGTCATGGGAGTCATGCATGCAGCGGAATACATCCTGGCGCTTATACTGGTTTATAAGCGCAGGTTTAGGGGGAAAGTGGCTGTCAAGAAGGCGCAGGAGGTTTTTGTTCATAACAGGCCGGGCTATAACAAAGTAATAGAGTGCAGCTATATCTCAGTATAGCTCTATTTTAAAGAACAATTGAAGACAGGCTGGTTCTGGTTAGGGACCTTTCTCCTGTTTTTTGCCGGGATTGAGGATTTCCTGCGGCAGATTATAAAACCTGTTGATAAGCGCTCGTAACACCCTGGCTGAGAGATTCCACCGGAACCGGTTTAACCGACGCATCTGCATAGGGGCCGCTGACCTGGAAATAACTGACGGTGATTGATTTATTCTCACCGGTCAGAATTTTTCCGGCAATGGGGATGCTGCCCAGCAGTTTTCCCACGGTTTCCAAACGGCTGAACACCCACGATAAGATTAATCTCCTTGCGCGCAAAGTTAAGATCACCGACAGCAGAGAGATTCATGGCCGGGCTTTTCATGAACAGGTCGTCAGTATGCGCAGATCCCTTGTGCCATGACAAACCGTCCGTCTACTGCCTCCAGCGGCATGCCCCGGGAAAGAAGGTCGGGCATGTGGAGCTTTACCATTTCAGTGAAGCTGAGCAGAGAAAGTATTTTTGAAACCACAGTAAATTTACCCAGCTTCGCGTCTTTCATGCTGATCTTGAAATTGCCCTCCATGTTCGGAACAACTTCGTGGCCTTTTTTGAAGAGAGAGGTGAACATGCCGTCGAGGTTAATTTTTCCGGCAATTATCTTCTTTGCCTGCAGCTCGGGCAGAAACTCCTCAAACTGAATACCTGTTAGCATCGGGCAGGAAGGTCAGCCGGTATGTGCCCGGCTGTGAAAAATCGTGTATAACAGTGCCAGTCAGTAATGCCCTGATACGCATGGAGATTTATATTTCCATAGGTCATGACCCCGTCCTTTATGGTAATACGGGTAGTGCCATCCGTAAAATGCCAGCTCATGAATTTACCATTCTTAACGGTTGACGGAGCGTCCAGAACAAAGCGGCGGAAAAACGGTTTTTCTCCCGGAGCAGATATTGGCGGAGGCGCGGAAGAACCTTCCGGCGCGCTGAATGATTTTTTAATCTTGATTACGGTCTCGATGAAATCATCCAGATCAAGCCATGAGACATCAGCCTTGAACTGGCCCAGAGGATCACCACCATACATAAAATCTCCGCTGCAGCTTGCAGTGGTCAAGCCAAAGCTGCCAATCGCCTGGGTAACGTGCAGTTTGTCTCCATTAAAAAATCCTTTTGCATTCACGAAAAGAAGCGGCAGGGCTTCTCCTGGTTTTACGCATTTCAAGGCGGCTGGCATCAATGGCTCCCTGTATATCAGGCACTGCGGACTTGCTGAAGGGAACCGTAAGCGTACCTTTACCGTTAAGGATGCCCTGCAGTTTTATATCAGAGGGCATGAACAGAAGCCCCAGCGTGGTGATGTCCATGTCCTGCAGCTGATAGTCACCGGTGAACACTGGTGCCTTCCAGTCTTGCAGGGTGCCTGAGAGCGAAAAGCTGTTATTGTCAAGCGCATAGCTCACATCAACAGCAGCAGGCAGTGTGCCGGGAGAAAACACGGTTTTAATGGTTGCCATATTGTGCAGGCCGGACGACTTTTTCAGAAAATTTCCCAGTAGAATAGTTTAGCTGGGTGAGGTCAATGGCAGACGAAACTTCTGCCTGCCGTGCAGCCGCAATTGGATAGCGGATTTGTGTTGCAGTTTCCATGATGCCGCTGTCCGGAGAGAACAGTTTTTCAGCAGAACCGGGAGCAAAAGAGGCAAGGGCGCTTACCAGAGCATCAGAAGGAGCTGTTGTTTGTACCCTGACATCCAGAGAATAGCTCGCAAACGGCTGTGTAATAGTAGCGTTTATGACGTGAGCATCATGGGAGAACCACTGGGCGGCTATATTGGTCAGTGTCAATGTATCTTTCGTAAACGCAAATGAACCGCTTGCAGCTTTGAGCTGCGGCAGCGTATTATTAATCGACACAGTAACATTTGAGATTTCCCCATTGCCATTGCACAGTTCCAGGGTGGGAGGCTGGGAAGCACTCAGGCAGCTTCTCACGTGAAGCGTTTTTATGCCGATTGTTGCATCCTGCAAATTGTTGATATAATCCGGAAGATAGCGCTTGCGCACGGCTTCGGGGATAAGGTGTTTGACTGCTTTCCAGGTAACGGCATTAGTGCCGACGTGCGCATCAATGACCGGGGCCTGGGGCAGCCCGGTCGCGGAAAGCTCTCCCGTGATTACTATGCCGGGAAGAGTTATCTCGCAGTTTTTTATATGCACCGCATCACGGCCGCCGACTGCATCCACTTTGACAAGAGCCTGTTTCAAGGTAACAGGAGTTTCGATGCCCACGGGGAGCGTGAGGGCTTCAGATTGCAGCCAGCCCCTGGCATTGAAAGAGGAATCGGATGCCAGACTGCACTCAAGGTGTGCGTCTATTAAACCTGCCGGAGCGGTGGCAGGCTGCCATTGTTTCACATAGGGCATCAGGGAGGAAAGAGCGACTTTTTGTAAATCAATAACACCCTGGGCCTGAAAGCCGGAGGATTGGCCGGAGAGAGGCTCATGTTTGATAGTCCCGGTGTAAGAAATCTGGCCTGACTCTATCCCCCTCTTCATCTCTGCCGAGCATGACAGCCGGTACGGTTCAAGAAGAAGCGGCTGGGCAATATCGAGATTGAGCTTTTGAAAATGTGTGAAGGCATTGCGCTGGTAGTCACGGAACTCCAGATATCCATCATTTATGATGCACCGTCGCATGGTTATTGAAAACGGGAACCAGGAAAGGCCGGCGCCCGCGTTTTCAGAAAGACCCGCAGGGAGAGAGAGGGCAAACGGCCATGTTCCATCCTGATTGCGGAATATATATAAGCGGGGGGTGTCAATGATGATTTTAGACACAACGATCTGTTTGCGCAGGAGAGGAAACAGCCGCAGCAGAATGTAATTTTTATTACTTTCAAGAACAGTCGTGCTGGACGCGATATGCGTGATTTTAAGGTTTTTTATGGTTACCCCTATTCCCAGAGAAAAACGCCAGGCAATATCATCAAAACCGATACGAAAACCGGTACTCTCTTCAAGGGGTTTCAGGGCACGCTCAGCGTAGTACGTCAGGTCTCTCATCACATAGTAGAGGCTGCCGGCAGTGAAGCAGAGCACGAAAAAGATGATCACGATAAATATGGTGAATGCCTTCCGGAACATGATAATAACAACCGCATTGATTTATTATTGCAGGAAGTTTATAACATAATAGCCGCGCTGATTAAAGTCCATAGTGTAACTTGTAAAAAGCGATGGTTTGACCGAGCTCACCACGGGAGGTGGCTTTTACAATAGTATTAACCTACCCCGGACAAGCCGGTACCAATGGTAACCGCAAAGACTAAAAAAGAAACAAAGAAGATTGAATTTGGAACTCGATTCGACTGGGCTCATCGCAGGCAGGAACTCACAAAGGTAAAAATAAAATAATTCTGATTTCTTGAGTTCCAGATTATTAATTATTCTTTCCATTTTTGCAAAATAGTAGTCTTAAAAGAATAACCATTACTTTTAAACGCAAATGGAGATAAGCATGGAACACACGCTGTTAACACCGCGCACTGCCGTCCTGAAGGGAGCAGGCATTCCCTACCGGTTGATACACCATCTCATGGAAGGAACCCATACCCAGGGACACTGCTACTGCGACGGTAATCTGCGCTCAGGAAGTTATTCGGGCCCGGATGAAGACATCGCGGAAATCAATGAGCTGGAACGAAGTCTGGGCAGGCTTTCGCCGGAGCAGCTCGACATGAGGGTCATGGCGGATTTCTGCTGCATCTGGCGTTATGATTACCCCCGGAGAGTGCATGAACTCTGCGCTGCCATCGGCGGCAACCCGCACACGGCGTTCGGCCTGCACTACCAGATCGACACTGCGCGCAGGCAGGAGCTGATTGATTACGCGGAAGCATTGAAACAATGGCTGGGCGATCAAGAAACCTCAAAGCGGAACAACAGATCATCAGGGCAGGAAAGCATTGCACATAAAGTTTTTACCTTCCTCGGCAACCGGGACCCGCTTAAGGAATTGCTGGTGGAGCGTACCTACCTGGGGCTTTCAAGCCGCGCGCTCAACTGCTCGTACTGGGGCAACAACGCCCGGGGAAAAGTATCGCTGGCTCCCTATACCGCGCAGGAGCTTGCCCCGGACTGGCATAAACGCATGGCTGCTTTAGAGCGGGCAATCCAAAAGGAGATGGGGTACCAGGCTCACGATTTTTTGTGCGACGTGGGTGGTACCGCGGAGCCTGCGTGTCATTTTAAATTTGTGCGGCGCGTCGATATTCTGGTGGCGAGCATCGGATGCCTTCGCTGGCGGGGTAACCTGCCGGCAAAAGATAGAACCATCAGCGGCAGGAGAAACATAACTTCCCTGTACCTTACTGTACTGGAAGAATACTGGAGGGGAAGCGCAGAAGCAGAACTTGGCGGCAGCGGGGAAGAGGCACAGAAAATACGCAGCGAGTTGTTTACTCTGTTAGGCGAGGGGACCGCATTCAAGCGCTGGCTGGTTGCATCGTTGTGGAAGAATATCAGGAACCAGACCAGGTTCCAGGCGTTCCCCATGAAGCGCTGGGTTGAGTTTGTGAGAACCGGGGAGGACTATTTAAATAACCGGACGCATCATGCATGACGGGTGCCGACAGCCGCTCTGAATAATGGATGCTTCTCTGCTACTGTTCCGGCTCCGGTTTTTTATCAGCCTTGAACAGCTTATCAAACAGAGACGGCTTTTTAGCGAACGTCGCGAAGTCCTGGCTGACTTCGAGGTCATTTGCCAGGTGGTAGACCACCTTGTGCTCAACACACTGCGCGGCCATTTTAACGGCATTTTTCATTGCTTCAGCAGTTGATCTGCCATGGCTGATGATAACCGGTCCTCTAACGCCGAGGAGCAAAGCCCCGCCGTACTGAGCGTAGTCAAATCTATTTTTGAAGTTGGTAAACGCGGTGCGCGAAAACAGGTAGCCGATTTTTGACCACAGGCTGCTGCTCATCTCCTCCTTAAGCGCTTTACCCAGGCACTCTGCCACTCCCTCGGCCACTTTTAAAAGCACATTGCCGGTGAAGCCGTCGCACACAACAATATCCGCAGCGCCCTTGAAAACATCTTTGCCCTCTATATAGCCGATGTAATTAAGTTTGCTTTTGCGCAGGAGCGCATGGGCTTCGCGGGTAATATCAGTTCCCTTGGATTCTTCTTCTCCGTTGCTCAGGACTGCTATGCGAGGGCTTGCGCATGAAAGGTAATATTTACTGTAGACAGAGCCCATGACGGCAAACTGGGCGAGGTGATAGGGCTTGCAGCTGTTGTTGGCGCCTGCATCAAGAAGTATCACGCGACTTTTAAGAGCCGGCAGAATAGTGGCGATGGCAGGGCGGTCAATACCTTTGATGCGGTTCAGCACAAACAGGGCACCGGATGCGACAGCCCCGGAATTCCCGGCACTGACAAAAGCGTCTGCCTTGTTCTCGAGCACAAGCTCGATTCCCACCCGGATTGATGAATCCTTCTTTTTGCGCACGACATCGAGGGGATTATCCTCCATGCCGACGATTTCCGAGGCTTTGTGGATAGACAGGGGGAGTCCGGCTGTTTTATGCCGTTTCAATTCCATCCGTATGGCCTGCTCTTTTCCTACCAGAATAATCTCTGCACCCAGTTCCCGGCATGCTTGTACGGAACCTTCAACAACAGCTCGCGGAGCAAAGTCTCCACCCATTGCATCAACAGCAATTTTAATTTTTCTGTTACTCATCTCCAATACCTGTCATAGGGGTACAAAAAATCTAACCACAGAGAATATGTTCATATAAATTCCCTGTGGTTATAATAAATATATATAGCTAATAAGAGCAGATGTCAACAGGGTTTCAGCAATCCCTTTAGCAGAGACTATACCGGATGCTGCTGCAGGAAGTCAGGGCACCTTGTTGTCAGGAGACAATGCTGACAGCAGAGACAAGGGACAATAAAAATAAAAAAGGCTGCGACCCATTGCGGCAGCAGCCTTTCATAACATGCCCGGATGATGATTACAGGCCGGACTTAAGGGTTGGAGCAGGTTTAAAGCCGACCGTCTTGCTTGCTTTGATTTTAATTTTTTCCTTGGTGCGCGGATTAACACCGATGCGGGCTTTTCTTGATTTTACCGTGAATACACCAAAGCCGGGAAAAGCAAACCGTTTTTCCTTCTTGATCGATTTGCCAATGATTTCAAATGCGCAATCAACAATCACTTCAACAGCTTTTTTGCTGACATCCTCTTTGCAGCCTTTTGCGACTGCGTCAATGAGTTCTGCCTTGGTCATATAAATCTCCTCTCTTTTTTAAAATTGGGTTATATTATTGAAGGTCACCAAATACTCTATTTTAAAGGCTCTAATAGTATAACAGTTAAACGATGTCAATAAAAATATATTAAATAATCTCTTTAATTTTGAAATAATATGGCATGAAAAATGATTTAAAAAATTAATAAAACAATAGATCCTACCTCAGGCGGGGATCAAGGGAATCGCGAATACCTTCGCCGAGGAGATTGTAGCCAAGAACGGTAACCAAAATAGCAAGCCCCGGAAAGAGCGACAGCCACCAGGCAATTTCTATATTGTCTTTACCTGCGGTGAGAATATTGCCCCAGCTTGGCGTTGGCGGCTGGACGCCGATCCCAAGAAAGCTTAAGGCAGATTCAATCAGTATGGCGGATGCTATCCCCAGCGTGGCATAGACCAGAACCGGAGCGAGCGCGTTGGGGAGTATATGCATAAAGATTATCCGCAGATCGCCGGCACCGGCAGCACGCGCAGCCAGCACAAACTCGCGCTGCTTCAGGCTTAAAAATTCCGCCCTGATGAGGCGCGCCACTCCCATCCAGCTGGTTGCGCCGATGACGATCATGATGATCCAGATGCTCGGTTCAAACAGGGCAATTAATGTGATAATGAGAAAGAAAGACGGAATGCAGAGCATGGTGTCAACAAAACGCATAATTACCATGTCGATAATTTTTCCGTAATAGCCGGCAATAGAGCCCAGCAGCACACCGATCAGCACCGAAATCCCCACGGCAAAAAAACCAACTTTGAGGGAGATACCGGCTCCCATCAATACCCGGCTCAATACATCCCTGCCCAGATCATCTGTTCCAAACAAATGTTCTGTGCTGGGCGCTGTCAGAACATGCCGGGCATCTATCGCCGTTGGGTCGCAGGGGGAAATATACGGCGCCAGAAACGACAGCATGAAAAGACTGATGACAATCAGCCCACCGGACACGGCAAGTTTATCCTGTGCAAACCGGTACCAGAAATCAGATTGTTGTGCGTGGAGGGGATTACTCATGGAATTATTTTACTCTGATGCGCGGATCTGCCAGTGCGTATGACAGGTCTGCAATGAGATTACCCATAAGGGTCAGACCGGAACCTATGACCAGCATGCCCATGATTAACGGGTAATCACGGGACATGGCGCTTGCCCAGAACAGCTGGCCCATACCGGGGATGGAAAATATGGTCTCAAAAATAACACTGCCGCCGATGAGGCCCGGAACTGAAAGGCCAAGCAGCGTAATGATCGGCAGCAGGGCATTGCGCAGGGCATGACGATATATGATGCTGCGCTCTTCAAGACCTTTGGCCCGGGCTGTTATGATGTAATCCTGCCGGATCACTTCAAGCATGCTGGAGCGCACATAGCGGGACATGCCTGCCAGCCCGCCGAACGCACTGACCAGCACCGGCAGCAGAAGATGCCGGCCGTAATCAGCTGCCATCCCCAGCACCGACAGCGTATCATGGTTGAGAGATGTCAGTCCTGAGATAGGAAGCCATCCCAGTTTTACGCCAAACAGCATCATGAGCAGAAGCGCCAGCCAGAAAGACGGCCAGGCAAAGCCGAGAAAGACAAACACGGTAGCGCATTTATCCAGAAAGGAGTGCTGATACATCGATGAAAGGATTCCCAGGGGCAGCGCAACCGCCATAATGAGCAGAAGCGAAAGAACATTAAGCGTGACCGTCACCGGCATGCGCTCAAATATTTTATCAGCAACTTTTCGGCCGTCAGGAGAGAATGAAAAGCCGAAATCAAGGACCGCTATTCGTTTGAGCCAGTAATAATATTGAACCGGAAGAGGTTTATCCAAACCGTAATAAGCGCGGAGCCGGGCTTTAGCATCTGGCGATGCCTTGGGATTCATCTGGATGAGGAGGTCCGCCGGAGACCCCGGGGCAATATGAATAATGGCAAACGAAATCATGGTTATCCCGATGAGCATGGGAATCATCGCCATGATACGCTTTAGAAGATATTTGATCATATCAGATATGCAGGAGGTTAAAAGGCGAAGAGGCTAAAAGGCAAACAACTGATAGAGACCGTACAAAAAACCTCTTAACCTTTTCACCTCTTAGCCTTTAGCCCTGAAAGTTACGGTACATATTTCTGCTCTTGTTTTGGTACATACCATTTTATAAAGTTATAGTCTATTCCTATCGGAGCAGGCTCTATGCCGTGAAACCGGCTGCTGATAACGGGCAGCGCATCAGGAACGTAGAGAAAGGTGCAGGGCTGCTCTTCCGCCAGTATTTCCTGAATCCTGAAATAGTACTTCCTGCGCTCGTTCTGATCAAAGGTGTTGCGCGCTTTTATGAGCAGTCCGTCAACCTCGGCGTTGCTGTAGGAAATAAAGTTAAGCTCTTCCGGCTTGGTTTTACCTGAATACCAGATGTCATACAGATCCGGGTCCTGGGGAATAGTCCACCCCAGAATGACCGCTTCAAAGCGGCGCTGGTTTATAAACTGATTGATAAATGAGGCCCATTCTATGATGCGAATTTTTACCCTGATGCCGACCTGGGCCAGGCGGTACTGGATAATTTCTGCGCATTTGGCACGCTCGTTATTGCCGATGTTGGTCAGTATGGTGAACTGAAAAGGCGTGCCGTCCCGGTCGATCACCCCGTCTCCGTCATGGTCCGCCCAGCCTGCCTTACTGAGAAGCTCCCGGGCCTGGTGCTGATTGAAGGGATACCTTTTGACCTGCGGGTTATATACCCACGTGCCGGGTTTATAGGGGCCGGTTGCAATCTGCCCCAGGCCCATATGCACTACATCTATCAGTTCCTGCTTATCAATTGCACAGCTTATTGCCTGGCGCACCCGGCTGTCTTTAAAGAGCGGGTTTTTTAAATTATATCCCAGATAGGTATAGGAGAAGGAGAGGTAGCAATACTTTTTAAAATATTGTCTGAAATAGGGTGTATCGGTCTGGCGGGTATATTGCATCGGGGTGAGGCCCATGCGATCTATGGTTCCGGATTTGAGTTCAAGAAACATCGTGGCACTGTCAGGAATTACCCGGTACACATACCGGTCAATGAAAGGTCTGCCTTCAAAGTAGCGGGGGTTTGCCTGCAGGGTAATTTTTGCGCCTGACTCCCAGCTTTGAAATATATAGGGCCCGGTGCCGACCGGATGCCGGGAGAGTTCACTTTTGACAATGTCTTTATCCCTTCAGCAGATGCTCGGGGAGCACGGACAGGCCCCAGCTTTCAAGCGCGGGAGCAAAGGGCTTTGCGTAGTGCACCTGGAAGGTAAAATCATCCAGTGCCCGGGCATCTTTTACCTGGAGAAACGGGTCAGCATAGGCGGTCGGCGTCTTCGGGTCGCACATGGTGCGGTAGGTAAAAAGAACATCCCGTGAGGTAAACGGCTGCCCGTCGTGCCATAACACGTTTTTCCTGAGGTGAAAGCGTATGGTCAGGCCCTTATCCAGTATTTCCCATGACTCAGCAAGGTCGCCAATGAGGTTCAGGTTTTTATCATATTTTACCAGGCCGTTATAAATGAGCCCGGCGACGCTGTGAGAGGCGCTGTCAGAGGCCAGGATGGGAATGAGGGTGCTGGCATCGCCAATGGAGCTGTCGATAAACGTGTCACCATGCGCAGGGTCAGCGCTGTCCTCAGCCACCTGCCCGGCAGCGCCGGCGAAAGCAGTAATACCCGGCAGGAGCAGCAGCAGACATGCTAACACGGTTTGGGATATAGCTTGAGCTCTGGCGAATGCGTGTTTCATGGTGCTGTGATTAAGATTACCGGGAGATGGTAAAAGTTGGCCGTGCCTTTTCCACGTCTGAGGCACGCTGTCAGAAAATGTCTGCAGAAAAAATATAGATCTCTGTGTCCTGATCCATCCAGGCACTTTTGGGCAGCCCGGCCTTTTCGCAGGTATGCTCCAGAAAGGTTTTTTTATTCCAGGCGTAACTGCTTGCAACCTGCGGCAGAAGCAGGCCGTGATACGGACCATTAACTATATAAAGGCCATGCTTGCCTATTTCGATTTCCTGTATGTGTTCAATTTTTATCATCGGCGTAAGAACAGAGATTTCAATTTCCAATTCTTCAAGCTCTTGCTGTGTTACCGGATCAAAGCGGGGATCCTGAAGCGCTGCTGCGATGGCCATATCCCGGACTGTTTTATACAGCGGTTTGGTGGGATGTATATACCCTATGCAGCCCCGCAGGTTTCCATGCAGATGGAGGGAAACAAAAGCCCCTCTCTTTTCCCGCAGTATGTCTGACGTTACTTCACCGGAAGGCGGGCTATTGCCGGCCAGAGAATTTTCAATAGCAGTGCGGGCTATGGCGTAGAGGGTTGCTTTATCATCTTTTGAGAGGCCCAGATCAATGCCGGTTTTTTTCTTTTTGTCCATGGCTTACATCCATAAGGGTAGTTTATGCATTTAGCTGCACTGATGGGTGGATGAACGGTTAATGACCGTGCCCGGGTGCCGGAAAAAGGGTGATGCGGGTGCAGTGCTGCCAGGGGGATGGCTGTTTGATACCGCTGCAGCGGCAATACCGGAATGGGTGACGGAAGCATTGTTCATTGGTGTACACCCTAGCCCGGACACGCAGGAATCAAGAATGTTCACGTGTTTTTATAAATTCGAAATCCGAAACAAATTCCAAGGACCAAAATGCTAAACAATGCAGATAGTATACCCCTAATCTTCAAAAAGTGCATCAACAAAATCCCGGGCATTAAATTCCCGCACATCATCCATCTTTTCGCCCACCCCTATAAAGCGAACGGGCAGTCTCAGTTCTTCACAGATGGCAACGATGACCCCGCCTTTGGCCGTACCGTCGAGTTTAGTGAGCGCAATACCGGAAATGTTAAGTGCCTCTTTGAAGATTTTTGCCTGGGCAATGGCGTTCTGTCCGGTCGTGGCATCAAGCACGAGCAATGTCTCGTGCGGTGCACCGGCAATCTCTTTGCTGATTACCCGGTGCACTTTTTTAATTTCCTCCATGAGCGTAATTTTGGTATGCAGCCTGCCGGCGGTATCGATGATAAGCACGTCAGTGCCCCGCGCCTGAGCTGCCTTGAGCGCGTCAAAAACCACGGCAGAAGGGTCTGCTCCGCTCGCGTGTTTTATTACCTCACAGCCGGCACGGTGCCCCCATATTTCGAGCTGTTCAATGGCAGCGGCCCTGAAGGTGTCTGCGGCAGCAAGAAGCACGGTATGCCCCTGGCTTTTAAACAAATGCGCCATCTTGGCGATGGTAGTGGTCTTTCCCGTTCCGTTTACGCCGACGGTGAGAATCACAAACGGGCGCCGGGCAGGATCAACCAGCAGAGCTTTCTCGCCGTGGGCAAGCATGGACAGGATCTCTGTTTTAAGAGCATCTTTCAGCTTATCTGCTTCTTCAAGCTCCTTGCGCTGCACCTTCCAGCGAATCGAATCCATGAGGGTCTTAATGGTTGCTATCCCGATATCAGCCCCGATGAGGGCCTCTTCAAGCTGGTCCAGAAGGTCTTCGCTGATCTCACGCTTGCCGGCCGTTATTTCTTCTATGCGGCGAACGATGGCGGTATGGGTTTTGCTCAGCCCTGCCTTAAGCCGCTGAAAAAATCCTCGTCGTTCTTTTTTTTGTTCCATGAATATGTCAGTGGAGGTCTACTGAAACTATTTTAGAGACACCCTGCTCCTGCATGGTGATGCCATAGAGGGTATTGGCTGCCTGCATTGATTGTTTGCTGTGCGTCACCATGATGAACTGGGAATAATCGCTCATCTTCTGCAGATGAACGTTGAACCGGTCTATATTGGTGTCATCAAGGGCAGCGTCGATTTCGTCAAGCAGGCAGAACGGACTGGGCTTGGTAAGGAATATGGCAAAGAGCAGTGCCACTACCGTCAATGAACGTTCACCGCCGGAAAGCAGATCAAGGCTCTGCAGCTTTTTACCCGGAGGCTGGGCAAAAATCTCAATCCCGGTTTCCAGCATGTCGGTCTCATCGGTCAGGAAGAGATAGGCTTTGCCCCCCTGGAAGAGCAGGGGAAATACCTCCTGGAAATGAGTATTGACCTGATTAAAAGCATCTTGAAATTTTTCCCTGGTGGTACGGTTAATCTTGGCAATTACCCTCTGCAGGGAATCAAGCGACTGGGTGAGATCCTGCTCCTGCGCCTGCAGGAAGTCAAAACGGTTTTTATGCTCGTCGTATTCAGTTTCAGCACCGAGGTTAACTTCGCCCATATTTTCCAGACGCTGCTTCATTTTATCCAGTTTTTCCTGCTGCTCCTCCTGTATAAATTCTTCAGCAGCCGGCGGAGGCGGCAGCTCCTGGAGCGTGCAATGGTATTTTTCAGCAATCTCATCTTTTATGTGTTCACACCGGAGCGATACCTCCCTGAGATCAAGCTCAAGGGAATGGATTTGCGGTTCAATTTCGTCTCTCAGCGCCCGCAGCTTTTTCAGGGATTCTTCGCCCGCGCTGACGGCCTGGGCAATCTCCTGCTCCAGCTCTTTTTCTGCAGTGAGCCCGGCATCGATGGCACTATGGCGGACCAGCAGCTGCGCGAGGCTTTCCTGCCCCTGGGAAATCTCTGCGGCGAGTGATTCCTGGCGCTTTTTCAGCTCATCAAGCTCTCTGACCAGCGAATCTGTCTTGGCCTGGACAGCGGCCCGGGCACTCAGAAGGGCGCTGAGCCCCGCGGCGGCGCTTTCCTGCCGCTGCTGAATCACTTCAAGCTTCACCCGGGACTCAACTGCTATTGATTCAGCCTGCTTTACTTCTTCCTGCAGCGTGCTTTCATTTTGCTGGAAATTTTTCAAAGCCTGCTGCAGCTCATCATCGCTGTATTTGAAAGAGCCTTCCTTAACAACGAGGTTTTTCAGTTCCTGCTGGTGCTTGAAAAGATCCTGTTCATACTCTTCCTGCTCCATAGCTATAAGCTCTATTTTTTCCTGGCACTGACGCGCCTCTTCCGAGAGCTTCCGGTTTTCCGTTTCCTGCTGCATGAGCTGAAGATCAAGCTCGTGCTTGGCATGTTTCAGCTGCTCCAGGACTTCAATAACAGTGCTCAGCTCAGCGGCAATCTGCTCGCGCTCAATTACCCGTGACGTGAGCTCTGCCTCAAGATGCCCGCGCTCTTCATCAAGCTGCCTGATCTCCCGGTTCCGCTGCAGGATGCCTGACGTAGCTGTGTTTTTGCTGCCGCCGGTCAGGACCCCTTCCGCTTCCAAAATATCGCCATCAAGCGTTACCAGCGTGCAGGGGTCTGACGTGCGTTCCCAGACGGAAAAGGCCTGTGTCATGTTTTCAACAATAAACACATTATGAAATAATATAGTAACCAGCTGCTGATAGGGGGGCGCGGTTTTGATGACTGAGGCCAGTGATTCTAACGGAGCAGGATCTGACGCAGAGGCGGTTTCCGGCAGCCGTGTGTCCCGCAGCTCGCGGGGCATAAAGGAAACCCGGCCGCCATCGCGCTGTTTCAGGTAATCGA
The DNA here is from genome assembly GCA_963803975.1 of uncultured delta proteobacterium. Taxonomy (GTDB): domain Bacteria; phylum Desulfobacterota; class WTBG01; order CAIYCZ01; family CAIYCZ01; genus JAPLIX01. Next base: position 222,663 of record CAWDOY010000003.1, read on the forward strand.
TGGAGGAAAAACAGTCCTGATGGGTAGTAACAATCACCGACTGCAGCCTCCTGCCAAGAAATGATTCAACGGCTGTCTCGTAGCGGGGTGACGTCTCGATAATGTCAGCCAGGAGGCTGATAATGCCGTGATCGCCCGCTGACTCATGATCGCGGCTGCTCATTATGGTCCGGACACCTTCATCAAATCCCTCTAAATTCCGCTGCAGCTCCTGGAGTGACACGAGTCGGGAGCGGACCATTCCGGCGCGCTCCTTAAGCTCATGCAGCGCAGCATCTTTTAAGGTCAACGCTGCGGTGAGCTCATTAACCCGGTTTTTATGCTCGTCAATTGCTGTTTCTTTTTCCTGCCGGCTGACGGTCATGTCCTGAATCTGTACGCTCAGGAGCTGCGTGGTACTTGCAGCTTCCTGCAGCTTACTGTCACAGGCATCCTTTTCCGCTGTTATTCTATTTAATCTTTGAATGGTCTCCCGCTGCAGATTCAGGTTTAACTGCATGGCATTCTTTATCTGGGAGCGTGCCGTTACAATGGCAATCAGCTCTGCCTTCTCTTTTTCTATGGTTCCCCGAAGTTCAGAAAGAGTTTCATTTAATTGTGCAACAGAAAGGGTGCTCTGGGAATACTCCTGCTGCAAACCCTGAATTTCAGCATTGAAGGTTTCGACCTCATGCTGCCGCGCAGCTATGTCCCCGTCAAGCGTTGCGCGTTCACTGTAAAACTCCTCAAGCCGTAAGGCATATTTGTCAATAAGCTCAACGTTATTTACTACTTCCTTTTTGTTATACTCAAGCTTGCTTTCTTCTCCGCTGATGGTATGTTTTATCTGGTAAAGGTCATTTTGCAGCTCACTGATCTTGCGGGTAGCATCTATGAGTGATAAGCGCTGTTCTTCAAGAGCAGCTTCACCGGCCTCCTTTTGTGCTGCAATGCGTATTTCTTCATCCTTTAATGCGGATAATTCCCGCAGCTTAAGCTTCTCAGATGCAGTCAGTGTTTGCAGTTTGGAGGCGGTGAGGAGCAGGTCAATCTGCTTTATTTCACCCTTGATTTTTCTGTAGCGATGAAGCCGCTTAACCTGCTTTTCAAGTACCGTAAGCTGGTTCTGGATTTCGCTCAGGATATCACGGATGCGCAGCAGGTTTTGTTTGGTTGACTCCATTTTTGAAACAGCTTCTTTCTTGCGCGCCCGGTACTTGGCAATGCCTGCAACTTCTTCTATGAGAACCCTTCGCTCGGGGGGCTTAAGGCTTAAAATATGGTCAACTCTTCCCTGCTCCATTATAGAGTATGATTTTAAACCGACACCGGCGTCTAAAAATAGTTCAACGATATCTTTAAGCCTGCAGGGTATTCTATTTATTAAGTATTCACTTTCTCCTGATCTATAGAGCCTCCTGGTGACCATGATTTCCTGCACGTGAACCTCTGCAGAATGGCCATTTTCATTGCTCAGTATGAGTGAAACTTCAGCCATGCCCATAGGCTTCCTGGATTCACTGCCATTGAAAATCAGATCCTCCATGAGTTTGCCCCTCAGGTTGCGTGCATTCTGCTCACCCATAATCCATCTGAATGCATCTATGATATTGCTTTTGCCACAGCCATTGGGGCCTACCAGGGCAGTTATCCCCGGTTGAAAGCTCAGCTTCACTCTATCTACAAAAGTTTTGAAACCTGCTATCTCAAGTGCTTTAACTTGCATTGGTTTCCCTCACCCCTCTTGATAATTTTTCATAGTAGTTAGAGTTGATTGTTTGCATTGGTAAAATCTATCAAAGAAAAGTTTTCATGTAAAGGGAAAAATACTATAACAGGTATATTTATATATATAGGGGCACTATATATTGTGCTATATATGGAATATTAAAGATACTGCGGGGGGAGCAATCAGGATGCTGTAAGAAAGAAGGAGCATTGCACGAAAAATGATACCTTTATTTCAGGTGTTGATCTAACATCTCGACAAGATGCAGCACTTGCGTATCTTTTCCTTTTTGATAAACCCCGTCCATAAACTGCAGCATACACCCCATGCAGCCGGTCACCAGTATTTTTGCCTGTGAATTTTCCAATGACGTTAATTTTTTTTCAAGAATTTTCAGGGACAGGTCATAGTGAGCAATATTAAAACTGCCTCCCATGCCGCAGCAGGTGCCGGCATTCTCCATCTCTACAAACTCAAACGCGGGCAGAGACCGTAAAAGCTCACGGGGCGGTTTTGAAATCCCCTGACTCCGGTGCAGATGGCAGGGATCATGATAGGTAACCAGTATTTTTTTATCCATCAGGGCCAGGAGTTTCTGAACCGGGCTGCTCCAATACCTTGAGCCTGTTTATAAGGAAATCAGAAATATCTATGATTTTACTGCTGAAAGCTGCAACCTTATCCTGAATATCCTTACCCGCATTTTCAAACAGCATGGGATAGTATTTCTTCAAAGCAGCACCGCAGGAGGCACAGGTAGTGACAATGTGGTCAACATGTTCTCCGGAGAATGCTTCAATATTCTGCAGCGCCATCTTCCGCGAAGATTCCCAGTCCCCCGATCCAAAGGCCATGAGGCCGCAGCAGACCTGCTGCCGGGGGACGGTTAGGGTAACGCCGTATTTGTTTAGAATGTGGGCTGCTGCAGAGCCTACGCGGGGAAAAATATATTTTGTTGCACAGCCGACAAAATAAGCCGCACGCATGGTTTCCTGTGCTGCAGGTATCACCGGAGGATACAGTTCCATGAAATTTTTTTTCGGCAGGGCAGGGATGAACCTTTTTTTATCTAAAAGGGGAAAGGGAAATCTGAGCCTGAGGCCGCTATATTTTGGAATTTTCTTAAATAAAAAGCCCTGCACCAGCGAGCCTGCCTTCAGCAAAGCGGGCAGAAAACGCACACTGCTTAAAAGATAGCGAAAGATAAGTTTTTTCGGCAGCGGCAGCCCTTGTTGCGCGCAGAGCTCTTTTCGCGCTGTAAGAAAAATCTTTTCCGTCTTAACCTGATTGGGGCAGCCTTCGCCGCAGGTATTACAGACCAGGCACTGCGAAAGAATCTGACCGAGCCGTTTGGATGCGCTGATATCGCCCCCGGCAAAAGACTCTATAAGGGCAAGCTTTCCTCTCGAAGAGTTCTGTTCTAAAAAAGTTTCCGGATACAGCGGGCAGTTTAAAAGGCACGTGCCGCATTTAGCGCAGCGCGCTGCCTCATCCTTCAGTTCCTGCAGTTCATTCATGTATTCATTCCAGGACAATCTTATTGGGATTCAAAATGTTGTTAGGGTCAAAGGCCTTCTTGATTCTTTTAATAATCTCAATGCCCGCGGCTCCAACTTCCATGTGGAGATACGGGGCCTTGGCAATGCCTATGCCATGCTCTCCTGATATGGTTCCGCCATAGGCAACGGTGGCGCGGAATATCTCAGACACTGCCTGCTCGGCACGTTCCAGCTCGCCATGATCAGCGCGGTTGATCATGAAATTGGTGTGGATGTTACCATCACCGGCATGACCGAAATTCACATTTATCAGGTTATATTTCTTGGCGATCTCCCTGATGGTTCTGATTATGTCCGGCACCCGGCTGCGGGGCACGGTAATGTCCTCGTTAATTTTATGGGGATTCAGCTTGAGAAGCGATGCTGAAATGGAACGCCTGACCTTCCACAGCTCATCCGCCTCTTGAGCAGTCTGTGCGATTTTGACTGTTTCAGCACCGCCCTGCATGCAGATGGCTTCAATTTTATGTGCATACTTGTCCACTACTTCGCTGTCGCCATCAACCTCGATGATAAGCAGTGCTTCTGCATGTACGGGAAGCCCTGCATGCAAATAATCTTCAACACAGCGGATTGCCGCCTGGTCAACAAATTCAAGGGTTGAAGGGATGATTTTTGCCTTGATAATCGCAGAAACCGTTTTTGCAGCCGCGTCCATGGAGGGAAAAATTGCCTGCATGGTTCTTCGTGCCTCAGGCAGCGGCAGCAGTTTCAGATAGATTCTGGTTATGACGCCCAGCGTCCCCTCAGATCCTACCAGAAAACTGGTAAGGTCATAGCCGGCAACACTCTTCATGGTTTTAGCGCCGGTCTTAACGATGTCACCACTGGGCAGGACCACTTCGAGCCCCAGAACATAGTCTTTGGTAACACCGTATTTTACGCAGCGCGGGCCTCCGGCGCATTCAGCGACATTGCCTCCAAGGGTAGAGAACTTGAGGCTTGCCGGATCCGGCGGGTAAAACAGGCCGAGTTTTTCAACGGCGTTTTGCAGCTCAGCGGTGATAACACCGGGCTCTACCTCTGCAACCAGGTTATCCGTATCAATGGCTATAATGTTGTTCATCCGCGTGAGGGAGAGTACCAGCCCTCCTTTGACCGGCACCGAGCCGCCGGTGAACCCGGACCCGGACCCGCGCGGAATGACCGGAAAGAGATGTTGGTTTGCCAGCCTGAGCAGTTCGGAAACCTGACCGGCAGTCCGGGCAAAAGCGACTGCCTCGGGAAGACATTTCTGATTCAACGCATCGTAGGAAAAACAGATGAGATCCTCAGTCTGGGTAAAAACTTCACCCTGAACGATATTTTTTATATCCTGTAATACTGCCGGTGTTATTTTGTTGTATGTCATCATCAACCTGCCTTCTCAATATGGTACAATTACCTGGAGCTCGCTTCCCATAAGATTTATGCTATAGAAATAACATTTTAGTATTTACATGGCAAAGTATTTCTGTACAATAGGGGTAACAGCAGTCTAAACGGCAGTTGCAATAACCACAGCAGGGAGGGGAGATACCATGATAAAAAGCATTCTCATACCAACCGATGGTTCTGTTAACAGTAATACAGCACGGGACTGCGGCCTCCATCTGGCCGAACAGTTCGGGGCTGAACTTACCGGGCTCAATGTAATTGACATCAGGGCGCTGGAGGGACCATTCTTTAGTGATATCTCAGGGTCCCTCGGGTTTATTCCCTATCAAAACTACCTTCCCAATTATCAGCGCGTTCTTGAAGAGCGCGCTGAGGTAATCCTGGAAGAGTTTAAAAAAATGTGCTCGGAGAAGGGTGCCCAGGTCAAAACCAGACGGCTGACCGGTATCATCTCCAATATTATAGCTGAAGAAGCAAAAAAGGTTGACCTGGTCATCATGGCACAGCGCGGCGAGCATGCACAATGGTCATCGGGCCTGCTGGGATCAACCACAGAATCGGTCGTTCGTAAGTCGCCGCGGCCTGTTATGGTTACGCCCCTGAAATTCCGGCCGATGCATAATGTTCTCAGTGCCTATGACGGCAGCAGCGAGTCGAATAAAGCGCTGAAGCTTGCATGCGAATTTGTCCACGCTATAAAGGGCGCGCTTACGGTACTCGTGGCGGTCACAACGAGGAGAGATGCCGGGAAATCACCGCAGAAGCTGAGGAATTCATCCGGCCCTATCATCTGAGTGCAACAGCCGCATGGGTGCTGGGTGAGGCGCACGAGGAAATTCTCAAACATGCCGAGCAGAACAATATTGATCTCATTGTTATGGGAGCTTTCGGCCACAGCCGGGTACGAGAGCTCCTCCTGGGGGGTACTACTGCATATATCCTGAGAAAAGCTCAGATTCCGGTATTATTGCATCGTTAATAGAGAGAGGAGGCTCCTCACGGGTGCTGAGCCAAGGGGCGGCACTGTATGTAACACGCCTAGCAGCAGCAGGTACATCACGTCCAGGCTGCTGTGTGGCAGCGTCGTATAAAAGCTCGCTTCCTTTATTCTTCCCCGTTACCATTGTCATACTACTGCACCCTGGCAAACGCACTATCCATTGCCATTTTTATTACACAATAACGAGACCGGCAGGCAGCTATTTTTTTACTTTACAACCCGTCATTTATACATAATAGTGTCTCACTTACCTGCGCTTGCATTTATATAATACTTCTACTGATAAGGAGCATGCATGAATAAATATTTCTCGCGGAAGGCAAAAATAAATCCTGACCCCATTGCCCGGGAAATCACTGTGGCAGACCTGGTTGATAAAACATTTCTTGCCTATAATGCGGGGCGGCTGCGCGAGGCCTGCCGGCTTTTCACTGATAAAATGATCAAGGAAGACGTGCTCGTCGGCATGAGCATAACCGGTGCGCTTACCCCTGCCGGGCTCGGCATATCGTGCCTCATCCCGCTGATGAAAAACGGCCTGATTGACTGGATCGTGAGCACCGGGGCAAACCTGTATCATGACCTGCATTTCAGCCTTGGCAAATCACTCTACCGGGGGTCTCCCCATTGTAATGATACGGTTTTGAGACAGGAGAAGATCGTGCGCATTTATGATATTCTCTTTGATTACGATATTCTCATGTCAACCGACACCTTCATTCGCACCGTGCTTGCAGCGCCTGAGTTTCAGAAAAAGATGAGTTCAGCAGAGCTGCACTATCTGCTGGGCAAATACAGCGCTGCGCGGGAGCGGAAACTCGGGCTTAAAGACCGGAGCATCCTGTCAGCAGCCTACACTAATAAAATCCCCATCTATACATCATCACCGGGTGACAGCGGGATAGGCATGAATATAGCAGCGCTTTCGCTTATGGGCAGCGCGCTCAGCATTGATATGAGCCGTGATGTTAATGAAACAGCTGCATTAGTGTATGACATTAAAAAGCGCCGCGGCAAAAGCGCCGTGATTATGCTGGGCGGCGGCTCGCCGAAAAATTTTATCCTGCAAACAGAGCCGCATATTCAGGAGATTTTAAACCTCAATGAAACAGGGCATGACTACTTTATTCAGATAACTGACGCCCGGCCGGACACCGGAGGACTTTCCGGCGCAACGCCGAACGAAGCAGTTACCTGGGGCAAGATCAATCCGGGTTCACTTCCCGATACCGTGGTGGTGTATGCTGATACCACGATTGCGCTTCCCGTCATAACCGCATACGCCCTGGAGCGCGGCAGAAAACGGAAGCACAAAAAGCTCTATGACCGCAGGGATGAACTGCTGGCATCCATGAAACGTGATGCACAAGACAAAGCTAAAAAATGAATAACCTCAAGAGTGACTATGCAATAGGTATTTTTGATTCAGGAATCGGCGGACTGACGGTGCTGCGGGCGGTTAAGAGGCTGCTGCCGCAGGAGCACATCATGTATCTGGGAGACACCGCGCGGGTCCCCTATGGCACGCGCTCGGCTCAAACTGTTTTAAAATACTCCATTGCCAATACTGATTTTCTGCTCAGACAGAATATCAAACTGCTGGTTATTGCCTGTAATACGGCATCTGCAGTAGCTACGGATGCGCTGCGGGAGCGCTATGCTATCCCGATTATTGAGGTTATAACTCCCGGCGCACGCGGGGCGGTCAGGTCAACCCGTTCCCGGAAGGTTGGTATCATCGGCACGGAAACAACAATAAAAAGCGGGGCCTATCAGAAAGCCATACAAGCTTTAAACCCGCAGATTGAAGTTTTCACCCGGCCCTGCCCGTTATTTGTGCCGCTTGCAGAAGAGGGCTGGTGCGACCCGCAGGATGAGATTGTCCGTTTAACCGCGCTGCGCTACCTCGAAGAGCTGCAGGGCCACGGCATCGATACGCTGGTGCTCGGATGCACGCACTATCCGCTGCTGAAAGGGGTAATTCAAAAGGTGATGGGAGACCCTGTTACCCTCATAGATTCGGCAGAGGAGACAGCACGCGAGGTTGAGAAACTCCTTGAAGAAAACGGGCTGCTGCAGGCACCTACGGGTACAGGAACCTGTTCGTTCTTTGTTACTGATATTCCGCACCGCTTTATTGAAACCGGAAAATTATTTCTGGGAAAAGAAATAGAGACTGTTCAATTAATTGATATTCTGTAATAGTAGAGCAATTGCAAAAGTATTCAAGAAAAGGGATTGCTTCGCTTCCTAAGAAACTTCCGTTCATGCACAATTCAAAAACATTGTGCAGGTGGTTCATGCATGCAATGACACCCCCCTGTTTCCCCCCTTGCCAAGGGGGGATGTAAGAGGGGTCTCCCGAGACTTGTTTCTTTCATGAACAACCCCGAAGCGCAGCGCCGGGGTCAGATGCTCTGCAATGACAAATGGCTTATTTGCTGTCATTGCGAGGAGTGCAGCGACGAAGCAATCTTATAAAATATTATTTTTGCAATTGGCTCAGTAGAAAAATAAATTCATGACCGGCTGCAGGAACAGGTATAGGCAGTAGTATGGCAGAGGCAAAGCATAAAGAGAAAAAGCAGAAACAAAACAAACAGGGCGCTATGTTCTGGCCCGTTGTAATCATCTGCTGTGTAGCTATGGCTGCTGCAGCGCTCTATTTCTATAATAAAGAGCTGGTCGGCAAAACCCGTTCCCTGTTCATGGACCAGTCGGGCACCTGGAATGCAACGCTCTATTTTGGTGATGAACGCGCTGATTTTCTTATAACGGAGTTTCGCCGGCTTACCACCTCAGCTGATCCGGAAGAAAAGGCAAAAGCCCTGGTCAACGAGCTTATCCGGGGTCCGACAGCCCGGGGGGTGCGGACTTTGCCAAAGCAGACAAGGCTTATCGGGATAAAAACAGGAGATGACGGTTTATTGAGCATAAATTTCGGGTCGGAAATGGTTCAGTACCACCCGGGAGGAAGCACCGCAGAACTTCTTACCGTATATGCCATTGTTAATACAATCACGGCAAATATACCGGAAGTAATAAAAGTTCAGCTGCTGTTTGATGGTATTGCGATAGAGACTATTGCAGGCCACATTGATTGCAGCAACCCGATTTACCCAAAACGGGAACTGGTTCATTAAATTAACATAACACGCTTGCTCGCGCGTACACACAACAGGTATGGCTGGAAAAACACCCCTCAGCAGAGTACGAAATATCGGCATCATGGCGCATATTGATGCAGGCAAAACCACTGCAACCGAGAGGATACTGTTTTATTCGGGCAAGTCTCATAAAATGGGCGAAGTCCATGATGGCCAGGCAATCATGGACTGGATGGAGCAGGAGCAGGAGCGCGGCATAACCATAACCTCCGCGGTGACGGCCTTCGACTGGAATGGCTGCGAGGTGCATTTAATTGATACCCCCGGACATGTTGACTTCACCATTGAGGTTGAGCGGTCTTTGCGGGTGCTTGACGGAGCCATTGCTCTTTTTTGCGCGGTTGGAGGCGTTGAACCGCAATCGGAGACCGTGTGGCATCAGGCGGATAAATACCATGTCCCGCGCATTGCATTTATAAATAAAATGGACCGCATCGGTGCGGACTTTATTCGCTGCCATGCAGATGATGCGTGACAAGTTGGGCGCCCACCCCATAGCAATACAGCTGCCTCTGGGTGCTGAAGAGAACTTCTCCGGGGTCATTGATCTGATACAAATGAAAACTATCCTGTGGGATGATACCTCGCTGGGCATAAACTGGAATTATGGAGAGATTGCCGGAAAGCAGCTACGCTGAAGCCAGGAAGTATCGTGATAAGATTCTTGAATTTGTTGCCGAGCGCAGCGATGCCCTCATGGAAAAATACCTGAGCGGGGAAGAGATTTCAGAGCGCGAGATAAAGGCGGTGCTGAGGAAGGCAGTTCTTGCTATGGAAGCAGTGCCCGTGCTGTGCGGCAGCGCCCTGAAAAATAGAGGGATTCAGCCGCTCCTGCATGCGGTGATAGATTACCTGCCGTCGCCCCTTGACGTCCCGCCCATAATGGGAACGGATCTGGCAACCGGCAAGGCGATACAGATTCACTGTGATGATAAGGGATCGTTTGCATCACTGGCTTTCAAGATAGCAATGGATGAGGGGCGAAAACTTATTTACCTGCGCATCTATTCCGGTGAGCTGGAAGTCGGGCATGACGTGTACAATGCTGCAAAAAAAGAGAAGGAAAAAATTGCGCGCATCTTCCGCATGCATGCCAATAAAAAGGAGCGGGTTAATGCTGCCCGGGCGGGTGAGATCGTAGCGGTCATGGGGCTTAAAAAAACGACAACCGGCGACACCCTGTGCGACGAAGAACACCCCATACTGCTTGAATCAATAGAGTTTTATAAACCGGTTATTTCCATGGCTATAGAGCCCCGAACGGTTGGCGAACAGGAAAAGCTCACCCTGGCCCTGGAAAGGATCTCAGAAGAAGATCCCACTTTTCATTTTAAGATTGATGAAGATTCAGGGCAGACGGTAATCTCCGGCATGGGGGAGCTGCATCTTGAAATAGTCGCTGACCGGATTGCCCGCGAGTACCGGGTTCCCATCAAGACCGGAAGACCGCAGGTAGTGTACAGAGAAACCATAAGCACTGCGGTGGCAGCCGAGGGCCGCTTCGACAGGGAAATAAATGAAGTGCGACAGTCCGGCCATGTCTGGCTGAAACTTGCGCCCCTGCCCCGCGGCGAGGGCAATAAATTTGTGCTCGGCATTGAGGACGGAAAGATACCGGAGCTCTATTACCCGGTTATAGAAAAGGCCTTTCATGAAGCGTGCTCCAACGGTCCGCTGTCAGGCTATCCGCTGGTGGATATTCAGGCTACACTCTTTGACGGGTCCTGTAGCGAGCTGTCAGCAACTGAGACCGGCTACACCATTGCAACCGCCATGGCCATGCGGGAGGCAGTTGAGCGCGGACAGCCGGCACTTCTTGAGCCGATCATGGAGGTTGAAATAGTTACGCCGGAAGAATTTACAGGAGAAATTATTGCGGATATTAATTCCCGCAAGGGTAAAATTGAGATGATAGAAAACAAGGGCAAGACGCGGATCATGAGGGCCAGCGTATCACTGGTCAATATGTTCGGCTACTCAACTTCGCTCAGGTCGTCAAGCCAGGGGAGAGCCACGTTTACCATGAAGTTCCTCCTGTTTGGCAGGCGGGGGAGATGATAATCGTGACCGGTTTTAATACGTTATTATTTTATGTGGCTTTATAAAATCGATGGCAGAGGGATGGGGTGAGGGTGCAAACAAGTAATTACAGAATTCCAGTATATTATTGCCCCGCTTAATCCCCTTCGCCAGGGGCGGGACAAACTGACTTTTTACGGTTATCATTACTATGTGAGTACCTTATTATCAAAGAGAGGAGAATTGAATGAAAGAAAAAGTACAGGAAGTTCTGGATAGAATCCGGCCCGCGCTGCAGGCCGACGGTGGCAATATTGAACTGATTGACATTGTTGACGGCGTGGTGAAAGTGAAGCTGCTGGGGGCATGTCAAGGGTGCATGGGGGCACAGATGACCCTGAAGATGGGCGTTGAGAAAGTTCTTAAAGAAGCAATCCCTGAAGTAAAATGCGTGGAGGCTGTTTAATTATACGGTTACTGCCCTGACGCTTCCGCTTGTTTATCGTGTGCGGCAAAATAATCCTCAAGAATCTGCTTATGATCAAACACCAGGGGCTGAGGAAGAGAGTCCCTGGTGAATACCCGCGCATCAGAGGCGTCGTCACCGCCAGCGGGAACGCCGTGCGCTGCGGCACAAAATACCGTCGATATGGTATGAAACCGTGGGTCGCGGGCAGGATCAGAATAGGAATGAAGCTGGCCTTTCAGGATAACGTCAAGAGCAGTTTCTTCCTTTGCCTCTCTGACCGCAGCATTGTTCAAGCGTTTCTCCGTAATCTACAAAACCCCCCGGCAAGGCCCATCCGAGCGGGGGGTTTTTTCTCTTTATTAAAACAATCCCGTTGCCTTCAACCTCAATAATGATATCAACGGTAACCTGAGGACTTTTATATTCTTCAAATTCCCGCGAGCAATACGGACATATTTTACTAACCTTCATGATTGCGCCTCCGCCTGATTCACATATCCCTTGACGGCCATACTACTGGCTGATAATATCCGTCCAAACAGTACCATGTCAACCGTCATTTGTGGTGAGTTGTAGTGCGTATGGCATATTTTCTCAGTGTCTTAGGGTTGGCTCTTATTATTGAAGGGCTTCCTTATTTTGCGTTCCCCGAAAGAATGAAATCACTGCTTGAAAAACTGCCCGCATTTCCCGCCCGGTTTCTCAGAGTATTTGGTGTAGCAGCAATCAGTGTCGGGCTCTTATTAATTTATATCTCTCAGAACTATCTGCGATGAAACGAGCTCAATACCATGTCACGTCTCATCAGCATTGTTAATGGAACTATAATAATTTTGTTTTTGTTCTGTTGCCCTGACAGCGGCTGGCCATGCCGGGAAATACCCGGAAACAATCAGGCTGCTTATCGGCACGTATGGTAAAACTTTCTCAGTCGCCGGGAGCCGGATAAAACTTACATGCCTTGATACCGGCGCCAGACCGGTTTACTGTTCCGGCAATACCCTGTCAGTGAAGCGAAATAAAAAATGGTATAGAAATAAACAGGGAGCATTTCACCGGGCAGCACTTCAGGCTGGATTCACCCGGACACTGCGCTGACAATTGACGGAACCAGCTATGGCGGAACGGTCATTATTGATTGCAGCAGCAAAAAAGAGATGCTGCTCATCAACGAGATAGACCTTGAACAGTATCTTGAAGGCCTCATCAGCATCGAGCTGTCTCCCCGCTGGGAGCTGACTGCCATGAAAGTCCAGGCAGTTGTTGCCCGAACCTATGCACTCTATCAGAAAGCAAACAATAGTAATAATCCCTACCACCTCACAACCTCTGTCCTCCATCAGCTCTACCGGGGCATTGAACACGCGACCGGGAAAACCAGGCAGGCAGTGAAAGAAACCAGGGGAGAAGTGCTGACCTATAACGGGCTGCCCATCATGGCAGTCTATCACAGCTGCTGCGGCGGAAGAACTGAAGATGCGGAGAATGTCTGGAACACGGATAAAGACCGGCCCTATTTAAAGGGGGTATTCTGCGGCGCATGCACGGGGTATGATAAATATTTCTGGAAGCTCACGGTTCCCCGCGGAACATTCTATCAAAAAATCAGTCAGGCCGGATACGCCGGGGATACGGAAGTGGAATCGTTAGGCATCAACAGGAGAAGCAGCACTAACCGGGTGCTTGAAATAACCATCCAGGGAAGAAGTGGCGGCAAAGCTATTCCGTGTAATGAGTTTCGTTCACTCTTTGGCTTCTCAGAAATGCGCAGCACCAATTTCATTATCAGGGAAACGGAAGACGGCTACCTCAACTTTTTAGGCATCGGTAATGGCCATGGAGTCGGCATGTGCCAGTGGGGAGCGCGCTTTCGTGCGCTGCGGGGAGAAACGTACCAGAATATCCTCCGCCACTATTATCCCGGCACGAAACTGGAGAGATGGTACTGAGACCGGATGGTTCTTCATGCGGTTATTCTGCATTCCAGTTTCAGTTTTTCAAGATCATGCAATGAAAATCTTTCCCACTGACAGGGTAGCAGACTGTTATTGTGAAACAGCGGCTCATCTGCTATGGGAAAGGATGATGCGGCAACTGCCCGGTCCCATAACGCAGTGCCCGGAATAGGGGAGTATTCTGCAATGATGGGCTTTAATCCCACTGCTTTTACCAGTTGAATGGTATCAGAAATCTCACGGGCCTCCTGTTCCGGAAGCCCGGCAAGTATATAGACGCCAACCTCACGGGAAGTAAAACCCGCCATCCGGAGAAAGCCTGCTGTATTTATAAATTCTTCTGTTACTACTTTTCCTCCGGTCAGCTTCTGCCTGTTTGTGTCAGCGGTTTCAAGACCAAGCCTGATTGTTTTGCAGCCTGATTTCATCATCAGGTCTGCAATCTCCTGCGTAAAATACCTGATGTGCAGGCCATTGGGAAAATGGAGCCTGATGGGTAAATTTCTTTTTATCAGCTCCTTTAAGAGAGGCAGAGCATGCGCTCCGGGGTCAAACATGAATGCATCATCGTAAAACGCAAAATCTGTAACGCCTTCATGCTGTGCCCAATGTTCAATCTCATCTGCAACTTTCAGGGGGGTTCTGCGGCTAAAACCGTTACATAGCAGGGAAGATGCGCAGTAGGTACAGCTGAACGGGCACCCTCTGGCTGTCATTATGGGCAGCGCAGCTTTTGATGACAGCAGTTCATACGCAGGGTAGGGGAGGCTGTCAGGATTATATATATCAGGCAGGGCTGCAATTTCTTTGCGCGTGAGTTCTGCTACGATACGAAGAACTTCTGATTCTCCGGGACCGCGCACCACGATATCAGCACCTGATAACTTCCGGGCATGCTCATGACAAATGGTTGCATAAACTCCTCCCAAAACAACCGGCACGTCAGGATAGCGCGCTTTTACACGGTTAATAACTTCAAACACGCCCGGATAACAGTAGGTCATCATGGAGGTTACGAGCACTGCCTGCGGTTTTGGCAGAGAAGAGACGCTATCTTCGAATATCTCGGGCGTTATGCCATAGCGTTTATAGCGTTTATTGATGATGGATTTTAATGCATCAGGTTTTGATACCTGCTGATTATAAAAGCGGCCCCTGCCGGTATCCTGCCGTGCAAGTATTTTAGTTCCAAACAGCTCATGCATGCGAGGATGGTTTGGGTCCAGGCAATCAATGAAATGAACGCCAAAACCATTAGATTTCAGAAGTGCTGCAATATACAAAAGACCCAGCGGCTTTGACCACAGGTCATAGGCGGCAAAATCATAGATCCAGGGATTAATTAATAAAATGAATGGCGTGCTCACGGCGTTTAGGTTTAAGGCCAGTTTATTTCAGATTCAGGATGTGCTAAATAATAAATTTCCTCATTTACATAAGACTGATTAATTCTTGTTTCTTATCATAACTAATGCTAATTTAACAACGAATGAAAATATTGTTTAATCATGTAATTATTATATGAACATATTAGTTTTAGGCGCAGGTGCAATCGGCTCGGTATTCGGGGGATTTCTTGCCAAAGCAGGGTCACCATGTGTGTCTCATAGCCCGGCATTCACACCTTGAAGCTATTAAAGAAAGAGGTCTTTTGATAGAAGGCATATGGGGAGAGCACGTAGTAGACAACTATAGCGGGGTATGAAAGTTTATCTGCTGTTAAGGAAAAAGAGAATCATAAGCTTTGACGTGATCCTTTTGACGGTAAAATCCTATGATACAGAGCCAATGCTTAAGGCATTGACTGCTTGCTTTCCTGACCCGCCGCCCATTGTCTCGCTGCAGAACGGACTGGGGAATATTGAGAACATAGAAACATATGCCGGAAGAGAAAAAACTATCGGCGGGCGGGTAATTTTTGGCGTGGAGTTTATAGAGCCCGGAAGAGTCAAGGTGACCGTATCAGCAGATAAAACCATGCTTGGCGGCCTGCCCGGAGGAATTGAAAGGGCGTTTGTTGAGAACTTTGCTCAGATGCTGACTGCTGCCGGTATACCGGCGGAGGCGACGGATTCGATAGAAAAATATATTTGGGGCAAGGTTCTGTATAACTGCGCGTTGAACGGCCTTGCCACGGTTATGAAGGTGCATTACGGTGCATTGCTTGCGCATGAGGGGTCCCGGGAAATCATGCGTCAGATAGTTGACGGAGATATTCACGGTCATCAGGGCTAAGTCCATTGAACTCGACTGGAAGACCCCTGATGAATACACCGAGCAGCTGTTCTCAAAACTCATACCGCTTACCTTTGACCACCATCCTTCAATGCTGCAGGATATACTGCGGCATAAAAGAACTGAGATAGATGCCCTCAACGGGGCAGTAGTACAAAAGGGCATGGAAAGGGACATTGACCTGCCCTATAACTGGGCAATAACAAAGCTTATAAAAGCACGGGAAGCGCTGAACTGCCAGCCATGAGCAACGCACATGAAACAAAAGTCTGATGAGCTTTTAGACCGCTTCTATAATTATCTGGCCGTAGAACGGAGGCTGTGCGGCAAACACCCTGGAATCATATGGCAGAGATCTTAAAAAATATTTAGTTTTTCTTGAATCAAAAAGCGCCAGGACCGTTATCACCAGCACCCGCCATGACCTGCTTTCATTTCTAAATCACGAAAAAAAACACGGACTTTCTTCCCGCTCTCGAGCGCGGGCACTCTCATGCATAAAAACATTTTTTAAGTTTCTGGTTCAGGATGGCATACTGAAAAGAAACCCAATGCAGGATGTGGAAACCCCGCGGCTGGAAAAGAAGCTTCCCAATGTCTTGAGTTTAGCAGAAGTTGAAGCACTGATTAATGCGCCTGACACGAAAACAGGGCTTGGATTAAGAGACCGTGCACTCTTTGAGCTGTTATATGCCGCCGGACTCAGGGTTTCTGAACTAATGTCTCTTACGGTTAATGCTCTTAATGTCGAAGCTGGTTTTATACTCGTCATGGGCAAGGGCTCAAAAGAGCGGGTCATTCCGGTCGGAGAAGAAGCTCTGAAATGGATAAAACAGTATGTGCTGGAAGCACGGCAAAAAATATTGCGCAACAGAACAAGCCGGTATCTCTTTACTAACCGCTCCGGGGCACGGATGAGCAGGCAGGGATTCTGGAAGCTGATAAAAAAATATTGCTTGAAAATCGGCATTGTAAGGAAAATATCGCCACACACAGTGCGGCACTCATTTGCCAGCCATCTGCTTGCAGGCGGAGCCGATCTTCGCTCAGTACAAACAATGCTCGGGCATGAGGATATCTCAACCACACAAATTTACACCCACGTTGAAAAGGAACGGCTTAAAACCATACATGATAAATACCATCCACGGGGGTAGTGTATAAATTAAGGTTAAGGTTTAAGGTTTGGAGTTTAAGGTTCAAGGTTTAAATAATAATCTGGAACTCAAGAAATCAGGAAAATAATGTTTTAACCTTTGTGAGTTCCTGCCAGCGATGAGCTCAGTCGAATCGAGTTTCAAATTCAATCTTCTTTGTTTCTTTTTTAGTCTTTGCGGTTACCATTGGTTCCAGCTTGTACGGGTTCGATTAGCAGGCTGATAGAATATTTGCGCAAGTCAAATATCAAGGGAATAAAGTATAAATAACCTGTAAAATTAAACATTAAACACGAAACCTTAAACTTTTTATTTAATGGAAGTTATTACAACGCACATCAATGCTGATTTTGACGGCCTGGCATCTATGCTTGCAGCCAAGAAGCTGTATCCTGACGCGGTGCTTGCATTTCCGGGTGGTCAGGAAAAAAATCTTCGGGATTTTTTTCTGCGCTCAACCATGTATCTATTTCAGACTGAAAAAGTTAAAAACATTCCGCTCAATAAGATACGGCGGCTGATCCTGGTAGACATCCGGCAGCCGCACCGCATCGGAAAATTTGCCGCGCTCTGCAACCGGGACGATGTCGAAGTTCATATCTATGACCATCATCCTGCTTCTCCGGAGGATATAACCGGAGCAGTAGAAAAGATAAAGCCGGTCGGTGCCACCTCAACCATACATGTGCCAGATTCTACAGGAAAGGGGCATTGATATCACCCCTGATGAGGCGACTGTTCTCATGCTGGGTATATATGAGGACACGGGAAACCTTACCTTTGCCTCCACCACTGCGGAAGATTTCCAGGCAGCCGCGTACCTCCTTGCTAAAGGTGCCAGACTCAACATGGTGTCTGATTTGATTACCCGGGAGCTCACTGCAGACCAGGTTTCGCTGCTCAATCAGCTGGTGGAAAATGCGACAATCAGGAATATTAACGGTATCCAGGTGATGTTTGCTACCGCATCATACAGCAGCTATGTGGGGGAATTCTCGGTACTGGTCCATAGATTAAAAGATATGCAGAATGCCAATGTGCTGTTTGCTATTGCCAATATGGATGACAGAATCTACCTGGTAGCCAGAAGCCGCATTCCTGAAGTCAATGCCGGGGAGTTGTATCTGAATTCGGCGGGGGAGGGCATCCGACGGCAGCTGCAGCAACCATACACAACATGACCCTGTCCCAGGTGGAACAGAAACTGCTGGAAGTGCTGCATAGCAAAATCAAACCGGTGAAGACAGCAAGGGATTTTATGGCTTCACCGGTAAAGGTCATTGCGGCAGATGAAACAGTGCAGAAAGCCGGCGAGCTGCTGACACGATATAATATAAACGTGCTTCCTGTCGTGGACAGAGAGAAACTGGTGGGTCTCATTTCGCGGCAGATCGTTGAAAAGGCATCTTTTCACGGATTAAAACAGGTATCGGTGAGTGATTTCATGACCACTGAATTTATTACGGTTGCGCCGCATACGCAGCTTTCCGCCATTCAGCGCGCTATCATAGAGAACAATCAGCGTTTTCTTCCGGTGGTCAAAGGACGAACACTCGTTGGCGCTATCACCCGCACCGATCTGCTGCGGGTGCTCCATGTTGATGTCAGCCCTGACAGCCTTGAGATTGAACCATCGGCACACCCTTCACGGAAACGGATTATCAACGCCAGTTTACGGGAGCGGCTGACAAAACCGCTGGTAGCACTTTTAAAAGATATTGGCCGGGTAGCCGACGATCTGGGATATAATGTGTATGCAGTGGGGGGCTTTGTGCGGGATGTTTTTCTCCGGTTTGAAAATTATGATATTGATATAGTGGTGGAAGGTGACGGTATCAAATTTGCCCGTGCCTTTGCAGCCGCACGCCATGGTAAGTTGAAAGAGCATAAAAGATTCGGCACTGCAGTTTTGCAGCTCCCCGAAGGGCTGAAAATTGATGTTGCATCAGCGCGGCTTGAGTACTATGAGCATCCGGCTGCTCAACCGCAGGTTGAGTGGAGCTCTATTAAACTTGATCTGTATAGAAGGGATTTCACCATCAATACGCTTGCTATCCAGCTTAATCAGTCTTCATGGGGCAGCCTCATCGATTTTTTCGGCGCCAGCCGTGATATAAAGGAAAAGTTTATCCGTATTCTTCACAACCTGAGCTTTGTTGAAGACCCTACACGGATATTTCGCGCACTGCGTTTTGAGCAGCGATTTTCATTCCGCCTGAGCAAGCTTACCAGAAGCCTGATAGAAAATGCCATTAAGATGGACTTTTTGAAGAACCTGAGCGGCAAGCGTATAGATACCGAGCTGCAGCTTATATTAAAGGAGGAAAAGGCGCTTTCCATTATACGGCGCATGGCGGAATTCGGGTTGCTTACCTATATTCACCCGGCAATTCAATATACGGCAGGAATGAAAGCCCTGCTCAAAAACTGCAAAGATGTATGGTCCTGGTTTAAACTGCTCTTTCTTGACGATACGTGCGAGCAGTGGCTGGTCTACTTTATCGGGCTTATTGACCAGCTGACCATCGCTGAAACAGAGTCCCTGTGCACGTCTTTCCATATACATAAAAATGAAGCGGGGAAAATAATGAGCGCAAAAACTCAGGGGCTTGAGGTATTGAACTGGATGCTCACCAAACGCTCATTTAAAAACAGCGAACTGTATCGACATCTCAATGGCCTGCCGGTTGAGGTATGCCTCTACCTGATGGCAAAAACAAATCAGCAGGCGGTTAAAAAGGCTGTTTCCCTCTATTTTACTCATTTGCAGAATTGCACCATACACGTAACCGGAGATGATCTCATCCGCATGGGAATAAAACCGGGAAAGATCTATACGCAGATACTGGATGATCTGCATAATGCCGTCCTTGATGAAAAAGTAGCGGGCAGAAAGAATGAGCTTGAATATATCAGAAAAAAATTCACCAAAGAGGTCGCATAACAGCGCTTTTTTGCTGAAGACAAAAGCATCCCTTTACTTTAGGATACGTTTGTATTAATAAAGATAACCTTTCCCAATGCATCTGCCATAAAGTTACAAACAGCATTAATATTATGACCTACAAGGTAAAATTGGAAATATTTGAGGGTCCTCTCGATCTGCTGCTCTATCTTATAAGAAAGAATGAGATAGATATCTACGATATTCATATTATTACCATAACGCAGCAGTACCTGGAATATCTTGACCTGATGAAGGCTCTCAACCTTGAAATTGCTGGAGAATTTCTGGTCATGGCGGCGACGCTTATGCATATCAAGTCAAGGTCCCTGCTGCCCAACCAGGACGATGAAAGCGCTGAAGAGCAGGGGCCTGATCCCCTTGAGGAACTGCGCCGGCAGCTTATTGAATATCAGCAATACCGGGATGCCGCCCTCGTACTCAAAGATAAAGAGATCCTTGAAAAAGATGTTTTCACCAGGAGCTATTTTGAAGAACGGAACTTAAAACTGGGCGACAGCGCTGAGCTGGGTGATCTCAGCCTTTTTGATCTGTTAAGCGCGCTGAAGACCGTCCTTAATAAAACCGGTAACAGCGAATCGCTCATGCAGTTGACTGCTGAGCAGATATCGGTAAAGGACAAGATTGCCTGGATTCTGGAAACGCTTAAGGATAAAAAATCGCTGACATTTGATTCCCTGTTCAAAGATCTGTGCAGCAAGATTGAGATTGTCAGCACCTTTCTTGCGCTGCTTGAATTAATACGCCTGCAGGCAGTAAAGGTATTACAGCAAACACTGTTCGGCACCATCCATATATATTCGATTGATGCCGGGGCTGATAACAGTGAAGCACTGGCAGCCACAGTCGATGAATCATACAGCTAAGTCTTCGATTTATAAATTCGATGACGAATTTTAAATCAGTGAGTTGGAATTTGATTTTTAGCAAGGAGCACCATGGATAGAACGGAGCTTAAACCGATAATAGAAGCCCTCATTTTTGCATCTGATACGCCCTTGACCGTTGAAAAGATCAAGCAGATTCTGGAGAACGTTACTAAAAAAGAGATTGATGAGACAATTGAAGAATTACAAAAGGAATACCAGGAGCAGAACCGCGGCTTCCAGATGAAAGAAGTGGCTAATGGCTATCAGCTGCGCACCCAGACCGCCTTTTCCCCGTGGCTGAAAAGGCTTAAAAAGACAAAACCATTCCGCCTGACCCAGCCAACGCTTGAGTCCCTGGCAATTATTGCCTACCGGCAGCCGATTACCAGAATGGAGGTTGAGAAAATAAGAGGCGTTGACACCGGCGGCGTACTGAAAACATTACTGGATAAAAAGCTGATCAGTATTGTCGGTAAAAAAGATGTTCCGGGGAAACCATTCCTGTTCGCTACAACAAAAACATTCCTTGAGGTGTTCGGGCTTGAAAATCTTGCCAGCCTGCCAACCTTGAAAGATATTGATGATCTGGATACTGCTCATCTGCCGACACTGGTGCGGGAGTCAAACCTGAATGAAATAGATGAGGTCTTTCTGCCGGAGACTGATGATGCAGAGGAAGGGCAGGGTACCGGTGAGCCTGAGCCACGGATTGAAGATGATAAGCCGTCATTGCCTGTAGCCAATGACGAATCAGATCCTAAACTGCCGGAAGATGAGGAAGATGATCACACCTCATGCTGTGGACGGATGACCTGATGAAAATACGTCTGCAAAAAATATTGTCACAGGCCGGGATTGCGTCACGCAGAAAGGCAGAGGAACTGATTCAGGAAGGGGCAATCCGCGTTAACGGTGTGGTGGTAAAGGAGATGGGCACAAAAGCAGATCCTCTGCGTGACTGCATTGAAGTAGCAGGAAAGGTAATCCCGGAGCCTCAAAAAAAAGTCTATGTCATGTTACATAAGCCAAAGGGCTACGTAACAACGCTCCGCGATCCTGAAGGCCGGCCCACGGTTATTGATCTGGTTAATACCATAACGGAGCGGCTCTACCCGGTAGGGCGGCTTGATTATGATACGGAAGGACTGCTGGTACTCACTAATGACGGTGACTGTGCCCAGGCGCTGCAGCATCCGCGCCACAATGTCGCACGCACCTATCTGGTTAAAGTACGGGGGCGGGCTCCTGAAACAGTATTGAGCCGGCTGCAAAGGGGGATTACTATTGATGGGGTTAAGACCGGCAAGGCCCGGATCACTGTTCACCGGGTATTAGGAAAAAACTCCTGGCTGCAGATGGCAATCTGGGAGGGGAAAAACCGCCAGATAAAAAATATGTTTGCAGCGGTAGGGTATCCGGTTATGAGAATCCTGAGAATTGGCTTCGGGCCGCTGCAACTTGACCAGAATCTGGAGCCGGGCGAATACCGGAATTTACGTAAAGATGAAATAAAGCTTCTCATGAAGCTTATGGAACCATCTCCAGATTGAGATAGTACCCGTACGGCCCCCGTTGAATGAGAACCAGAATAGTTTCCCGCTGCGCATTGCGGGCTATGTTCTTCTTAAAATCTTCCATGTTCTTAATCTCGTTTTCATTTATCTGCAGCATGATGTCTCCGGGTTTCAGACCCCGCTGCTCAGCCTGTCCATTATCCTGCGTACTTTTAATGACTACTCCCTGGTCGGCATAAAGACCGTATTTTTTCGCGACAGCAGCATTATTTTCCATGACCGCTATCCCCAGCACCTTCCAGCATACCTCATCAACCAGAGAGACAGGAAAAGCTATGGCCTTGATGGCATACTCTTTCTGGCTACTGTCTCTGAAGACGGACAGTGCAATGGTATTATCTGCTGTGTAGGAATAGAGCATGGTGGCGAACGATTCCTTTGATTTGACCGGCTGTTGGTCAATGGCAGTAATGATATCACCGCGTCTTGAGTCCCGCTTGATAAGCAGGGCTCGCAGGAAGGACGGTTGTTATCATGACGCCATGTTTACCCGGATAGCTGAACTGCTGAGCAATCTTTCTACTCAAATTCTGTACATATATGCCCAGCCACGGGGAGCGGACTTCTCCATAGCGCAGCAAATCGTTTATAATTCGCTTAGCGGTATTTACCGGGATGGCAAAGCCAATTCCCTGTGCTTCTCCATATATCGCCGTATTAATACCGATCAGCTCGCCTTTAATATTCAGTAACGGGCCGCCGCTGTTGCCGGGATTAATGGAAGCATCAGTTTGAATAAAATTTTCATACCGTTCGTCGTCCTTTTTTATTGAGCGGTGAAGAGCGCTTACAACACCGGTGGTCACGGTATTAGAAAGTCCAAAGGGGTTGCCGATTGCAATGACGGTTTCACCGATCAGCAAGTTGTCGGAATCTCCGATTTTAACGCAAGGAAAAGGCTGGTTTGATTTTATCTTCAGGATTGCCAAATCGGATTTAGGATCTGAGCCGATTAAAAGGGCGTCATATTCTTTTTCATCCAGTGTCGCAACCTTGATGGTTGAGGAATTCTGAACTACATGCCAGTTTGTTATAAGGTAACCATTTTCGTCTATGATCACGCCCGAGCCCAGGCTGGTCCTGAATTGATTTGTTCTCATACCGCGGTTCTGTAAAATCATCAAAAAACCTGTCGAAGTAGGGGTCTCCGGTATAACCGGTGAATGGGTTAACTCTCTCTTTTACTTTTTCATAGGTGCTTACGTTTACCACAGCAGCTTTTGTTTCCTGGACAGCTTTCACCACCGGGGTTATTCTGATATCTTCACCATAAACACTGCCACACGAAAAAATGAGCGCAAGTATAGCGAATAGGGCACCATAGAACCTGAAACTTGATTTCATGTCAGAAAGCACCTTAGCAATAGCAATTAGTTAACATAATATATATTATCAGACATTATATAAAAACACTATGAACTGGAAACCTTCAGAGCATTTCTCATGTATTCGCTCAGCAAACGAAAAGAAAGCCCTTTCACATGCCTCTCATAAAGCTCTGAGGTAAAAGATATAACCACTTGAATTAAATTATTAGATAAATGCAGATAAACTAAAGGCACGGCTTTATATTATCAGATGTGCCGTGCCTTATAGTTTAAAATATTTATAGCTGTTAATCAATCAATTTCCACTTACCGTCCTTCACGGTAATCATAACCATTGAATCAACACCCAGACCACAGTGGTCGGTTGGAGACATATTATAAATGCCGCTTATGCTCACAAAGCCCTTCGTATTCTCAATACCATCGCGCACTTTCTCTGGCAGTGTGCTGCCTGATTTTTTCATGGCATTTACCACCAGCATGATGGCATCCCAGGCATAACCTGAGTGCGTGCTGACCTTGCCGTATTTTTTTACATTCTCATACTCATTTACAAATTCCTGAATTAATTTTTTCTGCGGATCAGTGTCGGAAAGCTGATCAGGTACCATCAATTTAGTGGAAGGCATCATGGTTCCTTCTGCAGCACTGCCGGCGAGCTCAAGATATTTCGGATCAGGAAGACCATGGCACTGAATAAGGGGTATCTTGAAATCAAGCTGCTTGACATTTTTTGCTACAATAGAGCCTGGCGGCCCTATGGTCCAGCAGATCAGGGCCTGCGCGTCAGCTCCCTTAAGCTTGGTGAGCTGTACCGTCATGTCTGAATCAGTAATATCAAATTTCTCCTGAGCGACTATCGTGATGCCGTATTTCTCAGAAAGCGCTTTTAATGATTTTTCACCTTCTTCGCCAAATTTGTCAGATGCAGTGATAAGAGCAACCTTTTTTATGCCCTGTTTCTGCAGATACTGATACACCTTTTCAACAGCTGTTATTGTTTTTTGCGGCGACTTAAATACCCATTTTCGGACCGGGTTAACCGGGGGAGTGCCGCCAACACAGGCAACAGTAGGAATACCGGCCTTGTCAACAATGTTTAAGATAGCCATTGCGCTTTCAGTCCTGGTCGGGCCAATAAGAGCAACAACCTTCTCTTTTTCAATTAACCGTTTCGCCTGCAGGGCAGCCTTGCCGGCATCACTTTCAGAATCGCCGAAGACCAGCAGTATCGGGCTGCCGTTGACCCCGCCTTCTTTATTGATCCTTTCAACAGCCATCTCTGCAACATGCTTAGACGGTGTTCCAATGTGTCCTGCCGGCCCTGACAGATCAAACAGGCAGCCGATCTTTATGGGTTCAGCAGCATTTGCATAGCCACCTACAGTAATTATAGATAGCGCAATAAGCAGTACAATAAATCCCCTCATCTTCATAATTCCCTCCCCTGGTGTGTTACATTGAGAGAAGGGCAAAGTACCGTGATTAATTAATGCATACGGTACCCCGCCCTGCCCTGTTTATTTTACGTTAAAAATGAAGGACCAGGTCCGCAGTGTAGCGGTCATCCATTAATCCGTCATTCGGGTTAGTTAGAGGTAATTCATAGGCAAAGCCAAAATCCAGATTTTTAAAAACACCTGCCTGCTCAAATATCCGGTAGCGGAAGCCGGCTGCCATGGTAACAAAATTGCGGTGATCAAGGCCATGCTGTCGATCCCAGGTTGATGACATCGCCGCCCTCAAATTTGGCAATGCTTGCTACCAGTTCTTCCCTGCCAGCCTGCCGCGCGACACAGAAATGGTTCAGCTCAATGAGCGGAAAGAACCGCGGCGTGAGCGCATAGCTGACATGGTAGCTCTGATAAATTTCCATGCTTTCCTGTTTTGCATTAAACGGGATAATCATCCCCAGGGTTCCCATAAACTGCCATTTATCATAGCCTTTAAGAAACGTTACGGACGGGGCTGCGTTACCATCTCCATTGCCCTGAAAGACATCTCTGGCTGCCCTGTGAAAATTCAAAGAGCATTTTTCCTGAAACGATAAATTCTTCCTGCGGGCAATAATACAGGGCATACTTAAACCCGGCAGCTATGTCTCCCCAGCCGCTGGCATGCCCAAGAGTATGTTCTGGCTTGAAATCAATATACCCGTCTTTAGCAGCAATAAGTGAAAACTTCTCGTTAAACGCGTAGGTTGCTCTGACAGCCGTCAAATTTAAATGCCCGTTAAGAGGGACCCGTCCCAGCTTGGTGCTGATCCGTTTCGGCAAGGTTCTGATAGCCGTTTACTACATGAACATAGGACCTGTTCTGCGCCTCATCAAAATAGACTGGATTGGTAACCGGTTTAATAAAGCGGGCAAACGGGTCTTCAGCGGCGGTGCAGATTCCGCTGGAGAACACAATGGCAGTTATTGTAAGCAGTAATATCGGTAATTTCAGTAGCATTCCTTTCATTCGTACCCCTTTCTTTGTTGATTAGCTCATGACAATAGGTTTTAGTTTAAACTGTGCATTACTGGCTGTTATCACCTCCCTGCGCTTATAAATTTCAAATCATAGACCCCGGGTCTTTCCCAGATAGGCTCTTTGAATCTCCTTGTTTTCAAGCAGCTCCTCGCGTGAACCCTGAAGCACTATTTTGCCCGTTTCCAGAACGTAGCCGCGATCGGCGATAGAAAGCGCCATTTTAGCGTTCTGCTCCACCAGCAGAATAGTGGTCCCCTTCTCTCTCAGCTTTTCAATCTTATTGAATATCTCTTTTACCATCAGCGGCGACAGGCCCATAGATGGTTCATCGAGCAGAAGCAGCTGCGGTGCTGCCATGAGAGCCCGCCCGATGGCAAGCATCTGCTGCTCTCCGCCGCTTAAGGTACCTGCCATCTGATTTTTTCTGTCCTTGAGGGCCGGGAATAGATCAAAAATATCATGCAGGTCTTCCTGAAACTCCGTATCCGCTCGCATAATGCGCTGATATGCGCCAAGCAGTAAATTGTCCATAACCGAAAGCGTGCCGAAGATCTGCCGTCCCTCAGGCACCAGTGAGATACCGTGTGCTACAATTTTTGAAGGCTGCCAGGAAGCTATTTTTTTGCCGCGAAACAGTATGGCACCTGTTTTTTCAGGCAGCAAACCCAATATGGTTTTAAGCAGGGTTGTTTTCCCAGCGCCGTTGGCGCCAATTAATACGACAATCTCCTGTTCTTTAACATGCAGCGAGACATTTTTAAGCGCCTGGATGTGGCCGTAAAATGTGTTAATATTTATAATACGAATCACGATATTTCAACTAAAATATAACGTAACCCGGACAAGCCGGAACCAATGTTAAGAGACTATTAACATTCTTCACCCAGATAAGCGCCAATAACATTCTTATTGGTCTGAATAGCAAGCGGGCAGCCTTCAGCTATTTTGTTCCCCTGGTCAATGACGATGATGTTTTCCGAGATTTCCATGACCAGTTCCATATCGTGCTCTATGATGACAATGGTTATGCCCTGCTGCTGCAGTTTTAAAATAAGCGTTGCCAGCTCTGCAGTCTCATGCGCGTTAAGCCCTGCTGCCGGTTCATCAAGCAGCAGAATTTCCGGGTCTCCGGCAAGGGCCCGGGCGATCTCCAGCAGCCGCTGCTGGCCAAAAGGCAGGTTCCCGGCCATTTCAGGCGCCCGTTTCTCAAGCCCCACCAGCTGCAGCACTGCCATTGATGTTTCGCTGATAGCAGCCTCTTCTTTTTTAAATGCTTTAGTTCGAAACGCTGCACCGAATATCTCGGTGCGGCCTTTTTTATGGCTCCCCACCTTTACATTGTCCAGTACGGTCATATTGTCAAACAGATTCACGTTCTGAAAGGTCCTGACCATGCCCCGCGCCGCGATAGCATGCGGCTTGAGCCCGAATATCGGCTCATTTTTGAAGATTATCTGCCCTTCATCAGCTTTGAGTACGCCGCTGATCAGATTAAAGGTGGTAGTCTTGCCGGCACCATTCGGCCCGATGATGGCTGCAATTTCGTTTTTCTTAACCTCAAAGGAGAGGTCATTAACGGCAACAATGCCGTCAAACTTTTTCAGTAAATGTTTGACAACCAGAAACGGCATACGGTTACTTTTTCTCTGACATGAACGGTAACCTGAGCGTGAAGTAAACGTTTGCAGTGTTTGTCTTCAGCGACCGGCAGCACGCCACTCAGACAACCGGCGCATTGCGCTCTTTTATGATGAGGTGTGAAAGGGCCTGCTTAATCTTCTGCGACTGGGTAAAAATCATTACCAGAATAAGGATAATCCCGTACAGTGCCATTTCGAGGTCCGAGGTATTGAGGCTGGGAGAAAAAGAACCAAGAACTCTCAGCAGCTCAGGCAAAACAGCCAGGCTCACAGCGCCTAACAGCGCTCCCCACATGGTATGCATGCCGCCAACCACCACCATGGTGACTAACTTTATTGAAAAAACAAAATGACATACATCGTCCGGGTTAACATAAAAAAGCGGTGAGGAATGGGCATACAAATACCCGGCAAACCCTGCATATACCGCACTGAGGACAAATGTCTTGAGTTTGCAGCGATAGGTGTTGACACCAAGAACATTGGTCACCACCTCGCTCTTATGAATTGCCAGCAGCGCCCGGCCAAAACGGGAATTGACCAGGTTATTACTCAATATGAAAATTATGAAGGTGAGCGCCCATATGAAATAGTATTGCGTAATATCATTATCAGTAACCAGCCCCAAAAAGTTGAGCGGGGGTATGTTCGGGATGCCGCCCGGGCCACCCGTGATATCAAAAGGATTGGCCCTGAGAATTGCATGGATGATGAGCCCGATGCCGAGCGTTGCCATGGCAAGATAGTGCTCTTTTAGTTTCAGGGTTGGTATGCCAATAAGAAAGGCGAGCCCCCCTGAAACCATAATAGCCGGCACCAAAGAGAGCAGCGGGGAGATGCTGAACTGTGTTGTCAATATTGCAGAGGTGTACGCACCGGCTGCAAAAAATGCGGCATGACCAAGTGAGATCTGCCCCGCATAGCCCATAAGCAGGTTGAGACCTATGACCGCGATGGCATAGATGCCTGCTATAGACAGAATTGCAAGATAGTAGGAGAGCTCATTCTTAAAAAAGAACGGCAGTATTATTATTACCGCAAGCAGCACGGTGTAGCGAATGGCCTGAGATTTCATAGCGAACAGTATCTTTATCCTCTGCCAATAATTCCCTGGGGCCGCAGATAGAGAACGATAAGGAGAATGGAGAAGGCAATGGCGTCTTTGTATCCGGAAAAGACAATATTGCCGAATGTTTCCAGAAGCCCGAGGCTTATGCCGCCGAGTATGGCGCCCGGGCCGCTTCCCAGCCCTCCCAAAATAACTGCACAGAACCCTTTAAGGCCCAGTTCTGTTCCCCGGTTCCATGAAATCTGCGTTGTCGGTGTAACCATGATGCCTGCAACCGCCCCCATAAGTGCGCTCAGCCCGAAAGACAGCAAAGACATCCGGTCCACATCAATACCTACAATATGGGCTGCCTCTCTGTTTATGGAACAGGCGCGCATGGCCTTTCCCATCACCGTGCGGCGAAAAAAAATGGACAGACAGATCATGATAATGCAGGCCACGCCCATGATCCAGAGGCTCTGCACGGAAAGGGTGGCAGTAGATATTTTAATATAATCAGGCCCGGGAAATGACTGAAAGGTAAAGCTGTCTTTGGTGACAAAGGCGGCGCACGCTTTTATGAAAATTGAAACCCCGATGGTAATAATGATGAGGGTAACAATATTTGCGTCTTTCACCGGCCTGATGGCGATGCGCTCGATGAGCAATCCTATGATTACAACCAGCCCGATGCTGATCAGTGCTCCGATGGGAAGCGGCAGATGATAGATGTTGCAGCAGGCTGCCATGAACATCCCGCCCAGCATGAGAAATTCGCCCTGGGCGAAGTTTATTATGCCGGTGGTGTTATAGATGATATTATAACCGAGCGCCACGAGGGCATAGATGCTGCCGATAGTCAGTCCGCTCAGGATATACTGTACGATGGTATCAGATAGAGACATGGTACATAGCTCTTTAACTTTACGGGGCCTTCACCGGCATAACCGCTGTCTGAGAGCCAAAGGATATAACACTTTGATACTGGCAAAGCAATGATAAATGAAATTTTTGGATATTGATTATTTGCCGCATTTGTATTATGATGCGCTAATTTTGTTGACTGGAAATATAACAATACCCTGTTCCTATTCTCCGCACAAAGCCATGAGCGACACAAGCAGATACCGCGTATTACTGGGCAACGAAGCAATTGCCCGGGCAATTATTGAAAGCGGCTGTACGGTTTCCACCTCCTATCCCGGAACCCCTGCATCTGAAATCCTCGAGTCCATTGCCCGGTTCCGGGATGAGGAAAACCTGAAAATCCATGTTGAGTGGTCGGTGAATGAAAAAGCCGCCTTTGAGGTTGCCCTCTCCCACAGCTACATGGGCGGCAGGGCTTCGGTTTCCATGAAACAGGTAGGTCTTAACGTAGCATCCGACTCTCTGATGAGTGCGGCATACACCGGGACTATGGGCGGGTTTCTTATCATTGCAGCTGATGATCCCGGCCCCCACAGCTCTCAAACCGAACAGGACAGCAGAATGCTGGCCATGCTGGCAAAGGTGCCGGTGCTTGACCCGATTTCACCCGAGAATGCCATGGAACTGGTTGCACTGGGTTATCAGCTTTCGGAAAAATACAGCGTACCGGTTATGCTCCGGCCCACCACCCGCATCTGCCACGCGCGGCAGAAGGTTTCAATCGGCGCTATAGAAAACCTTAAGCGCAAATCAAAATTCTCACGCGATCCTAACCGCTGGGCAGCAACGCCCCGCTTCAGGTTGAAACTGCACCGGGAACTTAATGAGAAGCTGGCTGTTATCAGCGCCGAAAAAGCGTTACTCCCCAAAAGTCATCTTAAGAACCCTTCCTCCTGTAAGCACTGTATAATTTCTTCAGGGGTAGCATACGCGTATCTGTATGATATCCTCGCCGACCTGAATCTGCTTGAAGAAGTTTCCCTGTACCAGGTGCCCATGCCCTACCCCCTTTCTCTGAAAGCCCTGAACCCCGTTCTTGACCGGTTTGAAAACATTCTCGTAATCGAGGAGTCATACCCGGTCATAGAGATGCAGATAGGAAACTATAAGAAAGTCCTGGGACGGGTGAATGGCCCGGTGCCGCAGCAGGGTGAGATAACTCCTGATGTATTATTTCCCCTGGTAAATAACTTTTTAAAGCGTCCGCACAAATCGCTCAAAATAATGAAAGAAGGGGGGCAGCGGCCAACCCTTTGCCCGGGCTGCGGTCACCGGGCGGCATTTTTTGCCATTAAAAAAGCCCTGCCCAAAGCCCTGTATCCCAGCGATATCGGCTGCTACACCCTTGGGATCAACCTTGACGCCGTCGACACCTGCCTGTGCATGGGCGCTTCGATAAACCAGGCTGCTGGTTTCTATCATTCGTTTCATATCAGCGGCAGCGAAAGCAGGTCCATCATTGCCACTATCGGCGATTCGACTTTCATTCACTCGGGCATTACCGCCCTTATTAATTCAGTCTATAACCAGGCACGGTTTATTCTCGTAATCCTTGATAACAGCACGACCGCTATGACCGGCAATCAGCCGACCGCGGCAACCGGCATGCTGCCTGACCGCTCACCGGGCACAAGCATCGATCTCGAGGTAATGGTGCGCGGCTGCGGGGTAGAGTTCATCAGGGTCATTGATCCGTATGAGGTGCTTGACTTTATTGTCCTGCTCAAGGAAGCGGAGCAGTATACCCGGGCAGTAGACGGCGGCATAGCCGTCATTATCGCACGCCATGACTGTCTCATGAACAGGGATAAACTGCAGCCCCCGGAGCGGCATCCCCTGGTTGTATCAGCGGAATGTACCGGATGCCAGTACTGCATCATTAATTTTGAATGTCCTGCGCTGCAGTATGAACCAGGCAAAAAGAAGGTGGTTATTGACAGTGCGCTCTGTACCGGCTGCGCAGTATGCCTTCACGTATGTCCGGTGAATGCAATAAAGACTAAAGGAAAAAAATGAAAGCTAAAAAATCTCTGCAGACGCAGATACTTATTTGCGGACTGGGCGGCCAGGGGGTCTTGTTTTTAACGCGCCTCATCAATGAGGCAGCAGTCCTTATGGGAGAAGACGTCATTTCTTCAGAAACACACGGCATGGCTATGAGAGGCGGGTCAGTGGTCTCCTATGTCCGCATCGGCAATTATAAATCACCCCTCATCAGGGCCGGCCAGGCTGATATCATTCTTTCGCTGGCAGAGCAGGAACTGGCACTATATGCACATCTTCTGAAACAGAACTGCCAGATCTATGTTAATATGCCGCGCGGGAAAAAGTTCAATTCTATTCATGCCACCCGCATAGCAGAGGGGCTGGGGGCCCCGGTAATTACCAATCTGGTGCTCCTGGGATTTGCCGCGGCGCATGCGGGATTCCCTATAGACTATAACCTGCTCAAAAAAGTCCTGAAAAATATCAGTCCGCCACGGGTCCTGGAGATTAACACCAGGGCACTGGAGGAAGGATTTAATGCCGCCCGAAACAGCCAGGGCAGCACTGCTCCTGGCTCATGATTTCTGATACTGCTTCGCTACAACCGCTAACTGTGAGAGAAAGGTAAGACACCATGTTTCAGCCAGAATTTGAGTCGATGCCCCGGCCAGAGCTGCGGAAACTTCAATTGCAGCGTCTTAAGGCAACACTGGACCGTATTACCGCGCACAATCCCTTCTATGCGGAGAAGCTTACCGGACTCTCATCCCGGGATATCACCGCTCTTGAAGATATTCAGAAATTCCCCCTGATGACCAAAGATGATCTGCGCGTTGGCTATCCGTATAAATACGCGTGCGCTGATCAGCGGGAGTTCATGCGCATGCATATGAGTTCCGGCACCACCGGCACCCCGATCATAAACCCCTATACGCCGCACGATATCAGGCAGTGGGGAAACATCATGGCGCGCTGCTACGCAGCGGCAGGTATCGGCGAGCAGCGATGTAATACAGATTACCCCGTCATTCGGGCTTTTTAACGGCGGTTTTGGATTTCACTATGGTGCGGAGACGCTGAAGGCAATGATTATACCGATCGGCGCAGGCCGGACTCTGCTGCAGCTGCAGTTTATCAAAGACTTTAACGTCACTGCCATAACAGCAATTGCGTCCTACCCGCTGCGGCTGACCGAGGTGGCAAAAAAAGAGAATTTTGATTTCAGATCAACAAAACTCCGTGTCGGCATATTTGGCGCAGAGGTGTGGAGCGATGAGATGCGCAAACGCATCGAGGATGAGATGGGCATTGAGACCTTTGATATAATCGGCATGACCGAGACCGGCGGTGTCGGCCTCGGTATTGATTGCAAAGCGCACAGCGGCATCCACGTCTGGGAGGATGATTATTTAGTTGAGATAATTAATCCGGAAACCGGCGAGGTGCTTGGCGAGGGACAGGAAGGCGAAATGGTTGTGACCACGCTGAACCGTGAGGGACTGCCGCTTATACGCTACCGGACGCGGGATGTCACCTCAGTCATAACTACCGGGAAATGCATTTGCGGCAGGACCTCGCTGCGCGTCAACCGGCTCAAAGGCAGAAATGATGATATGCTTAAAATAAAGGGCGTCAATTTTTATCCCCAGCAGCTTGAAAGCACCCTCATGAAGCACGCGGAAATCGGGAATCACTACCAGATAGTTCTTGAGAAGACCAAGGGCCGGGACACCATGACGGTTATGATTGAAACTAAGGCAGAAGTGAACTCCAACCTGTCAAAGGAAATTGATACTGAAATCTATGACCGGCTCGGGTTTCATGTGGACAAACTTGATTTTCTGCCTGAAGGAACGCTGCCTCGAACCCCCGGTAAAGCAGTCCGGGTGGTAGACAAGCGCAGCTGAACGGGTAATACGCTATTTAAATTTATGATAAAAGGTCTGAAATAGCTTTGCTAACTATCTGGCAAAGCTATTTCTTTTCTTGTCTTCCGCAGAACATTTTTATTCTTGCACTCTTGGGCATTTGTTGTATATTGAGCGCCACATTAAAAATGCGGGTTGAAATTCTACCATGTATCAGGAACACTTTTTTTTACCTTTTAATTTTTGCGGGCTAAACGAAGAACAATCAGCATGGGAAAATGCACGGACCGTTATTATCCCGGTTCCCTATGATTTGACCACAACGTATATGCCTGGCACCCGCCTGGGGCCGCATGCTATTATCAAGGCATCAACCCAGCTGGAGCTCTTTGATGAAGAGCTGGGGAAAGAGCCGGCAGCGATCGGTATTCATACGCTGCCGGAGATTGAGGTGCTTACCTCAGGGCCGGCTGAAATGATAGACCGGGTTGAATCAGTTGCCGCGCGTGTGGCAGGCTCCGGCAAATTCCCAATCATGCTGGGCGGCGAGCACAGTATCAGCTTGGGCATGGTACGGGCACTTAAAAATGATCATCCTGACATGGGCGTGCTGCAGCTTGACGCTCATGCAGACCTGCGTGATAGTTATCAGGGGTCACGGTTCAATCACGCCTGCGTTGCCCGGCGCATGCAGGAACTGTGTCCGCTCATTCAGGCAGGCATTAGAAGCATCACCGCGGATGAATGGTCTTTTCTTAATAACTCCCCGGTGACATCCTTTTTCGCCCGTAACATGCACGCACGGGATGAATGGCTGCCAAAGCTTATTGAAAAGCTGCCGCAAAAAATATATATTACCATTGATCTGGATGTGTTTGATCCTTCGCAGATGCCCTCGGTGGGAACACCGGAGCCGGGAGGAATGAACTGGTATGACGTGCTGCATCTGCTGCGTGCGGTAGCTGCACAGCGAAAGATTCTCGGGTTTGATATCGTTGAATTGTGCCCGCAGCCGGCAAATCCGGGACCTGATTTTTTAGCTGCCAAGCTGTGCTACAAGCTTTTGGGATATATTCATTGCCCATAATTTTTAAATCATGAAAGGAGTCAGCAGTGGAGCTGGTACCCAAAAAAGTATTTTTTACCAAAGGAGCCGGTATACACCGGGATGAGCTTCGTTCCTTTGAGCTTGCGCTTCGTGATGCAGGCATCGAGAAACAGAACCTGGTATATGTATCAAGCATCTTCCCTCCCGGGTGTAAAATCATCCCTAAATCCCAGGGGCTGACCAAACTGCTGCCCGGCTCCATTACCTATACGGTTATGAGCAGGTGCGCCAGCAATGAGCCCCGGCGGCTGATTGCCGCATCTGTGGGGTGCGCAGTGCCGACAGACAAGAAATGCTACGGCTACCTGTCTGAGTATCACGCCTTCGGCGTTACCGACAAGCAGGCTGGTGATTATGCTGAAGACCTTGCAGCCGCTATGCTTGCGTCAACCCTTGGTCTGGAGTTTGACGAGGATAAAAGCTGGGACGAAAACAAGGAAGTGTACCACTTAAGCAATAAAGTTGTCCGGTGCCTCAACATTACCCAGTCTGCAATTGTCACCAAGAACGGCTACACCACCGTCCTTGCAGCCGCGGTGTTTTTGTTTTAACGGTACGCTTTCATGTTTACCATTACCCGGCGTTAACCATTTCACCTTATTTTTATTGGAGGAACTGATGAAAAAATTATTTACGCTCCTGTGTCTGAGCCTGCTCTGCACTGTTATCCTGTTACCCCTGTCCGGCTACACCTCACGCCTTGGTGCTGAAAGCACGCCGGCAAAGACCATAATCCTCCCCAGCTTTACCGAACTTGCAAAAAAACTGACCCCGGTCGCCGTTAATATCAGCACCTCGAAGATTGTTAAAGGGAGAAAATCCATGCGGCGGTTTGAACCGCCTGCAGGTGGCGAAGGGGATCCCTTTGGCGAAGATTTTTTCAAACATTTTTTCGGCGACATGCCGCAGCGCGATTACAAGCAGCAGAGCCTTGGCTCTGGATTTATTATTGATAAAGAAGGCCACATCCTTACTAATAATCATGTGGTGGCAGGCGCCGATGCAATCAAGGTTAAGCTTGCCAATGAAAAGGAGTTCGACGCAAAGATCATCGGCCGGGATGAAAAAACCGATATTGCGCTGATCAAAATAACCAATGCGCCCAATGACCTGCCGGTTGCAGTACTGGGAGATTCTGATACGCTTGAGGTCGGTGAATGGGTCATGGCTATCGGCAATCCATTTGGCCTGCAGGAAACGGTTACCGTCGGGGTGGTGAGTGCTAAATCAAGGGCAATAGGTGCCGGTCCCTATGACGACTTTATTCAGACTGATGCATCCATTAATCCCGGAAACAGCGGCGGCCCGCTTTTTAATCTTAACGCGGAAGTAGTGGGTATTAATACCGCAATCTATTCACCCAGCGGCGGCAATATCGGCATTGGTTTTGCCTCGCCCATTAACATGGCAAAGAAAATTGTTAAACAGCTCAAGGATAAAGGCAAAGTCACCAGGGGCTGGCTCGGCGTCATAGTGCAGGAGGTCACCCCTGAACTGGCCAAATCCTTTGGTATCAAGGAAGGAAAAGGAGCTCTGGTCGGGGATGCGGAAAAAGGCGGGCCGGCAGATGTGGCCGGCATCAAACAGGGCGATGTGATTATCTCGTTTGACGGAAAAGCAATAACAAAGATGGCTGACCTTCCCCTCATGGTTGCTGAAACAGCAGTGGGTAAACAGGTAACGGTAAAAATTATACGGGAAGGAAGTGAAAAAATCTATACGGTAAAGATCGGTGAACTCAAAGACAAAGAAGCCTCTGCAACTGCTGAAGAGGGAGAGTCAAATCTCGGGCTGTCTGTGGATGAAATAACGCCTGAAACAGCACGCCGCTATGGCCTGTCTGAAGAGGACGGCATCCTGGTCATGCAGGTTGAGCCGGGCAGCCCTGCTGATGAAGCTGGCATGAAACGGGGAGATATCATTAAGGAGGTTAACCGGAAGAAGGTTAAAACCATAGCCCAGTTCCAGAAATCAATTGAAAAAAGAAAATCCGGTGAAAGCATACTGATGCTGATTAAAAGGGGACGAAATTCTCTCTTTCTTACGGTCAAACCTTAAGTGGTACACGCGGTAACACGGCCGCAACCATAGATCAATTACAGCGGAAAGGAGCACATCATGAGCACCATCGTTCAAATTCAGGCACGGGAAATTCTTGATTCACGCGGCAATCCGACGGTCGAGGTTGATGTAATTCTTGAGTCAGGCATCATGGGAAGGGCTGCGGTACCATCCGGGGCGTCAACCGGCGAGAAAGAAGCAATAGAGCTTCGCGACGGTAATAAGAAACGCTATTTGGGCAAGGGTGTTACCCGCGCCGTGACTAATGTCAATGAGAAAATATTCCCTGAAGTTGTTGGCATGAATGTCTTTGACCAGGTCGAGCTTGATACAGCGCTCATAGATCTTGATGGCACTGAGAATAAAAATGTCCTGGGGGCAAATGCCATTCTCGGCGTGTCACTTGCCGCGGCGAAGGCTGCTGCCAATGAGCTGGGTATGCCCCTCTACCGCTACATCGGCGGAGTGAATGCAAAGCAGCTGCCGGTCCCCATGATGAATATACTCAATGGCGGAGCTCACGCAGACAATAATGTGGATATACAGGAATTCATGATTATGCCGGTTGGCGCCGGAAACTTTGCCGAAGCACTGAGGATGGGTGCGGAAGTCTTTCATAGTCTTAAAAATGTCTTGAAGCAGAAAGGCTTGAACACCGCGGTCGGCGATGAAGGAGGGTTTGCACCGAACCTGCAGTCCAATGAAGAAGCGCTGCAGGTTATCATGCAGGCAATTGAGAAAGCAGGCTATAAGCCCGGTGAGCAGATTGCTCTGGCAGTTGATTCCGCGGCCAGCTCTTTCTACGAGAAGGGCAAATATATTCTCAGCGCGGAGTCCAAGCCTAAAAAAACATCCGAGGAAATGGTTGCCTTTTACGAAGCGCTGATTAAAAAATACCCCATAGTATCTATTGAAGACGGGCTTGACGAAAATGACTGGTCCGGATGGAAGCTGCTAACCGAGCGGCTCGGAAAAAAGGTGCAGATCGTTGGCGATGACCTGTTTGTCACCAATACCAAGCTTCTCCGGCAGGGCATTGAAAAGGGCATTGCCAATTCCATCCTGATAAAGCTGAATCAGATAGGAACGCTCACGGAAACCCTTGATACCATTGAGATGGCCAAAAAAGCCAAATATACTGCCATTGTATCACATCGCTCTGGCGAGACCGAGGACACGACCATCGCTGATCTGGTGGTCGCCTGCAATACCGGACAGATCAAAACCGGTTCAGCATCACGGACTGACCGCATCGCCAAATATAATCAGCTGCTGCGCATTGAAGAGGAACTCGGCGATGCAGCACAATTTTTGCAGAAAAAAGTTTTTTACAGCATTGCACAGTAAATGGACTTTTTGAGAGACCAGTTTAAGAATAGAGAAAGGCAGCGTGAACGAATCCAGATGGTTGAAGAGCAGCTGAAAGCACGGGGCATCTCTGATCCAAAAGTGCTGGCTGCCATGGAAACCGTCCCCCGTGAAATGTGTGTGCCTGAAGAGTACCTTGATTCCGCGTACAAGGATGGGCCGCTTCCTATCGGCGAAGGGCAGACGATTTCCCAGCCGTACATGGTAGCGCTCATGACCCAGTGCCTCGAGTTGACCGGCACGGAACGGGTACTTGAAATCGGCACCGGTTCCGGCTATCAGATGGCAGTGCTGCTTGAAATTACACCGCAGGTCTACTCCATTGAGCGACTGCCGGCATTAGCCCACCGGGCACGGGAAAATTTGAAAACACGCGGCTATGATAACCTGCATATAAAAATCGCCGATGGTACCTGCGGGTGGCCAGAGGAAGCCCCCTTCGACGGCATTATTGTTACTGCCGGCGCACATGAAATTCCCGCTGACTCTTAAGGAGCAGCTTGCCGACGGCGGTCGGCTGGTAATCCCCGTGGGGCCTCGTTATTCCCAGTCATTGTACCGGGTGACCCGGAGAGGGAAACAGTACCTGGAAGAGGAGTTTACGGCCTGTGTCTTTGTTCCGCTGATTGGCCGTTATGGGTGGAAAGAAGACAGCTAAAATTAATATTCCAATACATCAGGATTCTTTTCTCAGTGCTGGATTTACTGAGCAGCACATCAACGTAGGCAGAGGACCAGCTATGGAAAAACATCCCTTCGCAGAGCTCGTTACTGATGGTACCACCAAGATTGTTTTTCTAATTATGGATGGACTGGGAGGCGTGCAGATAAAAGAAAAAGGCGGCACAGAGCTTCAGGTTGCTAAAACTCCCAACCTCGATCAGCTTGCCAGTGAATCAATCTGCGGCCTGCTTGATCCGATCAGCCCCGGCATCAGCCCGGGCAGCGGCCCGGCCCACTTTGGCCTGTTCGGCTATGACCCCGTCGCGTTCAGCATTGGCCGCGGCATACTTGAGGCCGCAGGCATTGATTTTCCGCTCACCGCCAATGATGTCGTGGCGCGGATCAATTTCTGCACGGTTGATAAAAACGGCATTATAACCGACCGCCGCGCCGGCCGCATAGATACGCAGGATAACATCAGGATTTGCGAAAAAGTTGAAAAAAATATTAAGAAGCACCCGCGTCTTGATGAAGTCCTCGTGAAACCGGTAAAGGAGCACCGTGCCGTAGTCGTATTGCGCGGCCGGGACCTGCACGGTGATATTGAGGACACTGATCCGCAGAAAACCGGCTTAAAACCGCTTCCCCCTAAAGCGGTGAATAAGGAATCAGAGGAGGCAGCAGGCATTGCAGCTGATTTTCTTGATCAGGTTTCCCGCATCCTCTCTGATGAGCCAAAAGCCAACATGATGCTGCTCCGGGGTTTTGCCAAGCACCGGAAATATTCCTCAATGCTTGAGCGCTACAAGCTTAACGCGGTGGCAATTGCAGCATACCCCATGTATAAGGGAATCGCCCGGCTCCTGGGGATGGAGGTGCTTGACAACATCACCGGCATTGCCGAGGAATTTACCGCGCTAAAGAATAACTTTTTAAAGTATGACTTCTTTTTCATCCATATAAAGCCGACCGATTCGCGCGGTGAAGACGGCGATTTTGATGCCAAGGTGAAGGCCATAGAGGAGGTGGACAGCTACATACCGCAGGTGCTCGGACTGAAACCCGATGTGCTGGTGGTCACCGGCGATCACTCCACCCCTGCCCTGCTTAAAGGTCACAGCTGGCATCCGGTGCCGGTGCTGCTGTACTCTGACTGCTGCCGATTTGACGCGGTGACAGAAGTTTGATGAAATAAGCTGCATCCAGGGCGGCATTGGCCGCATGGATTCAGTTCATCTCATCTGGCTTGCTCTGGCCAATGCAAACAGGCTGGCAAAATTCGGGGCATAATAATAAAAGCCTCTGGTTTACGGCGTATTGTTAAAAGTCCAAGGTTAATACTGCAGCTACTACCATGTCTGCAAAGGAATCTATTGAAGAGCTTCGAAATAAAATTAATTATCATAATTACCGTTATTACGTCCTTGATGACCCCGAGATTTCTGACGCCGAATACGACCGGCTTTTAAAAGAACTGCAGGAGCTTGAACTAGAAGCACCCTGAGCTCATCACCTCTGATTCTCCTACCCAGCGCGTTGGCGCAGCCCGCTCAAGGAGTTTATCTCCGGTAACCCACACCGTACCCATGCTCAGCCTGTCAAATGCCATGTCTCAGGATGAAGTGCTTGAGTTTGATGAGCGGGTAAAAAAGATTTCTCAAGTCAAAAGCTGATGTAGAATATGTGGTGGAGCCAAAGCTTGACGGACTTGCCGTAGAGATCATGTATGACGATGGCCGCTTTATTCTCGGCTCAACCCGTGGTGATGGAGTCATTGGTGAAGATATCACCCTGAACCTGAAGACGATCAAGGCCCTCCCCCTCATGCTTATTAAGAACCGGTCGTACCCGGTTCCCCGCCGTATTGCTGTGCGCGGCGAGGTTATCATGAATACTATGGACTTTGAGCAGCTCAACAAAAAACGCTCTGAAACCGGCGAGCCGCTGTTTGCCAATCCGCGGAATGCTGCTGCCGGCTCAATCCGCCAGCTTGACTCACGCATTACTGCTCAAAGGCCCCTTGACATCTACTGCTACGGTATTGGTGAGATTGAAGGCGTCACTTTTAAAACTCAGGGCGAGCTCCTGCAGGGTCTTACAGCATTGGGCCTTAAAGTTAATCCGCACATAACGCTCTGCAAGGATATCAGAGAGGCAGTTGCAGCCTGTCAGAAAATAGAATCAATGCGCGAAACGCTGCCCTATGAAATAGACGGTGCTGTTGTCAAGGTGAATTGGCTTGATCTGCAGAACGCATTGGGCACTATAGCAAAAAGCCCGCGCTGGGCTGTAGCCTTTAAATTTGCGCCGCAGCAGGAGACAACGGTTATTGAGGATATTCAGGTCCAGGTGGGAAGAACCGGGGCTCTCACGCCGGTAGCCATACTAAAGCCGGTGAGGGTCGGCGGTGTTACGGTGAGCCACGCAACGTTGCACAACCAGGATGAAATTGAACGCAAAGATATCCGCGTCGGCGATACGGTAGTGGTGCAGCGGGCCGGGGATGTTATTCCCCAGGTGGTTAAGGTTATAACCGCCAGGCGCACCGGGGGAGAGCAAAAGTTCATCATGCCTGAGCGCTGCCCGGTTTGCGGCGCAGAGGCTGCCCGTTCAAGCGATGAGGCGGTGTATCGCTGCACCGGCATGCAGTGTATCGCAAAACTGAAGGAGAGCATACGGCATTTTGCCTCCAGGCGCGCAATGGATATTGATGGGCTGGGTGAAAAGCTGGTGGAGCAGATTGTGGATAAAGGCCTGGTAAAAAATGTTGCTGATATTTATTCACTTTCACATAAGCAATGGTCAGAGCTTGAGCGCATGGCAGACAAATCAGCCCGGAACATACTCGATGCCGTGGAAAAAAGTAAACAGGCCGGGCTGGAGCGTCTCCTTTTTGCTCTTGGCATACGCCATGTGGGCGAGCATACTGCCAGGGTTCTGGTCTCAAACCTTAAGACCCTTGAAAGGATTGAGAACGCAACCAGAGAAGAGCTCATGGATATCAGTGAAATCGGACCTGAGGTTACCGATAGCATTGTTCAGTTTTTTCGCCAGGAAGTAAACAGGAAAGTCATTGCTGCGCTGCAGAAGGCCGGTGTTTCATTCGAATTGAAACAATCTGTGAAAGGCGGTATTTTTAACGGCAAGACGTTTGTTTTTACCGGCGCGCTTGAGCATTTTACCCGGGAGGAAGCGGAAAAAATAGTGCAGTCGCTGGGCGGCAGGACATCAACAAATGTCAGCACACAGACCGATTATGTGGTTGTCGGCAAAGACCCAGGATCAAAATATGATAAAGCAATAAAGCTTGGAATAACAGTACTTAAAGAGGTTGATTTTAAACATATGCTTTAGCTTATATATGCTTCTCATCCTTCATGCATCACGTCTTCGCGCATCCGCAGCCTGCTGTTAAAACCTTTCTCTTGATAAAAAGAATCATTTTCCGCATAATTTAACTGTCCATTGGCTTAATGATTTCTCTTCAATTATCCGAAATAAAGGATACTTGATATGTAAAATTACGGCATCAGCGCATGTATAAAGACTTCTATCACATGAAAATTGAGCCGTTCGGCACCCTGCCCTCTCCTGATATTTATTTTGCATCAGAAACACATCAGGGAGCATGGGATTACCTTGTCGAAGGGCTGGAATCAGATGAGCCGTCTTTACTGGTGACCGGCGCGCATGGTACCGGTAAATCTTTGCTGAGCCTGAGACTTGTTAAGGAGCTTACACAACAAAACTCTCTTCCGTTTGTCTATAACCCTGTTCCGAACTGCGATTACCGGCTTATTTTAAAAGATGTGGCACGCCGTCTTGATATCACCGTACCATCTGATGATGAAGCGCTGATCCAATACGCGATATATAAATATTTCCTTGAATCTGCAAGCAGAACCAGTTGTTATTTAATCTTTGATGCTGTTCAGGATTTGGACGCGTCAACGCTGGTAAAAATATTTAATTTTACCAATTTTAATCATAATGCTTTTTTTCCCTTCCGTCTGGTACTGTTCGGACAACCTGCAGTTCTTGAAATGCTCATGTCGCTGCATCGCGATACTATTAATTACTATCAGTATCGCCACTACTTTTTAACCCCGCTGGGCAAGAATGAAACAAAAGAATATATCTATTACCGGCTGCTTACAGCGGATGCGCCGGGCATCCCTGTTTTTACTGATGAAGCGGTGCAAAAAATATATTCCTGCAGCCGCGGCATTCCCCTGCTGGTAAATAGTATCTGCGCCGCATGCCTTAGACTGGGCGCTGCTCAAGAGCTTAAAATAATTGACGGCACCATCGTTACCAGGGCCAGCGGTCAAGACCGGGAAATAAACCGAACGCCGCAAAAGACTGATTTCACGGAAAAGATGCGCGGTGGCGTATCAACAGCCGCAGAAGAACCTGTTGTTCCAGAAACAAAGGTCTCTGCTGAAAAAGATACCACTGCGCATGCCGTGCCAGCATTGAGCAGTACCCGTTTGTCAGCCGCGCTGCTTATCATCATCATTGTCGCAGCGCTCTGCGCAAGCCTGCTTATGCGGCGGGATATCGCTACGGTTTTCAAGGGTTCTCAAGAAAAAACAGCGACAAAAGAATTTGGCGCTTCATCCAAAACGACATCTACCAGCAATCATGCCAGTATACAAAAAGCTGAAAAGAATCCTGTAACCATTCCGGCGCAACAAACACGCGAAGCAGCCGGAGAAAAAGCTCCGGCTGGCAGCGCGCCAGCGGAACTCAAACCCGCTGCTTCAGACAAGCCCGCCATGTCCACGGTGCCAATGAAGGCCGCTGTTACTGCCAGCTTTAATACCAGCTCGATCAAGACGGTAACCAGCACTGCAGCAGCCGGAGAAAAAGCTCCGGCTGGCAGCGCGCCAGCGGAACTCAAACCCGCTGCTTCAGACAAGCCCGCCATGTCCACGGTGCCAATGAAGGCCGCTGTTACTGCCAGCTTTAATACCAGTTCGCTCAAGACAATAACCGTCACCGCAGTTGAGACCAGGACTGCGAAATATCCCTATGCGCTTCAATTGGCTTGTTACAACTCTGAGGAGGTAGCGAGGGAGGAAACGCTGCCTTTTAAGCGGTTAGGTCTGGTGCCTTTCATAGTAAA
Organism: uncultured delta proteobacterium; assembly: GCA_963803975.1. Taxonomy (GTDB): domain Bacteria; phylum Desulfobacterota; class WTBG01; order CAIYCZ01; family CAIYCZ01; genus JAPLIX01. The sequence continues at coordinate 266,317 of CAWDOY010000003.1, forward strand.
GAGTTTTTCGCAAAGAACTGGCGAGACCCTGTGGGTTATATACACCGGTTACTATGAGACCGCAGAAAAAGCTGAACGCGATAAACAAAAATACCAACTGCGTGATGCAATTGCAGCACGGACGCCCTACGCGGTTTTGATTGGCACGTTCGCAGCAGCGGAAGAAATGTCAGCAACGGTGAGGTATCTTGAACAGCTTGGATATTATCCGTACGCAATACCTGACGGACTCAACACGCTGAGCCTTTTTGCCGGTGCATTTTCAACCAGGTCGGGTGCTGAGAAGTTGCAACTCCAGCTTCAGGCAGACGGCATTAAAAGCCAGGTAGTGCTGCGGTAACTAATTAAACCATCATTATTATAGTTATAGCGAGGCATGAGAGACGATACCGCTTCTTCTCTCATGCCTTTATTATTTATAATAATATTTTCATTTGTTTTCTAACCGCTATCCTGCTGATTCAGAAATATTCCATTGGTTATTCCCATATCAATCAACGGATCAACGGGTCAATTTAAAGCTGAATGAAATTGCTTCCACCGGGCAATCAGTGCAGCGCAGGCAGCGTATGCACTGTGAGGTAGCTCCGCCGTCTTCGAAAACTTTTATGGAAACCGGACAATTTTTATGGCATTTGCTGCATTTTATGCACTTATCCTTATCCACGGCAACCCTGAGAAAACTTATCCTGTTAAAGAGCGAATAGATTGCGCCCAGCGGGCAGGTGGTGCGGCAGAAAGGCCGTTTGCTTACAATCATCCAGGCAAGAAAAACAAAAAGAATAATGCACTTTATGATAAAGATTGTTCCCGCAAATTGACGGAGATCCGCATTATATAATAAATGCGGTATGCCTGCCTCCAGCGTCCCTACCGGGCAGAGCTTGGAAAACCACGGTTCCTTGGTAAAATACGGGATGATAAATGACCAGGAGGATGAGGGTGACATATCGCCCGGAATATAAAAAAGAAGGGATATTCAGCTTAGGCGCTTTTATCTTGTACATCATATCCTGCAGCAGGCCGAACGGGCAGCCCCAGCCGCAGATGATTCTGCCGCCGACAGCCCCGATCGCACCCAGGAAACCGAGTGTATACAGCGAAAGATGATACACTCCGTAGGCGGTAGAAAAATTGCAGTATGCCGAGGGGGCAGGCAAAGATTGCCGACGGGCATGAGTAGCAGTTAAAGCCGGGACAGTTTAAAGCTTTAAGATTGCCCTGGTAAATGGTGCCGATGATGAAACCATAGATATATGAATTATAGAGAAGCGTGGACAGTATTTGAGAAATTCTCTGTTTCATGAGAGCTGCGTCGTGTTTTCAGCCGATGCCGATGCATGACAGGCATATGCGAATTGCCTGATCAAAAACTTGTGACGGCTCCCGCAGGAGCACACCGGCAATGATGGATACGACAGCGAGGAGAAATATTATTTTGGGACTGTGTCTAACAATGAATCTTAACACAGGGCAGTCCTTTCAAAATTCATATGCTATAATAACTTTTTTAATGTATAAAGTATTACTGCGTAAAAGTCAAACGACACTCTGGCCGTTCATCTATTAAATATTTTATCTGCCCTTGCTTTTTAAAAGGGTGAGACTGTCTTTTTTTAAAAAAGCGTTAATTGAGGAAACGTTAATTTGCAGGAGCGCTCATGATAAGAAAATATTTTACAGCATCCACCATTCTGTTTTCCTTATTATTGGTATTTCCCAATGCCCATTCTTTCACTCTTGGCTCACGGGTGCACGAATACACCCTGCGTAACGGCTTAAAGGTACTTCTGCTGGAGCGGCATCAATCCCCCACCATATCTTTCTATCTTCGTTTTAAGGCCGGCTCCGTAGATGAGGTGAGCGGTAAAACCGGGACTGCCCACCTCCTTGAGCACATGCTTTTCAAAGGAACCAGGACTCTCGGAACAACTGATTATCGCGCAGAGCGTAAACTCCTTGAGCAGATTGACCGGGTCGGTGAGCGGCTTGATGCTGAACTGCGACGCACCAATGCCCGGCCGGAACAGGCTGCCGCTCTGAAAAAAGAGCTTGCACAGCTCCAGCAGGAGCACCGGAAACTTGTGGTTAAGGATGAAATTGACAGTATCTATTCCCGTAATGGAGCTGTCGGGCTGAATGCGTCAACCGGAAACGATATCACGACCTATGAAGTGAGCCTTCCGGCGAATAAAATCGAGCTGTGGGCACGCATTGATTCAGACCGGCTGGCAAATCCGGTGTTCCGTGAATTTTATTCAGAGCGCGATGTCGTTCTGGAAGAGCTCCGGCAGAGCTACGAATCAAACCCCGCGCGCATCCTGATGGCGCAATTTTTATCTGCAGCTTTTATGGTCCATCCCTACCGTGTTCCCATTATCGGGTGGAAATCTGACGTCCAGTCTCTCAGCAAACAGGACATCGAGACTTTCTTCACCACCCACTATGCTCCCAACAATGCGGTGCTTGCGGTGGTGGGCGATATGCGGACAGAGGATACCTTGAAGATTATAGACCGCTATTTTGGCAGCATTCCATCACGGGAGATTCCAGCTCAGGTTATAAGCACCGAGCCCGCTCAGATCGGCGAGCGTCGCATCGAAGTGCTGCTTGATGCTGAGCCGCAGGTGCTCATTGGCTATCATAAGCCGACCATACCGTCTTTTGAAGATTATGTTTTTGATGTTATAGACGCGCTGCTTTCCAGCGGCAGGACATCACGGTTATATCAGTCGCTTATTGTAAAGAACAAAATTGCAACCAGCGTCGCCGCTGTAAACGGATTGCCGGGAGCGCGGTACCCAAACCTGTTTTTCATCCAGGCGGTGCCCCGGCCGCCGCATACCTGCAAGGAAGTAGCTGCCGCGATATACGCGGAGATAGAGCGTCTCAAGCGTGAGCCAGTATCACAGCACGAACTGCAAAAAATAAAAAACCAGCTCCAGGCAGACTTTATCAGGGGGCTGAAATCAAATGAGGGCCTTGCCAGCCAGCTATCTTACTTTCAAAGTATCTGCAATAACTGGAGATATATTGAACAGCAGGCTGACGTGATTAATAAAATAACGCCGCAGGATATACAACGCTCAGCGCAGCAGTATCTTGATGAACGCAACAGAACCGTTGCCGAGCTGGTGAAAAAGACCGGCGACAAATAATGTTTCCCGGAGAATTATATGGTTAATAAAAATGCCTGTTTCTATTGCGCAATCATACTATCTTTCATGTTCTGTTCCTGTTCCCGAATTAACGGAACAGCGCCTGCTGCGCCCTGAAGCGATTCCCGGCAGACCCCTGCACTACAAATTCCACAGCCTGAGCGCGTGGTATTAGACAATGGCATGGTGCTGTATCTCCTTGAAGATCATGAAATCCCCCTTATCGAAATGACAGCGCTGATACGCACCGGTGCAGTCTATGACCCTCCTGACCGGGCAGGTCTGGCAGCAATAACCGGGGAGGTTATGAGAACCGGCGGCACCAGCGCCATGACCCCGCAGGCACTGGATGAAAGGCTTGAGTTTATGGATGCGGTCATTACGGTTTCCCTGGAATCAGAATCAGGCGACGCATCGCTCTCAGTTCTCAAGAAGGAGTTTGATCCGGCACTTGATATTTTCTCCCAGATTCTTTTACATCCAATATTTGCTCCTGATCGCATAACGATTGCCAAAGAGCAGAAAATATCAGCGCTGCGCCAGACTGATGATAACCCGCAGAGCCTTGCGTTCCGGAAGTTTAAAAAGCTTCTGTATAAAAATAATCCGCTGGGTAATCTGCCAACCATTGGCTCAATTAAGGCCATCAGGCGCGAAGACCTCATTACATTTCATAAGGCCTTTTTTAGCCCGGACCGCATTATCCTGGGAGTCTCCGGTGATTTTTCATCCCCAGAGATGATTGATAAAATAAAACAGAAGTTTGCCGGCTGGAAACCATCTCCGCATGCCCTTCCCAATATTCCAAAGCCGCAGGATAGTACAGCTCAGCCAATGTTTTATCTGCAGAAAGATGTCCCCCAGGCTACCATTATCCTTGGGCACCTGGCTCCTTCAAAGGCCAGCCCTGATTATTATGCATTTGAAGTGCTGAACTATATGCTGGGAGGAGGCGGCTTTTCCTCACGCCTCACATCGGAAATTCGCTCAAACCGCGGTCTCGCTTACAGCGTTGGCAGCTTTTATCGGGCCGCTGTTGATTACGGGGTGTTCGGCGCCTACTGCATGACCAAATCTTCATCAACCCACAAGGCGCTTTCGCTTATGATTGATATTATAAACAGGATGAAAGACACCACGCTCAATGGTGAGCTTGAACAGGCCAGGGAATCACTGATAAACAGTTTTGTCTTTTCCTACAGCTCAAGCGCACAGATTATAAGCCAGCAGATGCTCCGCGAATACGAGCATCTGCCGCCTGATTTTATCGAACAGTTTCCCGCCAGGATAAGTGCGGTGAGCCTAAAGGACCTGCAGCGTGTTGCCGGACGGTATCTGCATCCCTTACAGTCTGTGATACTGGTTGTTGGCGATGCAAATAAATTTGATGTGCCGTTGAACAAATGGGGCCCAATGCAGCAAGTTTTTTCGGATCTGCAAAATTAAGCGTTGCATGGAATAAGCCATTATGCCATTATTGTAAAATTAATTTAAACGCCATCAGATTCTCCTATGCATGTACGTAAACGAGTATTTTCCATACTGATTCTTTTTATGATTTCAGCGGGCGCCTGTACCCTGCCGGCAAAAAAGACCATGCCGGGTCCCGGAATAAAACCGCCGGAGAAGCTTAAGGAGCTGCAGAAGGTTCCTCCGCCTGACCTTTATTATCACATCATTCTTGGTGAACTGTACCAGGCGGAACGCGACTGGCCCCAGGCTATTGAGGAATTTAAATCAGCCCTCCTGTACGATGTTGAATCTCCCTATCTTCTGGTTCAGATAGGAAGCCTGTACCTGATACAGAATAATGTGGACGAGGCAATCAAATGGTGCGAAAAAGCGATTGCCCGAGATCCCCAGTATCTGGAAGCTCACCTGCTGCTGGCTAATATCTACTCTAGCAAAAACAATACCGCCCAGGCGATAAGGGAATATGAGACCATTATCTCTATCGATCCCGACCAGCAGGAAGCCTATCTGTATCTGGGTGCGCTCTATGCAGGGGCCAATGAACATGACAAGGCGATAGCCACACTGCAGAAGCTGCTTGCAGTCAACCCCGATTCGGTTATGGGCTATTTCTACCTGGGTAATATCTACCTGGACGTGAAGCGCTTCAGGGACGCTGAGCAAAGCTATGCGAAGGCACTCCTCCTGCACCCCAATTTTGAATCAGCACTGGTTAATCTGGGCGTTGTGTATGAGGCGGAAAATAATTTTACCCCGGGCCATCGAGAGCTACCGGAGAATTCTTGAGATGCATCCACAGAACCATCAGGTACGCGGCCGCCTTGCGTATCTGCTGGTCATGGTAAAAGACCTGCAGGGTGCTTTGCAGCAGTATGAATATTTAAAAAGGGAACTCGGCGACGAGCGCGGAGATATTGCAATCAAAATCGGACTCATCTGCGTTGAGCAGAAAAAATGGCAAAAAGCAGAAAATGAATTTTTAGAAGTGCTTAAAAAAAACCCTGAGAACTATAGTGCACAGTATTATCTGGGCAGTGTTTACGAGGAGATGGATAGACGTGCCGATGCCCAGGCTTTGTTTCGCAAAATTCCATCCGATTCAGAGCTGTTCCCGCAGGCACAGATTCACCTCGGGTATCTCTATGAGAAGGCCGGAGACAAAGACGCTTCCAAAAAAATAATCCGGGATGCTTTGAAAATAAAAACAACTGAGCTGAGCCTGTACCGGTTTCTTGCCTCCCTGTATGAAAAGGAAAAAAATTATCAGGAGGCAATTGCGGTACTCAACCAGGCACTGACCATAGATCCCAAAGATGAAGAGATACTGTTTTATCTTGGCGTCCTGTATGACAAGGCAGCTCTGTTTGAAGAAAGTATTAAAACCATGAAACGCGTTCTTGCGGTAAACCCGCAGAACGCTGACGCGCTCAATTATATCGGCTATACGTACGCGGATAAGGGAATGGATCTGGATGAGGCGGAAAACCTTATAAAGAAGGCGCTGGCGCTGAAGCCGAATGACGGGTACATAACAGACAGCCTGGGATGGGTTTATTTTAAAAAGGGAAAATATGACAAGGCCCTGAAAGAGCTGGAAAAGGCTTTCGCGTTGTCACCGCAGGATCCGGTAATATGCGAACATTTGGGGGATGTCTATCTGAAAAATAACCAGCCGGGGAAAGCCATGGAACTGTATGAGAAGTCCCTGAAGTTGGACCCGACAAAAGAAGATGTAAAGAAAAAGCTTGAAGAAATAAAGAGGAATGCAAAAAAGTAGCAATGATAAAAATATGCTCACTACTGCGGTTCACCGGCGGCGCGTTCTCATAGCCCTGACGTTTCTTATGGGGGTCTTGAGCGGTTGCGCTGCTCTGCGGACTCCACCATCCCGCGAAATCCCTCCGTTACCAGAACCACGGGTGTTCCTGCAGAACATACTAAAAGAGTATGCTGCACGAGAATATTTCTCGGCACTGTCCCGAATGAAGATAGCCTCTCCCCGTGGTGCCTTGAGCTTGAAAGGTGCTGTGGTTGTCCGTAGCCCCTCCTGCCTCAGAGTTGAGATGTTTGCCTTTCTGAACCAGCTTGCTTTCCTTTTTGCAACTGATAGCGCAACCATGAGCGTTTACCTTCCTGCACATAATGCAATCTATACCGGGAAAGCGGCAAATGAGCATCTGGCATTCCTGTACGGCAGTGACCTGCCTCTGCAGGATGCAATAACGCTGTTCCTGGGCTATCCCCATCTGTCACCCTATGATGCCTCACGGGTTACCTGGCAGTATGATAATGGCTGTTATCTGTTTGAGCTGCGGTCTGACGGCGGATACCGTCAGCAGGTCTGGGTTGATCCAATACTCAATAAAATTATAAAATATATGCTCTATGATGCAGCGGGCAGGGCTCAGTATGAATTCTTGTTCAAGGATTTCAGACCAGCGGGCACACACACGGTCCCTTTTACCATTGACCTCATGTTTCACCAGTCACAAACCCATATTATAATCTCCTATTCAGACATAGACAGTGCTCTTCCTCCGGAGGCCGGGCTCTTCACGCTCATTCCTCCGGTTCAGACCAGGAGGCTTCCGCTTGAGGAATTATCGCGGTCCTTCATCATCAAGGCTGATTAAAGGGAAGACAACCTTTTTCCTTGATAATTTTCAATGAACATTGTATGTAACAATCAAACTATCAATTCATTTCACTCGTATCCGTACCGGCTATGGCGAACGAAAAAATCCTCCTGGTTGATGATGAAGAAAACCTCCTCATGCTCTACAAACAGGAGCTGCTTGACGAGGGCTATCAGGTCGTTACTGCCGGCGATGCACGGGAGGGAATTGAGAAAATAAAGAGCGAAGAACTTGATGTAGTAATTATGGATATCAGGATGCCGGCCATGGACGGCCTCGAAGCTATCGGAAAAATCCTTGGTCTGAAAAAAGATATTCCTATTATTTTGAATACAGCCTATTCTACTTATAAAGAAGACTTTATGAGCTGGGCTGCTGATGCCTACGTGGTGAAGTCCTCTGATCTTACCCAGCTTAAAACCACCATTCGCGTCGTACTCGACAAGAAAAAATCACCTTCATGAAAAAAGTCTTAGCCATGGTGCTGGCCGGTGGCAGAGGCGAGCGCCTTTACCCGCTGACACGCGATCGGGCAAAACCTGCAGTGCCGTTTGCCGCGCTATACCGGATCATTGACTTCACGCTCAGCAACTGCGTAAATTCCGGGATACGCAGGATCTATATTCTCACCCAGTATAAATCCCTTTCCCTTGACCGCCACATCCAGATGGGCTGGAACATCCTCAGCATGCGCATGGGTGAATTTATTAATGTCATACCGGCCCAGCAGCGCATCAACGAAAGCTGGTATCAGGGCACTGCCGATGCCATTTTCCAGAACATCTACACCCTGCAGCAGGAACGCCCGGACCTGGTGCTGGTGCTGTCAGGCGACCATGTATATAAAATGGATTACCGGGCTTTGATTGAGCAGCACCTTAAAAAAAAGGCTGACCTTACCTTTGCGACCATTGCAATGGATAAAAAATACTGCAGGGAATTCGGCGTAGTGCAGATTGATAAGGATTCCCGGGTGATCGGTTTTCAGGAAAAGCCGGAAGTGCCCAACACCCTGCCGGATAACCCTGATGCAATCCTCATCAACCTGGGGGTCTATGTTTTTAGTACCGAGATACTGGTCAAGCGGCTTATTGATAATGCTAAGAATAAAGATACCGAACACGACTTCGGCAAAAATATTATCCCCCAGATGATAGCAAAAGACCGGGTGTTTGCCTTTCCCTTTATTGATACCAAAACCGGGCAGCCCGGCTACTGGAGAGACGTGGGCACCCTGGATGCCTATTGGGAGGCAAGCATGGACATGCTGACATCCCATCCCAGCGTTGATATTTATGATGCTGACTGGCCGATACTTACTGATGAGGAAATAAGCGCGCCGGCCAAAATCGAGGGGTTCAGGGAAAAGGACGGCATCATGTACGGAAGCGTATTCAATTCAATAATTTCGCAGGGATGTATCGTACGCTCCGGACATGTGTCAGAGTCCATTCTCTCACCCAATGTGACGGTTGATGAATATGCCACAATAAAAAATGCCATACTGATGAATGATGTGCAGGTGGGAAAGAACTGTCGTATCAAGCGGACTATTGTTGATAAAGGCGTCCGCTTTCCGCAGGGAACAGAAGTCGGTTACCATCCTGAAAATGATAAAAAGAGGTTTACCGTAACCGATTCCGGTATTGTCGTCATTGGCAAGGGGGCTGCATTTTAGTGCAGCCCCGGCCCTGCCTTTAACTTCCTGCCAATTTCTTTTCTGCCATCTCAGCAAGCTTTATAAAAGGTTTAAACAGGTCAATAGGTATCGGGAAGATGGTGGTTGAATTCTTTTCCGCTGACACCTCGGTCAGGGTCTGCAGATACCGGAGCTGGAGCGCTATGGGCTTATCAGCGATTATATCAGCAGCCTGTCCCAGCTTTACCGCAGCCTGGAATTCACCTTCTGCATGAATGACCTTGGCGCGCCGATCCCTCTCAGCTTCAGCCTGCTTTGCCATGGCCCGTTTCATTTCATCCGGGAGGTCAATGTGCTTTACTTCCACATTGGTGACCTTTATGCCCCAGGGGTCGGTTTGCTTATCAAGAATTTCCTGGAGGCGGATATTAATCTGCTCCCGATCTGCCAGAAGCTCATCCAGCTCTGCCTGGCCGCATACACTGCGCAGCGTTGTCTGTGCAAGCTGTGATGTGGCATAGAGAAAGTTTTCCACCTCCACCACTGCTTTGTTGGGCTCCATAACACGGAAGTACAGAACCGCGTTCACCTTGACTGAGACATTATCCCGGGTAATGACATCCTGCGACGGCACATCAAGCGTTACCAGCCTGAGGCTTATCTTCTGCAATTTATCAATAATAGGGATGAGGATAATCAGGCCAGGCCCTTTGCTGCCGATGAGGCGCCCAAGTCTGAAGATAACCCCGCGCTCGTATTCATTCAGTATCCTGATGGCGCTGGCAAGAAACATTATCGCGAAAAGAATAAGTGCTGGCACAAATAGGCTCATAGTATTTCCTCCTTTTTTTAAGATTGGTTTTGTTAAAACATACTCCTTTTTTTCATAAAACCTTTGACCGTACCTTGCGATTATTCTTTGCTGACCTTTTCAACTTCGACCATCATATTTTTAACTTTGACAACCCGCACCTCGCTGCCTTTTTCAATCAAAACTGTGCTGTGCGCGTTCCAGTATTCACCGTGAACAAATATTTTTCCTTCCTGAAATATATCAGTGCAGGCTGTGCCCACCATATTTACCAGCCCCTCATAGCCGGTAGCAGGCTGCCTGCGCTGGGCTTTTATCGTCAGCCCGACAATGGTGAGAAAAAAGGCTGAGGTCAGAATAATTGAAGGCACCATGACATTCCATGATATCCTTAAATACGGCACTGATGACTGAAAGAGCATCAGAGAGCCCAGGGTTAACGCAATGATGCCGCCTATTGAAAGCACCCCGTAGCTGGCAATCTTTATCTCCGCAATAAACATGATAACCGCAAGCAGGATTAACAGAATCCCCGCATAATTTGCCGAAAGGGTCTGCATGGAATAGAAGGAAAGTATCAGAGATATGCCGCCGATAACGCCCGGCAGTATGACGCCCGGGTTTGACAGCTCAAAATAGAGCCCGGCCAGCCCGATGAGAAGCAGTATATAGGCAATGTTCGGGTCGCTCACGGTATTGAGGATGAGGTCGCGGATACTCATCTTTTTAAAATGTATTTCCGCGGTTTGCACCTCAAGCTTGCGGTCTGCCTGCTGCTGTTTCGACCGTCCTGCCGTCAATAGTAGAGATGAGGGTTTTCAGGTCTGGCGCAATCAAGTCTATGACCTTGTTTTTCAAAGCCTCTTGTTCGCTCAGGGAAACACTCTCCCGGACGGCCTTGATTGCCCATTCCTTATTCCGGTTGCGCTTGATTGCGATGCCCTCAACATAAGCGGCAGCGTCGTTTACTACTTTTTCAGCCATATCCTTGCCCATCTCCCCTGCCCCGATGCTCACCGGGTGGGCCGCGCCGATATTGGTGCTGGGCGCCATGGCTGCAATATGTGCGGCCAGGGTGATGATGGCTCCCGCAGATGCAGCACGGGCTCCGCTGGGGGCAACATAGACAATGACGGGAACCCGGGAGGCGAATATCTTCTTAATAATCGAGCGCATTGACAGGTCAAGACCGCCGGGCGTGTCCATCTGCACTATGAGGCACTCAGCAGACCCGCTTTCAGCTTCGTCTATGCTTTTAATAAAATATTCGGCAGTAACGGGATTAATCGGGCCGTCTATATCAATGACATCAATCTGTTTGCCGTAGGCGCACGGCAGCAGGAAAACAAGCGTAGCGCATATGCCTGTGAATGCACAGTGCCATCTGGTATATTTCATAGTTGAATAGCTGCGGTGGGTAATCATGTTAGTTGCTGCTTCAAATTATACTATTCTCTTATCATTTCCAACAGGTGCTTTCAACATAAACTTCCAATAAAAATCTTGACTTCTTTTCAATTGTAGAATAAATTGGCAGACGCTTAACAGCTGCGTATCGTAAACTTGTATGGCGCCGAGGTAGCTCAGTCGGTAGAGCAGAGGACTGAAAATCCTCGTGTCCACAGTTCGATTCTGTGCCTCGGCACCATTTTTTTATTCCCGGCATCTGCGTTTCTATGCTCAAGCTTCCGGCTCCGCGCTATCGGCCGCTCAACTGACTGCGGCGCGCCAGGGAAAAGAGACTGAACAGGCAAATATACGCACAACCCCGCTTCACTGAAGCGGGGTTTGTTATGCAGATATTTTTACAGCACAGCAGAGGAAGAAAATACAGACCATGTCCAATGTCGTGATAATCGGCGCCCAGTGGGGTGATGAAGGAAAAGGTAAAATTGTTGACATCCTGGCCCTCGATGCAGACATCATTGTCCGTTTCCAGGGCGGCCCTAATGCCGGCCACACCGTGGTGGTGGGCGATGAAAAAATAATTCTCCACCAGATTCCCTCAGGTATTCTCCACCAGGGAAAAACCTGCGTGATCGGCAATGGTGTGGTGCTTGATATCGAAACCCTTATGGCTGAGATGCAGGAAGTAAAGTCACGGGGGTATTTTCCGGACGACGCGGCGCTGCTTATCAGTGAAGAAACAAATCTTATCATGCCCTATCACAAGCGCATCGATGTTGCCCGTGAATCTCTCAAGGGGAAAGACAAAATCGGCACCACCGGCAGAGGCATCGGCCCTGCCTATGAGGATAAAGCAGCGCGCCGCGGTATCAGGGTGGTGGATATTTTTGATGATGAGGCGCTGCGCTATAAAATAAAATCAAACCTTGAAGAGAAAAACTGGTATTTGCGTGAATACCTGAAAGAAACAACCTTCGATGCTGAAGAGATAATCAGTCTGATTACCGGGTATCGCTCAGGCATTAAACAGTATGTTGCCAACACCTCCCTGTTTCTGAGCAACGCTTTGAAACAGGGTAAAAAAGTCCTCTTTGAAGGTGCGCAGGGTTCAATGCTTGATGTTGATCATGGCACCTATCCCTTTGTTACCTCGTCAAATACGGTTGCCGGTCAGGCAGCCATAGGCAGCGGCGTCGGGCCTAACTGTCTTGATACCATTATCGGCATCTCTAAGGCCTATACAACCAGGGTTGGCAGCGGCCCCTTCCCTACCGAGCTTAACGATGAGATGGGCAGTTATCTCCGTGAGCAGGGCGGTGAGTACGGTGCCACAACCGGCCGTCCGCGGCGCTGCGGCTGGTTTGATTCAGTGGTTGCCCGTCATTCCATACGGGTAAACGGCATGACCAGTTTTGCCCTGACCAAGCTTGATGTGCTGAGCGGACTGAAGACCATAAAGGTTTGCACGGGATACAGGTACAAAAATTCACTTGTAACTGAAATGCCGGCAAACTTTAATGTGCTGGAAAACTGTGAGCCGGTTTATGATGAAGTGCCCGGATGGAGCGAGAATATCAGCACGATAAAAAAGGTGGCGGATTTACCGAAGGCAGCACAGGATTACATCAGGTACATAGAAAAACAGACTGAAATACCTGTGACCATCCTTTCACTCGGTCATCGCCGCAATGAGGCAATAATACTGAAAAATCCGTTTCATTAATCTCAGTATTTATCTCCCGCTGATAAATTACTGTTTGTAAATTAGTAAAACTTTTGCAATAATTAAAACTGACAATTAAATACAGTGAGCCGCTAGCTCAGTTGGTAGAGCAACGGACTTTTAATCCGTAGGTCGTGGGTTCGACCCCCGCGCGGCTCACCAAATAACAAAGAAAAATAGACTATTTAGACGCTAACCTAAATAGTCTATTTTTTTACTAAATCTCCTGCTACCGCCCTGCTACCGATTTTTAAAATAAAAAAGCCCTATAGTTTGTTCTATAGAGCTTTGAATTTTATGCTGAGGCTTTCTAAATTGCCCTGTATTGCGCCCTAATCTCTACCCCCTACCCTTTTGCCCCTCTGAAAAAAGATATAGGCTAATTTTGTGAGCCCTTCTTGAGTATCCTACGAAGCTGTCTCTTTGTATTTAATATACTCTAATTGATATAAATTCTTGCCAAGATTACAATTGTACATATCCAGCTTCAGTGAGAATAATATATACAAAATAATATATGAAGGGGAACCAATGATTCGAATAACTAAAGGGGTACAACTACATAATAAAGATTAAAACAGAACCTCCACCAGCAAGTAATTACTGTGGAGGTTTTTTAGTCTTTGCAACGAGGAGGGTAAAATGAAAAGTAAAAAGTTCAAACTATCGGCAATAGTATTTTACTCAGTCATTATAGCGTTAGCCTTGGGTTTACCCAATATGGCTTTTGCCCTGCAATCGGGAGATTTTACATATACGGAATCAGGCGGCACTATAACAATCACCGGATATACCGGTACTGGCGGAACTGTTGTAATCCCAGCTGCCATAGACGGCAAGCCGGTGGTAGGCATTGGGCTATTATGCGTTTTATTATATGCACGCGGTTTGACCAGCGTGACCATCCCCGACAGCGTTACGAGCATTGGGGAATATGCGTTTGCTGGTTGCACCGGTTTGACCAGCGTGACCATCGGAAACAGCGTTACGAGCATTGGGATTAGTGCGTTTCATGATTGCACCGGTTTGACCAGCGTGACCATCCCAAACAGCGTTACGAGCATTGGGTATTGTGCGTTTTATGGTTGCAACGGTTTGACCAGCGTGACCATCGGAAACAGCGTTACGAGCATTGGGATTGTGCGTTTTATGGTTGCACCGGTTTGACCAGCGTGACCATCCCCGACAGCGTTACGAGCATTGGGATATGCGTTTTGACTGCAGCGGTTTGACCAGCGTGACCATCCCAAACAGCGTTACGAGCATTGGGGATTAGTGCGTTTGCTAGTTGCACCGGTTTGACCAGCGTGACCATCCCCAACAGCGTTACGAGCATTGGGGATGAGGCGTTTTATGGTTGCAGCGGTTTGACCAGCGTGACCATCCCCGACAGCGTTACGAGCATTGGGGCTAATGCGTTTTATGGTTGCAGCGGTTTGACCAGCGTGACCATCGGAAACAGCGTTACGAGCATTGGGTGGTTAGGCGTTTTATAATGCAACAGTTTGACCAGCGTGATCATTCCACAACAGCGTTACGAGTATTGGGGATTGGCGTTTTACTGGTTGCACCAGTTTGACCAGCGCATATTTTTATGGAAATGCGCCTTCGATGGGGCGGGATGTTTTTTATGGCTGCGCAAGTAATTTTACCGTTTGCTATACTGCCGGAAGCACAGGGTTTACAACTCCTACGTGGTGCCAGTAAGCAGTATTTGCTATCCGGCAGCGGTGTGTGACGACCAACCGCCATAACTCTTTCAACGTTTACTGCAAAGCCCAGTAATAGTGAAGTTACTCTTGCATGGTCAACAGAGTCTGAACTCGACAACGCTGGTTTCAACCTCTATCCGCTCAGAATCTGAGAATGGACAATATGACAAAATTAACGCTTCACTGATTACGGCACAAGGCTATTTAATTAATAAAAGACAACTCAGATGGCAGTGGTGGCGGGATTTACTGCGGGGGTTCCTCAACTCCCACAATCACCAACTGTACCATCTCGGAAAACTACACTAGTCGTTTCGGTGGCGGGTTTAACGGCTCTTCTTCCTCAACTCAAGTAATAAGAAACAGTATCCTTTGGGGCAATACTGCAGAATTTGGGGGGGCTGAAATTTATCCCGACAACTCTTCTGCCATTATTGTCACCTACTCTGATATTGAAGGGGAATGGACGGGAATTGGGAATATTAATGCTGACCCGCTATTTGTTGACTCTGCTAATGGTAATTATCATTTACAAGCATTATCCCCCTGCATTGATTCGGGAACAAGCAGTGGCGCTCCTTCTACTGATATAGAAGGTGCCTCCAGACCGCGAGGTGCTGGATGTGATATGGGCGCCTATGAGGTGCAAGCACCATTATTGGTAGGCACCGGTAAGCCGTACAATACAATTCAGTCTGCCATTGATGCTGCGATAGATGGTGACACGGTTTTGGTCTACGATGGCATTTATGTTGAGAATATCAATTTCCTCGGCAAAGCAATTACGGTCAAATCAGTAAACGGGGCAGTAAGTACTATAATAGACGGTAACCAAAGCGGCAGCGTGGTGACCTTCAATAGTGGCGAGGGTTTAGGGTCGGTTATTGACGGATTTACCATCACCAATGGAAAAGGCTATACGAGTGGGGGTAATGGTGGCGGGATTTATTGTAACAATAGTTCGCCAACAATAACCAATTGCACCATATCATCGAATAGAGCTGCTGAAGGTGGAGGGATTGGTTGTCGATCCTCCTCTCCAAGGGTAACTTACTGCACTTTATCAAAAAACCGCAACGATATTACTTGTTGCGCAGGGGGCGCTTTTTACGGGGATGTAAACTCATACCCCACCATAACCAACTGCACTTTAGAAGGGAATATGGCAGAATCTTATGGTAATGCGATTTATTCCTACAACCTTGACATGAGTAACTGCATCATAATAAATAATGAACCTCTCGATGGTTCGCGTGGTTCAGGAATCTATTGCTTTTCATCACAAATAACAAATTGCCTCATATCTGGGAATTATGGGACTTCTATTAGAGCTGTTAACTCGGAAATAAGCAACTGCATTATAACAGGCCCCAGGCAGCAATCTGGTTGGTTTAATATTCCGATATTCGGCGGGATTTCTTCTGCTAATTCGCATATAACCAACTGCACTATAACAGGCCACAGCGGTCTTGACAATGGCGGGATTTTTTGCAGCGACGAGCCTGACCTTCCTTCAACTACGATAATTAATTGCGTCATATCCGGGAATCGGGCTGTGTCGTCAGCCGGATATAGTGGTGGGATTGTTTGCTTAAACTCATCGCCGATTATAATCAATAGCATAATCTGGGGTAATACAGCCACCGATTTAAGTACCAAGGAGATTTACCTTTATGGCACTTCTACTGCCAATATCAGCTACTCAGATATTGACCAAGATGGGTTTGACTTTTAATCCGTAGGTCGTGGGTTCGACCCCCGCGCGGCTCACCAATAAAATCAAGCACTTAGCCAATTATCGGTTAAGTGCTTTTTTTGTCTCCGCAGCATCAGTTTCAACCCCCAATGTCACCACTTTTTTTAAATATTGCATTTTGCAGCTTCAAAGGAGCCTCAGAATTTACGTCTTTCATCAAATGCCCGTAAACATCCATGGTGATATTAATTGAGGCATGTCCCATTTGCCCCTGAATTAATTTCGGCTTCTAAATTCATGAATTAATAAAACTCAATGTCCGAACCATCTTGTTTGGCAAAACCATGCCGTATAAGAATTGGTCCAACGTAACTTGCCAAAGCTGTTTGTGTTACATGCCCTTGCAGCCATGCACCAACACTGTTTTCCGGGGCCATATCTTTAGCTGTGCCTATGGGAACTCTTTTTCCCCTGAAGTGATTTATTAAATGCCTGTAATGGTCAACGCAGATGTTGTACGTATATTTACCATCCTTACCGTAATAAATTTTTGTACCTTCTGTAAGAGGATTTCCCTCATATTTAAATTCGCTTTTGCCTTTCCACGTTCTTAATGTTGGCATTTTATTTTCCTCCTTATTAAAATCACTCTCGATTCTCGATAATAGTATTTTTGCCGTTTTGCTTGGCCTTCTTTCACCTCTTTCCCATTGCAGTATGGTAATTTTGGACACCCCTGCCATTTCTCCGAGTGCCTTCTGAATAAGACCATTGCTTATTCTAAAATCTTTTATCTGCTCTGAAGTCCATTCTTTCATAGTATTTTTAAAGTATAACATTGTTATATTGTTGTCAATATATATTTACTGCACACTTTTTTCATTATCGCAACCTTACCGCAGCATTACCTTTTTGTTATCATCATATCATCTGCTTGCACCCGTGGCATAATGCTATATAATGTGATTCATATTAACCCCAGTTTTCACCCTCGACGGTTCCCCCCTCCTCCGTCGGGGGTTTTTTTTATCTGCTGCCCTTACTTCTCACGCCTCAATAAATGTGTCATAGTAATAATAAAGATATATATCAATTGCCCCCGGACTGAAGGCATATGTCGAGGAACGGTTAATTACCCATTCCAAGTCATACCCCCTCTCCGAGGGTATTTTTTTATAGTAACGTCTTGTTGTCTCATCAGCGGTGATTTTTTACTTTGATTCCTTAGTAGGTTGGTTGCCTGTCTATCGCCCAAAATGCACCCCTAAACTGCCTTCTGTTGAGCCAGCCTGAAGGATATGGGGTCAGGCTTGACATAGTTGAGAAAAAATCAGGATAACGCCTTTTAAACGCTCCTATCGCCCTTCACATAAAAACACCAAATTTAAGCCTATCAATAATTCCTTTTCAATCCTGGGCAAAATATTGCATGATTCAGATTCAAGAACTTGCAAGTTATGTTTCATTTTTAAAGACAGAAGGCAGAAAACAAGATATTGTGGTTACTGAAAAACCGGCTGAAGATAGATATAACAAACTTCATCAAAGCACTATTTGGTATTTAGGACTGGTCCTGATTTATTAATTTTGATTATTATATTGCCGCACAGCCTTTCTGCGCGGACAAGAAAATATTAAAAGTGTTTTACCCGTATAAAATGGATGTCGTATCAATATCTTAACAAGGATGGTCAGATCATATCATGGGTCAAGACGATAGTGTAGAAACCTGGGCACTTGCTGATGGCACGAAGCTAACGATGCGCCATATCGCACCTACCGATGCCGCCAGAGAGCAAGCGTTCGTACATGGACTTTCACCTCAGTCCCGCTATCTCCGTTTTCATGGTACGATCAAAGATCTTAGCAAGAAAGACTTAAAGAGGTTTACCGAACCCGATTCGCGAAACGAGGTTGCCCTGATTGTCCTGCGCAGTGGAGAAACAGGTGAAGAAGAAATCGGAGCTGCACGATACGTTATCGATTCGGATCGGGCGAACTGTGAGTTTGCCATTGTCGTTGCGGACGCGTGGCAAAAGCGGGGTATTGGGACGAGACTGATGAATGCGTTGATAAGTCACCTTCAGGTAAGTGGGGTAAAACAAATCTCCGGCTCCGTACTTACAAGCAACTCGGCCATGCGCAAGTTCATAAAGCAGATGGGCTTTGTAGAAACTAATATCCCTGATGATCCTTCAACCCTGTTGGTCATAAAACATCTGGATTAGCAGCCTCAGTGATACGTCCTCGGCGGACAGTGCCCTGAGGGCAAAGAGATATTTCCCGGAAATCCTGTTGCAAGCAGAATCACCCTCACAACTGAAGGAGAACGCACATGGGTAATATATTTTTTGCGATTTACTGCCTGCTCTACATCTTTCTCATAGCATATGCGTATCGCTTAAAAGCGGCACAGGACCTCCAGCACACGCTGCTGCTGATCCTTATGACTGGCCTGCTGTATGACAACTTCATCAGCTTCACCGGGTTTTTGGTTGGTGAGGGAGCTTTGTTAAAAGGGCTGAACATTGTCCGCTATGTCCTTCACGCCTTTGCCACGCCGCTGCTGTGCTATATAGTTTTTACAATAGCCCGGAAAATGGGAGTGAAAATATTTCAGAACAGAGTGTTTGAGGCAGCAGTATGGCTGCTGGTTGCCGGGTTTATGCTGCTGGGATATTGGCACGAACTTGCTTCCATGGATTTTGTCCCGAAGATCAGGTGGGGTGTCTTGAACTACGTACACGCGGTATCGTCACCGCCGCTGGCGGCAATATTAATAAATGTCTTTGTCATGATTTGCGCCATCTTAATCTGGAGGGCGACCCGCTGGCCGGTTTTGTTTATCACCAGCCTTCTCATGTTTATCTTCGCGGCCATCCCTATGAGGAATGCGCCGCCCGTACTGGGGAATGCCGGAGAAATTATTTTCATGTATGGTTTTGTGCTGGCGGAGAAGAAGCTGGCTGGAATGCGAAGACAGTGGTTGAGCGTTTGAAATAATATTTTCAGATGAAGTCATCAATGAATTTAATCTATTAAACTACTCTCGCTGCTAATACAAAGTCTGCAGTTTTTTTCCTTTAATACTCACCACAAGATGTTGATTTTTGTCCTCTGCTTCTGTCCACTTTCCTTTGAACCGCTACAAACTCCTCAACTAAGTACCAATTTAATTGTTTTAATCCATATATAGTATTTATACTTGACATGACCCACTATATACTGTATTTCGGACTTCAGTTACTATACACTTGTTTTTCCCCCTTTAACCCCATTGGCTTGAAACAAACAAGAGAATGGATAGAAGAAAGTTTTTATATAATAGCGTCTCTTTTTTATTGGGAAGCCTCTTTGGGTTCAACAGCTTCACAAAAGCCTTTGCCAGCAGCAACTCCTTCGC
The DNA here is from genome assembly GCA_963803975.1 of uncultured delta proteobacterium. Classification (GTDB taxonomy): domain Bacteria; phylum Desulfobacterota; class WTBG01; order CAIYCZ01; family CAIYCZ01; genus JAPLIX01. Next base: position 285,975 of record CAWDOY010000003.1, read on the forward strand.
AAAACCCGCCATCGCCCTTATCATCGATGACATAGGCCCGAATATTTATAAAGCACGGCAATTTCTGGAATTAAATATTCCGCTAACCTTTTCAATCCTGCCGCTCTATCCTCACTCAGAAGAGCTTGCTTTTGAAGCGCATGACGCAGGCCACGATATCATGCTTCATCAGCCCATGGAGCCATATGCTTCTGAAGCCAATCCCGGGCCGGGAGCGCTGTATGTAGGAGACGGCCTGCATAAGATTTTCCGCGTGCTGGAGGAAAATCTTTCCGCTGTTCCGTTTGCCATAGGTCTTAATAATCACATGGGCTCGCGGTTTACCGCTTGCCAGCGGGAAATACGGGAGACCCTTGAGCTTATTAAACAAAAAGGACTGTTCTTTGTGGATAGCCGGACTTCCCCCGACTCGAAAGGCTATAATATTGCAAAACAGCTGCAGATGCCTGCTGCCTGCAGAAACATTTTTCTGGATAATGAACTGAATGAGCTGGCCATTCTTTATCAATTAAACAAGCTTGCGGATCACGCTAATAAATATGGTCATGCGATCGGCATCGGGCATCCTTTCCCTGAGACAGCCAGGGCCATACGACTTTTTCTTAGCGTCCTTAAAAATTCCAATATAACGCTGGTGCACATATCTGATCTGTTATTTCCTGCCTGATGCCTGTGCAAATCCCCTTTTGCGGATATGAACCTTATCTATCCATAGGATTCTACTTTATTAACCCGCTTTTTGCTAATGCTGGCACTATATCTTCAAGATCAAGGTCTATAAGTTTATTTCGGGTGGGAAGTCCTGTTTCCACATCCCAGCCGCGGGCCGCGTAATAATCATCCATTACTTTTTTGAACGTTTCTCTGCTTACTGTTTCACCCTTACGGCTGAAAAGCTCACCATTCTTCCCGGGCAGGACAAGATCAGCATTGAACAGCCCGACGGGCGGGTCCTGTTCATGCAGGGGGGTGGTAAAATTAAATTCCTCAAGAACATCATCAACACGGCCGCGCCGGCCCTCTCGCAGGTATAGTGCACGGCACAGGTTTGCGCTTCGCTCGCCTGACCGGAGGAAAGCTCGTTCATCCATATCCAGACCGGTCATTGCAGAAAAAAGCCGGGCTTCAAGCTCCGGATCGCCGACCCCTGTTTCCGTGTTGGCGGTAAAGTCAATCGGCCAGAACCAGTCGCATAAAACCATGTTTTCAAGCGCATATGCGCGGTTCTGCATCAGTACGGCAGCTGCTCCCTTGTAATCAGGTGAGTCAAATTCTGCCGCGCGTTCATCTCCCCAGAATGTTTTCGCCATGTTGCGAAGCTTTTCTGTTGTTAAAAAGCCCATCATTCCTTCTGTTCCCATCCATATCATCCATTTGACCATGGGAAAGCTTACCCGGTGAAGCTGAGTTATGGGGTAAACAGGTTCGGTGGCATATATGGGCGCATTTAATATAAAAAGACGGGGATTGTAATAATCTGCATCAAAGCCGGTTTTTGTTACCAGTCCGTCTAACAGCTTTTCTACGCCAAGCTCTTTTGTTGCCCGGCGGCTGCCTTCTGCCAGCAGGTCGCCGACTCCCTTGCGGCTGATGATAAGCGCAGAAAGGTTTTCTATCCATTCGGGAGTTCCCAGCAGATCAAGTTCTAATCCTGTTGCCTGCGGGTCGACCAGTCCAAGTCTGATTGCTTCGGGGAGCCAGGAAAGCATAAAGCGCAGATCAAGCACGCACAGCCCATCCCGGTTTGCAACCTGTGTGGCATGAAAGGTTGTTTCTGCCATTCTGCCGGTTTTTGCCATTTCTTCCTTGTAGTAAAAATACGCTGAGACACACGGCTTTCGAATGCCGTGCTCGCCGCCCTTGCTTTCATACAAGCCCCGGCGGCAGATGCCGGGACATGCGTAGCAGGGAATATCTTTTATCTTTTCAATATCTTCAAGGTTCAGCTCGTTCCAGAACCGCCCTGATTCTTCGCCGCTCCATAAAGCTGTTATATCCTTACGCACCTGTTTAAATGCTTCCGGCCGGGCAGCGCGCAGGGGCGCTTTTTCTGCCCGAACCACAATAGCCTTCAGGTTTTTTGAACCCATAACCGCACCAAAACCTTTGGTGGCGGATACTCCGTCTGAACCTATAATATTTGCAAATCTGACCTTCATCTCCCCTGCCCTGCTGATGGCAACGACACGGGCAGTATCACCATGCTGTTTTTCAAGGGTTGCAATGGTATCAAAGCAGTCTTTGCCCCAGAGTCTGCCGGCATCTTCAAACCGGCATGTTCCGTCCTGCTCAATTAAAAGAAAAACGGGTTTCAGTGAGGCTCCATAAATATCAAGGCCGTCAAGGCCTGCCCATTTCAGCACAGCGCCGAAGCTGCCGCCAAGATTGGCCGAGGCATACTGTTCGGGCACGGCCATAGGTGATTTCCCAAGCACGATCCACCGCGAGGCGGCAGGAGCCTGTGTGCCGCACAGCGGGCCGGTCATAAAATAAAGATGATTGCCAGGATCAAAAGCGCTGACCAGGGGATTCAGTTCATCCCAGTACATGCGGCTTGCAAGGCCGCGGCCACCGATAAAGCGGGAGGCATAAGGCATGCTTGACAGTTCGGCTACAGAATGATTGCTCAGATTTATCCGTAGCATTTTTCCTGTCCATCCAAAAAACTCTTTCATCAGAAATCTCCTGCAGATATCTGCCCCAATGTACCTAACCCTGATCAAACGGATACAGACCAAAACAGCACAGGTGATGTGTGTGACTATTAGTGCTTGATAGATTTTGTTCCCATACGGCAGGGTCAGCAATGGCTCTGCCTTTTCTGCTTAAAAAGTACTACTGGGATACTATCTAACAAAACTGCAGACAACTATCAATCACTAAAAGTCTCAGTAACGCTTTGCAAAAGAAGTCATAAATAAATTTAAGCTGCTAAACTTCTATCGCCGTTGATACATCGTCTGCAGTTTTTTACCTGTAATACTCACCACAAGATGTTTTGTCCGAATAACCCCTGCCCATAACTTGCGACGGATTTTTTATTGACACACAATCGCCCCCAACGTATGCTTACCCCATCTAAAAGCGAGTTATTATCAATCTGATGTATGGCATGTTTCGCTGCTATTGGGGCGGCGGACCGAACGAGGACTCAGGGCATTATGGGAACTATAGATGTGTTGCATGACCCGATTCTCCGCGTTACAGGGTACCTGCACCAGTCCTATGCGGAATCGCTATCTGAACTTGGTGAATCGGTCGAGTTGCCTTATGCAGGGGGATGGATCCTTCGGCGCCAGACACCCATTCTGAATCTTCGCGACGCGATGGGGTGCTATCCGATTTTCTGTTGCCGGCAGTGGCAGAGGCTGGTAGATGACCTTGCCCAAATGCGGAAAACTCTGGTTTCTCTGTCATTGGTGGCAGATCCGTTTGGCAATTATACCCTGGACGTGCTGAAATCTCTTTTTGATGTGACAGTGCCGTACAAACAACATTTCGTCGCGGACCTCAGTGTGCCTCTGGATCGATACACTTCGGCACGGCACCGGAGATACGCGCGCCGGGCACTGGAGAAGATATCGGTGGAAGTCTGTGATCGCCCTGCGATATATTTGGACGAGTGGGTCAGTCTCTATGACCATCTGGTCGAAAGAAAACATATCACCGGAATACAACGTTTCTCTCGGAAGTCTTTTGCGGGACAGCTTTCCGTGCCGGGATTGGTGATGTTTCGCGCGACCGAAGGCGATGAGCCACTCAGTCTGGATCTCTGGTATGTTCAGGGCGATGTGGCGTATGCTCATCTCGTCGGCACCAGTCCGCGCGGGTATGAGCTTCAGGTGTCTTATGGATTGAAGCTGTTCATTTTGCGATACTTCGCCAGTAGGGTTCGATGGGCGGACCTCGGCGCTGTTCCTGGAGTGAATGCAGATGCATACAGCGGCCTGGCCAGTTTCAAGCGCGGGTGGTCTTCGGAGACGCGCACCGCCTTCTTTTGTGGCAAGATTTTCAACCTGTCGGATTACCGGGAGCTGGTTCGGGTCACTAAAAGCGAAGAAACGCCCTTTTTCCCAGCCTACCGCAAAGGAGAGTTCTCTTGACTACACATATATCCGGTTCTCTGCGCCGCTTCGTGGTCACCGCTTCATCGGGCGGCGCGGTCGTCAATGAGTGTCTTAAGCACCCATCATTCAGGGCACTTGTTCATTCGGTCGTCTGTGATCAGACGTGCGGTGCGGCTGAGAAGGCCCGAGCGCACGGCATACCCGTGGAGATATTCTCCGAACCCAACCGCGACGTATTCTGCGATCGCTTGCTCGATTACCTGCAGACACACGGAATTGACTATGTGTTTTCCTTCTATACGAAGTTCTACTCTGAGAGAATCCGCCGAGCGTACGTGGATCGTCTGGTGAACCTCCATCCAGCTCTGCTGCCCGCTTTCAAGGGCAACGATGCATGGGAGTACGTGCGGGCCTACGGGGCACGCTTCGTCGGCAGTACGGTCGAGTTTATCCACGAGCGCATGGATGAGGGGAAGATCATCCTCCAGACGGTCTGCCCTTGGGATGCCCGCTACCCTGCTGAGTTCACGCGGCACCGGATCTTCATCCAACAATGCAAATCGCTGCTGCAAGTCGCGCAGTGGCTCGCAGATGGTCGCATCAGTACGGATGGCTGTCGTGTGATGGTGCGCGACGCCAAGTTCGACAGCCTGGAGTTTTCGCCGGCGTTAGATTTTCCCGATGCCATTCACTTCACGTGTCCCGCCCCTCCAGGTTGCGAAGGGGGATCATTCCGTTAGTGACTGCGAACCATCCATCGTACTGGTGGGAGCGTTTTTTCCGTTTTATATAACTGCGTTGACCCGGATTATCCTTTTGAAGCCTATATTTAAAAAATCCGTTCAAGGTTCATCTAACTAAATAAAATTGAAATGTTCAGCATCTATAACGTACTACAAGATAATGATTTTTATCCCTGTATCTGTCCGCTTTCATTTGAACCGCTACACTTCCAAGCAAACTGCCTCAACATAATTTCTTTCACAGCACTTCATAAAATATTTTTGTTTTAAGTAATTCATTTTTAAAATCGATTTGTAATATATCAAAAGCTTGCCAATGGAATTAATTGACATTCCAATAGCCATAAGCGTATAATAATGGTATAATAATAGCAATTTCGCAAGTCTCTCAATTAGTTGAAGTCATTGGCAGAATATAGGAGGAGAAAAAAAGGTGATTAAAATAAAAGAGGCGGGAAATGATAAAGCAGTTCAGGGATGAACCTCTATCAACCTGCGTGCTTGTGGAGGTTTTTTTTAAACGAGAGGAGAAGTCCTTGAGAACAGATAAACTTTCCAGCTTTTTTCTAATTGCAGCAATACTACTACTATCTTTTTTTCTGTCCAATCATGCAATAGCTGGCACTATTCAGCTTCCAAAGACCGGACAGACTGTGTTAGATGATCCTTCAACCACTACAACCACTGATTCCGGAACAGACACTACCACCACGACAGTTGAGCCGACCACCACGACTTCTACTGTTGAGCCAACGACCACTACAACCACTGATTCCGGCACGACCACCACCACGACAGTTGAGCCGACCACCACGACTTCTACGGTTGGACCTACGACCACTACAACCACTGATTCCGGCACGAACACTACCACCACAAGACGGCCGACGACCACTACCACAAGACGGCCGACGACCACCACGACAATACAGCCGACGACTACCACGACTTCTATGGTTACCGTTCCTCCTGTTGCAGTAAATGATACGTACAGCACCAACGCAAACACAACTTTGAATCTTGTCGCCCCAGGGGTGCTGAGCAACGACAACGATCCCAAGGGGGCGACCTTGACGGCACAACTGGAAAGCAGCACATCTCATGGTTCCCTCACGCTCAGTTCCGATGGATCTTTCGTCTATACACCGGTAGTGGACTATGTGGGGAGCGACAGCTTTACCTACATGGCAAACAATGGGACAACAAATAGTACTGTTGCGACCGTGACCATTATTACGTCGAGCAGCAACGCTCTCTTTTCAGATGACTTTAGCCGTACTGATCTGACGCCCTGGGAGACTGCGTCGGGGACGTGGACAATAACGGAAGAAGTGCTGCAAGGGTCGGGCGTCTCTGGCCAGTATTCTTATGCCTCTTATTCCACCACGCCTCAATGGACCGACTATACAGTGCAGGGGAGCATCCAGTTTCCTGCCGGGTCGTTCGGAGGGGGCATCGGCGGGCGTGTAGATCCGGCCACGGGCGCACACTATGGCGCATGGATCTACCCGGCAGGATCGGGGGGCGGGTCGAGGCAGTTGAAACTGTGGAAATTCCGAAGCTGGACAGAACTCGATATAGATGCGCCGATGCAGCAGGTCAGCCTGCCTGATGTGGACACAGGCTGGCACACGCTCCAGATGGTTTTTATAGGTAATCGGATCCTGGTTTTATATGACGAGAAGTTTGTGATTGACTACACAGACACCGGCTACGACAAAAGGGAACCATATTTAAATGGCGGGATCAGCGGAGATATGTGGATGCAGGGAGGCTCTAATTATGGATTAGGGCTCGACAACATAATTGTACGGTCCCTTGCAAGCAACACATTCACCACCACCACTATTCCCAACACCACAACTACTACTACAACACCAATACCTTTGCTATGTGCTGCAGAGGCAATCTATGGGGAGGACTCTGAACAGACAGAGCTGCTTAGGAAGTATCGGGATAAGGTATTGAGTAAGACTCCTGAGGGGCGAGAAATTATAAAAACCTATTATAAATTATGCCCGATAATAATTAAGTTATTTGAACAGCGACCGTTGTTAAAGAATAAGGCCAAGGCGGTTATAGATAGTATGCTACCAGGGATCAGGAGGAAGGTGGAGGAGTCTTAAATAACTGTAGTATGTCCTCTCTGGTGGTAAAAAACATACACCTCAATTGACTGTGAAATGCGGGGAAATTATTTTTCAACTATTTATATTTGTCACCCTATAAATTGTTGATTATTTTTTGCATTATTTATTTATTGACATTTAATTTATTATACTGCATAATATATATCAAAATATGTAGTCTAATCTACTAAGATTAATCATCAAGAAGGGAGAAAAATTATGTTAAGGAAAATATTTATAACCATGTTAATAGTTTCCGCTATATGCTTTTCAGGACTTTCCGCTTTCGCCTGCGATGCTGAATTATCTGCAAATTGCACTGGGTTCACATTTACAGGACAGGCAACGCATTACTGGCAGTCGTACTGTGTAACAAGTCTTTGCGTTGATTATAGCGTTACGCTCACAAATGCTGCCGGGGAGATCGTAACCACCAAAAGTGGGTCGAAAGAGTATTCAACTGCTGATCAGACAGATTGGGCGTTTGATTTTACAATCACCGAAGACTGGGGCGAAGAGCGGTGCGGCTTAAATTTTGCGGCATATGGGGTTATAAAATACTATTTCAATTGTGATAGGAGTGTTACAGATGAACTTTGGTATTACGAAAAAAACTTAGATCCAATAACATTTGACTGCTGTGCTACTGCCATCACCCTTGCCTCGTTTGATGCAAAACCGGGCAACCTCAGCGTGAAACTCATGTGGGTGACTGGTGATGAGACTGACAACCTCGGCTTCAACATCTATCGCGCTGATGCGAAAGATGGTGAGTATGTAAAAATAAACAGCTCTCTCATCGCATCAAAAGTCGGCTCAGGGCTTGGGACATCCTATGAGTTCACTGACAGTGATGTCAAGAACCGAAAAGCGTACGACTACAAGCTTGAGGATGTGGATATAAATGGCGTGAAGACCATGCACGGTCCAGTAAAAGCAGTGCCGAGGTTGATTTATGGTTTAGGAAAATAGCAGTACACTTTATATTTACTGACAATAAAAGGCAGGGGCTTTAACACCGCTTCTGCCTTTCTTTTTGCTTATTTAGATGGTACCCGCCCCACAGCTATGGCTGTAAGCTGGCCTTGCGGACAGCTTACAGAACCGGCTCTCTGTCTCCCCGCGTCTGCATCTTCGATGCTTGCTCACTATGTTCGCTGCGACAGCGTACAACCCCGCCTCTGTTTTGCCTATCGTGATAATATGCACTATGTTATCGGAGACAAGAAGCGTGAACGCTAAAAAGCGGGACGCCCCATAAGAAGTTTAGTTTGATTGGCGATAGTGTCCCCAGTGTCTGCGCCATGACGTGCGCACCCAAAGAAAAAGCAGGGCCATTTCTGACCCTGCTTCTTTACTGTATTCTATCGGTACGTAATTAAAGCTTTAGAAACGAATGTTAGAACCTTGATACGATAAATGGAATTGATCCACACTGGCCCTGGCCAAGATTTATATTATAGGTGCCCGGCTGTATACCCCAGAACAGTATAGTTGCCTCTATCGTATTACCGACCACATCACAGGAAATAATTCTAATACCCCGTGGCGCATTTTGAATATTGAGATCAGCACAGGTGATGCCCAGTGATTCCAGATCAGTATTCAGCGTTAAGGTTACCCTTCTGATGCGCGGCAGCAGGCCGAAACCAATCTTTACACCAGAGGGCTGAATGCTCTTAATCTGACATTCTGTTGAAGCGGTGGTGGTCGTGGTAGTTATCGCAGCCGTCGTGGTTGTCGTGGCCGGAACCGTGGTAGTAATAGCCGGAACCGTTGTTGTAGTAACCGCCGGGGTGGTAGTGCTATTGCCGCCGCCACCACCGCCACCGCCGCTTGTTGTTGTGGTCGTAGTCGGTTGCACAGTGGAAGTCGTGGTTGGCGCCGGAGCGGTTATGGTAAATGCCCCAGTACAGGTTATTGTTTCAAGGTTAGTGGTTGCAATAACATCACAAGCTCCCAAAGGCGCATCCGAGGCAATGGTAATATTTGCAACAGTTTGGGTTATAGAATTTACTATTGGTGTGTCGTTGACCGTAATATAAGAGGTTGTGCCCGCGCACATAAATGACACAGCGGTTAATCCATCCTCAAAATTGGTGTTTGAGCCGGTAATGGTCACTTCACGGGTTGCTCCCTGTTCTGCCGATGGAGGATCAACGCCCACGCAGCCTGGTACTATGGCAAATGCCCCAGTACAGGTTATTGTTTCAAGGTTAGTGGTTGCAATCACATCACATGCACCCAAAGGCGCATCATCAGCAATGGTAATATTTGCAATAGCTTCTGTTGTAGAATTTACTATTGGTGTGCCGTTGACCGTAATATAAGAGGTTGTGCCCGCGCACATAAATGACACTGCGGTTAATCCATCCTCAAAATTGGTGTCTACCCCGGTGATGGTCACATCAAGAGTTTCTCTCTGAGCTGCCGATGCAGGAGCAACGCCACCGCAGCCTGGCACCGGAGCGGTTATGACAAATCCCTCAGTGCAGGTTACTGTTTCAGCTCCTGTGGTTACCGTCACATCACATGCTCCCAGTGTCGCATCTTCGGCAATGGTAATATTTGCAATAACTTCTGTTGGAGAATTTACTTGTGTGCTGTTGACCGTAATATAAGAGGTTGTGCCCGCGCACATAAATGACACCGCGGTTAATCCATCCGCAAAATTGGTGTCTGACGCCGGTGATGGTCACATCAAGGGTTGCTCCCTGTTCTGCCGATGGAGGAACAACGCCCGCGCAGCCTGGGGTTGTCACTGAGATATTATCGACTGCGATCGTATACGGCGTGGAGCCCGTCCACCAATCCGCACTGATACCGCCACTTAAATAAGGCGCAGGGAGTCAAAATCATTATCTGTCACGTCGATCTTCGGGCTCCCCCGTTGTAGTAAACGAGGATACGGTTCCCTGTGAAGGTCATCTTGAGCGTGTGCCAGCCTGTGCCCACATCAGGCAGGTCGACCTGCTGCATCGGTTCGCTGCTGCCGAGGTCCGTCGGGCCCTGGAACTTCCACAGTTTCAACATCTTCGACCCGCCCAGCCGATCCTGTCGGGTAGACCCACGCGCCATAGTGGGCGCCTGTGACCGGGTCTACACGCCCGCCGATGCCCCCTCCGAACGACCCGGCAGGAATTCTGGATTTCCCCCTGCACCGTGTAGTCGGTCCATTGCGGCGTGGTGGAATAATAGGCATAAGAATAGCTGTTCGCGCCACCCGATCCTTGCAGCACTTCTCCCGTTATTGTCCACGTCCCCGACGCAATCTCCCAGGGGAGCAGATCACCATCGCTAAAGTTATCCGTAAATAAGGTCTCGGCGTTTGCCGCAGGCAGCATGCAGAGACAGCCGATAAGTAAAACAGCGAGAAATGTTTTTTCTGAAAAGTACTTAAACATAACGTGATTCCTCCTTTTTAAATAAGGTGGCCATTAAATTTATAATTTTTATAAAATTACTCTACAAGTTGTGGCAAGTCAAGTCTTTTGTTGAGTGTAGATGAGTGGTAGATAGTGCAGAGGGTGTATAGAGGCGTTTTGAAATGGTTGCCCATAAGAAGTTTAATTTGATTGGCGATAGTGTCCTCAGTGTCTGCGCCATGCCGTGCGCACCCAAAGAAAAAGCAGGGCCATTTCTGACCCTGCTTCTTTACTGTCTTCTATCGGTACGTAATTAAAGCTTTAGAAACGAATGTTAGAACCTTGATACGATAAACGGAATTGATCCACACTGGCCCTGGCCAAGATTTATATTATAGGTGCCCGGCTGTATACCCCAGAACAGTATAGTTGCCTCTATCGTATTACCGACCACATCACAGGAAATAATTCTAATACCCCGTGGCGCATTTTGAATATTGAGATCAGCACAGGTGATGCCCAGTGATTCCAGATCAGTATTCAGCGTTAAGGTTACCCTTCTGATGCGCGGCAGCAGGCCGAAACCAATCTTTACACCAGAGGGCTGAATGCTCTTAATCTGACATTCTGTTGAAGCGGTGGTGGTCGTGGTAGTTATCGCAGCCGTCGTGGTTGTCGTGGCCGGAACCGTGGTAGTAATAGCCGGAACCGTCGTTGTAGTAACCGCCGGGGTGGTTGTGGTAGTGCTATTGCCGCCGCCTCCGCCGCCTCCACCGCCTGAAGTTGAAGTCGTAGTTGTTGTCACCGGAGCAGCATTTATGGTAAATGCCCCAGTACAGGTTATTGTTTCAAGGTTAGTGGTTGCAATAACATCACAAGCTCCCAAAGGCGCATCCGAGGCAATGGTAATATTTGCAACAGTTTGGGTTATAGAATTTACTATTGGTGTGTCGTTGACCGTAATATAAGAGGTTGTGCCCGCGCACATAAATGACACAGCGGTTAATCCATCCGCAAAATTGGTGTCTACCCCGGTGATGGTCACTTCAAGATTGGTAGCTCCCTGAGCTCCGGATGCAGGAGCAACGCCCGCGCAGCTTGGCGCTACCGTTACTGTAACGGTATAATCTTGAGTTGAGGCATCTGCTGCGGTGACGGTATAAGTTACCGGACTTGTGAAATCTGAGCTACGCCACTTAACGGACTAACTGATTCTCCGGTGATAGTAATGGTTGGCAAAGAGCAGTAAGATCGGTGCCATACGGAACGGTTACTGCGATAGTGTGAGCAACTTTCATACCGGTTGTGCCTCTTGAGAAGGAATAGAAAATGCGGTGATATCCTTTGCAGAATTAAGCGCTACCGTTACTGTAACGGTATAATCTTTTGTTGAGGCATCCGCTGCGGTGACGGTATAAGTTACCGGAGTTGTGAAATCTTGAGCTACGCCACTTAATGGACTTACACTCGCTCCGGTGTGAGTTATAGTTGGCACAAGATCAGTAACATGGTGCCATACGGCATGGTTACTGCGATTGTATCAGCACTTTCATTGATTGTTGTTGTGCCTACTTGAGAAGGAATAGTAAATGCGGTGATAGCCTTTGCAGGATTAGGCGCTACCGTTACCGTAACGGTATAAGTTTTTGTTGTAGTATCCTCTGCGGTGACGGTGTAAATTACTGGACTTGTAAAATTCTGTGCTACGCCACTTGCTGGACTTACACTCGCTGCTGGAGATACAGTTATAGTTGGCACAAGAGCAGTAACATTGGTTACATAAGGCATGGTTACTGCGATTGTACGAGCACCTTCATTGATTGTTGTTGTGCCTACTTGAGAAGGAATAGTAAATGCGGTGATATTATTTTCAGAAGAAGCATCTTCTATGGTAAATGCCCCCGGGCAGGTTACTATTTCAGTGCCCGTGGTTACCGTCACATCACGTGCTCCAAATGTTGCACCAGGCGCAATGGTGATATTGGCAACTGCTGTGGTTGGAGAACTTACGCTTGTGCTGTTGACCTTAATGTCGGTGCCGCTAAAGGAAGCAACGCTAACACCATTCACGAAATTGGTGTCTGTACCGGTAATCGTCACATCAAGGGTTGCCCCCTGTTTTGCCGTTGCAGGAGCAACACCATCGCAGCCCGGGGTTGTCACTAAGATATTATCAACTGCGATCGTATACGGCGGCGGTGTCCTAAAGTAAAGCAATCCGCGCTGATACCGCCACTCGCATAAGGAGCACGGGAGTCAAAATCATTGTCTGTCACGTTCGATCTCCAATCCATCATCGTAATAAACCTTGATTTGGTTTCCTGTGAAGGTCATCTTCAGCGTGTGCTGGCCTATGCCCACAGGAGGGAGGTCGACTTCATCCATCATACTTGTCATTAAATCAATGTCAGTCCAGCTTCGGAACTTCCACAATTTCAAAACACTTACAACTGGTTTTCCGCCCACTGAATCAGGCGGGTAGACCCACGCGCCATAGTGGGCGCCCGTGGCTGGGTTTACACGACCGCCAATGCCCCCGCCGAACAACGAGTCAGCCGGAATCTGGATATCCCCTTCAACCGTGTAGTCAGTCCCATGTCGGTCATCGTAATAGGCATAAGAATACGTGTTCGCGGTAACCCGATCCTTGCAGCACTCATCCCGCAGCCGTCCCACGTCCCCATCGATTCACCCAAGAGGAGTCCAGATCACCATTGCTAAAGGTATCCTAAATAAGGTCGTCGGCGTTTGCCGCAGGCAGCATGCAGAGACAGCCGATAAGTAAAACAGCGAGAAATAATTTTCCTGAATAGTTCTTAAACATAACGTGGTTCCTCCTTTTAAATAAGTGACTATTAAATTTATATCTCTTAAGCCAATTGCAAAAGTATTCAAGAAAAGGGATTGCTTCGCTTCGCTCGCAAAGACAAATGGCTTCTTTGCGATCATTGCGAGGAGTGTAGCGACAAAGCAATCTCTCAATCTACTAAATTTGACTTTTGTAACTCTCATATAAAAAATATCTACCAAATTAGAGCAGGTAAAGTGGAGCAAGTCAAGTTTTTGTATCACAAAACTTACCTGAAAAAGGAATTGTACGGCCGCAAGTGCCTTATCGCTTTGCTACTCGATAACCAGATTTCCGGTACATATCTCATTTCCCGTTGTCACCGTCACGGCCTTGTTGCCAGCCGGCAGCCGCATCTTCGATGGCACCAGCGCCAGCACCCGGATCTCGCTCTTGTTCCGTGACAGAGGGATAATGGTGGTGATGCCCTGAATCTTCACGGCACTGGTGCTGTCCCAGTTGGAGTTTGTGCCTGAGATGGTAAAGATATTGATCCGCGGCATTATGACGCCGTTGCGGAACGTGCCCGGGCTCACGATCAAGGTACAGGGGGGCTTTGCATTAACCGTAAATGCGTTTTCACAAATGATGTTTGTAGTGCCTGTTCCATTGGTCACGGTTATATTTCCCGTGCACTGCGGCGCATCTGCAGCAGCCGTGATGTTCACGGTTATCCGGGTGGCACTATTCACGGTTACGCTGTTTATTGTTATACCCGTGCACCCGAAAGTTACATTAACGCCGCTCACCTGGGTCAAGTCAATATTTTGTACTGCTACGGTTACATCAACCGTGACACCGGCATCAACTGCAGAAGGTGCAACGCTCACGCACTCAGGCGGTAGCGGCAGGGGGATACTGGTCGTGGTGGTTGTTGTAATAATCGATGTAGTTGCTGCTGATGTCGTCGAACTGGTGGTGTTTGCACCGCCACCACCGTGACCACCGCCTGAGGTTGAAGTCGTAGTAGATGATGTGCTTGAGGTAGTTGGCAGTACCGATGTAGTAGTTGTTGTCGGCAGCTCTGTCGTGGTTGTAGTCGTTGGCTGAACCGTGGTTGTGGTTGTCACCTGAGCAGCAGTTTTCGTAAAGGCCGCAGTGCAGATTACTATTTCAGCTCCCGTGGTTACCGTCACATCGCATGCTCCCAAAGGCGCATCAGCGGCAATGGTAATATTTGCAATAACTTCTGTTGAAGAAGTAACCGTTATGCTGTTGACTGTAATACCTGTACAGAAAGACGCAATTGAAGCGAGTGTGAAATTGGTGTCTGTACCGGTGATGGTCACATCAAGGGTTGCTCCCTGATCTGCCGATAAAGGAGCAACGCCCGCGCAGCCGGGTGACGGTATGGTAGTTGTTGTCTCAACCGTCGTGGTTGTGGTTGTCGGCTGAACCGAAGAAGTCGTGGTTGTGGGCAGAACCGAAGTAGTTGTGGTTGTCGGCTGAACCGTAGTAGTCGTGGTCGTCGACACGGGATAATTGATTGTGTACTGAACTTCCGCGCTGGAAGGTGAAGCGCCGACTCGAACCCTTATCGCGTTCCCGACCGTGCGGTATTCCGCGGGGTCAGCTGGTGCATCATTTATTAAAACCTGGAGATTGCTGGCGTTGCCATTGGGAACGACTACTTCAATGGCAGTATCAGGGTCAGTGGCCCCGGTGATCGTGGCTTGTGCACTGACGGTATCGCCGATCACGCTATACGATGGCGTAACAACAGCAGGAGACCGCACCTGCCACCAGTCAGCTATTTCCACTGCATTGGATGACCACATCCGGGGTTTAGCGACACAATACTCAGCATATTCACCTATCAGGGTGCCAGCGTTCGAGACTTTATGACTGTAAAGATTGATCATGGCACCGAGATTATAATAGAAATCAACTGCTGCCTTCATCGAATCCGTTGTGTGACCCCATTCAATGGCACCGGGGATCTCAGTGCCAACATACCATTCGCTCGCCGGAAGCGAAACCTGCGCATAACGCTTGCCCGGTGTTTCGTATGATATGGTCATGTGTGGAAAGGGGCCGATTTTTTGTTCACCCCTGCTCGAGGCCACTGCACCCAGTTCTTCCAGAATTTGGTATGAACCTTCCCGCGTCGAGTTAAAGTACGGAGAAGCCCAGAGACGGGGGCAGTTGCCTGCCGAACCGCATCCGTCCCGGCCATTGTCCACTCCTGCCAGCCATCCTTCTATATCCTGAAAGGAAACCAGAATAGATGCTGAAGCATATGCTTTGCCGCTGGGATAGCCCGGCGGAGTCACGTCCAGTGCCTCGTCCGGTCCCCAGTGCCAGTAATCGAAGGAATTCATAGACAGAGCGTCATTCACCGGATTCTTTAAACCGCCATTATGTGATCCAATCGTTGCCCCGTAGTTTGTGACAGCGCTCCGCAGACTCGCAATGACCGTGCTTTGGTCAATAAGCATTTCATCTCTGAGAGTGCCCGTACAGAAGAAGTAATCGCCCTTTACACCGAGGTCGTGTTCGTAAAAAGCGGAACTCTCGATGGATCGGATCGAATCTTGGTAGTTCTCAAAGTCATGCCGGACGATAAAAGCCGCATCATATCCGTATGGCCACGGACTGAGCTTAATGATCGGAATATTAGCAGCCTCGAAAGCCCACTCAATTGCATTACGGTAAATAAGATATGCATACATGGACGGGTCATAAACCCCGTGCCCGATAAGCGGCTGCGCTTCGCCATCGTAGATGAAATTGCCAGTGCCGTATGGCCTGGTCGCAAGCAGCGGACCTTGATTGCCATTGGCAATGACAGTAGTGCCGCTGTCGGCAGCAACCTGGAACACGTAGTGCTGCCCGTGAACGGAGTGGCTGGGCGATACACCCAGAGGAAATCTCGTCTGAGCTGATGGGCATGCGCCAGGATAATGTACCTGTCGGGATATGGGCGACCAGACGGTGATTAGCAACCTTGCTGAACGCCATGTTTAAGCCCCAGTTTTCAAGGGAAGAAGCATGCACCATGTGCAATCCAAGCTCATTAGCCAGAGCAAAATCCCCTCTCGTGGTACCGTCAGGGTTACGCGTAAATGCCGATGAGCCGACGAACAGGAACCCGCCCGCAGCCACGTAATTACGCAGCGGGGCAATCTCGTTAGTAGCGATCGCTTCCGAGGCAAGGCTGATCAGTATCGGGTATCTGGGTAACCCATCGGGGAACTGGAGACTTCCAGCTGCAATATCAGCATCGCTCACCTCAACAAATGGTGTGCCATCTGAGCGAAGCGCCTCTTTTAATGATTCAGGCAGTACAAAATAATGCCACGAAGTCCACCATCCATTATGTGTCGTGTCTAAAGCTTGGGTCAGTTCAGAAACGTGGATGGCAACCACGGGCTCGGGGGGCTGCGCGATCGCCTGGAACGGTATAGCGAGATGAACTGTGAAAATACAGCTCAACGCCACTGCCAATAGAACAATGCTTTTCAGCAGCATGTGAGATCGAACGTGCTTGCTCGACCGGCTATTAACAGCTGCCTTTGATCTGCAGCCTATTACTCTCGTTTTCATTATAACTTCTGCATTTTTCAGGTTATAGGGCCGACGGTCCACATGAACTAACATATGTTTGAAGAGTTTTGCAATTGGCTCAGATTCATATATACATTTTTAGTTGCGGTTAGATGTAAGTATACTATATATATTAATATAATTCAATAACAATAATTCATATTTTGAAAAAAATGAACGGTTTCAACCCCGTTCCCCTCTCTTGCGACAGATTTTTTATTTACACAAAATCACCCCAAGCCTATGCTTAGCCCATCTAAAAGCAAGTTCTTATTAACTAACGTACTTTACTTAATTATTCAATGCTCCTTCCAGAATCCACGCTCGTTGTTTACCAGCTATTTCTTGATCAAACCCCATTTGACCAACATTTTCCGGATGATTTATCGGTGGGCTGGTTACCTGCACTATCTTGCTGTTGTCTGGATCTCCGGGAATCACCACCGTTCCATTGATGCTTCCTTTCATCACCCCTTCATAACTCATCAGATCGAGTCCAGCGGATGCCGATTGGCCTTGATGACAGTTATTGCACATAGTTTGATAGTAAGGAAGCATTTCGCAGGAGAATGAAACGGTAGTACTCGGCATATAGGGCGCCTTGATATTCGTACTTGTTTGCCCAAGGAGCCCGTCGTTATCTACCACGGTCAGCGAGACGGTGTAATTTCCCGGACAGGTGTAGGTGTGGGTGGGGTTCTGTTCCTCGCTGTTTGCACCGTCACCAAAATCCCACAAGTACAGTGAAATAGTCCCGTCCTGGTCTGTTGCACTGCCGGTAAATTTCACTTCAAGCGGGGTCTGTGTGCCCACTGCATCTGCGGTAATGGCGGCAACCGGCGGCTTAAGCCTGCCGGTAATTTCATCCAGAGTTTTTATTAACAGTTTAGCCGGAGCATATGCGTTACCCTGCACATCACAATCCTTTACCCAGTCGTTCCATGACGCTCCTCCAGAACATCCATCCATGCGCGGGATAACCTGGTTTGCCATGACAAAACGGGCCGCAGTATATTGCTTTTTTTCAATGAGCTGATTTACCTCCAGTACCCAATTGGAAAGAATGCGTTTCAGCACGTTGAGTTTAAATAGAAAAGCAGAATCCGGCAAATCCTCAATCGCGTTCTGCAGCCCGCTTGCCTGAGAGCTGACAGACGGGGTAAAGATTTCTGCAATAGTAGCGAATTTACCAATCGAATACCCACCAATAATTATAGGTCTTCCATCTTTAAGAATCAGGGGATATGCAGGTGTTCGTTGAAACGCTATCGAGTCGGCGAATACAAAATCATTGGTATCCGGTCTAAAAAGAAACGTGGATGTCGAGATTTGAGATTTACCATTCAGCCCTATAGGGGACATGACTGTTCCATCGAGCAGCCGCACGCTCAGAATATCAGTCTGGCCATGGGCTGGCCCCGTAATCTTAGTAAAGCTGTTTGTCTTGGGGTCATATATATCAGCGGCATTGCTAACAGTAGCGGGGGATGTGCTGTCGTCGAAGGAACCGGCAAGAATAACTCTGCCATCCCGTAAAACCGATGCGCATGCGTTACATCCCATTGGAGCATGCGTTTCGCCTACGAAGGTAAACGTTTCGGTTATTGGATCAAAGCGATCGACTTTCGTGTTAGTATTTTTCAATCCGGGGCCTCGACTTCCACCAACCACAAGAACTGTTCCATCAAGGAGCTTGACGATATTATGGTACTGGCGGGGAACACTCATTTTTGACTTCAGCAGCTTAAAGGTTCCGGTAGCAGGGTCATACAGTTCTGCAGTATCGTAAGCCATGGACCCAGCGCCACCAGCGTTGTTTCCTCCCCCGGCTATCAAAACCCTGCCGTCGTCTAAAAGAATTGCCATGAACATATTGCGAGGCACTTTCATAGACCCGGTAGGAGTAAAAGTGTTCGTTTTAGGATCAAAAATCTCAGCGCTATCATGGACCTTTGCTCCGGGAGCATTAGGGTTGTCGAAATTGCGACCACCCGCAATAAGCACTCTTCCATCGCGCATTGTTACAATGGTATAAATGCTCCGTCTTGCCTCGGACATGGTAGCAGGGACCTTGGTAAAACTTCGTGTTGCAGGGTCAAATATTTCAGCTGTATTAAGAATTGTTAATTCTTTGCCAGAAGCACCACCCACAATTAAAACCCTCCCGTCTTTAAGCACAGCTTGACCGTGTTGAATGCGCCCTGCTGTCATTGGGCCTGTGGGTGACCAGGTGCCTCGTTCACACCCGAAGTCCACTCCTTTTAGTGAATCCGGTGTATGGCACTGATAGCATGCTTCCGGATTCCTGCAATTACCTGCGCCAGTGATAGAATAGCCAGGTGTTACACAACATATAATCAACACTGCTGCTGCTAAAACGATTATCCACTTTCCCTTCATGGTTGTCTCCCTTGCATGTTTGTTTAATAAAAATGTCCTCAACCACCCATCCCCTAAGCGACAAATAAAAAACCTCCACCAGCAAACAGGCTGATAGAGGTTCAGATTTTCAGCTAATCGATATCGGATATTATGTCATTCCTGAATTTACACATTGGATACCCCTCTTGCAGCGAAAAAAAGTATATTGCCATACGAAATAAAATGTCAATGAGAATGTTTACAAAAATCTGTAATTTGACTTGCTCAGAAAAAGTTGATAAAGGATATACTCAGTGACTATTAATTAAATTTAAGTGCCACGGACATAAACCCGTGGATATCTACTGTCGCAAAAAGATGATGTGAAAAAGATTTTAATCCTGTTACTGATTTCAGGCTTTCCGTTTTATTCCGCCCGGGCATTCGAGTCCGTGCTTGAGCCGGGTCCTTACCAGGCAGGGCACCAGACCTGGATGCTTGAGGACACCAGCCGGGGTGTTGCGCCCTATAATAACAGCAAGGGCTCGGACACCCGGAAGCTGGTCACCGAGATATGGTATCCGTCCGATGATGTCAGCTGGACCATTTCAGGCAGGAACGCGCCGCTAACCGCATCGCCCGGGCCTTTCCCGCTGATAGTTTACAGCCACGGTATTTTGTCGGAAAGGATGGAGACTGTATATCTGGCACGCTACCTTGCCACTCAGGGGGTTGTGTTCATGTCGTTTACCGCACCCGCAACCAGCCTGTACAATGCCGGAAATCTGAACTATGGGGATATTGTCAACCTTCCCGGTGATGTCAGCTTTTTGATTGACGAAATACTCAAGCGCAACGCGGACCCCTCCAGCCCTTTTTATGCAAAGATTGACGAGGCATGCATCGGAGCCGCAGGCACATCGCTGGGAGCCGGCGTGAGCCTGATGGCCGGATTCAAATCGGGCCTGCGGGACCCGCGCCTGTCGCTGGTGGTTACCTTTGCTGCCGGCGCACGTGAGGACCCGGCGCAGACCATCTTTGACAGCCCGGATATTGCCGTTCCCCTGCTGCTCATTCACGGCGATATCGACGCCATTATCCCCTATGATGAAAATGCGCCCGTGCTGCTCAGTGCCGCCCCCGGTCCGGCATATCTGCTGACCCTGATTGGGGGGACTCACACCGGGTTTGCGCATGTGTCCACGCTGTTCTTTCTGACCGATAATGTGGACAATGTCGGATGCGCTGCCCTGTCAATGGCGGGGCTGGATCTGTGCGATTTGCCCCTGCCAGCCGGGATGGATCCGCAGCGGCAGCATGATCTTACGGCAATGGCAACCTGGAACTTTATTGCCATGCATTTCTCCGGGGATTTGAAAAAGCGCGCTCAGGCGGCTGAATTTTTACTGAACACCATGCCGGAGAAGTACGGTGAGGAGATTGCGATTCAGTCAAACGGGAAGTGATAAATAAGTGCGTTTGATTGCACAGCCGTTCAACAAACAATTTTCCCAAGGAGGCAGTATGAAAAAATTGCTGTTATGGGTTCTTGTCTCATTAATACCGCTGGCTTTAAGCCCTGGCTGCATTAAGAATGAAAAGATCGGCATTCTGCTCATTGATGTGGGGACGCCGGAGGGAAATGACCTTCGGTTTTATACAGATTTTTTTGGCGGCAGCAAGGATGTTTTCTTCCCCGGCTGGTTTGCCGGCGGCCCGTTTGAGGGAACTGACTGCTATACGGTTATTCACTATGCTGATGAAGCAGAGGCTGCCGCTTGCAATGTAGCAGAAGGGACTCCCATTGATGCTTTCTGCAATGAATATAAGGGAACACTATCCCATATTCTCGCTCAATGATGTCGGGTCGAGCGGCGATAACAGTTTTGCCGCAGACTGTTATACGTTTGGACCAGGGGTGCCCCCGATAGCTTTTTTTGTTTTAAGCGCGGGCAGCACCGTTGACCCTTCCACCGGAGAGACGATCATGGGCCCTGTTGTCAAAGACCCTGCTGCCGGCGGAGCCGGGGTGCCTGATTTTTTCGAAGTGAGCACGTTTAATCGCATGCAATGGCTCTACACGCTCCCGGGACGGAAAGATCCGCATCGCAAAGTTGCCCTGAAGTTTTTCTACGGCAATGAGGCGCCCGGCTATGAGTCTGATTCGCCTGAATTGTCGAATATTAAAGACCGGCTCATTGAACTGCTGCCACAACATCAACTGGTATTTCGCAACGGTTGGGAAGGCTATATGGAAAATCAGGATGCCTACGGCAATCCTGAAAAAATCAGCGACAGCACGGAGACCGCAATTGATGAGCTCATAAACCAGGAAAAGGTCAGCCGCATAGTGGTGGTGTATGTCAACTCTGCATTTAACAATTATTCCCCCTATGGCCATGAATGGGTTGATGAGAATGGCGAAGGCGTAAGTGCCCTGCCGGGTAAGACCTACAAAGAGTGTATTGAAGACATCACTGACGGAAAAGGGCCTGCTACCCAGGAAGCGCTTAATGAGTATCTCACCTACAAGCCATTTGAGAAGCACTGGCAGCATGTGTACCCGCTCGCTGCAGAGCTGATAAAGAAATACGACCCTGATATGCCCGTTTCTTTTGCCCCGGCTTTTGGCAAACACGACGAATACTATAAAGCCGGGCTGGAGACCGTCAAGTATGCAATAGAAAAATATAATATCCCCAAGACCGCAGCCTTAAAGGTCCTCGTACCCCACCACGGATATTATAGTGCGTACCTGAAGGCGCAGGACTGCGATGCCTATTTCAAAATAACAGATGAAATTATGGCAAAGGCAGTTGCAACGATAAAAAACGGCCTTGAGTGGACGGGAAAGCTTGAAGTGGTTGCCGCCGGCATTGAGTTTGCGGAAGGCTCCTATGATGCGGCAAGCACAGCTAAGCCCACCGGCAGCGTTATGAGTGCCGGCGAGGTCATTGATGCCTCAATAAACGGCACCTATGTAAATGCTCTGGGTAAGGTCATTGACAATGGTACGGATAATTTTGAGTACATCATCGTTAATCCCTATGGCCGGACAGAATCGCAGGATTCGGTTTATGGCATTCGGGAGGAGACCCACGGAAACTTTGCTATTACATCACTGGGTTACCGGCGCGATAAAAATGATGAGGACGGCGAAGCGTGGAATGCAGATGATATTGACGAGGAATTTTATTCTGTGCGCACCTTTGATGCAACAGGCTGGCCAAGCCATCCCGGCTGCATAGAAGACTCTGCCAACTGCCAAAAGAGTCAGCCGGTGTATAAGGGCAGCGCTGAGAAACCTACTACAGTAATTGTCTGTGGTGCAATCACGGTTAACTCCAAGCGAGTCGGCAGAGATCTGCTGGTGGAGGCATCTGTCAAATCTATTATCGAGGCTGTCGAAAATCCAGAGTCACGAGGGGTTCATTAGACATCGTATCAATTATTAATTTTATCATGGAGGTTCTATGAAGAGACAAAGACTTACGGCGCTGGTGCTTGTTGCCATGGCATGCATGTTTATTGCGTGTTCTGAAAGCAACATGGAATTTCTAAGCGAAAAAATAGAGATAGCAGCCAATCCCAAACTGGCAGAGTGGATACCGCGGACTGCCTATAATTCAGTGGATGATGAGTTTCTGGTGGTCTGGACAGAACAGGGCGGGCGGGTGCAGGGAGGCGGTTCGCAGTACGGCATAGTTGCCCAGCGGTTTTCCACAAAAGGAGAGAAAATAGGCGCGAGCTTCAGGCCGGCAGGACCGCCGTTAAACACTATCCTGCTTATACCGACACCCGAATATGACAAGTTCACCAATCAATACCTGATGGCCTACACGATGAGCCAGAGCGGCACCGGCTTTGACGAATTCGCGTCAATGTTTGACAGCAAAGGTGAAATAGTCAAGCAGCCATTCCCCCTTTCGGATAAAGCCCAAAAGCCAGATGCACTCCCGGGTCGCCTTTAATACCTTAAAGCGCCAGTTTTTTGTTACCTATAACAGCAGTGAAGACAGTACTGTTGCCAGCCCTGATATAAAAGGAGTTATTGTGGATGAAGCCGGCAGCCCGGTTGGAGATGAGCTGATCATCAACAATGTTCCCGGGGATGAATATAATCCCTATATAGTCTATAACCCGACTGATGACACCTATCTTGTCAACTGGGAAGATTTCCGGCACGTCCCCACCTGGGAGCAGAATGGCGATATTTACGGTACGCTGCTTGACGGCAACGGCAAGGTTCTGGTCAATGACATTGCCATGATTGATGATTTCGGCACAGCTGATGAAGGCGACCAGCGGCACAATGAAATAGCGTACAATTCGGACCGCAATGAGTTTTTTGCCTGCTGGACTGATATGGCTCCTTCGCTGGACAATGTCGGCGTGCGGGGACGGTTCATAACAGCGGACGGGAAGCCTGACGGTCCGGTATTTACCATAGCAGACGCGCCTGGCCCGCAGATATATCCCCACCCCGTCTATGTCCCGGCTGTAAAAAAATATTTTATTGTATGGGAAGACGGCAGAAACGAGGAAGACCCGAGCGTTAACTGGCGCAAAGCGACCAACCTTGATATCTATGGCAAATGGATGAGCCCGGACGGCAAGACCTTCAGCGATGAAATAGTGTTCTGTGATGACCCGGGCGTGCAGCGCTACTCATCCAGTCAGTTATTCTGAAAAAAGCAACCGCATGCTGGTTGCCTGGCAGGATATTGTAGATGAAGACCTGAGCCTGGGTGAAACAGATGGGCAAACCGGGCAGCACATTAAAGAGCAGGGCGGAAATGTCTATGCCATAGCATACGGCCTGCCCTGAGAATTATACCGCCCTGATGAGAAGCAGCAGGCTTGTGCGATAAATGCTTCTCTAAACTTTTGGGCTATGGGGTTGTTCTTATTTAAGATTACAGATATATTACACCAGCATTACCTTTTGGTAATCATCATCTCATCTGCTTGCGTCCGCAGAATAATGTACTATAATTATACCATATGGACCCCTTGTTACAACCCTCGATGGTTCTACCCTCCTCCATCGAGGGTTTTTTTAACGCATTTGCTGACTCTTTTAATCAGCTTCCAAATCAGTATGAATGGGGTGCAGTTTCTTCGATATTTATTTTAACTGGTCTCCCGGTTATGGTTTTTTAACAAGGACAGATAATCTCTTCTTTCGATTAATTCGATACTAAAATAATTATTTAAATTATCTTTATAATATGATATTAAGCTATATTATGTTTTTAGCAATTACCTGTGTTATGTGCATCGTAGCACCCTATAGTTTATTCTATTCTATCATAAATAAAGAGTTGATTATTTATGATAATTATGTTATTTACTACTAATATGGTCAGACAATGAATTTAATAAATTAACTAAGGATAGTAATTCTAAAAGACTATTACTCATTTTTTTGTGCAGTAAGAACCATGAAAAATGTATCAACACCCAGTTGGGATGAAATTAAACAAAGAATTAAAGATCATAAACCGTATCAATGCAAGTTTCCCAAGTGTAAAACTAAAGTGCTGAGACCTGATACGTTTTGTGATTATCATGATTCACGGGTCTTTAATTTCAGAAAAAAACACTTTGGCGGATAACTTTCCTTATTTTATTTCCGCTCCCTGCGTTTGATTTCCTCAATGAGTATTAGCTCTCCCAGGTCACCCGGAAGGCATATTACCGCCCTGCCCCCGTTTATCCGCGAAATCTCTCTGACAAATTCTACCAGCACCGGGCTGCTGTCGAGCATAAAAGTGTCAATGTGAATGCCCTCGGCAGTTGCCTTTTTAACTTCAGTGAGTGTTGCCTTGCAGGCATTCGGACTGATTCCGTACATGGTGGTCGGAAATTCGATGTGCAGCTCCTCGTTTTTCTCAAAATAGGCTGTCGGCTGGCCATCGGTGAGAACGATAATACGGTTATTCCTCGCCCCGCTCCTTTTGATAAGCTCCATGGCCTTCCTGACACCGGCCTGCAGGTTGGTGAACGCATGTCCCATATCCCATACCGCAAGCGCCAGCTCCTTTGCCTGAAGCTCCCGTGCATAGGTGGAAAAACCGACAACGTGGAAACGGTCTTTGGGGAACTTGGTTCTGATGTAATAGTCAAGCGCCAGCGCGACCTTCTTTGCTGCCTTGAACCGCCGCTCCCACGACATTGACCAGGAAAGGTCCAGGAGCAGTATTGTCGTCGATGTTATAAGCTGCTCCCTCTCCCGCACATAAAAATCATCGACCAGCAGCTTGAGCTTTTTTGTCGCTGCCGGCGTCCGTTTTACTGCGTTAAGCACAGTCCGGGTAATGTCCAGATCAAACCGGTCACCGAACTGGTACGGCCGCGCGGAATCCGGCTCTATTTCACCCGTCTGCACGCCGGTGCCCTGGTATCGCCCTGATCGGTCGCGCTTCACCATGTGGTACAAATCTCCAAAGGCCATCTCTCCAATAGAGCGGATGCCCCTGGGTGTCAGATCAAATCCTTCTTTGCCAAATTGCACCAGGCCTTCTGCAGTAAGCTCATACTGGTACCTGCATCAGAATCATGAATGACTGTGCAGCCTCGTCACCAAGAAGTTTTTGGAGCGTCTCGATGTCAATTTTCTTCCAGTTGCCGGAGGAAATCTGCTGGATGGTTTCCTCGATGGATTTAAACTGCCGCATCAGCTCAAGGGCCTGCTCAAAATTAAGATACTCCGTGCCGTAAAACTTTTCACCCCATTGGCTGTAAAACTCCATGAGATCAAGGATATCCGCAGTGCGCCCGTTCCACGCATCATAAAGCTCCCGGCTCTCCTCATGGGAAAAAGGAAAGTCTTTGAGGCTTGCTATTTTTTCCAAAAGGCCCGGAGCGAGTTCGCTGAATAACGGCGCAGGTTCAAGCCCTTCTTCGACCCGTGTCTGTGCTTCCTGCCGCAGCAGCTTCTCTATATCATTGATTGGGTCGTCAAAGACCTTTTGCAGGTTATATTTTGAAAACAGTTCGTCCTTTTGCTGCTGCAGCTGCTGGAGGATATCTTTGAGCCCCATTACCTGAAAATCCATGCCCGTAAGGGGAAACCCTTCCCAGAGCATCTGTGCAAGGGCCATGTTAGGGCTCATGCCCTCCATGATATTATCAATGAAACTTTTTATTATGTCATTGCGCGCCAGGCTGAACGGTGTCTGCGTTCCATCCCACGAACTGTATACAATGGTTTTCATTTATAGACTATCCTGCCGTTAAACACTTCCCGGTTCAGTTTATTGGAAAGATGAAGGCCTTCAAGAATAAATTCTATGGCAGAGGAAGCTTCTGCAGGGCATTCCGGGTTTACGAGTGCAGGTGACCGCATCTTTCAGCCCCGGTATGTTTCTCAGCCCGTCCAGGTATTCGACGGAAGGAATTGATGGTGAAACCTCAGCAGCGATGCCATTGTTAAATGCGCTGATAATGGAAGAAAGTTCTTCAACCTTAAACATTTCGTCAAACACCACCTTTGTTGCCCGCTTGGCAAGCTCCTCTACGATCTCTCCCTCTCTGCGGTCCTTGCCGCCGTACTCAAGCTCCAGTTTTCCGGCGATTGCCGGGAAGGTCATCTCAATGTCCGTAATGCGCGGCACCACTTTTTTCTCGCTCAGCTCAAAACAGCGGCGTGCCGCGCTGCCCAGTATTGCCTCAAAGCTCCTGATGGTTGCCCTGCAGCTGACACCTGAATGCTGACTGATATCGGGGCTGCTGCGCGCCTGCAGGGTCATCTCCGCAAGAATCTCCTTAATAAACGGCGGAATGCTGCAGGTAAGCCCGTCCAGGTCCATTTTTCTCGCTTCCTGTTCCATAATGTCTATCTCAATGCTGCGCTGCCGGGGATAGTGGGTTTTAATCTGTGAGTCAAAACGGTCTTTGAGCGGGGTAATGATTCTTCCCCGGCTGGTATAATCTTCAGGGTTGGCACTGGCAATCACCATCACGTCAAGCGGCAGCCTGACCGGAAATCCCTTGATTTGAAAATCACGCTCCTCCATGATGTTAAAGAGTGCAACCTGTATTTTTTCTGCAAGGTCAGGCAGCTCATTGATGGCAAAAATGCCGCGATTCGCCCGCGGCGCAAGCCCGAAATGAATGGATGTTTCATCATCCAACGTCCGGCCTTCGGAGATTTTGATCGGGTCAATTTCACCGATGAGGTCGGCAGTGCTCACGTCTGAAGTTGCAAGCTTTTCCACCAGTCTTCTGTCACGCGGTATCCAGGCTATCGGAATGTCATCGCCGTAAAGCTGCACGTTTTTTTGGCAATCCGCACAAACAGGTGCATAGGGATTATCATGTATCGGACATCCGTCAATTGCTGGAATATATTCATCAAGAAAATGTACCAGTCCCCGGATAATCCGGCTCTTGCCCTGCCCTCTTTCTCCCAGGATTATCATAGTATGCCCGCACAGGATGGCATTGATAACCCGGGGAATGACCGTGTCATCGTACCCTTTCAGGTCAGCAAATAACGGTTTTTTAGCTGCAAGCATCCGTATCAGGTTGCTGCGCATTTCTTCGCGCACTGTTTGAATATGCGGGTACTGTTTCCTTAAGTCGCCACGTTTCCTTATTTTGGTAAAATCCATATGCTGCTCAACTCCTTTTGCATGATTTTATTTTTTTGAGTATACCATAATTTCAACTGATTGTTTTGCGCTTTTAATTTAATTTTATATGCGATCTGAAAATGTTATAGTATGTCAGACAGGTGATGCTATAATCGGGAGCATACATGATCAAACACACCTTCAGCATTCTGCCGGGCATTGGCGACAAACTTGAAAAAAGGCTCTGGAGAAATGGCATAGTAACCTGGGAAGATTTCCTTGCGGCTACTGATATTGATTTCTTGAGCACTGACACAAAAAAACTCTACGACGCCATACTCAGCGAAGCTTTGCAAAACCTCGATAGAGGTAATTTTTCTTTTTTCGCCGAAACCCTTAAGCACGGCGATCAGTGGCGACTCTTTCAGCTTGTGCGCAGTAAAACTGTTGCACTTGATATAGAAACTAATGGCGGCATTGCAGGTAATGGCGGCCAGGTGACTGTTGTGGGTCTATTTGACGGCTTTGATTATAAAGCGCTGGTGAGGGGAAAAGATTTAAGCAGAGGTACCCTTGCAAAAGAACTCTCCCGCTACAGCTACGTGATAACCTTTTTCGGTTCTGTATTTGACCTGCCGTATATTCGTGAAATATATGGACTGAGCTTTGCAATGCCCCATTTTGATCTTTGTTTCAGCGGCCGGAAAGCAGGGCTCAGAGGGGGGCTGAAGAAGGTTGAGAAACTTCTGGGCATACAGCGGGATGAATCAATAAGGGGCTTTGATGGCTTTGACGCAGTACGGCTCTGGGTTGATGTGCAGCGCGGCAACGCTGCTGCTCTTGAACTCCTCATTACCTATAACCGTTATGACACCGTGAATCTGTTTCGGCTTGCTGATATTATTTATGAACGGCTCTTTGCGCAGACAGGAATAGCTGAATGTATTCCCGGTTCTGACCGTAATTCTTAGCATGCAGGGAGGGTAGCATATGTCATTAAAGAACTGAGTTGAAAAGCTTTATTAACGAAACACTGCGCATACCGCTCGTTGGAGTTGCCGCTGCCGATGACATCGCTGTCGAGCACACCATGAGAATTACATGCGTGCTGCAGCAATTCTCCAATGCGACGCCCCTTGCTGAAGGCAGTGATTCCATCCTTCAGCCCCGTGATTTTTTGGAAAAAGCGCGCTCGGTGATAATAATCGGCATGCCTGCCTACTTTGGAAAAACTGCAAGCTTTGAGGAATGCCGGAAAGACCTGCTCGGAAAAGTTGAGCCATCGCACGTCAACACCCTCTTTCTGCAGAATGGTGCTGAGAGAAATGATGCTATCGGCTCTTTTTTCACTGACCGGGGCTTTCAGTGCGTTCCGGTTTTTGGGCTTCAATTTCCGATAAAGCTTCTGGCGTCACAGTGCGGAGTCGGCTTTTACGGTAAAAACAGCATCATCCAGCATCCTGAGTACGGCGCATGGATATCGCTCTCAGCTTTTATAACCGACGCGGCGCTTGAACCGGACGAGCCGATAACCGGTGAGTGCGGAAGCTGCGAGCAGTGCCTCAAGGCATGCCCGACAGGAGCGCTCTTCGCTCCGTACCAGTGTGATGTAAACCGCTGCATGGATTTCCATCTCGGGCACAACAAGAAGTTTATCCCGTATTCCATTAGAGATAAGACCGGGAGCCTGCTTGGCGAAGGCTGCACGATCTGCAGGGATGTGTGTCCCAAAAATCATAAACTCGCTGAGGTTATTGGTTTTGAAGCACCGGCAAGCCTTCTCTATCCACCGCTGCTCACTATGCTCGATATGAGTGATGAGGAATGGGAGAACGGCTTTGCCATGACGCTTATGGGGTTTTTCCTTATGGACAAGCGCTATCTGAAAAGAAACGCGTGCATAGCGCTTGGCAACTTCAAGGACACGCGGGCCATTGAAGCGCTGGCAACCGTCCTTAAAAACGGGGAAGATGAGGTGCGCGGGTATGCTGCATGGGCGCTGGGAAGCATAGGCGGAGAAAAAATCGTCGCTATCCTGAAGGCTGCTGCCCTTAAAGAACGAAATAAACAGGTGCTTGAGGAAATTGCAGCCGCGCTCAGTACAGCTCAATCATAACAATATAAAAACCACTGCAAGAGAACTTAAAGCACTTGTAACTCGAAGTCAACCCCTGTCTATTTAAAATTCGCGTATTTGAACGCATCAGCTTTTTCATTGACGCCTGCGCACTCTTATTTTATACTCCATTTTGTTCAATTACTTACGAAAATAACTACTGATATAATTCCACAAAAATTAATGCTGCTTGATATAATTTTCATCCTGATTTTTATTATTATAAATGGCTTCTTTGCCGCCTCTGAAATTGCGGTTGTCTCCATGAGGCGATCGCGCATAAAGCAGCTCATAGAGGAGGGTAAGCTCAATGCACATGTTTTGAACCGGCTGCGGGAGGACCCTGACCGTTTTCTTGCCACCATCCAGATTGGCGTCACTGTTGCCGGAGCTCTGGCATCGGCGATAGGCGGTGCCGCTGCAGTGGAAACCCTAAAGCCTTTTTTTAAGAGCATCCCCATATCCTTCATATCCGCCGCCAGCGGGCCCATTGCCATCGGCATAGTTGTTTTAATCATTGCCTATGTATCCTTGATCTTCGGCGAGCTGGTACCAAAATCCATAGCCCTTTCAAACCCCGAAGCAATAGCGCTGTTTACCGCCCCTTTAATTGACCGGTTCTCACGGATATCCTCTATATTTGTTCGTATCCTGACGTTCACTACCAATCTTTTGCTGAAACCCTTCGGTAAAAAATCATTTCATGAGAGGGGGTACATTTCAGAGGAGGAGGTGCGGCTCCTGCTGGAAGAAGGCGGGGAGCGCGGTGTCTTTGAGCACGATGAAAAGGAGTTGATCCACAGCGTGTTTGAGTTTACCGATACGTTTGTCCGGGAAGTTATGGTGCCATCCCCGCAGATGGTTACCATTGGCATTACCATGCCGGTGGATGAAGTAAAGACTATAATAGCAAAAGAGAAATTCTCCCGCTATCCGGTGACGGGAAAAGACCTTAACGACATCCGGGGAGTTCTCTACGCGAAGGATTTTTACAGCCTTTATTCCATGACCGGTAACGTTGAGCTGCACAAGATCGTGAAGCCGCCCCTGTATATACCCGAAACCATGAAGGTCAGCATTCTTCTGCGCGAGATGCAGAAAAAGCGTGTACATATGGCAGTGGTAATAGATGAGTACGGCGCTGTTTCAGGGCTCGTAACCCTTGAAGACCTGCTCGAGGAGATTGTCGGTGAGATACGCGATGAGTATGACACCGAGAGCCCGGTTATTGAGCTTGCAGACGGGTCTCTCATCATAGACGCCTCAATCAGCACCAGCGACCTGCAGGAGGACTATGGCATTGCAATCCCGGAATCTCCCGACTATGAGACGCTCGGCGGTTTTATCCTGACCCACCTCCAGTTTATACCAAAGGCTGGAGACTGTATCGAGCTGGATGATAAAAAACTGAAAGTGGTGGAAATGGTTGGCCAGAGAATAGCGAAGGTGAAGCTGGAAAAAAACAAGACTTCCGGCGGTGAAGTGCGTTAAAGCATTCCCTGACAGCCCTGCATCTTTTCTGCGTGCTTCCCGCCTGGTACTGCGTTTCAATAACCGCGGCCTTGTGCCGCGCCTGCCCGGGCACTGCTTTTTGATTGCTAATTTTATTGTATCATAGTAGATAAACTCACGAATGCAACATTCTATTTTTATTGCCAGTAATGGAGGAACACCATGGGCTTCAGCTTAATGCCAAAAGGCAAAGACTTCTTTAATTTATTTGATAAGCAGGCGACCCTTGCGGTAGAGGCAGCGCGCTTTTTTATTGAGCTGTGCCAGTCCGGGAAATTTCGACGATGCAAACATACAAAAAATGCGCGACATCGAGCATGAGGGAGATATTCTCACCCATGAGATTATTGATACGCTGAACCGCACCTTCATCACGCCATTTGACCGCGAAGATATTCATGCCCTCACCTCGGAACTTGACGATGTCGTTGACCTCATACATGCAATCACAACCCGCATGCGCCTGTACCGCCTTACTGTACCAGACCCTCATTTAATGCAATTTGCTGAAATCATTGAGCAATCAGCCCGGGCACTGGCCAAAGCAATAAACGGGCTCAAGGAAATTGATCGTCCCCGGCCGATCCTTGATTACTGCATTGAGATAAATCGCCTTGAAAATGTCGGCGATCAGATTCGGGAAAACGCCATAGGAAGTCTTTTTGAAAATTCAACTGATCCTGTTTCCATAATCAAATGGAAAGAGATTTATGAAGTTGCAGAAGTTGTTCTCGATAAATGTGAAGACGTTGCAAATATCGTAGAATCTATCATCGTGAAACAGGGCTGACAGTGGTTTTTTAGTTTGAAATCGTCCGGGTAGTATGGTATACAGGATAACCTTTAAAATGTTTCTAAGCTGTCCCCATCGTCTAGCCCGGCCTAGGACACCGGCCTTTCACGCCGGCGACAGGGGTTCGAATCCCCTTGGGGACGCCACTATCACAGGGGTTAATCCGGAACGTACCTGATTAACCCCTTCTTTTTTATCCACCATCGGTGATGCCAGTGAGATTGTCAGGCAGATATGTAATGCTTTTAATTGTATTTCTTGTAGCAGCCGGGATTAGCAGCGCCGCCCCCATGTTCGCAGAAGAAAATATTCCGGCTGGAAATACTCTCCCTGCAGTGCCTTCCGGCACGCTCTACCAGGTTGCCTTTAAAGCAGCGCGGCCGGTGAACGGCATGGCAATCGCTGAATATTCAACCGGGGAAGTTCTGGCCTCATGGTCTTTCAGCGGCAGCGCATCTTCCTCTTCCACCGGCACCTATTATAATAATGATACTGCGGGGCGGAAATTCCTCCTGAGTATTAAAGACAGCGGGGACGGTGGACAGTTTATCAGCGTGACGTCACGATTTGCCAATCTGCTGCGCATGAAAATAACCTATGCTGACGGCATTGGTCAGGAAATAGTGCCGGATTTTCCCATTGTCTTATTCAACTGTTCTTTTGAAGATATGACGGCCTGCGCGCCGGGCGGCAGCCTTTCCTCTCCCTACCAGGACTGCAGCCGCGCCTTTGCCGGCTATGTGGAACTGGTTGTCACCCATAGCAACGGAACATGGAAGGAATTCGAGCAGAATGTTTTACAGCCTTTGAAAATATCTCCTGAGTGGAATGCTGCCGATATTTGTACTTTTGTGTTTCGTAAACTTGACCGGGGCTTTTATGCTGAGGTCCGCATAACCACCCCTAACTGTCTGCAAACAGTGTCACAGAAGCTTCAGGGCAATCCTGCAATTCTTTCAGCGCAGGGACGCCAGCTTATTGTCAATTATAAAACTGCTGCTCAGCCTCCGGTACCTCCAGTACCCATAATTCAGGACTGATGAATTCTTCTCAAGCCTATCCCCTGCTGAAGCTTTCACCAATAATCACCCCTTGTTCTTTATCTGTTTTCTGTTTGTATTTAAATAAATCTTGGATATAATCCACCCGTATGTCTCTGGAAGATATTCTCATTGCCATTGAAAAACCGCTCTCATTTGCTGCAAAAAACAATTTTGCAAACCTTCCCCATATCATAAATCTTAGTGAAATAGTCCGCTGCCCTTGCAGATAAGGGGCTTTCTGAGACAAATGATTATAACCTATCAGGATTTATTATCTAAATTAAAGAGTTTATTTTCCGCTTTTTCATCTTCGGAAGAGCCGCAGAAGAGAGCAGCTATTGTGCAGTCTTTGGAAATTATAAAAAAGCTGCGTACCCCGTTACCTCATGCTGAGACTCATGTGCAGAGTCCTGTTTCGTATTATGATGCACATAAAATGCTCTGCGTCATCAATCCAGTACGTGAAAGGCGTCGGGCCCAAATTATCCGAGATACTCTCCCGCAGGAACATCGCTACCATTGAGGACGCCCTCTACTTCCTGCCCCGTACCTATCTTGACCGGAGAAGATTTCAAAAGATTGCCGACTTGAGGAGCGGCGAAGAGGCGACCGTGATGGGGGTTATCATCTCCACCGGCAAGGCAGCTTCCTTCAAGCGCAGGAGCATATTTGAGATCGCCGTTGATGACGGCAGCCAGACACTGGTCGCCAAATGGTTCAACTTCAGCCCCCAGTACCAGGGAGCGCTAAAGAATAAATTCAAGAACGGCCAGAAGGTCATTCTTTCCGGCCGGGTTGCTGATTTTCGCTTTCAAAAAGAGATCCACCACCCGGACATTGAGCTGATAGATGAAGACGAGGATTTGGGCCCTGATTTTAAAGCAATCATACCGGTCTATCCCTTGAGCGAGGGCCTGCACCAGAAGACACTGCGAAAGATCATGCGCACGATTGTGGAAGCATACTCCCGCCAGGTGCCTGACCCGCTCGCTGCAGTCACTGCTCAAAGCATACTCACTGGTTCCTCTTTCTGATGCACTGTCTAAAGTGCATTTCCCTGATAACAGCGATAACTTTACTGCTCTGGTCAATTTTCAATCCCGCTACCACCGCCGGCTGGTCTTTGAAGAGCTCTTTTTTCTTGAGCTGGGGCTGGCTTTGAAGAAAAAAGGGCTCTCCATTCAACCGGGCATTGCATTTACTATTCCCCGCGAGCAGATGTCCCGGTTTATTGCCGCCCTGCCCTTTTCTCTGACCAGCGCCCAGCAGAGGACCCTGAACGAAATAATGTCTGACATGGAAAAGCCGTTCCCCATGAACCGCCTGATACAGGGCGATGTTGGCAGCGGCAAAACCGTGGTTGCCCTGATAGCAGCCCTTGCAGCCATAGAAAACGGCTATCAGGCGGTTTTTATGGCGCCCACTGAAATACTGGCAGAGCAGCATTATAAAACCATCAGCACCCTTGCCCGGAATGCCGGTATCAGCATGGCGCTCCTGACCGGCAGCCAGACGAAGACGCAGCGAACAGAAATTCTGGAGCAGATACGAAACGGCGCAGCTCAGCTCATCATCGGCACCCATGCGGTTATCCAGGAAGCTGTTGAATTTCACCAATTGGGATTTGCCGTCATTGACGAGCAGCATAAATTCGGTGTCATGCAGCGCGCCCAGCTTAAGAAAAAAGGCTGTAGCCCTGATGTGCTGGTCATGACCGCGACGCCCATTCCGCGCACCCTGGGGCTCACGGTGTACGGCGACCTTGATCTATCCCTGATTGATGAGCTGCCGCCGGGCAGAACGCCGATAGCAACAAAGGTTTATCATGAAAAAAACCGCGACGACGTGTATGAGATTGTGCGCCGGGAGCTTGGCCGCGGCAATCAGACCTTTATTGTGTACCCGCTGGTGGATGAATCAGAAAAGATGGACCTGAAGGATGCCACCAACATGGCCCGACACCTGCAGCAGGATATATTCCCCACGTACCGGGTCGGGCTCATTCACGGCAGAATGGCGGCCGCGGAGAAAGATGCCATCATGCAGGAGTTTCAGGGAGGCACCATTCACATCCTGGTGGCAACCACGGTGATCGAGGTCGGCATTGATATACCCAATGCTTCGCTTATGATCATCGAGCATGCCGAGCGCTTCGGCCTGTGCCAGCTTCATCAGCTGCGCGGCCGCGTCGGCAGGGGCGCGGCCCGGTCCATGTGCATACTGCTCGCCCAGTATAGAAAGTCTGATGACGCGCGGCGGCGCCTTGCGGTCATGGAGCAGACCACTGACGGTTTTAAAATCGCGGAGGAGGATTTTAATATCAGGGGGCCGGGAGAGTTTCTGGGGACCCGTCAGTCAGGGTTGCCTGATTTCCGGGTGGCGAACATACTGCGTGACGTGAAGGTCCTGCATGAGGCGCGGCGCGCCGCGTTTGAATTGATTGAACGCGACCCGGATCTCATCGCGGAGGAGCATCACCTGATGAAGAAAGTCCTTGCAGAGCGCTGGAAAGGACGGCTGGAACTGGCAGGAATCGGATAGCAATAGGGTAAGAATTACAAATGTCAAAATCCAAATGACCAATGAATGCCAAAATCAAAATACCAAATACGACGCCTGGAACTTTTTGTTCTTTGTCATTTGAAATTCATTTGAACTTTGGATTTTAAACTTGAATTTTCCCTCTTCACCTTTTAACCTCTGTGCCTGTTGCCTCTGTGCCTTTGTGCCTGCAACCGCGCCGTAGTCCCACAAAGGACGTAGGCGGGTCACCCATTCACCTTTTCACCTTTCACTTTCCACTTTTCACTTTCTTCTAATAATCTTCCGCATCGCTTTTACCGGTATCCATCATCTTGGAAAATCTCTTTTTGCCGCGCTTGGCCGCGACTTTCGAGAGCTGCTTCACCTCCTGCTTCATCTTATCCGATATATTGTCGCCCATCTTACTTAAGAATTTCTTCTCCACAGCTTCGGCCAGCCCGTCTTCCCGCGGGCCGGCAAGGTAACGGGTCCTCGAGATAAGCTTCTGCACGTCGGTTGATTTACACTTTTTACACATTGGCGTGTACTTTTCATCATGGCGCAGCAGCACGTGATCAAAGACTGTTTTACATGCATTACACTGGTATTCGTAGATTGGCATGGGTCTTTCTCCTTAACTGTCAGACTGTTGAAAAACACCCATCTGCTTCGTTGCGCTCATCCCTCGTCATTGCGACGTACGGTACTGTACGACTCATTCTTCATGATTTCGCGCGCCTTGCATCTGAATGTTTTTGACCAGCCCGAGAAAAAACAACTTTTCAAGAAACCTGCTATATTGCCTGTGCATGAGAGCCTGGTTCTATATCATCGAACTGCGGCTCCTTCTTTTTTGCCTCTTCCCGGTATTTTTTAAATTTATTAAACTGCTTTTCGTAATACGGCAAATTTTCCGGCCGGGCTGCTATCGCCAGTTCCAGAGCGTGCACTGCCTCCTCATACTGACCGTTAATGAAATAGCTTTCACCGAGGGTATCAAGTATGTGCGGTTTAGGGGCCAGATCTGCGGCACGCTGAGAAAGTTCCAGCGCTTTATTCGGCCGATACAGCTCTTTATCCTGAGCTGTGGCATAGAGCCAGGCAAGGTTATTCAGTATCTCCGGGTCGTCTGGATTAAGCGTCAATGCCTTATGAAAGCACGCTTCAGCCTTTTTCAAGTCTCCCTGCTCATAGTACACATTACCGAGGGAAAAAACATAGAGCGTGTTTTCAGGGTTTGATGCAACCTTTTTTTCCATGACATATTGCAGGAAGGTCATCTTTGCCTGCACCAGGGGTTTTTCACCAAAGGTATAGAACACCGTACCTGCTCCAATGAACAAAACAGCATAAAAGGCCACCATCCGGGCAACCCGTGCATCATGTTTAGTAATCAGCGACGGGTCGCGATCGCAACTCTCTAAAAACCGTATCCGCTCTGCGATACCGAAGTGATGCCAGTTCGGCGCATTTCTGTTCTGTGAGCCTATGCGTGCTATCTTTTCCAGCGACCGTATAAGACCGCTGCTGCTTTTTGTCATCTTCAAAGCATGCGCGTCAGCCTGCCGTTCAAAAATGCGGGAAAAATATCCAAAGCAGAAGCGATAATAAAGAACAAAACAAACGACAGGCAGTATGGTCAGCAGCATTGAAACAGCACTGTTCGTGTATGCTGCTCCTGAAGCAATCATAGTGGTGAAAATATTCAAAGAAAGCAGCTTATACGTCATGAACTCCAATGCTTCATAAGCAAACACGGCGAAGCCCATTATGATAAGTGTATAGTAGAGCATATGGTGATGCTGCACATGCCCTATCTCATGAGCAACTACTGCTTCAAGCTCATCCTCATCCAGTATCTGCATGAGAGACGGGCTGATTAAAATGTAGCGGTATTTTTTTATAAAGCCAATAACGCCGGCATTTATCAGCTTGCCATCAAATAAGTTCCACAGCACCATATCAGCATAGGTAAGGCGGGCGCTGGCGCAGAAACGTTCAAGACTCTCGCGCACAGGACCTGCCGGGAGCGGCTTGCAGCCCCAGAGCCTGACAATCACAAACGGCAGGTAGATGGCCAGCATTGCCAGCAGCAACACAAACAATAATAAGCCAACAAGCGGGAACTGCTCCAGCACCTGATAAAAATCTGCGAATACCAGGTTCACCATATCGATCACCAAAGATACCAGGAGCCAGGGAAGGAGCACCGTAGCGTTTATTTTAAGCTGAGACAGCAGATACGCGGGGGCCTGTATACCGGCGTTGCAGAATTGTCTGTAGGTGGGAAATGCGCACGACCAGATGATGAAAAGCAGTGCTAAAAAGGGAGCGATACCGAGCAGGTTGGCGAGAAACGTGCTGACGTGTATCAGCGGTGCCTGTGCCAGCAGCAGTTTGAAATCAAAGACATAGATAAAAAGCGCGTAGATAATAATGGCCAGGGCCGTGCTTTGGTTAACCAGGGCAGTATGATATGAGGCACATGCCGATAGCCTGTTGCTGTCTGAAGCGCAGCGCCGGGCAAAATATTCAAATCGGTTCCGGACATACAGATAAAAAAGAATGCCCAGCAGCGCAATACCCGCTGCATCCACATCCCGCGTAAAGTTTGCGCTCTCGGGCTGATATCCGGTATAGATAAGCAGTACAATAATGAAATGGAGTATATTTGAGTACACGGTTCTGAAATTTGCCGTAAATTAAAATGAGGACAGCAGAGACTGTCCTCATGTATGAAACCAACCATCTGCACTCGTAAAAGCTAATTGCAAAAATCTTCAAGAAACGGGATTGCTTCGCTTCGCTCGCAATGACAAATGGCGTCTTTGCTTTCCCTGGAGTGTTCAGCGAAGTTCCGGGCGCAGTGTGGGGGACGAAGCAATCTCAAAAAGTATGACTTTTGCAATTGGCTCGTAAGGCAGCAATTCAATCTATATATATTTTTTTGCTATCCGTTCCTGTTTTGGCGGCAGTTTTTTGTGCTTGGCTTCTTCAAAAATAACGTCTGCAATCTTAAGCGATACGAAAAAGTCTTCTTCGACCTTTTTCCTGCGCGCATTCATGCTGAGATTTTTATACTCGGGGACCGTGTGTGAAAGATATAACGCTACCTGTAGCGTTGCCGCAATTTGTGGTATTTCTTTTAGCGCCATAATAATCCTCCTTGTAATGTTAGGGTAATGTATTCAAGCGTTCTATTTCCCGTTGCCATGTATTAAACAATAACACTAATTGTTTGACATTTCAAAGATATTTTTAATCTGCCGCGCTACCTTGAGCGCCCCTCTGCCGCGCCGGTTTACACCCGTTTCATTTCCTGAACAAAAAGGCGCTTATGTAGCGGGTATCTATGTCGCGTGCGTCAGCCAGAGCGCCACACTCCTGTTCCAGCACCTCAAGGCAGTTCCGCACAAAAGTCTGCAGGCACGGCATGGTGTCTTCAGATAGCCGGTACTGGAGGCGCAGCCAGTTCATGGTATCCGGCAATAACGATTCAGTCAACGAGGCTGATACAGCCCCTTTCTTCGCTGAAGCAGTGAAGACCCTGGACAGAAACTTTTGCAATTCTGCCACGGTTATAGGCGTTGGCTCTGTTTTACCGTACAATACATGACGGGCAAGAACAGTAAGAAACAGCTGCTGCGCCCTTAGTTCGCCGGTATCTTCAAGAGTTGATTCCGCAACCACTGCGTTTATGACACCAGGACCCTGGAGTCCAAAGCAATCAAACAGCACTTTGGTAATAATCGCCACAACATCAAGAACTCTTTCGGTCACCCGGATCTCTTCTAACGTCTCAAATTCACGGCAGGTGCTGCTCTCCTTAACAAGGTTGCCTTCAAAAAAGAGCGGGCGGGCGCTTCTGAGGCCGGCAATGGTTTCGCCCCATGGCAGGCCAAAAAATTCCGGCTGCAGCTTCGAATACCTATCCTGCAGCAACGCGTAAAAATCCCGTGCGCTGTTCTGCAAGGTGAGTGCCTGGCTGTAGCCGGCCCGGAATAAGAAGTGTATCGGCACTTCCCCCATAAGCCTGACAGCAGTATCCATGTCCTGTTTGCTTAACAGCTCAAGGCTGATATTTATATAGCCCATCACCTTGCCGAAGGCTCTTTCTTTATCCCGCGGTTCCCTTGCCGCTGTGCAATCGGCAATCATAATCTTATTGGTAAGGCTGATAATTTCACGCTGGACTCGTTCCGCAATCTGTCTGTCATCTATGCGATGCAGCACTGCATGCACAAAAAGGTTACGTTTGCTCTGAGTAAAACGATAGCGAAGCCGGGGAAGCTGAGACGGAGATGGCGCGGCCGCATGACCTTCGTGCTGTTTTTTGTCTAAAATCGCCTGCATTTCTTCCGCGCTCAGATACTGATAAACCGGCCAGGCTTCTTCCAGTTCCGGAAATCCCTGTTCCGCCATCCTCCTCTGCCGCATGCGCAGCGCATCCTCCTCCAGCTCTATTGCCGAAACCCATTTGGTATTTTCCATGAGATAATAAAAATAGCTGCTGTCAGTCTTATAGAGCAGATGGAGAAACGGTATTGCTATCTGGCGGGCTTCATCGTCTGCAAACTGAAAATAGTAGAGGCCGTCAATGGTCCAGGATGGCAGCAGGTCCGAGGCTTCTGTCAGGTCAAGATCGTCGCTCAGCCGGAAAACGTTAAACAGCTTTTTAAAAGCAAAATTGAGGAAACGCTCGTCGGTCCTGGTAACCCATTCCAGCACATTTTCTTCCCTGCACCGCAGCAGCATCCTGAGCCAATGGCTGACGCCGGCCATGTCTATCAGGTCTTTTATCCAGCAGTCAATGTCTATACTATACTGCAGCTGGTCAAACGACAGCCGTGAGATAATCGGCAGGGCATCGTCAGCGCCGATTTCTTTGATGGTCCAGTATATCTCGTCTTCCGGCAGCGCCTGTACCAGTTTTGCCGGGTTCTCATCAAGCATAATGAGCTGCTGCCGTTTTATCCAGGGCGCGCTGAGCACCACGCCAATCTTATCTTCAGGAGATAGAGAATTAAATGCAGACTGGGCTTCCCGCGCATCCAGGTTCAAGATAAGCTCAGGGGTGACCTCATGCTTTGCTATGCTCAAATTCCTGTTTAACTTCTTCATCTCCGGCGTTACTCTTTGCTGTCAAATTATATTGCTACTATACCTGTCTTATAGTATAGCTGTGAACATTCATTGCAGGTTCAGTGAACTATACCACTTGCTAACAACGTGTCGCAGTTCATTGTATTATGAAACACCGCGCCCGGAAAAATCAAAGTCTGATTAGCCTTTCAATTTATCTTATCTTTTTATCATTATCTATCCCACAGGAAGTAAAAACTCAAGAAGATTCTCCCTGGAAGGATCTCGGCCTGTACGGAGGCCAGATTGAAGCGATTGCGATTGATCCCTTTGACAGCTCCAGACTCTTTGCCGGGAGCTATTTAGGCGGCGGCCTGTTTACATCAATTGATTCCGGCACATCCTGGAAGGCTGTCCCGGAATTCAGGAATACAGAAGTCTATGATATCTGCTATGACCCGAACCAGCAGGGTACCATATGGGTGGCATACAGCCAGTTTGTTTCAGTGACCCGTGATGGAGGAGAAACCTGGGTAAAGTTTCAATTTGCGGAAAAGGAAAAACGGTTCTGCTATACCGTGAAAGTTGACCCTCATGACTCTTCGGGCAATACCATTTACGTTGGCACCGGCGGCCCTGACGGCGGAGATGATGAAGGAGCAGTTTTTAAAACCACCAGCAGCGGACAGCTTTGGCTCAAAACTAACCTCATTGCTGACTGTACAATACGAAAGCTTGCCATCAACCCCCTGCCGCCCGGTGAAATCTGGGCGGTATCCGGCGTCATGCTCGGTACAGCCCGCGGCATGGTGTACGCATCGATTGATGCAGGGGCAACCTGGCGTCACTGGGACATCGGCTGGTATCTCGATGAAATAATCGTTCACCCGCAGTACCGGCAGACTGTTTTTGCCGCCGGCGAGCGCGGCATCATCCGCAAGCAGGACGGCCCTGCTGCAGCAACCGGCTGGTCACTGCTCGAGCCGCAGGAACGATGCCGGTCTTTGTGCATCCCGCCAACACAGACTGACACCCTCTATGCAGGGCTTTCCGATAAAACAGCAAAAAGCACTGACCGCGGCAGCACCTGGACCTACTACCCATCAGCAAATAATTTTATGAGCCTGGCTGCTGCACCGGATACTAAAGGTCAGCTCTACGGCGGTGATTCAAACCGCGGCATATTCAAAAGCACTGACGCTGCCGCATCCTGGAAAGAGATCAACACAGGCATCCAGGCAAACCAGATCTACTCCATTGCGGTCTCCCCGGTCAATGACAGCACCATCATGGCCGGAACGCTTGCCGGTTTATACCTGCGCGATCAAACACTGCAGTGGGATCTTATTAATGACGGGCATTCAGAGGCGGTCTCTTTTCATCCGCTCTATGAAAACATACTATACGCCGGCTTTGACCGGGAATTCGGAAAAAGCCCGGACCGGGGAAAAACCTGGAGCTATAGCCCGCTCTCTGCTCTTTCTGAAGCACATGATGTTTCCTCAATTGCTGTTTCAGTGCTGGACCCTGCCCTGGTGCTTGCCGGCATCTATTTCTATGCCGGTGACCGGGGGGAAGTTATCAGGAGTACTGACAGCGGAGCATCCTTTGATTCTGTCTGGCAGGCTTCGGTTCCGGTCAATGCAGTTGCCCTTCATCCAGCAGACCCGCAGATCATGTTTGCCGGCACCGGCAGCTTCTATGCACCGGTCCTTCCCGGCGGCTTGTTTATCAGCACGGATGGCGGCGATTCCTGGAGCCCGACGTCGCTGCAGAATGTCGTAGTAAACAGCATTGTTATAAGCTCTTCTGACCCGAATCTCATCTATGCCGGATGCGGGGGCAGCGACTGCGCGTATGCCGGGATCTTTAAAAGCACGGACGGCGGGACCACCTGGCAGAATACGGTTGCCGGGCTGCCCGTTGAATATGCCATCACGGCGCTGCAGATTGACGCGAAAAATGATGCAATAGTGTATGCCGCTTCTTTTTACAACGGGGTATTTGTTTCTCTTGACCAGGGAGGCTA
Source organism: uncultured delta proteobacterium (assembly GCA_963803975.1). Taxonomy (GTDB): domain Bacteria; phylum Desulfobacterota; class WTBG01; order CAIYCZ01; family CAIYCZ01; genus JAPLIX01. Next base: position 328,711 of record CAWDOY010000003.1, read on the forward strand.
CTGGACTCAGATCGGCCTTTCAGACTTCCTGGTCTATGATCTGGCCCAGCTCAGCAGCGTTCAGAAATTCTCCGCACTGCAAACAAAAGCCGCACCGCAGTTCATTATACCATCGGCCACTATTGTGGCAGGCACTACCAGCGGCCTCTACCAGTATTCCGCCGCGGGCAGCGGCATGGTGACCGGCGCCATCACCGCCCAGGATACGGGCAATGCAATCAATGCGGCACTGGTCTCTTCCTCCTGCGGCAGCAGCTGCATCAGCGCGGATGGCTATTACCTGCTGCTGATGCCAGCCGGCATTCACACCATAGATATAGCCGCGGAGGGATATTATGCGGAAACAATCTCGGGGGTGCAGATAGTGGCCGGCGGGAGTATGGTGCGGGATATATCTCTGGAGCCGCGCGAAGACAGCAATTCCTGCCCTGCTGCCGCGCTCCTCAGTAACATGCCCGGCCAGAGGTATCTTTCCGTGCTGAGAAGATTCAGGGACAGCGTGCTCGCTGCATCCCGCGACGGGCAGGAGCTGATAGCGCTCTACTATGCGCACGGGCCTTCGCTCATAAACGTGCTTGAAAAGCGGCAGGACTTAAGAACCCGTTGTTTGAGCCTTCTGACTCAATGCCTGCCCGCGCTTGAGGCTGCGCTGTCGGGCAAGGCGCTGTCTTTATCTCCGTTGCTTGCCGACGACGTCAGCTCCCTCCTCCAGGCGCTGGAAGAAGCAGCACCCGCGGAAATGAAGGTGGCCTTTGCTGCATTCAGGCGCTATCTGCACAGCCGCACGGCCCTAAAATTTTTCCAGGGCTGATAATTTCCGTATTCCTATTTTCATCGGCAGATAGAAAACAAGGACATTTATCGCTGCCACAGCAGCAAACGAGATAATAATTTTTATCCACTGTATTGGCTGCAGGCTCGCCCTTCGCAGCTGAGCCATAAGCACCATATATACGGGACCTGCCTCTAATACAATAACAATCCCGATAAAGACTATGGCGAGTATCATGTAAATCAGCCCGCCGAACCCGGTCGGTATCTGCGCCTTGTTCTCCACGTCAAACCGCGGGTATACCGCGCCGCAGCCAATGCTTAAGCTGGTTATGCCGAAGGTCATAAGCGCTATGGTGACAATAGACACCAGCATCATAAAGCTGCCGACCCGCAGCAGGTAGTTGGAGCAGATGATCAGGCTTTCGGCAAGCACCAGCAGGAACACAAAATTGAGCCAGAACTTGCACCACATAAACCGCCGCAGGTCCAGCGGTGCTGCTTTTATTATCCAGAACGACTCACCCTCAATGCTTATCGCCGGGAAGGCGAAACGCACTGCCACCGCTGCCAGCGTAAATCCGGCGAGCCCGAGGTTCAGAAACGAGATAAAATTCTGCAGATAGATGGTTGGAAACGGGCTTTTCTCCAGGGGCAGCACGCTGAAATTATATAAATATATGAAGATAATGGCTGAAAGCACTAAAAGCTGCGACCACTGGGATGAATCGCGCATAAAGCAGTACAGGTCTTTTGTGACTACTGCCCGGGATGACGCCGTGAGCTTTGTCAGCGTACGATCCAGCATACGCTTTACCACGGTATGCCTGGTCAACTTGGCTGAACTCGCCTCCTGAGACTTGGTCCATGCCGCAAAATAAAACTTTTCGAACAATCGCTGCAGCAGCACCATACCGGCGAGCCCGGTGCTCCACAGCAGCAGCAGATTGAATAGAGCGCCATCATGCCCGCGGAAGAGCAATGCCGCGACTGCATCCGTTGCCCACTGGCTGGGCAGGAACGCCGATGTCGGCGCTTCCATGGAAGCAAAATATTCCACTACCGTACGGAAGGACTCAGGGTCAACCAGCTTTTCAGGCTGCACATAACGGAACAGGCAATAGAGGGCTATGCCCAGGATAAGAGACAGGAGAATCATAATATCTTTGATTCTTTTTGCCGGGAATACCATCGTAAGGCCCAGCGCAATCCCTGTTCCGAGCACCGCGCCGATAATAATAAACGGGAGCATCGTTCCTATGAGCGCTAAATAGTACGGGAAATGCTGTTTATAGGCAATGCCGTAGGAGAGAAACACCGGCAGGCTGAACAGCAGAACCATCCAGGAGCTGTTGACCATGGTTTCCAGCAATTTTGTGAAATAGAGGCTTGCGCCATCAACAGGAGATGAAATGATGAGCTGCAGCTCTTCAGACATAAAAAACGCTGACAAAGCGGTGATGATGTTACTGAAGATGAGGAGGGATAAAAATGTGATGAAGACCATGGAAAGAAGCTTGGCAGCAAGGATATCACCGAGCGCCTCGATTCCTTTAAGATATACCAGGACCCGGTAGAAGACAGCAAATATTCCTGCCCAGAAGCACAGCCCCAGAGTTATGCCCAGAGTCAGTTTGATTATAACACTGCGGTCTTGAATGCTGAGCCTGTTTTTGAACCCGATAATTTTAGGGTAGAGCAAACACACGACCTGGTTCATTTCATGGCCTCAGCGTTTCTACCAGCTCTCCCAGTTCCTCTGCGCCGGTGAGTTTGAAAAATATTTCTTCAAGCCGTTTTCCCACGGCGCCGGACATCTCCCGCAGCTCTTTCACGTTTCCCACGGCAATTAATCTGCCGTCCTGTATTATGCCGATACGGTCACACATCTCCTCAGCAATTTCAAGCGTGTGCGTTGACATAAAGACCGTAACGCCGGCCTCGCACAGGCCCCTGAAAATTCGTTTCACCAGCTTTACGCCGGCCGGGTCAAGCCCTACCATGGGCTCGTCTACAATGAGCACCCGGGGCTTGTGGATGAGAGCTGACGCCATGACCAGGCGCTGCTTCATCCCGTGGGAAAACCCCTCTATAAGCTCGTCTCCCCAGGGAGTAAGGTTAAACAGTTCCAGAAGCTGCGCGATGCGCCCCTCAGTGTCTTCTGGCGGCACATGGTAGAGTCCGCTGATAAACCGCAAAAATTCCTGAGCCGTGAGCTTTCCGTAGAGATAGGGACGGTCCGGTATAAATCCGGTAATCTGCTTTGCTTCAACCGGGTTGCGGGCAATATCCCATGAGTCAATGACAGCAGCGCCTGAAGATGGCTGTATCAGTCCGGCCATTATTCTGATGGTTGTGGTCTTACCCGCCCCATTGGGGCCAAGAAATCCGAACAGCTCTCCCGGCGCGACTTCCAGGCACACATCATTGACGGCAACGAGCGCGTTGAAACTCTTGGTGAGATGACTGAGCTTAATCATGAAGACTCCAGAACATCTATTGCCATCCTGTTGACAATTTTCAATAAAGCTACCTGCTGCTCAATGCCGCCCTGCACAAAGGTAACGTGGGTGACGTCCGCGGGGAACTGGTTCATGGTGGGATCGATGCTGATCCACTTTCCAAGGTATATTTCGTTCCAGGCATGGTAGTAAAAGCTGCCGTTGAGGTAGACAATGCCGGCACAGACGCGGGCAGGAATTCCCGCTGCCCGGCTGAGCGCTGCAAACAGTATTGCGTGCTCGTTGCAGTCTCCCCTTCTGGTGCGCAGTACTTCCACGGCACTGGGGATGCTCATGGTGGGTATTTTTTCAATGGCAGTCTGCATCCATTGACGTATCTTTACTGCTGCTGACTGAGCATCCCGGTCATTGCCAATAATGTGCCGCGCTGTCTCTATGATGCTTTTATCGTCGCTCTGAATAAATGGTGTCGCTTCCAGGTACTCCCGGAAACTGCTGTCCCTGCAAGGAATCTGGTATGAATCCGTGGGCACTATTTTTTCAAGCGTTATTGCAACCACGTCACCAGTTCTTTTCTGCCGCCCGCCATCAAGGTCAAAGCCATCCAGAGAAACATTCCTCAAGCGCAGCCGCAGACAGGATATATTTTTACTGACAATAGGAACTGCTGTCTTAATGCCAGTGGCAGCCACTATATCTACCTTTTGGTCCTCCCCGATTCCTGCTGTGGCCAGCTCCCGCGGCTCTTTTAAAAGAACAAAGCCCATGGGGCTCTCTTCTTTTACTGTTTCACCCTGCTGGTTAATCCAGGCGTTAACCGTGATGCCGCTAAAAGTTTCTTTTATGCGAAAGCAAAGCTGCTTCTGACCTCTTACGGAAATCTCTTCCAGCTTCTCCACCACCATGTGAACCGTTCTGTTGCTCATGGTAAGCGGGTCAAAAATAGTCCTCTGCATGGTGGCCCCCGGAGACAGGCCGGAGCGGGCCATGGCGAATCTCATGCTTCCTGAAAGAGCCGGCACATCAGGCAAATTCAACGTCTTCTCCCGGGCAGTCCCGCCGGAGATGATTTTCAATTGGACCGTTCTTCCGCTCACCATACCGCTGGCGCTGAAGGTAATAATTCCCGAGGTGAGGGTGTAGTTGAATTTCCGGAGCAGCAGGTTATTATCAGTTTCCGCAGAGAGCGAAGAAATGATCCGCTGCGGGACATCCAGCATGACCAGATTCATAACCGCGTTTTCCGTGAAATAATAACCGGAATTTATTTTCTCACGTTTTGAAGAGGCATAGCCTGCCTTGTTTTCCTTGAAATATATGCCTGACCACTCCTCTCCGCTATCAAGCCCCTGACTGGTCACTGCCGGTACGGGTATTGTTTTCGACGGAGCAAAGCAGCTTTTCTGTATGAGCAGCCCCATCATTATGACCCATATAATCAGTATCAAGCTTCCCGCGATTTCAGTTCTTTTCTTCATAGATAAGAAAAAAGCCCTGTTGCGTGCGCATACAAGGCTCTTCCGATATTCTTAAACATTTTATATAATGCTCTGACAGTTATTCAGAGCTCGTCGTCTTCTGATCCAGCTTGCTATTTACCCGCTCGCGCAGTTCTTTTCCCACTTTAAAAAACGGGCGGCGTTTGGGGGTAATGGTTATCTCGTTGCCGGTGCGGGGGTGATTCCCCAGTCTTCCATCATAATTTCTGACCTTAAAACTGCCAAAGCCCCTGATCTCTATGCCATCATCCTTTTTGAGGGCTTCAATCATGCTGTCAAACACGGACCTGACTGCAATTTCCGCGATCTTAGGCAGAATGTTTGCCTGTTCCGAAAGTTTCTGTATTAGCTCTGATTTAACCATACGGTGCTCCACGCGATTGGTAAGTTTGGATTTTATCTTGGTGTTTTTATAGCGTATAGATAAAATGTTGTCAATTAAAATGTCTGAGCACACGGGTGCTGCAGGCTTCTGATGAACAGAACCTTACGGCGATGTTTCTTCATCCGGTAAGCTGTTCTCACTATCATCTTCTTCAGCAGCTATGCTGTACGCTCCGTCAAGCCACGCCCCTAAATCAAGCAGCTTGCATCGCTCTGAACAGAATGGACGGTAGGGGTTAGCTTCCGAATAAACAATTACCTTTTTACAGGCCGGGCACTTACTTTTTATAGCGGCGCACATAGCATTACTAATGTTGGAATATGGCGGAAGGAGAGGGATTCGAACCCTCGATACCGTTCAACACGGTATAACGGTTTTCGAGACCGCCGCCTTCAACCGCTCGGCCATCCTTCCACAGCTGTTCAGGTATTAAAATTTATATATCTGAAGTGTCACGGTAAGTCAACCGGCATCGGCCGCATAGCACGGTCATTGCACGACTCAAATCCTCAGGTTCGGTTCTATCTAGCAATAACAACGGGCCCTTGACCCCTTGAACCCTCGACCCCTCGAACCCTTCTTTTTTTCACAGTGCCCGATAAAATTCCGGTGTGAGCAATCTGCTGTCATTCTTCTTCAGCACCAAATCAATTTCCTGAAGGGCGCTGTCCCTGCCCTGGGGAAGACGGACTCTTAGCGGCAGGTAATTTGATGCATGATTGGAATAAAAAATACAATTTTCAAGCTGTGACTCTTCAAGCATCATGCGCAGTTCAGAAATGAGCTCAAAAGGCTCCGGCAGCTGAAATGTGCCGTTTATCATGGACTGATACAGTGGTGTGCCTTCAACAATCATCAGGGTAAGCGCACCGATGTGCTGGGGTTTCATCCGGTTCAGCACGCGCATGGTTTCCCGGGCGTGCTGTTCACTTCGCTCTGTTCCGCCTAAACCAAGAATAACAGTTACGGAAAGCTTGATGCCGGCGTCCCGCACTTTCTGCGCGGCCTCTACCATCTGTTCAGCAATAACCCCTTTCTTTATCCGCTCAAGGGTAACGGGGTCTCCTGATTCCAGCCCCATATAAATAATGCCCAGCTTCTGCTCTCGCAGCTCATTCAGTTCCGTGGGCGATTTCTTCAGAATGCTGCCGGCATTGGCATATATGCCGATACGCAGCAATTTACTGAACCGCTCATTAATTCTTTCAACGATGGGCAGCAAGGTATGCTGGGGGATTATGAGCGGGTCACCGTCACAAAGAAAAACTCTGCGCGTCTCATCAGCGCTTGCCAGGGCTGCTGCGTCTATATCCCGGTACACTTCTGCAATCGGCTTAATTCTGAATTTCTTTGCTTTATATGCCGGGCAGAACGTGCAGGCATTGTGTGAGCAGCCGACAGCAATCTGCAGAATGAGGCTGTTTGCTTCACTGGGCGGACGTATTATCAGACCTTCGTAATTCACAGTGCGGCCGGAGATTTTATTATTTCTACCTAACCCGGACAAGCCGGAACCAAATACTCTTTATGTATGGCCACAGAAAACACAGAATACCACTGAAGGTAAAAATCTCTTTCCGTGAAATCTGTGTAGTTCTGTGGCAGATATTTTATCTTAATCGCCTGAGAATTACAGACGCTCTTTAACCTTATGCACCAGATCATTTTGCGCTATTATTTCCTGCTGACCCAAGCTGCATGTTGCGCAGAGCAACCGTGCCGTTTTTAAACTCATCAGACCCCAGGATAACAACCAGGGGAATTGATTTGTTTGACGCATAGGTGAGCTGCTTTTTAAGCTTGTCCGCTTCAAAATAGATTTCCGTGTTTATTCCTGCATCACGAAGCATTTTTGCTATGCGCACCGTCTCGCCCAGCAATGATTTATCAAACAGGGCTACCAGCACCTGCGTTTTACTCTGGCGGGTATCCTGGCCTGCCATTTCCTCAAGCACCGCGATCAACCGCTCAAGGCCGAAGGAAGTTCCTGTAGCTGGATATGGTGTCTTGCAAAACATGCCGATGAGGTTATCATAGCGGCCGCCGCCGGTAATGCTGCCGACTCTGGGCGTCTCAACGCGGGTTTCAAAAACCGGGCCGGTATAATAATCCAGGCCCCGGGCCAGCGACAGATCAAAGCAGTAGCAGTGCTCAGGGATGTCCTGTGCTTCGAGAGCTTCCCGGATAATCATGAGCTCTGACACGCCCTGCTCTCCTCCAGCCGTCCCCTGTATCAGGCTGCCTGATCTTCTCCAGAAAGGCCTTATGATTATCACTGGTTCCCGCTTCTTCAATAATGGCAAAGGCGCGTTCAATACTGCTGGCAGAGATACCCTTTTCTTTCAGCTCGCCGGACACCGTTTCCTTTCCCACCTTATCCAGCTTGTCAAGCGAGCGCAGAAAGGTGGTGACCTCATTGTCCCTGATGCCGGCACTCACAGCAATGGCATTCAGAAGTTTTCTGTGATTTATGTGTATGGTGAAATTGGTAATACCAAGCTTCGTCAAAACAGCATACATAATACTCATAAGCTCTGCATCGGCAAGGACGCTTGACGTGCCGATAATATCAATATCACACTGGTAAAACTCCCTGAACCTGCCCTTCTGCGGCTTGTCAGCTCTCCATACCGGGGCTATCTGGTAGCACTTGAAAGGCTTTACCAGCTCGGGATACATGGAGATGACGCGGCACAGGGGGATCGTAAGGTCATAGCGCAGCGCAACTGCCCTGCCGCCCCGGTCCAGAAATTTATAAATCAGCCGATCGCCTTCCTCCCCGTATTTTCCCTCAAGGGTTTCAGCATATTCCAGACAGGGTGTCTCCAGGGGAACAAAACCATAGGTCTCAAATATGGAGCGAATATGATCAATAATCTGCTGGCGAATGATCTTTTTTTCCGGCAGGAAGTCTCTGAATCCTTTTGGAATTTGTGGCGTTATCATGGGCATATGCTCCGGGCTCTATACATACACAGGGTGATTATGCTTTTCATGCAAGCAAAGAAACATCATTCGGGTCAATAATAAGGTGGTCTTTTTTATCCCGTATAACCGTGTTGGATTCAAAATAGGAAAACCCCTCTTTAATCAGTCTCAAACAAAACGGATTATTTTCCGGCAGCAGGTCCGCTGCTGCAAGGGAAAGCGCAGCACAGAAGGCAATACGCGCTTCTTCCTCTTCTCCCTGTTTAAAATAGAGATAGGCCATTTCTTCAAGGCGTCGTTTGAAAAGCGCCTTTCGGTGATCATCAAAGAAACGGGCCGCAGTTTCATGGTGCTGCGCGTTCAACCGCTCTTCGATCTGATGCTGATTGAGAACCAGCGGGCTGTTTTTAGCATTTTTGTATTTATTCCAGCCCTCTTTTGCTTCATCGCTTTCAATGAACCAGACAATAAGTTCAATGCGTTTCAATAAGGTATCAGTCTTTTGCAGCAGTGACAGCTGGCCCCTGATCTTTTGCGCATCTAAACATGCATAAATGATGGGCTGCCTCTGCGTCTTCAGCTGCTCAGCAAAAACGTTTCTCCACTGAGCAAGACTCCCTGACACGACTGTTCCAGCGCTTTCGTTTATGGTGTGCGCCTCTTCCACCAGAAAACAGGCATTTTCCGGCACTGTTTCGAAAAACAGTATTTTTTCATCAGAAGTAATTTTGGCGATAAACTGTTCGGCTTCTTTTCTGAATACCGTGACCGAAGTGATCTCCTTGACACCCTGCTGGTCGCTCAGGAAATATTTCAAACACCCTGCTTTCATAGGTCGTTATAGGTTTTATCATGAATATGATGCGGTCACCGATCCCGTCTATAAAAGATATAAAGGCAGCGGGATTCAGGCAGCGTTATTTTTTTAAATACCGCCTCCTTCACGGTCAGCTTTGGCTCGTAGTCCATCAACGTCGATACCTTTTTGCCTGAGGACGTGGATACACTTTTTAATGGTTTTTAAATAATCCTTCTCCCGGGTCTTTTCATACAGGTGTTTCAATATTTCGAGAGCTGTCGGTGTTGAAAGGCTGCCGATAAACAGTGATGCCTTTTGCGACCATACCGTATCTTTTGCTAATATCTTTAACAGCAGGGGAATTATTTCAATCCCGGCCTCATCGATAAGCTGGATGGCAATTCCCTCCTTTTCCTGATCAGTGCGCTGTATAAAGTCATCGATCGTGCGCTCAACCGCTGTATCATGCAAGGCATCCTTGGTAAGGATGTGCTGCTTCAGCCGTTGACACAGAGAGTCAAGATCCAGAAGCAAGCTGGCAAGTCCCGCCGGAACCATAGCGTCACATTTGTTGAATACGTCAAGTATCATAGTTCCAATCCGCGGCCAGAATGCTTCCCGGGCAATAAATTCCTGAAGAAATTGCAGGTGTTCTATGCCGGTCCAGTATCTGAGGAATTGCACCATTACTTCTTTTTCGTGCGGTGCAGCCTTGAGAAACCGCCGGCTGATATGTGCAAAACCCTTGTCATCAAGTGCTTTTATGGCTGCGGCTTTCTGTGCATAAAAAGAATCAAGCTGCGATCCCCGTGTTGCTGCACTGATTATTTCATCAAGGATGCCATTGACCTTCTTTTTAACATCATCCGCCGCAGGTTCTGGAGCCATACTCTGCGGCTTTTTGTCTTTTCGTGTCCCCATTATCTTATCCTCTTGCTGTTTCCATCGGAACCAATGTAAAAAGTATATGGAATAAGTCCATAGAAGTCAAAGGCAAAGTGTTTATCATGAGCTGCTGGCAGCATTAGGGCGTTGTTTATGAAGACAATTCTCAGATACCTGTCTACTCTCAGCTTAAGAGCATGAGTTAAAATTGTCTTGACTGTCAGTGAATTTTAGAATAATTTTATATTTTGAATAGTTGGACGAATTGGTAATGGAGGGAAAAGTACTGGGGGATCGTCCAATGGCAGGACACCAGACTCTGGATCTGGCTATCTAGGTTCGAATCCTGGTCCCCCAGCCATTGCATACATGTCATAAGGTCCCATCGTCTAGTGGCCTAGGACGTTGGCCTCTCACGCCGAAAACACGGGTTCGACTCCCGTTGGGACCACCAGTAACACACATTAAAAAGGTTAGCGCTGAATCATATCAGTGCTAACCTTTTTAATATAAAATCTGCATCACATCGAAGGTGTTTCTTCAGCTTAGCCCATCGCAAATCGTATTTCTAATTTATCTTGCCAAAAAAACACGAAATTACCACTAAGGGACTTAGAGGCTGCCTCCTCGGTTACTTGCAATACTCCTGAGGCAGGCAGATGTCAAAAAATCCCGCCGGGCAGCAGACCTGGGACATGCAGTTATCCTCTGTATAGCACAGGGGCGGGCAGTCATCGTCGCTGACACAGGACTGCTCGAGCACGTCGCACATATCGGCAGGCACGCACTTATTTTTTTCCGGGTGCAACAGCGGGCCGCAGCATTGATAGCCTTCAATGCAGTCAATAACCGTGGCGCATGAAGACATGAACGAACCCGGGTACGGCTTGCACGCAACACCGCTGCCTCCTGAATTTCCCGCATTCCCGGCCTGCCCGTTACAGCCGTTGAGCGCGTCTTTCTGTGCACCGTCAAGGATAAAACTGAATCCAGACGGGCAGGTTATCTCAACAGCCCCGGACGCCTTGTTCTGCATGGTGAAGGAAGCCCCCGATGCCGTGGTAATGACTGTCCCGTTGCTGCTTGAGGATATCTGGCCGCAGAACTCATTCCGGGGATCAGGCCCGTAGTATTTGACTTCCTGGCCGCTGAGCACGTCGGTCTGGGATACTGCCCTTGACCCGTTAGCGAACGAGATCTCATACGTCATATTGTCCGGCGTCAGCACAAAGTCCATCTTGTAGAAGCATTCTCCCTCAGGATGGAAGCAGATAAAGAAATCTCCCAGCTCCTTGCCGCAGGTATTAAGAAACGGATTATCTGCCGGGTCAAAATTGCAGTCTGCTGCGCCACTTTGCTGCCCGGGGTCTTCAGTGCCGAGAACAATTGTTTTCAGCTGAAGGCAGGACGCCTGTGAACAGTCTGCGGGGTAGACATTGCTGCGGGTTGAGCCGGCGGTAAAAGTCCTGGTTGTCTTTTTACCCGATTGATCGGTCACCGTTAAAAGGACCGTCTCATCCCGCTCAGCGGTCAGGCAGAAATTGCCGTTTTCATCGCTATAGGTCCTGGCGTAGATGCCGCGGTTATAATACGGGTCATTTATATCAACCTGCTGCGCAGTAACTATCGCGCTGACCACCGGTTTGCCCTGTGCGTCCTGAACAAGACCGTTGACACACGAGGGGTCCATGGCGCGGGCAACATTGTAGGTGGTGAGATGATCGATTGTTACATGATAGGTGTTAGTGCCGGCATCATAGGTTGCCTGGTTTTTTATTTCCACCCAGCGTGCCTCTTTTTCCTCATAGTACCAGACCGGGGAGGTGTCAGGCTTGGTGCCGGCAGAGGGCGCCGGAATCACAAGGTCCATGGTCTTGCCCGGGGCTATCTGGAGCAGCTCGTTGTTTTTTGTCACCTGCACGTCGAGCAGCCCGTAGCTGGGGAGCGGCACGGTATTACCTTCAAGAGTATAGCCGCGCAATTCCCCCGGATAGGCCTGCGCTTCTTCCTCTATGGCCGGGTCATATGGCGTCAGGGCAATGTCAACCTCACCGCCTATTAGCGCACCGTTTTTATCAACAAAGGCCTCGGGCGGAGCTGAGGCGCCTTCGCCGCGCGGGCCGGTAACGGTGCCGCCCTGCGTGGTATCAATGGTCTGACGCCTGGTCCGGGGCATCATCTGTACCGGGAGATAGGTTGTGACTCCCTTAAGGACGTCCACGCGCCAGCTGCCGGTTACCAGGCCGGAGCCGGAAAATATAACGATCTGGTCAAGGCCGGGCTTGAGGGGAAGTTTAAAGCTGCCATCGCTTCCACTTGTGGCAGAGCTTTTTCCGCAGGTGATCTGAACGTCTGCGAGCTGCTTGCCGGAGACATCGGCCACTGTTCCCGAAACACCGGTATCGCCCTTCGGGATGCAGCCGGTGCATAGCAGAATGCTCAGACAAAGAAGCAGCGCTGCGTGTTGTTTTGCCTTCCCTGGTCCGGCAGATCTGTTAGATACAATACTCAAGTTTATCATGACACCACCTCAAGCGCTGTTCGGTTGGAATAAACTACCCCGCCGCAAGCGGACGGGGTATTGAAGGCATTTCGTCATGCCGGACTTGATCCGGCATCCAGTTTGCTTTTTTTCTGGATTCCGGCTTTCGCCGGAATGACTGGATGCGCGGCAAGCCGCGGGGTATTGAACCCGAAGTGAATAAGAAGCCCTTGACACGGAAAACCGTTCTATTGTATTTTGATTATAAAACTCCTGTTGCTGCGCTTCAAGTGAAAAACTGATTATGTGTTTGCGCTGCAGCCTCATCTGCGGAAAGACCCCTCAGATTGCCGCTGTGCCGGAAAAATTGCAATTATTGATAATTGACAGGAACTCGCTTTCGGATGAAGGAAGTATAGGCAGGTGATGATTGTGTGTCAATAAAGAATCCGTCGCAAGATATGGGCAGAGGGAGCCACCATTAACAATTATTAAAAAGGTTAGCCCTGATTCATATCAGTAGCTAACCTTTTTAATATAAAATCTGCCTCATATCGAAGATGCTTCTTCAGCTTAGCCGATCACAAAAAACAGTAGATCTGTTCTTACCCTGTGCTTTACTGCTCAATAAAGCCTTGTCTGCCAGTCTAATCAATTCGTTCATCTCTAAGCCATGATCAGGATAGCTTGCATAACCGATACTTACCGTTATCTCAACTTGTTCGCCATCACCAGTAAACGGCGTGCTTTCCATTTTCTTTCTCAACCGCTCTCCGGCAATTAAAGCATTTTCAGTGGTTGTTTCGGGAAGTAAAACAATGAATTCATCGCCGCCGTAGCGGGCAACTATGTCAGTGATGCGCAAATTTGAAACAATCGTTTCTGAAATGTTTTTAATCAGCCTGTCGCCTGCCGGATGGCCGAACCGGTCATTTATCGACTTGAGGTTATCCGCGTCTATAATCATTATAGTAAAATAATGGTTAAACCGGTGAGCCCGCATAATTTCCTGTCCCATGAGGATCATAAAAATCCGCATATTATACAGCCCGGTGAGATAATCAGTCTGAGAGAGCTCTTCAATTTTTTCTTTTGCCCCGGCATTTTCTTTTGAGAGCTTTATCGTAACATATGCCGTAAGCCAGAACGGAAACAGCTGAATAAACGGGCCGCTGAGCTGAATCAGCGTGAGCTTTGATATCATGGAGGGCGTAAAGCTCAACAAAAAGCAGATGGCTGATATGAGCCCAACTTCAAGGAAGGCAACAACTTCTCCAAGCGTTGAACATGCAGTTATAATAACCAATAAATAAAGGCTTAAAAGCGGGCTTTCAATTTTCCCGGTGTTCCATAGTATGAAACTGATAAATGCTATCATCGCCCAGGTATCAATGGTCAGTTTCGATTTGCTGATTATAGAATCAAGCCCGATATAATGAGACATGATAATGAATAAGGTGAAGCACCCCAGTGCAATGAGCACACCCGGATTCTCCTGGAGTGAGAAGTCGGATATCTCTATATAGAGGATTACCAGCGTTACCAGAAGCCATTCAATTTCTGCGACTCGTTTATTCAATCCCTTGAGCTCTTCTATTTTAATGCTTATTATCATGCATGGACAAAGGCTTGATCATGATTGCACTCCTTATGGGTTTTGTTTACAAGCTTATATCGTAGCTGCTTTCCTTGCGGGCCATGCGGCTGTGCTTAATACCGTAGAAAAAATATATAAACAAGCCGATAATAAGCCACAAAGCAAACCGAATCCAGGTAATCTGGGGCAATGACAGCATCAATCCGGTACAAAAGCTGATTCCTAACAAAGGGATTAATGGCACTAACGGGCAGCGGAACGGGCGTTTCAAATCAGGGTGCGTCCTGCGTAAAATTGCAATCCCTCCGCATACAATGCAGAAAGCAAACAGCGTCCCGATGTTGCAGAGTTCTGCTGCTGTGCCGATATCAAGAAAACCTGCAAAAGCCGCCACAACTGCACCGGTTATCAGTTGCGCTATATACGGGGTTCTGAAGCGCGGGTGGACTTTTGAAATCCAGGGCCATAACAGACCATCACGTGACATCGAAAAGAATACCCGCGGCATACCCAGCAGCATTACCAGAAGGACGCTCGTTATGCCTGCCACAGCCCCAACCGAAACAAGCGCTGAACCCCATCTGAATCCTAACAGATTAAGGGCATGTGCAACCGGTGCCGGATGATTGAGCTCCTTGTATGAAACCATCCCGGTTAAAATTGCTGCTACCAGAATATATAAAACAGTGCATATAGTCAGGGAAAGAATAATCCCGATGGGCATGTTTCGCTGCGGATTTTTAGTTTCTTCAGCAGCAGTTGAAATTGCATCAAAACCAATATAGGCAAAAAATATAATAGCAGCCGCAGTCATAACACCTTTAAAGCCGAAGGGTAAAAAGGGAACCCAGTTAACCGGCTTGATGTTGAAACAGCCGACAGCTATAAAAATTACTACTGTTATGAGTTTAACGAAAACCATGATGCTGGTAAAACGGGCGCTCTCTTTGATACCGACGATAAGTATGGCCGTTAAAAAAAGCACCACCAGCATTGCCGGAAGGTTGATCAAAGCTCCCGGTACCGTGCCTGGCGCATTTGAGCACCAGACCGGGATGGTTATGCCGATTGCCTGCATGATATTGACAAAATATCCCGACCACCCTATTGCTACGGCAATTGACGCCACAATATATTCCAGAATCAAATCCCAGCCGATAATCCAGGCAATCATCTCGCCCATCGTGGCATAGGCATAATTATAGGCGCTTCCAGCTACCGGCATTAAGGAAGCAAATTCCGCGTAGCAGAATGCGGTAAAAAAACAGGCACCGGCGGAAATACACAGGGAAAGAATAATGCCAGGGCCGGCAAAGCGCGCAGCTGCAGTGCCGGTCAGCACAAATATGCCGACACCGATAATCGCCCCTATCCCCAGTATGGTTAGATCAAATGCGTTAAGGGAGCGCTGCAGACGGTGCTGCTCCATATCTATCTCTTCTAACAGATGCTGAAATACTTTGCGCCTGAATAATCTTTTAACCATATTGATCCGTTTTGATTACAATGCTGTGATGCAAAACAGTATATTATTTTTACTCTATTGCCAATATATTTTGGCTTGCTTAATCAAAGAACAGGGGGCATGCAGCGCTTTTCAGGAAGGGTTTGAAAAGGAGGGGTTCTGAACAATGGATAAAAAGATGTCAGCTATGCGCGGGTCAAATGCTTTACCCTTCATAGAGGTCATAATCTCAATTGCCTTATCAACGCTGTACCCTTTTCGATACGGCCTATCGGATGTAAGCGCATCATACACATCAGCTATCGATACGATGCGGGCTTCAAGCGGTATTACGTCCCCCTGCAGTCCGTAGGGGTATCCGCTGCCGTCAAATGCTTCGTGATGATGGAGAATGATATTTACAATGATCGGATGCAGCAGGGCCCGTTTTGCCACGTCAGCTCCCCATTCCGGGTGTTTCTTGACAATTTTCATTTCCTGTTCATTGAGCTTGCCGGGATAATTAAGAATCGCCTCGGGAACGCCTATCTTTCCGCAATCATGAAGCCAGCTGCCATACTTGATCTCCTTTTTTATTTCTTCCTCCAGCCCCAGGTGATCGGCAATCAGAATGGCATATTTGGCAACACTGTCGCAGTGTCCGCGCGTATAGGGGTCTTTAAGCTCGATAGTCTGGGCAAGAGAGATAAGGGTTGCTTCATCACCTTTTTTCAGTGCATGAATCATTTCGTAGTGGGTTACTGCATCCTCAACCGTCTTTATGAGATCGTCGTTCTTCCAGGGCTTGAGTATAAACCGGAAAACTCCGCCGGTATTTATGGCATCCACTGCAGTCTGGAAGTCAGCAAAACCCGTCATGAGGATTTTCGCGGTATCAGGGGAAATGTCCTTTACCTGTGACAGAAACTCAATGCCGCTCATGCCCGGCATTTTCTGATCAGATACAATTACTGCTATGTCTTCCTGCTTGATGCGTTCAAGCGCAGAGCGCGGATTTGATTCGGTGACCACCTTAAAATTCTTTTCACCGAATATAGTCTTCATGCACTCAAGTATGATTTCTTCATCATCAACAAACATCACTGTTGCTGGCATAATGTAATCCCTGGATTATTTGCCGTTCTGTGTAACTATAGAATTTTCAAAAACTCCTATTAAAGCATGAGAAAACATATCGGCTACAGCAAAAGGATAGTTTAAAGTAAGTTCAAAATAATGCATTATAATTTTAATTCCCAGAAAGGAACCATCTGCTGAAACTCATATAATGAACCCATAGCAATATTTTGTGTTGCTACGCCTGACTCCTCTATTGCAGCCAAAGGGTTCAGCCCGCCCGCCACAACCATACCCGCCCTTCCCTCTGCTACCGGTATATCGAGAAGTGGCTGACCCGGCCTGCCAACAAGCAGTATCCCTCCTAAACCGATTTTATCCATTTTTTTACGTAATTTTTCTACAAAAGGGATAGCCACGGACGGTACTTCACGGAAGCTTGCGCCTATCCTGCCATTACCGGTAAGTACCGCCTGATTGACGCTCGTCATGCCACCCTTGATGAAAACCTCAAGCGGGTCAATAGAAGATCCATCATAGTTGATGATTTCAGTAAATCTAACCGGCCGCCCCTTATTCAGTTCAAGCAGACCGCCAAAGCGTGATGTTATATGAATTCCCTCATGGAGAAAAATACCATTAATGGTGACGCTGCAAGCGGTACCTATACCAACCTTGCCCTCTTCTATTATATTTTTCCCGAGCTTTTCTCCCGGATTGATAATAGCAGCATATCTGCCCATGCCTAAGCCGGCACGAAAGACCTGCTGCAATTGAGGAATTGCTTTTTTCAGATCTCTCTTGTCTATGGTTGATACATTAAGAATAATTTTGCCGCTTTGCTTTCGCAGAGAAAAGTCCATCTGATAGGTCAGATTATCAATTTTAGATGCGACAAAACCAACCTTATTAATTACAAAAGATGATTTAAGTTCTTCCTCACCCTTGGGCGTAATGATTCTGCCCTTTTTACCAAAGCCCTGCGTAAGCCCGTCCTTATCTGTTCTGCTTAAATAATGCCGTACTGTTCTCTGACTGAGTTCAACTCCGGCATCCTGTAATTTTTGCGCTATCTTGGTACTCCCCAGATGCTTACCGGCATCATAGAGAATATTTAAAATTAAAATGATTTTTTTCCGCGATGACGCATCCATCCCTATTTCCTCTAATGCTGTTTTGTCACTGAAATAATACCGTTATATTATTTGTTGTCAATATTTTATACGGTCATTTTGCCGTAATAATAAATAATATTTCCTATTAATTAAATCATCGTAAATGCTTTTCCGGAAAAAAGAAGAAAGCTGAATTTATAGAAAGAAATAGTTACCGTTATTATAATTCATAATTACATATCATATCGGCCATATGACCGCTTTATAATATAATTTATAAATGGTATTTTGCCTTATAAGTAAATTCTGCATGTCAATGGAGTGTTGCTATTTTGAAATGTATTTACAATGTATTATGAAATTAAAATGCTTATATTGTTGACATATAATTTTCACGATGCTATTTTGCAAAACCACGATATGATGGCAATTGATTGCCGCATTAATATTTCTTATTATTATCTCAAAGGAGAGAATCATGAACCTACAACAACCAAATGCTAATGAAGCAACCCAGACTTCTAATCGGTCGCGCAGTGTAGTCCCCGGCTCAGGAATATGCACGCGGTGCATTGATGGCTGCAGAGGAAATTGCGAAGTTTTTAAAGCTACGTTCAGAGGACGAGAATTAATCTATCCCGGACCGTTTGGCACGGTTACGGCAGGCGCAGATAAAAATTATCCGGTGGACTATTCCCATATAAACATTCAGGGATATGCCCTTGGTGCTGAGGGACTTCCTGAAGGCACGCCCGCTGATCCGGATCATGCAACATTTCCTGCCGTTAATACCGAGACAGAGTTTGGCTTTAAAAATAAGATTAAGATGAAGGTCCCGGTATTCACCGGAGCCCTCGGCTCAACAGAAATCGCGCGGGCAAACTGGGAACACTTTGCAGTGGGTGCTGCCATATCGGGTGTTTCTTTAATATGCGGTGAAAATGTGTGCGGTATTGATCCAAAACTTCAGCTCAATAACAAGGGGAAAGTTGTTGAGTCGCCTGAGCTGCGCCGCAGAGTTGAGAGTTACCGCAAGTTTTATGAAGGGTACGGCGATATCCATGTGCAGATGAACGTAGAAGACACAAAATTTGGCGTGGCAGAATATGCGGTAGAAAAACTCGGTGTTGAAAGCATGGAGCTTAAATGGGGCCAGGGAGCAAAATGTATTGGCGGTGAAATCAAAGTTAATACTCTTGAACGGGCACTGGAACTGCAGAAGCGCGGTTATATTGTTACCCCTGATCCATCCCTTGAAGCCAACCAGGCTGCTTTCAGGGATGGCGCACTCAAGCAGTTTGAACGTCACTCACGACTGGGCTTTATCGACCATGAAGGTTTTTTGAAAGAAGTAGAACGGCTGCGCAGCCTGGGAGCCAAGCGGGTCACCCTGAAAACCGGCGCCTATCCAATGCGTGAGCTTGCCATGGCAATTAAGTGGAGTTCAGAGGCAAAGATTGACCTGCTCACCATAGATGGTGCGCCGGGTGGAACAGGCATGAGCCCCTGGAGAATGATGGAAGAGTGGGGTGTTCCCACGTTTTATCTCCAGTCCATGACCTATGAACTCTGCCAGAAGCTTGCGGCAAAAGGCGAATATGTACCTGATATAGCAATCGGCGGCGGATTTTCTGCTGAAGATCATATTTTTAAAGTCCTTGCAATGGGTGCTCCTTACACCAAAGCTACCTGTTTTGGACGCGCGCTCATGATTCCGGGCATGGTTGGTAAAAACATGGAGCAATGGCTCAAAGAGAAGGATCTTCCCAAAACTGTTTCCGAATTCGGTAAATCCGTTGAAGAAATTTTTATCTGCTACGAGACGCTGAAAGCCAGATACGGCAATCAAATTAAAGAAATCCCTCTTGGTGCTATTGGTATCTATTCCTATACTGATAAGCTGAAGGTTGGCTTGCAGCAGCTCATGGCCGGCAGCAGAAATTTCCGTCTTTCCACGATTTCCAGAAAAGATCTTATGTCTCTCACTGAAGAGGCTACCAAGGTATCCGGCATCCCGTATGTGATGGATGCGTTTCGCGAGGAAGCAGAAAAAGTGATGGCGGGCTAATGTGAAATAGGCCCAAAAAAGGGGAAGGCTCAGAGCCTTCCCCTTTTTTGTTCATACTCTGATAACATAGCTTCCTGCAATCTTATCGTGCCACCCCCGCTTTTCCCTGCTGAAAGCAACCCAGATAAACCCGGCATAAAGAAAAAAGCGGGAAACCAGATAACCCAGCCATCTGATAAACGCTCTTTTAAACCCGAGCAATTCTCCGCTCTCATTCACCACCTTGAGACCGCAAATCCACTTTCCTATGGTCTGGCCGGTGACTGCATGGCAGTAGGTAAAGTAGAATGACTCAATAACCGTGCTGGCAATTATATAGGGGGTAAAGAGCAATCTCAGCAGTTCCAGGGTATCTGCCTTGCCAATATCAAGAGCAGATGATTGCAGGAAGATAAAGCCGGCAAATAATAATGCCAGGGTTATGCAGTATACGATGGTACAGTCAATCGTGTAGGCAAGCAGACGTAATAAAAAGCCTCCTTTTGCTGCCGTCAGGCAGGGACCGGGGACGGCCGGCACATTGGTGGCAGAAAAATGTTTATCCAGTTCAGCAGCAGCCCCAGCCCCGGGGTTAACATGCGACTGCTTATCAACAGCACTCCCCTCTATGGCTTCAAGTTCCCTTTTAATTGTTTTTATTGTCTCACGCCATTGCGGGGGCAGAAAAGATTCGCCTTCTGGTTCGCGGGGTGCCGCTGTCCGGTCGTTGCTTATAAGATTATCAGGGGTCTTTGTTTCCTTTAACTGCGCGCCGCATTTTTTACACTGTATAAGATCATCAAAGCTGATAAACCCGCATTTCGGACATTTCATGAGTATGCTCCATGAGTACAAAAAGACACCTGTGGACGACTCCACGCTCAACCAAAGTCCCCTGCTTCATACCTCATTACTGATAATACTGCCATACTGACCGTTTCGGTCCGCAATATAGCGTCACCCAGGGAAACAGGGCTGAACCCGCGCTCACGTGCAAACGCCACTTCTTCAGCGTCAAAGCCGCCTTCAGGACCGACCAGAAAAATAACATTTTTTAGAGCAGGGGAAGTTTTAAGGACGTGCCGCAACCTTAATGCGTTTTCCTCTTCCCACAGTATAATTTTCAGATAACCGTCAAAATTCCTCATCGCAAGGCTTTTAAAAGTATCAACTTTTTCTACAGCCGGTATGTGCCGCATGCCTGACTGTTTTGCAGATTCGAGCGCGATCTTCTGCCAGTGATTGACCCTGTCATAAGCCTTTTTCTCATCATAGCGCACACTAGTCCGCAGCGAACTAAACGGAATGATTCGGGATACGCCAAGTTCGGTGCTCTTCTGGACAATGAGATCCATCTTCATACCTTTTGCAAGGGCCTGCCCAAGAATAATATTTGCATCCTGCCGTTCAAGTGCCATACAGCGATCATCAATTCGCACCTGTACCTGTTTATTATCTTTTTTGATAATCGTTCCGGTATAGATGGTTCCGTTGCAATCAAAAAGAGTTATGGAATCATGCTCCCGAAGCCTCAGCACTTTTCCAATGTGTCTTGCTTCGCTACCCTCTATGATGACCGTGTTATTATGTATAGATTCTTTTTCAATATAAAATCGCGGCATATAATAAAAAAGGCGTTGCCAGAGGTTACCTGACGGTAAGGGCACACATTATACCGGCGCCGTGACGCAAGCTACTAAGAATAGTGTTGTGGCGTTAAAACCCCCTGCGCTCGTGCTCCACTGCTCTATCCTGTCCCTTCACTGCGGCCATGCCGCTTGTTGGTTTTCTATGCCTTATTCTGGAAAAATTCCTGTCGCTTCTTTCATCTTTACTTATCATAATTTTGATGGTAAAAAAATTTGTTTATAAAGAAGGAAACTGTTGCTATGCCAAGGCCAACGGTTGCTGAAATAGATTTAGCAGCCTTACGCTACAACTTTAATAAAGTCAAGGGATTAGCCGGCAGTGGAAGGAACGTTCTTGCAATTGTCAAGGCCAATGCCTATGGGCATGGTGCGGTCAATGTTGCACGGGAGCTTGAAAGGTGCGGTGTTGATTTTCTGGGTGTTGCTATATGTGAAGAGGCTGTTGAACTGAGAAGAGCAGGCATACGTTCCCCGGTCATGGTAATGGGCGGCGTTTATAACGGCCAGGCTGAAGATGTTGTTGCCTATCATATCATTCCGGTTCTTTTTGATATCGAGACAGCTCTCAGCCTCAATGCGATAGCATCACACCATGGCCTGAGCCTGAAAGTCCATATAAAGCTTGATACCGGTATGGGAAGAATTGGCATACTGCCCGGTGACCTTGACAGCTTCATCGAGCGCTTGAGAACCTGCAAAAATCTGGTAGTTGACGGTCTTCTTACCCATCTCGCTGCGGCAGATACTTCACCAGCATCTGCAGATGATTTTACCGTCAAGCAGATAAATACTTTTCGTGAGTTGTCCGCACGCATCAGGGACAAGGGGTTCTCTCCCACGTATCTGCATCTGGCTAACAGTGCAGCGATCATACGGCACCTGGAGCCTTCTTTTAACCTTATCCGGCCCGGCCTTATGCTCTATGGCATCAGCCCATCGCAGCATCTTACCATTGAGCTGAAGCCGGTTATGGCCCTTAAAACAAAAATAGCAACACTTAAGAAAGTACCCGCCGGCTCAAGCATCAGCTACCGGAGGACATTTATCACTAACCGGGAAAGCCTGATAGCAACGCTTCCCATTGGCTATGCAGACGGATACAGCCGGCAGTTTTCCAACCGGGCCGCAGTGCTCATCCGCGGGCGCAGAGCCTCAGTCGCAGGTGTGGTATGCATGGACATGGTAATGATTGATGTCACTGATGTTGCGGACGTACAAATAAATGATGAGGTCATTCTTCTCGGCACCCAGGGAGATGAAACCATTGATTCACGTGAGCTTGCTGAAATTGCTCATTCTATCCCTTATGAAGTGCTGTGCGGCATAAGCAGCCGGGTGCCACGGGAGTATGTTAACGGGATATAAATGGTCCTGATCTTTAAAAATACGTTTTATACTTTTAAAACACGTTTAATAATCAATGGTAAGAAAGGAAGGAAATGGCGTATGGCGAAAATAAATAAAGTTATCATCAGCGTATCGAATAAGGCCGGGGTCCTTGAATGTGCACAGGAGCTCAGCAAGTTTGGCGTGGAAATTCTCTCAACTGGCGGCACGGCAAAGTCTTTGCGTGAAGCCGGTTTAGCAATAAAAGACGTCTCTGAATACACGGGTTTCCCGGAAATGCTTGATGGCCGGGTTAAGACCCTTCATCCAAAAGTACATGGCGGTCTTTTGGGCCGGCGCTCCAATCCGGAGCATGTCAGCAAAATGAAAGAATACCATATCGACCCTATAGATATGATTATTGTCAACCTGTATCCGTTTGAGGAAACAGTTGCTAAAAAAGACTGTACGCTTGAAGATGCCATTGAAAACATAGATATCGGCGGACCGACTATGCTGCGGTCAGCTGCAAAGAACTATGAAGACGTTACGGTAATAGTCGACCCTGCAGATTATCCGAAAGTTATTGCGGAGATGAAGGCAAACAATGGTGTTGTTTCAAAAGCAACCAATTTTTATCTCGCAAAAAAGGTTTTCCAGAGAACCTCACAGTACGATGCGGCCATTACAGACTATCTGGCAAAAGTATAATAGGGAAATGTTCAATTCCCGGTTTAATACCTTGAGGATTATAACATGGGATTAACCGTGCTCATTGTAGGCGGCGGGGGACGGGAGCATGCACTGGCCTGGAAAATAGCACAGAGCCCCCGGGTTGATAAACTTTTCTGTGCCCCGGGCAATGCCGGTATTGCAGAGGTTGCCGAATGTGTTTCCATTGCGTCTGAAGATATCCAATCTCTAAAAAGCTTTGCCGTCAAAAACCGGATTGACCTGACGGTGGTTGGGCCGGAAGTACCCCTGTCGCTGGGCATCGTTGATATCTTTGAAAAGGAAGGGCTTACCATCTTTGGCCCTTCGCAAAAGGCTTCGCTTCTTGAATCAAGCAAGATATTCGCCAAAGAGATCATGCGTGAGCATGGCATCCCTACCGCTGATTTCGCCCAGTTTATAAATCCTGCAGCAGCAAAAGCGTATGTTCAAAATAAAAACTGCCCTCTGGTAATAAAGGCCGACGGCCTTGCTGCAGGCAAGGGAGTCTTTCCTGCGCAAACGACAGCCGAAGCGCTGGCGGCTATAGACCGCATCATGCTGCAACATGAATTCGGCGATGCCGGCACTGCAGTGGTTGTGGAAGATTTTTTAACCGGCGAAGAAGCGTCGTTCATCTGCGTTACCGACGGCATTACCATTATTCCGCTGCCATCTTCTCAGGATCATAAACGAGTCTTTGACGGTGATGAAGGCCCTAACACCGGCGGTATGGGAGCATACTCCCCTGCCCCGGTCATTACGCCGCAGCTTGAAGAGATTATCATGCGCACGATTATGTACCCTCTGCTGCAAGCTCTCAATGCCCGCGGGATACATTTCAAAGGTGCGCTGTACGCCGGTCTTATGATTGAAGACGGGTGTCCGCGGGTGCTTGAATTTAATGCCCGCTTCGGTGACCCGGAAACCCAGCCGCTCATATTCAGGCTTAAAACAGACCTCGTGGATATAATGCAGGCGATTACTCGGGGGAGACTGGCAGATGTTGCTATTGCATGGGACCCCAGACCATCCGTCTGTGTCGTGATGGCAGCCGGCGGCTATCCGGGGAACTACCTGAAGGGGCAGCCTATTACCGGCCTTGCTGAGGCTTCCCGCATACCGGAGGCGTTTGTCTTCCATGCCGGAACTGCTTTAAAAGATGGACAGGTAGTTTCTGCCGGCGGTCGTGTCCTGGGCGTCACAGCTCGCGGCAACACGATCGCCGAAGCAATAACAACGGTGTATCAGGCAGTTGATACAATTCACTGGGACGGTGTTCATGTTCGCAGAGATATTGCGTACCGGGCAATAAACCGGTAGAAGGTGCTTTTAAAAAAACGTATCAGATATGAATAATTCCTGGCTTGAATCGCGAAAAGATTTTTTTCTGCGCAATATGGTGCAGGATTTTTGTATTGCTACCATCTATTTTGACCAGCTCGTGTGAAGAACATAAAAAAACTGGTTTAGTAGCATACCACCTGCTTGATGCGTGGATTGGTTCAGAATTAAAGAAAGGACCGCTGTGGAATTTAAAGGATCAATGCCACCGGTTATTCAGGAATAATGAAACAATGAATAATCTCTATGAACATCTGTTCGACTGGACTATCGGGTCCATTTTTCATGAGACCATTAAATTAAAAGAGGATGCATACCAGATTGAAGCATACCGGCCCCTGCTTGAACTTGACGTTTACCGGCAGAACGAAACATTTTCCAGTAATCATTGATGAATATCTTGCAGTGATTGAACATGCGCACAGCAACCTTGCTGATGTGCTTTCCCGGATCAAGCAGCTCTTCACAAAAGCCCTGAGTCACTTGAAGGCTATTTTCCCCGCTCATCGGGACAACCTGCTGCTGATCCGTTTTTTGCTGGATAATAACAACAAGCTTGCGCGCAAGGTCTTTGGCAAGGACTATTTTCATGCTGTTCTTTCCTCCCTGTTTCCCGAAGGCCTGCACCAGTGCATATCTGTCGTCTGCCGAGCAGTGCATTTCCCTTGGCAGGAACCAGAATGCAGTTCGCTATCTGAAAAAGGTTTTAGCCCTTGACCCGCATAACAAAGTGGCCCAGGACCTTTTACAGAAGGCGGTACAAAAATAATACGTCAACCAGAAAGGATACCCGCCCATGAAAAAGAATAAACCGCCCGTTGGTGTGGTTATGGGGAGTGATTCTGACTTTCCGATACTTGAAGAGGCTTTGCATGTTCTTGATTCATTTGCCGTTGCCTATGAGGTAACTGTTTCATCAGCACACCGCTCTCCAGCCAGAACTTCTGCATATGCAAAAACTGCCGTGAGCCGGGGCATTGAAGTGATAATTGTGGGAGCTGGCAGTGCAGCGCACCTTGCCGGCGTCATTGCTGCAGAAACACCGCTGCCGGTCATCGGTATACCAATAGACTCTTCCCCTCTCAAAGGCATCGATGCCCTTTTGTCCACCGTACAGATGCCGGCAGGAGTTCCGGTAGCAACCATGGCCATTGGTAAGGCAGGTGCGCGTAATGCCGCAGTCCTGGCTGTGCAGATACTGGCTCTCAAGGATGCCGGGCTGCGCAAGAAGCTCAATTCCTTCAGGAACGGGCTGGCTGAACAGGTGGAGCAAAAAGCGCAGGAACTGCAAAAGAAATTGAATCAGCGTTTATAATTCATGGCAGCAATTCTTTCAATAAACTCCGATGAACCGGAACCATCCCTTTTGCAGCAGGCTGTCCAGTGCCTGCGGGACGGCGGCATCGTTCTCTACCCGACCGAGACCTTTTACGGACTGGGCGTTCATTACGCAAATGATTCCGCCCTGAGAAGGCTTTTTCATATCAAGGAGCGTGACGCTGCAAAACCGGTATTACTCTTGATACCGGATACTGCCTGGATACACCGGCTTGCTGCTGCGGTACCTGAAGCTGCGCTTACCCTGGCCGGTCACTTCTGGCCGGGACCGCTTACCCTTGTATTACGAGCCGCCCCGCATATTTCACGTTTTATAACCGGTGACGGTAAAACAGTCGGCATGAGAATTTCAAGCAATCCCGTTGCGCACCGGTTATTGACATTGTTTGGGGACTGCATTACATCAACCAGCGCCAATCATGCAGGAGAGCGCAGCCCGGCTCCATAAAGCAGATTCCACAACAATTACTTGATGCCATCGATCTGGTTATTGATGCCGGAGAAACCCCGGGAGGCAGTCCTTCAACAGTGCTTGACCTTTCGATCATGCCATTTACTATTGTTCGTGAAGGCGCGGTGCCTCTTGCAGCTATCCAGGCGTGCCTGTCTTCTTCCGCTTCTAAACTTCACCAGTAAGAAACCGGGCAACAATTATTTAACGTTGTTGACATATTCATACTTCTTGTAATAAAATTATATAATAGCAGCATCAACAGAGCATCAGGAGCTGATCATCATAGTATTATGGAAACAAAACAGGTTGATACCTTTCAGGAAGTAATAATACGCGAATATAGACCAAAGGAACTGATTGTTGCCGAAGCTGATCCCAGTGACCGATTTTATGTCATCCTGAAGGGTGAAGTGGAGATTTATCAAAACAATAAAAACATCCGTGCGCTTAAAGAGGGCGATATATTTGGCCTGGAAAATTTTTATCTTAATCGTCCCTATACAACGTCAGCATATTCTCTCTCTCCCTCCCGCATTGCAACCTATCC
Organism: uncultured delta proteobacterium; assembly: GCA_963803975.1. Lineage (GTDB taxonomy): Bacteria > Desulfobacterota > WTBG01 > CAIYCZ01 > CAIYCZ01 > JAPLIX01. Next base: position 355,571 of record CAWDOY010000003.1, read on the forward strand.
AACCAAGCTGATCAGGGATATAATATACAACCGGCCGCAGCTCACAGAAAAAATTCTGCAATCCGTCATGACCCAGCTTGAGCAAACCACAGAGATTGCAGAAGAGTATATTCCGCTGGAAAATGTGGTTGATATTGCGGAATTGATTTTTCATGATGGCGATGTAATTATTGAAGAGGGAACTGCCGGGTGCGATATATATCAGCTGATTGAATCAGAAAAAGGTTTGCTGGTAACCAAGGATGGCAGTGAGGTCGGCAGAATCACCCTGCACGGAGAGTACTTCGGTGAGATTAGTGCCATCCTGAAGAAACAGCGCTCGGCAACCGTGCGCTCTCTGGGGCGCAGTGTCGTGAAAGTTTTTTCCGGCGACAACCTTGAAACAATTTTAGCAACCTATCCCCACCTTGCCAAAGTCATTGTAGACACACTTGCCCAGCGTCTTATTGCAGCCAATCTGATAATTGCAGACCGCAACTCCGGCGTGAGCCCTTAGTGTTTCGATTCGCCAGTACGGTGACATATACGATACAAAGATGCTTGATAATGCTCCCTCAGCCCTTCGATAAGCAGTCATTGCCGGACAGATCTTGATATTTATGAAACGTTATTATCTCCTTATCCTTCTGCTCGTCTTCCCCCTGACCAACTGCAATAAATCAAATCAGGAAAAAGAGCAGCTGCAATCAACGGTTGAGACGCAGCGGGCATTGCTCAATCATCCGGATATCAAAGATATGGTTTTTATTCCGGCCGGAGAGTTTCTCATGGGCTCCGAAGATGCTGAGGCACAACCTGACGAGCAACCCGTTCACCAGGTTTTTCTGCCTGCGTATTATATCGACAGATACGAAGTGACCAATATGCACTACCAGCGTTTTGTCCTTGCAACAGGTCGCCCGGCCCCTTTTGTGGACAGGCCCTGGGCTGAACCCTATAACTGGAAGGGCTCGGCATATCCTGAAGGTAAAGGTACCTACCCTGTTGTGCTGGTCAGCTGGGAAGATGCGCAGGCCTATGCCGGATGGATTGGCAAACGTCTACCTACCGAGGCTGAGTGGGAAAAAGCAGCGCGCGGAAAGCTGGCACGTAAAAAATTCCCCTATGGCGACACGCTGGAAATGAGCAATGCCAATTATAATAAAGGATTTCTCAGAGATAAAGAAATGAAACCAATTGGGAGCTTTGAGCCCAATAGTTTCGGGCTCTATGACATGGCCGGTAATGTCTGGGAGTGGTGCCGGGACTGGTATGAGGATACCGGTTATAAAAATTCTCTGAAGCAGGACCCCCAGGGGCCGCCGGAGGGAGTGTATCGTGTATGCAGAGGCGGTTCGTGGGTAAACGATATTAATTTTCTTCGCTGCTCGCAGCGGGGAAAAAACGCGCCTGACAGCAGAAGCCATCTCACAGGTTTTCGCTGCGCACGCTCTGCCGCAGCAGTAAAACCTGCTCCCTGATTCATTCCGCATGCTGCAATCACTGCCATCGCCCTCTGTAATCCTTGAACCCTGTATTTTTACGGCGGGCAGAGCGCGCATACTGAGCGGAAAATCTCTGTGGACAGATACCGCTCTCCGCGATCGGCAAAAATTACCACCACCGTTGAGCCGCGCGGCAGTTCGCGTGCGACCTGAATGGCACCCCACAAGGCAGCGCCGCTGCTGAGGCCGCAGAATAACCCCTCGCGCAAAGCCATTTCACGGAACATCTCAAACGCGGCATCATCTTCACACACCAGCTTCTCGTCAAGCATCGATGCATTGTATATTGAAGGAACAATTGACTCCTGCATATTTTTAAGTCCCTGAATGCGATGGTTCAGGGTTGGTTCCACACCAAAAACTTTGATCCCGGTATTATGCTCCTTAAAATATTGTGAGCAGCCCATAAGTGTTCCCGTGGTGCCCATGCCGGCAACAAACGCGTCCACCGCTCCCCTGGTGTCGCGCACCACTTCCGGCGCTGTAGTTTCATAATGCGCTTTCCAGTTGGCAGGATTTGAAAACTGATCCGGCATATAATACTGGTCACCGTGCATTTCCATGATGTGGTGCGCGCGCCTGATTGCGCCATCGGTCTTATCACACCCCGGTGTTAGTTCGAGCTCTGCGCCCAGAGCAATGAGTATGGCCCGGCGCTCTTCGCTGACACAGGCAGGCATTGTCAGCTTGATGCGAAATCCCATCGCGGTTGCGATCATTGCCATGCCGATGCCGGTATTTCCCGATGTGGGCTCCAGTATCGTCTTGTCTTTGGTTAGTTCACCGGATTCGATTGCGCTCTTCAGCATGTAATAAGCGGGCCGGTCCTTTACTGACCCTCCCGGGTTTGAACCTTCAAGCTTGGCAAGAATGCGCACGCCGGTTTTATCAGCATCCCATATTCTCTGCAGTTCCACCAGTGGTGTGTTTCCAATTGCGCTCAGTAGACTCATAATCTCTCCGCTAATTCAATCTATCACTATTTATTTCATAACTGTCCGGTAAAACTTATATCTTTATCAGTTCATAGTCACGTTTGCCGAGCCCAAGTTTAACCGCATAGTCGAGTTGCAGTTCCCAGTCAATCTTCGGGTAAATATCCTTGAATTTATCTTTTCCCCTCGCGTGGTTTGTTGTCAGGGCACTGTTTTCCAGTCCCTGTTCATTATTTACCAAATCAGCGGCAGCCTGGTCAATGGCTACTGGATCAAGGGAGGCCAGAATCCCGATATCAGGAACTATGGGCCGGTCCGCATGCCCGTAACAGTCGCAAGCGGGGCTGACATCGGTTATAAAATTAAGGAAGATGGTTTTCTTCTCTTTTTCTTTGAGCACGCCCCAGGCATACTCAATCATCTTGTGCTGAAAAATTTCGATGGTCTCGTTCCAGTTGACCTGAATCGCACCATCAGGGCAGATCATGACGCATTCAGCGCAGCCGATGCATTTCTCCAGGTTGATCTTTGCCTTTTCATTTACCAATGAAATCGCCTCACCCGGGCACCAGGTGATACAACGGCCGCAGGCTGTACAGCTTTTTCTTTTGACTTTCGGAGATACATTGGAGTGCTGCTTGAGCTTACCCTGACGGGCGGCACAGCCCATGCCAAGGTTTTTCAGTGTTCCGCCAAATCCGGTCAGCTCATGGCATTTGAAATGCGCCACACTCACCAGTACATCAGCCTGCGCAATTTCCGCGCCGACAAAAACTTCCTTGAAGTGTTTACCGGCTATCTTTATTCGCTGAAAGGAGTTCCCCCTGAGCCCGTCAGCGATGATAAGCGGGGCACCAATCGTTTCAAAGCCGAATCCATGTTCTATCGCCAGCTTCAGGTGCGAGACAGCTTCGCCGCGCTCTCCCCGGTACAGGGTATTGGCATCAGTTAGAAACGGCCTGCCGCCGCACGCGTATATTTTCTGGACAATGTCCCGCAGGAATATCGGCCGGATGAAGGCGGTATTACCCTTTTCACCAAAATGCAGCTTGACTGCCACCAGCTCTTTTTCTTGTATGATGGATGCGATTGCGACTTGATCAAGGAGGCGATGGAGACGCGCGGTGAAGCTTTCACGGATATCTGTGCGCAGGTCAAAGAGAAATACCGGGCTTTTCATCTGAACTTCTCTTTTAGTGTATCGCCCATGCCGCGCAGATAAAAGGTGAACCGTATACTGCTATCGCTCTTCTGCCCGCCGGATTTGGTATCGTCTTGATACCACAGTTTTGCTCCCCAGCATTGAGCGCGGTAATCAAACCCTATCTGGTTATCCAGCTTCTCACTATCTATAAGGTTGTAGCTGGAATCAAAAAAGCAGTACACCGGGTCAAAAAGCTTGAACTTGCCTTTGGCATCCCATTGCTCCAGCCGGTCGCGCTCATAGCGGTATTCCAGATCTAAAAACTCTCCCGTCAGGTTTTCCCAGGTAACCAGCGCGTTATAGTAGCTCAAGTTGTTTTCGTGCGGATTGAATCCTGATTTAGTCTTAAAATAGAGTTTGGCTAAAATATTGACGCGCAGCTCGGAAAAAACATCCGAATACCGGTTCAGCCGGGCATCGAGATATTCAGTGTTGATGGCATTATTGACAAACTGAGCATTGTAATCATAGGCGGCATCGTTTTCGTTTCTGATTTTTCCAGAGCCGAATGTCCGCCGCAGATAGTATTTCTGGCCTATTTTAAAATAGCCGAATTCACGTTCCGACAGCTCCCCGGAATTGTCTTTAAAAAGCCCGGTAAAACGATTGGTCATTGCGTAGGATATGCTGTGCTGCGGGTAGTATGCTTCCGGAATATCGAACTGAGGCAAATCTTTCTGATTGAAGACCGGCGTGTACTGGTACTCAATGCCCGGCTCCACCACGTGTTTCAGCTTATCCACCAGCGGCTTATTGATATCAAAGACGCGCAGGAAGGTCAGGTAAAGTTCAGCGTTCGCATTGGGGGCAATGCCGTTTTTATCATAACCAGCACTGTGATTAAGGCCGAAATAAGACGTGCCCTGCAGCCCGACTTGCGGATTAAAGGTCAGCCACCCGCACCGGTTCATGGGTAGCGATAGCTTCGGAAACGCGTCAAGCCGGCTTCCCTTAAGGCCCTGCTCACGCCAGAAATTACTGTATGATGTGTTCAGCTGGTAGTAGAGCGGCGTGTTCCATGCCTGCTGGGAAAGGCTGGAGAAATTTACCTGGGGTGAGCGCTGCAGCACCTGCTCGTTGCTCTGCACCAGGTCTTTATAGACATCAAAATTAACCAGCAGGTTGTAAAAATCCCAGTTCTTGTTGGCAAATAAAAATGACTCATCCTTTTCCAGCCGTTTCAGATTGGTTGCCCGGTCAAAGGCATATTTGGTGCGATTCGCCTTGCCGCTGTAGTCATTGTAAAACTCACGGTCAGTTATGTAGGTGCCAAAGCCCTTGAGATATAAATCGGGCGAAAAGTAATGCTCTCCTTCTAAATGCAGCTCTCCCCGTTGCTGGCTCCGGTCATTGATGTTGTTGTACGCGTTATTAAAATAGTAATGGGATTCATTCGCGTAATAGCTGTAAAACCGCAGCCATGAATCGCTTCCGGTGACCAGGCGGGTTTCTATACCGGCACCGGGACCTTTAATGGATGCGATATCAAGCCAAAACGTGGCATCGCTGCTGGGTGAGATCGCCCAGAAGTATGAATTATCTAATTGAAAACCTTTCCGCCGCGAATTGCCGATTTCAGGAAACAAGAAAACCTGACTGCCGGTTGGTCTTTACCGGGACCACCAGGTACGGGAAATAGGCAACCGGCACGCCCTTTACCCTGAAGGTGCTGCCCTGGACTTTTGCGTACCCGTCAAGCGTTACATCTATTTTTTTAGCATCAATCCGCCAGAACGGATTGTCGCCGTCACAGGTGGTTATTACCCCTTTTTCAACATGATAGGCATCCTGACCGAGGCTTTGAATCTGCTTGCCGTCAATGTAAAAATTCTGACTTTTTATAAAGACCCGGGCATTGTCCACCTGACCGCGCCGGTCATCAAGGTTCATCTTGAGTTCTGCGCAGGCCAGGGTATCACCGCGCTCGTTCAGAAGAACATTTCCCTTGGCCACGGCGTTCTTTGTTACCAGATTCACCTTGAGGTATTGCGCACTGAGTATGCGCTCTCCCTGGCGCATTTCAACATTCCCGCGGGCAATCATGACGTTGTTTTTCTGGTCATAGCTCATGCGGTCAGCCTTTACTTCCACCGGCTCTTCATCTGGCTCTCCGGGCTGCTTAAAAGGAGGCATTTGCGCAGCGCTGGCCAATGCCGCGAGCTGGATAATCAGGGTGATGCCGTAAAGTATGCGCAGTATATTCTTTATCATCATGTCAGGTGATTTCTGTTACATCGGTATGCGGCCTGATGCCGGGTGCCTGTTAGGAAGCAGGTATTCCCTCGCCTCCCCGACCGTAAACAGCGACCCGGTTACGCAGATAAGATCATCCGGCGCTGCCAGTTCAAAAGCCTTTTTAATTGCTGTCGCAGTATCTTCAATCCATAATATCTTTTTTTTCAGGAACGCGGCCATATCGGACGCGATTGCCGTCTTTCCTGCCGCACGGTCCATTTTTGGTTTACAAAATATAACTGTATGTGCATCCGGTGTCAAGGTTTCTATCATCCGGTTAATATCTTTATCCTGCATAACGCCAATCACCATGAACAGGTTTTTATAATTAAAATATTTCCCAAGCGCCTCCCGCAGGGCTTTCCATGCCTCAGGATTATGGGCCCCGTCCAGGACCACAGCCGGTTTTTGCCGGATAACCTCAAGCCTTCCCGGCCAGCGAGCCTTCAGCAGGCCCTGCAGCATGTCCTCTTCCTTGATTATAAAACCCTGCCTGCGCAGCAGTTCAGCCGCGCCGAGCGCCAGCCCGGCATTTCTCATCTGGTGGTCACCAAGCAGCCCGAGCCGCGCGTTTTTCAGGATGCAGTCAAACCCCCGGTAGTTGAGTTCTGCAAAGCCGGTTTTTTTACACAGAATATCCTTACCCAGCACGTACAATGGCGTTTTCTGTTTCCTGCATTGTTCAGCAAACAGTTTAATTACGCCGGGCTGTCTTGCACCGGTTAAGAGCGGGGCGTTCTTCTTTATTATGCCCGCTTTTTCCGCGGCAATCTGCTGTAACGTATTTCCCAGATAGACCTGATGTTCAAGGCTTATTGATGTAATGATTGTTATAAGCGGATGTACGACGTTGGTTGCGTCAAGCCTTCCTCCCATGCCCGTTTCTACCACTACCGGATCAGTTTTTTCATCAGCAAAATATTGAAATGCAAGCGCGGTGATAAATTCAAAGAACGTGATGGTTTCAAGATCTTCGCGGCGGCACATGTCCCGTAGCACGGTGACTATCTGCGCGACACGCTTGCGCGCTATTTCTGTATTATTAATTTTTATGCGCTCGGTAAAATTAACGAGATGCGGCGAGGTATACAGGCCTGCATTATACCCGCTGTGCAAAAGAATGGAATGGAGAAATGCCGCGGTTGAGCCCTTGCCGTTGGTTCCGGCGATATGCACACAGCGCAGCTTTTTATGCGGATTGCCCAGCAGGGAAAGGAGCTTCTCAATGTTTGCGAGGCCGAGCTTGATGCCGAAGCGCTGCAGGCCGAACAGGTAGGCGATTGATTGGCGGTAATCCATAAGGACTGTTTATATAACAGTAGCTTGCTTCAAAGAAGCTATAAAGGCGCCGACGCTTTCATTCAGGCCGGGTTTGTCCAGGTGCTCTTCTACTATTTTAATAATAGCGCTGCCCACGATGACCGCGTCGACAAAGGGAAGCATTGAGCGTATGTGCTCAGGCTTTGATATGCCGAATCCCACACCAACGGGAAGCCTTGTAGCGTTTTTAATCCGCGCCACATTCTTATCAATCATCTCAGCCAGGCTTTCACGAGCGCCGGTAACGCCGGTAACAGAGACATAATAGATAAACCCCGAAGCCAGCTGGGCCACCCGCTTGATTCTCTCGTCCGTGCTGGTAGGTGCCAGTAAAAAAATCAGATCGAGCTGTTGCGATTCCGCCTCTGTTTTTAAATTCATCGCCTCTTCAGGCGGCAGATCAACCACGAGCAGGCCATCAACTCCGGCCTGCCGCGCATCAATGCATAATTTTTGCAATCCATACTGATAGAAAGGATTGTAGTAGCCAAAAAGAACGATGGGCGTTGCAATGCGGGTGCGCACCTTTTTTACCAGCCTTAAAATCGCTTCCATGGAAAAGGGATTTTTCAGAGCGCGTTCAAAAGCGTGCTGGATGGTAATGCCGTCAGCCATGGGGTCTGAAAAAGGAACGCCCAGCTCAATGATGTCAGCTCCGCTTGACGCCAGGCTGTACAGCAGTGACTCGGTTGCCTGCATGTCAGGGTCACCCGCTGTGATATAGGTTATAAGAGCTTTTTCTTTCTTCTCTGCTAACTTCTTAAATGTTTCACTGATTCGCGACATATATTTTTCCCTGCATGTTAGCGTAAATTTTCTTACCTTTGAACCCTCGGCCCCTCGAACCCTGCTTTTTAGACTTGCCTTTTAAAGTTTTATCCCCATTTTCCCGGCGACAATATTTATATCCTTATCCCCTCTTCCAGAGATATTTATAATGATGATTGAGCCGTTTTTCATCTCACGGGCATTTTTCATAACATACGCAACAGCATGCGCGCTTTCAAGCGCTGGTATAATGCCTTCGCTTCGCGTCAGCTCCTGGTACGCGTCAAGCGCCTCCTGGTCGGTCACCGCCACATAGGTTACCCGGCCGCTGTCTTTTAGATAACTGTGCTCAGGTCCTACGCCAGGATAATCAAGGCCCGGCGCGATGGAGTGCGCCGGCTCTATCTGGCCGTGCGCATCCTGCAATAGATAGCTCCTGGTGCCATGCAGAATGCCAGGCCGGCCTGCCACCAGCGACGCAGAGTGGGGACCGGAACCGATACCCTCACCTGCTGCCTCAACGCCGACCATTGCAACTGACGTATCATCCAGGAAAGGGTAAAAAAGTCCTATGGCATTGCTCCCGCCGCCTACGCACGCAACCAATAGATCGGGAAGCCTTCCCGCCTTGGCGAGAATCTGTCGCCGCGCCTCTTCTCCGATTATCTTTTGAAAATCCCTCACGATCAGAGGATACGGATGGGGACCCGCCACGCTGCCGATAATGTAGAAGGTGTTCCGGACATTGGTTATCCAGTCACGCATGGCCTCATTCATGGCGTCCTTCAGCGTATTGGTGCCGGAGGTGACCGCGTTTACCTTCGCGCCCAGCAGCTTCATCTTGAAAACATTGACCGACTGACGCTGCACATCCTCGGCGCCCATATATATTTCACATTCCATCCCGAAATGCGCGGCAACCGTGGCAGTTGCTACGCCGTGCTGTCCGGCCCCGGTCTCGGCAATGATCCTGGTCTTGCCCATCCTCCGGGCAAGCAGTATCTGTCCTATGGTATTATTTATTTTATGAGCACCGGTGTGGTTTAAATCTTCGCGCTTCAGATATACCGCTATTGTGCCCAGCCGCTCTGAAAAACGCCGTGCATGATAGAGCGGGCTTTCCCTGCCCACGTACTCGGTAAGATACATGGCTAATTCGTTTTTGAATTCCGTATCATTGCGGTATTTCTGATACGCTTCGTCAAGCTGGATAAGAGCCGGCATGAGCGTCTCTGATACAAAGCGCCCGCCGAATTCTCCAAAATGGCCCATGTTGTCTGGATATAACATGTTTATTGTTCCCTTTTTTTGCTTTTAATTAACTTGAACCCTGGAACCCTTGAATCCATCTTTACCCATTCACCGTCTTGAGTTACAGAGTTTAGGAGTTCTGGAGTTGCGTAGTTATTATGCCAATTACTTCAATTAACTCTTTACCTTTGCCTGCCTGCCCATTGTAGCCTTGCGCGAAGGTGGGTTGTCTCTTTATTTCTTTACCTTTCCACCCATTCACCTATTCACCTATTTACCGATCATCTCCCTCAACGTATCCCCCGGCCGTTTCTCTTTCATGAATGTTTCACCGATCAGAAACGCGTCAACTCCCGCATCCTTAAGCGTTATAATATCTTCCCGCCGCGCGAGACCGCTCTCGCTTATTATTATTTTCCCGCGCGGTATCAGTTTTATGAGTCTCAGCGTGGTACTGATATCTGTTGTAAAGGTATTGAGGTCCCGGTTATTTATTCCTATCAGGTCAGCGTCAAGCGCCAGCGCTGTTTCCAGCTCCATTTCATTATGCACCTCAAGCAGGCAGCATAATGACAGTCGGCCGCACAGGACGATCAATTCCCTGAGCTGCCCCAATTCAAGGATCGCCGCGATCAGAAGCAGTGCGTCCGCCCCACGGGCCCGCGCTTCGTAGACCTGGTACGGGTCAAAAATAAAATCCTTGCGCAGCACCGGTATCGCGGTCGATTTTTTAATTTCCTGCAGATAGTCAAGGGAGCCGAGAAAATATTTTTCTTCCGTCAGGACTGACAGCGCCGCTGCGCCGTTGTCCTGATATTGCCGCGCTATTTCCACGGGATGAAACTGCTCGCAGATGATACCCCTGGATGGCGAAGCTTTTTTCACCTCTGCGATAATAGTGATTTTTCCGTCACGGCCGCCCTGCAGCGCGGCACTAAAATCCCTGACAGCGGGCGCATCCCAGATGCTTTTTTCCAGCCCCGGCAAGGGCCGCTTCTTTTTTACATCTTCAAGCTCTTCGCGTTTTGCCGCGACAATCTTATCCAGGATGGTGCCCATGTGCGCGAGCCTTATTAAAAAGAATTACTCAGCTCTTTTAGTGTTTGTAATTTATTCAATGCGAGCCCGCTGTCTATCACTGCTGCTGCCCTTTTCATGCCGTCCTTGATGCTGCCTGCTGTATCTGCAACCATGAGAGCAGCTCCTGCATTGAGCAGAACAATTTCACGATGCGGACCTTTTTCACCTTTTAAAACGTTTACTATTATTTCTGCGTTTTCCTTAACGGTGCCGCCTTTAATGTCATGTAAATCTCTCATCGGGAGTCCACAGTCCAGCGGATGAACACGGCAGGTAGTAACCTCACCATTTTTAAGTTCCGAGATTATTGATTCAGCGCAGATGGTTATCTCATCCAGCCCATCGAGCCCGTGTACCACTAAAGCCCGTCTGGTTCCGAGACGGTGCAGCACCCGGGCAAACATCTCCGTCATGCGACCGTCATAAACACCAAGAATCTGCATGGTAGCACCTGCAGGGTTGGTTAACGGCCCGAGCATGTTGAAAATAGTCCTTATGCCGATTTCCTTGCGCGGAGCCAGTGCATGCTTCATGGCCCCATGGAGATTGGGCGCAAAAAGAAATCCGATGCCGATCTCGTCAATGCAGCGGCCGATTTCATCCGGCTTTAAGGATACCTTTATGCCGAGCTGCTCCATCACATCGGCGCTGCCGCAGTGACTGGATATGGAACGGTTCCCATGCTTGGCAACACGGACACCGGTAGCACTGGCGACAAAGGCCACAGCGGTAGATATGTTAAAGGTATTACGATTATCACCTCCGGTGCCGCAGGTATCAAGCACCTCTGCTTTTGAATGGAGCGGTATGCTGGTTGCTTTCTGCCGCATGCAGCGAGCCGCGCCTGCTATTTCATCAACCGTCTCTCCCTTCATGGAGAGCGCTGTGATAAGGGAGGCGATCTGGGCAGGCGTAGCTTTGCCGTCCATGATCTCTTCAAAAGCTTCCATCATTTCGGCTTCTGAAAGATTCATTCGCTCGACAACCTTAAAGATAGCCTTCGTGATCATGCACGCACCTTTTTCGTGTTCCAGAACTGTTCAGCACAGTCCAGAAAATTCTTAAGCAGCTCCTTGCCCGCCGTGGTCAGTATCGACTCCGGGTGGAACTGTATGCCCTCGATAAGATGCTTGCGGTGCCGCAGTCCCATGATTTCTTTATCATCTGTCCATGCGGTGATCTCCAAACAGGGCGGCAGCGATGCGCGCTCTACTACCAGCGAATGGTATCTGGTCGCAATAAACGGGTCGGTCAACCCGCTAAACAGCCTTTTGTGGTCGTGATGAATCAAGGAAGTCTTGCCGTGCATGAGCTGCTGTGCCCGGATGATCCTGCCGCCGAATACCTCGCCGATGCACTGGTGCCCGAGACAAACCCCGAGCAGGGGTATTTTTCCCTGAAAAGACTGTATGATGGCATTGGATATTCCCGCGCTCTCAGGCCTCCCGGGACCCGGTGATATGACAATTTTCTGCGGCGCTATTTTTTTAACCTTTTCCAGGGTGATCTTATCATTTCTGAAGACCGCAATCTCCTCTCCCAGCTCACCGAAATACTGAACCAGGTTGTAGGTAAACGAGTCATAATTATCAATCATTAAAAGCATTTTCTATCCCTTCATGAGCCCTCTGGATGGCTTTAAACATACCCTGCGCCTTGTTTACGGTCTCCTGATACTCGCGCTCCGGCCGGGAATCAGCCACAATGCCGGCACCTGCCTGAACATAGATCTTCTTATTCTTAATGAGCATGGTCCTGATGGTGATGCAAAAGTCCATGTTGCCGGAAAAACCGAAATAGCCCACAGCTCCCGCATACGGGCCGCGCTGATGCTGCTCCAGCTCCTCGATAATCTCCATGGCCCGTATTTTCGGCGCCCCTGATACCGTGCCGGCCGGAAACGCGGCCCGGAACACATCATAGGCGTCTCTTCCCGTCTTCAGCGTGCCGCTCACGTGTGACACCAGGTGCATGACATGAGAGTAGCGCTCAACAACCATCAGCTCATCAACCTTTACCGTTCCCATCCGCGCGATTCTGCCCACATCATTTCTTCCCAGGTCCACCAGCATGATATGCTCTGCTATCTCCTTGGGATCAGCTCTCAGGTCCTTCTCCAGCAGCAGATCTTTTTTTTCATCCTTTCCCCGCGGCCGTGTCCCTGCGATGGGACGCACCTCAACGCGCCCTTTTTCCAGCCGCACCAGCACTTCCGGAGATGAGCCGACAATGAAATTATCGCCCAGCTTCAGATAGTACATGTACGGTGACGGGTTTATCACCCGCAGCGACCGGTACAGGTCAAACGGCTTTGCGCAGAGGCTGGTTTCAAATCGCTGCGACAGCACCGTCTGAATGATATCCCCGGCCTGTATATATTCCTTGGCCCGGCGCACGATTTTTTTAAAATCATTTTTCTTGAAATTTGATGCGAGCGCTCCGGTGATAATTTCCTTGTTAGGTTTTTCTTTTTTAAGGGGTTTCCCCAGGTAGCTGATTATGGTATTAATCCGTTTTATTGCTGCCGCATAGATGCGCTTCAGATCTGCGCCGTCATGCACATGCGCGTTATATACTATCGCAAGGGTATGCTTCAGATTGTCAAATATCAGCAGGGTATCGGTAATCATCAGATAGGCATCGTACCACTTGAGGTCATCCTCTGATCCGGCCGGCAGTTTCTCAAAGAACCGCACCATGTCGTAACTGATGTACCCCACTGCCCCGCCGAAAAAACGCGGCAGGCCCGGTACCTCGACCGGGCAATACTGCTTCATGAGCGCTTTCAGCAGGCTGAGCGGGTCGGGGGTGATGGTCACCGTTGTCTTCCCGTCCGCGACTACCTCAACCCGGCTGCCCTTGCTTTTAAAGATAGTGGACGGATTGAATCCGAGAAAGCTGTAGCGCGCCCATTTTTCTCCGCCCTCAACGCTTTCAAGCAAAAAGCAGTGGTCAACCGTGTTCAGCTTTTTAAAAGCTGACACCGGTGTCTCCATGTCCGCGAATATTTCGCGATATACCGGTATCAGGTTTCCCTTTTTCGATAATTTTTTAAATTGATCAAACGCGGGGTAGTAATTATCCTTAGCTGCCATGTCTAATCCCTAATTTATATCACAAAATATGAGTCCTGAGTTCCAGATGTAGTTAAGTCTTGAGCTAATAAATTAAAAGCCGTAAAGGTCTTTGCGACTTCACGGCTTCTTTTCTTTTTTACATACTAAAGCCGCGGGTCAAATATGTGCTTATGCTGCCCACGGCTAAAATCTTTCCCTTTACAGCGAGCAGACATAAGCTTCTGCCAGCCACCACCAGTATTTTCTTATTGTGTTAAAGAATATATTTTTCATGAAAATACTTTACATCTAAAGTTTTATCCATCTATGCTTTAAATGTATGGTATTGTCAAGATATTTTTAAAACAGCCACACATCAAAAGGCGATAAATTGCAATTTTTAGCAGGATATTTTTTTTAATAATTTTATTATAAAAACCTATTTCAACTATTGACATAAGAATTTTTCTGAAGTATTACTTTGGGAGTGATAGTTTTATACAATTTCAAACCCCAAAAACTTGAACCAACAAAAAAGGAGGAACGTATGCAGAAAAAATTATTATTTCTTTGCCTCGTGCTGTGTGTCGCAGCGTTTACAGCATGCGAATGCAAACAGGTTGTGAAACAGGAACCGCCGCCGCCGCCACCGGCTCCGGCCCCGGTTGTTGAAGAGAAGATCGTGCTGAACGGAATTCGGTTCGACTTTGACAAGGCAGATATCAAGGCGGAATTTGTCCCTGTGCTTGATGAGGCAGTGGCCGTGCTGCAGAAACATTCCACCAAGATGGTCGCCATTGAAGGCCACACCGATGCAATCGGCTCCGATGCCTACAATGAGAAACTCGGCATGAGAAGATCAGAATCAGTAAAGAAGTACCTTGTTGATAAGGGCATTTCAGCAGGTAATCTGACCACTGAAAGCTTTGGCGAATCAAAACCAGTTGCCGACAATAAGACCAAAGAAGGTCGGGCAATGAACCGCCGCGTGGAATTCAGGGTCGCTGAGTAACGAAGAGTCTTTATGAAAAATGTTTTTTTGCTTGCATTGCTCCTCTGCTGCTCAACAGCTTTTGCTGCTGAGGATACCAGGGTGGAACAGAGTTTTAAAGACTTCTGCAAAAACTGGGTACAGATACTGAAGAAAAATAAACCCGGTAATGTCTTCTGCAAGGAATCAGCGGCAGGCTACATAGCAGAATATGCCACCATGGGTGACGAGCACAACACGGCGATCAAAAAAACGACCAATAAAAAGACTCCCTTTATCGGCATACTGAAGTACCGCGAAAAAGTATTTAAAAATTCAGCAGCAACCCGCGAAAGGGCCATAGCCGGCCCTTTCAGGGTTGCGTCTGAACGTAACGTGACTGAACTTTTCATCTACCAGAACGGCGAGTGGCAGTGGTAATGGCACTGCCTGCCTCGCCCCTTTCATCGCATAAATCTTCCATCCTTTCTGCACTGCTTATCTTATCCATCTCTTTTGTAAACATTTCAGTCTGTTTTTCTCAAGCGGCACCTCCTGTTTCTCCGGGTATCGAAAAATGTCATGAGCTTGCGCGCAACAGGACTGACATGGCACTGTATCGCGAGGCGATACAATGTTACGAGCAGTCATTTGCCGCCGCGCCGCGGGAAGATACGGCCGTTAAACTCGGGAAATGCTATTACTGGCTGGGTACCCACGCAGCAAAAGACAAACAAATTGATCTTTTTCAAAAGGGAATCGACTGGTCTAAAAAGGCAATTGCATTAAATCCGAAAGGCACCGGAGGCCATTTCTGGCTGGGTGTTAATAACAGTAAATACGGTGAGGCACGGGGAATTCTAAAAAGCCTGTTTTTGGTCGGTTCTATTATAGACTCCATGCAGCAGGTAATTGCCATTGATCCTGCCTACGAGCATGGCGGGCCTTATCGGGTCCTTGGGAGGGTGTATTTCAAGCTGCCGCGCTTTGCCGGTGGCGGCATAAACAAATCAATAGAAAATTTAAAAAAATCGCTCGAATATGCACCTAATATCTCCACTACCCATCTGTTTCTTGCAGAATCTTATATAGCACAGAAGGATTATCAGCGTGCACAGCAGGAATTGAATATAATCTTGAGCACTCCTGCAATTCCAGGCCTTGAGCCGGAATTCACTGCAGATAAGGAAGAAGCCCGGCGCCTGCGTGCTGAGGTCAATAAGAAATTAGAAGATTAGCTGCTCTTCAAGGTTGGCTTTTGATTGGTACTATTGACGAAATAGAGATTCAGCGACATACCCGTTGCTGGCACATATTACCGCGTTGCGCTGGTCGGCAACCCTGATGTCACACCTCTCCAGCAGCTCCTCTACAGAAGGGTAATAGCTCTTACCAATCCTCCATACTTTGGATATCCTAAGTAGCTATCAATAGACTATCTGTCTGTATGAGGCAGAAGAAGCGGCAATTATAATTGAGTAATTGAGTTTTTTCACCAAACTGCTGCTGTTGCTATGCTTTTTGGTGTTTTACTAACGCTGGTGTGTATAGGGCCACAGTAACCTTTTTTAGCAGCGGTTATGAGGCTGTTGCTGACTATTCGCTGCATCTAATTGTCTCGCAGTGGTGGAATGACGGGATAACGCGATCACTTTTTATAACTTTAACGTATATGTATAACAGACAACTATCATTTCATGGGCAGAGCCGTCCGGCTGTTTCCGGTCCTGATTGCACTGGTAGTGGTGTTACCGTCCTGTGCATCTCATAAAGGAATGATTCCTCAGACTGAAACGCACGCCATTAGTGCGCTGGATGAAGCAGCGCTACTCTCCCTGGCGCATCGCTGTTATAAATTCAAGGGTCCCACTGAAGATGTGAAGCTTTCTCTCGAAGCTTCCGAACGCGTTTTACATAAGCAACCTCAAAACGAGCTCGCCAATTTCTACGCCGCCCGTGCAATCTCCTGGCTTATTGAGTTTGACGGTGGTGATGTGAAGACACTCGCCGGCCGCGGTTATACATACGCCAAGGTTGCGGAAAAACTCGATGCGGCCCGTCCGGAGTATGCTTTTTTAGCGGGTGCTTTTCTGGGTTACCTCACTCGCGAAAGCCCCGTAACGCATGCAGGAAGTATAAAAGAAATCTACGATGAGATGGGTCGCGCTGCAAAGGAAGACCCCGGCTACGAAGATGGTGCGCCGCTGCGTGCGCTCGGCATGCTGTTGGTAAAATCCCCGGCATGGCCGATAGGCGTCGGAGATGCTGAGGCAGGAATCGTTTTTTTACAGAAAGCCGCGCAGACCTTCCCCGCTTATCCTGCCAACCATCTTTACCTGGCTGAAGCCTGTCTGGATACTGGCCGAACAAAGGACGCTATTGCCGCCATGTCGAAAACGCAGCAGTCACTCTCATCGGGCACATGGGGAGTTCCCGGGCACGTCTGGAGCAAGCAACTCGAACGCCTGCGCGCTAAAACCTCTGAAAAGAACTCGTCGCACGTTGATTGAAGCGGATGCGACTCTTGGAATTGCACATAAAATGAGCACTGAGGCGAGAGCATGAATAACGGTCAGTTCAAAGTTACCGTTCGCGAACGGTTTTTCCGATCCCTGGCTTCCCTGACCATCAATCATAAAGCTTTGGTGTTCGCGGCGGTTGGAATTCTGACTGTCAGTTCTCTTATTGCCGTTCCATACCTGAAGGTCCGCACCACGCGTCAGGGTATGGCACAGGAAAACCTTATCGCGCAGGTCAGGTTCAATAAGTACATGGACAACTTCGGCACGCCGACGCAATTGGTGGTGCTGCTCGAAGGTCAGCAGGATCAGGTGAAGGCAGCGGCTGATGCTGCAGCTGCGGCACTCTCCAGGGATAAACAGTGGGTACGGAACGTCTTTTATCGCGTAGACATCTCTTCTTTTGAGAAGTCCGGCCTTTACTACTTGAAAACTGAGCATCTTCAGAAGGCGCGCTCGTTTTTGCAGGATCATCGACCCTGGCTCGCCAGCGTGCTCTCTTCAAAGTCACTCGCTGAAGCCCTCGACCGAATAAGCACGTTTCCCGGAGCATCATCGATTCCGCCTGCTGAGCTCGAAGGTGCTTTTCAATACCTCGATGCACTGCTTGTGCAATGGGCGGATTTTCTGGTAAATTCTGATCAGAAGAAATTTGAACTGGTACCCAAAGACTTTGCCGACAAGCTTGCCGCGGAAGCGGGCGGTCAGATGACCGACGGTGGATATATCCTTGGGCGTGATGGCAAAAGCGCGCTGCTCTTTGTGCAGCAATCAAGGGATATCGATGATACGAGCTTCACCGTGCCGTTCATGGCTTACTGCCGCACGTCTGTAGCCACTGCGCTCAAAAAGCATCCGGGTGTAACGGCCGGCTTCACCGGCTGGCCCGTTGCCATCGAAGAAGAGATGCAGCTGCTCACCAGAGACCTGGGCATCGTGACCATCGGCTCGACGATAGGCATTCTTCTGCTGCTGCTGGTTTCATTCCGCTCGATCCGCAAGACGCTTTATGTTTTTGTCCCCCATACGTTCGGCGTCATCTGGAATCTCGGCGCTACCTACCTGGTAGTCGGACATCTGAACTATTTTTCTTCAGTATTTTTTGGGTTGTTATTCAGCCTCGGGACCGAATATGGCATCATTTTCATCCGCCGATTTTCTGAGGAGCGAACGCGGGGCTGCGAACCGGAGGAAGCCATCATGCGCACGTTCCAGAACGTTGGCCCCGGTCTCGTTATATCGTCGCTGGCGACCGTGACATCGTTTATTGCAATTAGCGTCTCGGGAGTTCCCGGGCTCTCGGAGATGGGCACGGTCGCGGCTACCGGCATGTTCTGCCTGATCGTCGCGACACTCCTCATCCTGCCTCCGATGCTTCTCGTTTTCGGTATGCCATTTAGCGAAGCGACGGAAACGACCGTGGTCGGATCGAAAACCATCAATTGGATCTGGAGTTTGCTCGAGAGGGTTCCGGGTCTGGTTTTTGGGCTCGGCGTTGCAGTGACAATCATTGCCATCTCGCTGGTGCCGAAGCTTAAGTTTGATTACAACATCGACAACCTTCTCCCGGTACATAGTGAAACGCTCGCGGTCTCCGCAAAGCTGGAAAAGCTCACCGGCTATAAATCACAATATTTAGTCGTTACCGGGGATACGGTAGACCAGGTGAGAAAGATACATCAGCTACTTCTACAAAAACCGACTGTTGAGAAAATTGAATCGTTATCGTCAATTATTCCGGAGCACCAGGAGGAAAAGCAGAAACTGCTCATTTCGATGTCCGGAATGTTCACCGGCCTGCCGCAGATTAATTCAGGCGGTGTCAACGACCTCACAGCGGTTCGCGTGAAGCTTTCTTACTTTATTGCGGCCCTCGAAAAGAAACAGGAAGACGCATTTTCAGCAGGACTTACAAAGATCGTCAGACAACTCGACACGCTGATCGAGCGCCTCAATAGTATTGTCAAGCTCCTTGATTCCAAAGGCGCAACCACGAGAGAGGCTGCTTTTGAGGCTGCTGTGGCAAAATCTTTTACCGAGATGCATGACCGGCTTGCCCAGATGCTTACGGCAAGTCCGGTCACATTCGATACCATTCCGCAAGACCTGAAGGAACGATTTGTTGGCAAGGATGGAAAGCTTGCCATCATGGTTTTCCCGAAAGAGCAGATCTGGGACATTACTTTTCTTAAAGCATTTGTCACCGATGTGCGTAACGCAGCTACGCAGGTACTGGGCGATCAGGAATCCCTTGAACGCACCACGGGCTTTGGTGCGGTCTACCTCGTGACCTCGAAGATGGTCACGCGCGGTTTCCTAAAAGCCCTCCTGATGACTTTCGGCATGGTAGCCATACTCCTGTTGATCGACTTCAGGAGCATTCGCGATTCTGTCATGGCCGCACTGCCCGTTGTGGTCGGCATCTCCTGGACGCTGGCGGCTTTCGTGATCGTGGGCCGAGGCCTCAACATGGCGAGCCAGATCGCTTTGCCGGTGCTCATCGGTATCGGTGTCGATTTCGGCGTCCATACCGTTCACCGCTGGCGCGAGCCTGATGGCACTGATCTCGCTAAAGTAGTATCGACAATAGGCGGGTCGCTGTGGCTCGCTGGCGCGACGAACCTTATCGGCTTCGGCCTCTTGCTTCTGGCGCAATACCGCGGACTTATATCGTTTGGTTTGATTGTGTTTGTTGGCATCTTTATTTGCTTTACCGGTGCAATGTTCGGTCTGCCCTCGACGATAAAAGCCCTGCGCCTTGATCGAGGACGTATCGACCAAAAGCATTAACGACAGTAACCGGTTTGCGGTTTACAGACACAAAACAAAGGAGTGAAAGGATAAATAAGACTTTTTTATTAGGAGGGCTTGAATGTCGAAATTAAATATAATCCTCGCACTTACTGTGGTAGTAACTGTTTTTAATTTCGAGCCTCACGCCGCCATTGCAGGTCCGCATGACCTGGTCGTCATCCGTCCAGGCGGCGCGACTGCCTCCGACGAAGCGCAGCAGAACGTGAATAATCTCCTCAAGCTGATCGCTCGTGCAGCAGGTTGGCCAGCAGAATCGGCTAATGCACGGTATTTCAATAATGAAAACGAAGGCTTGCAGTACATCCAGGCGACAAAGCCGGGGTTCGTACTCGTCACGCCAGGCTTTTATCTCAAACACAGGATAAAACTTAACCTCACTCCTGTGAATAAAATCTCCCTTGCCGGCAGCACAACGAGCAGTTTCTCCGTCGTTGCGAAAAAGGGTACACTCTCGGCACTTGCCGACCTTAAAAACAAGACTGTCGCAGGCTCTTCTCTCTCCGAACCCGAATTCGTGCAGAAAATTGTTTTCGAAGGCACGCTGAAACTTGGCGCAGACGTTAAAGCGAAACAAATGAGTGGCTTGCCGGCCCTCAAAGCCTTACGTTCCGGAGAGGTTGATGCAGTTGTGCTCGATGCACAGGAATACCAGAGCCTGCCGGCACTTCCTTTTGCAACAGAATTCGCAACAATTTTTACCTCGAAGCCGATCACGAACACGGGCATCATGGCAGCTGGCAAACATACAGACGACGCATCCATCAAAGCTTTGGTCCAAGCAACGAAGGAATTTTGCGCGACTGCCGACGGGAAAAACGTCTGCACAACTTTCCAGATCACCGGCTTCGAACCCGCGTCACAAAGAGACTACGACGATATGATCAAAAGATGGGAGGAATAATCTTTTCTGATAGAATAAAACAGCCTCTCATCGTCATGTTTCATGTTATATTTTTTAACTAATTTACTTCTGGATCTAAAAAAGGAAGATCTTGAGAATTGGTGGTCATAGAGAGGTAGAACAACACTTCATGGTTCTTTAGTATATCCATATGCAGTTTGCAATCGAAGCTCACAGCCTTGTCAAAAAATACGGTAGCATTACGGCGCTCGACGATATAACACTCGTGGTGAATCGGGGAGAAATATTCGGATTTCTCGGGCCCAACGGCGCAGGCAAAAGCACATTCGTCAAAATCATCCTCAATCTTGTACGCGCCACATCGGGAAGCGTCCGAATTTTCGGCGAACCGGTAACGAACGTTAAGGCAAGAAAGACTATCGGGTTTCTGCCTGAAAATATCCGTGTGTACCCTTTTTTAAGCATTGAAGAATTTCTTCGCTTTCATTGTGAACTAATTGGAATAGCATCACAGAATATAAAGATGGCAATCGACAACTGCCTGTGTGCCATGGAGCTTGAATCCGTGCGTGCACAAAAGATCGGGACACTGTCAAAAGGCATGCTCCAGAGAACGGGCATAGCCCAGGCAATGCTGGGGAATCCCGAGCTGCTGATTTTTGACGAACCCACCTCAGGCCTTGATCCCATCGGTTTTACCGAACTACGGCGACTTCTGCTTGCCATGAAAGCACGGGGCACGACCATATTTCTTAATTCGCACCAGCTCTCCGAGGTTGAACGGACCTGCGACCGCGTGGCAATCCTCAATAAAGGCAGAATCATCAAAATCGGCACCAGAGATGACCTGTCCGACCGGGGAAAACATCTTGAGGTAACTGCCGAAGGATTCACTGACGGCATGGCAGCTGCTATCAATGCCTTTTCTCAGAAAAACATTGAAACTGACGGCAAAAAATTGCGAATATACCTCAGCAACGAAAAAGACTCAGTCAACGTCCACAGAATCATCGTCGAGGCAGGGGGCCGCGTGCAGTCGCTGGCGTGGAAATCCGAGTCACTTGAGGAACTTTTTTACAGACTGGTAAAAAATGAAGATATGGGCTTTAACAAAGATCGGCCTTAAAGAGTGCCTCAGGCAGCGCGTGGTATATTTCATCTTCCTGATCTCGCTGTTGTTTGTTTTCATGGCAAAAGGCTGCGACATCGGCACGATCAAGAGCGAGAACTTGCTCATCGGCAAAGAGGCGCGCCAGGGCATTGCATTTGGGATATCATTTCACGGTATCGTTTTCTGGAGCATCATGCTGTGCGGACTACTGGCATCGCAGGCGCTCACACGCGATATGGACGAAGGCTTTGCTTCTGCAACACTTGCCCGGCCCTTAGGTCGCGACGCATATATTGCTGGCAAATTGCTGCCCGTTATTATTATTTCAACTCTTAACCTCACTGTTTTAGGCGGGCTGTTCTGCTGGTTTTTCTATAGGGCTACCGGCGGTATCACCATGCAGATCCCGCTCAGTTTTTTGTTCATGACGCTAAGTCTTGCGCTCTACGGCCTCATGATTTTCTGCCTGTCGCTGTTCATCCCGCGGCAGCTGGCACCGCTGGCAGGCATTGTGGTGTATATGATAAGCTGCTGGTCGTCCTTGCCCTATTCTGTTGAAAACCTGAAGATATTCTGGACGCCGTCGGCAACGGTGCAGCGTTTGCATCTGCTGTTGCCCAAGTTCGGCGATTTGCAATGTATCGGTGCCTCTATATTAAGCGGGCAGCAACCTTTCGATTTAGTCAACCCGCTCGCGGTACTGGGCAACATAGCGGCATATGCCAGTGTGTTCTGGTATGTCACAGTCTGGGTCTTCAAGCGACGTGAACTGTAATAAGTGTTGATAAAATATGCTTTACAGGCTATTATTTGAGAACTGAAGGAGGGTTTTTAAAAAGAGAAGCAGGCATCAAGATATCGTGTTGATGGAAGTGGACTGAAAAGTACAGACTATGTATCAGCAGCGAAAGAAGTTAGGCAGACTTAATTCATTGATGACTTCATTTGTAAAGCGTCAGTGGCAGGCGAAATAATCACAGCAAAAAGCAGAGCCATTTTTGACCAAGCCTGTTCAACGTTATGAAACTAAATTTCAGGTTACCTATTTAACCTGAAAACTGGTTACAATAGTCTCCTCAAGAGAAGCATTAGTAACATCGGTCTTAATAGTAATGTTCCACTGGCCAGTTGATGCTCCACGCTCCACGCACACCGGGATAAATATCAGATTGCCAAAAGAGAAGGCTTTTTTTCTGGTATCGATAGTTACCCCCTGCGCTCCTGCTACCTCGATACTGCTTCCCTGTTGTGTAAAATGATGCTCTTGCGAGGAGTAGATAATCAGCCACAGACATTTCTTATCCCTCAGGATTGGCCGCCACACTGTGCTCTGGATACATGAAGCGTTGATATGCAAGACATCCCAGCATTGGTTTGCATCCTCCTTGCATATCTTCTCGTCACCACAGGGAGATTGCCCCTTCACGCACTTGCCACCTGCGCATTGCTCTACACCGTTGCAGAACGCCGCATCGTCACAGTCAGCATCTGTTATGCATTCAGGGGGAATAGAGCTTGTAGTGGTGCTGGTAACAGGTACAGTTGTCGTGGTTGTGGTTGTCGGTGCAGCCGTTGTAGTGGTGGTGCCACCGCCTCCACCGCCACCCCCTCCGCCGCTCACAGTGGTGGTCGTGGTAGCAACAATTCCCTGATATTCAATGGCGCCCATATCGTAATAAAGTAAAGCCCCTGCCCCTGTGTTATTTGTTTGTGGATCATCGTAGCGTGAATTCCCCTTAATATCATTTGTTGGCGCATCATCACTATTTGCGGCATCAATGCAGGGTGAGCCAGACAGTAAATGATAATCTCCATTCGCTGCATTTTTAAACAAGGGATCGCTGTTTATGTTGCCTTGTCCCGTCCACCCCCCTTGCACATCTGAGTAGGCAATAGAAAATGATGAATTTTGGTCAAGGAAAATTTCATTTATAGCCCCACCGGCTGTATCACCCCAGAGGATGCTGTTTTTGACAGTTGGATGGGAGCTGGGCCCATGACAATATCCTCCCCCACATCATTACTGGTAGCCATGTTTTGTGCTATGGTGCAGTTGATTAAGCTCGGGGACGATTGTTGGCAAAAAATTCCGCCGCCGTAACCGGCATTGTTTTTTAATTATGATGCAGTTGGTCAGGATAGGGATGATTTCCTAACCTTATTCCCACCATTATTTGCAGTTATGATGCAGTTGGTTAGTATCAGGCAACCAGGCAGAGGAAATCCCGCTTCCCTGGTTTCCTGAGATGCTGCAGTTTGTTATGGTGGGTGAGGAACCAGTAGCAAAATATTCCACCCCGCCTCCGAATTACCATTGGTGATGCTGAACCCCTCAAGTATTGACTCTGCAATTTCAATTCCTCTAAAGGTCACTACGCTACCACTTTGATTGCCATCAATAGTTGTTTTTTCAGCACCGTTTTCTGATCGCAGCCTGATTGCTTTGCCCTTAAAATTAATGTTCTCTACATACGTGCCGTCATGCACCAGAACAAGGTCGCCTGTCTGTGCAGCATCTATTGCTGCTTGTATAGTAGAGTATGAATATCCGGTCTTTCCTACTTCACGAACTATCAGTTCATCAGCTCCAATGTCAAACTTGTCATCTCCGACCATCGGCGATAACCGAGGTGATCTCTCAAAATCAGATACTTTGGTGTTGTTGTGTCCCGTATCCACACAGGGAGAGCCTTTCCTCAGATGATAATTCCCCTGTGCAGCATCCTCAAAAAGAGGATCAGCATCGATGTTGCCAGAACCCCAGGTTATTGTCGATGCATCAGGTGTGTAGATTGCCGCCTGCCCACCCTGCACATCGCTATAGCTTATGTTCAGGATGTCCGGGTGCGTCAGTATCAACTTCAATCTGATTACCATTAGCGGCACTGTTGCCCCAAAGGATGCAATTAATCATTTTGGTATTGCTATTATAGACCCGCAGCCCTCCTCCCCATCCCGGGTTGTCTACGGTCACATTGCCATAGAAAGTGCAGTTGATCAAGGTCACTGCTGCCGCCGGCATCCTGCATCCCTCCGCCAACGTTTTGTGCCTTGTTGCCGCTGAAAATGCAGTTCACCACCAACGGGTTGCTGCCATTCATGCTGTACAGTCCACCACCAGCATGCTGAGCCATGTTGCCGGAAAAAATGCAGTTTCCAACGTCTGCTCCAATACTGGACTTGATAAGCATCCCTCCCCCTCTGTTATAAGGGTACGGTCCCTCGGCATTACCACCGGTTATAGTAAACCCGCCAATACCAGCATGTTGAGTAATAGTATCGCATATCACAACATTGTAGCTGTTATCTGTATAGTTTGTGAAATTTGGCCCGTCATCCCCGTTCAGATCACCGCTGAGGATGGTCTTACCTTAGAATTATGCCATCAATTATATCCGCATACCCTCCCAAAAATGACAACACCTTCTTTGAGCTTAAAGGCTGCACTCCTGTCCCCTGGAGTGAGTCCGTTTCCCTGGTCGGGCTTATAGGTACCTGGGGCCACCCAAATAGTGTCTCCGGACAACTGCTGCTGCCAAGGCATCCTGCAAGTATGTATAAGCGGTTGCCCAGCTTGAACCGTCTCCTCCGTTAGGGCGTGTACAATCAACAAAAATATTTTTTGCCTGAACAAAGCCGCTCTGACAACACAGCAAAAGCACTGCTGCTGTTAGAATATCTTTATATAAGTGTGTCTTCATCTTTGTATCCTTTTAAAAATATAGATGTTTTTATAATGCGTTATAGACAGTTGTTATTTAATTTAATCTGCCTTGAATCCCCCAATAAAAATCGCCTGCAGGTCTATTATGCAACCTGAAGGCGGTTTATTAATAGCTTCATCAGAAATAACAGCAGAACTCACAATGCTGTCCCTCCGATATTCTGCCTGTGATTTCTATCAAATAAAATATACTGATAGAATATTTATAGTTGTAGTTTTCAAAAGACGAACATGCTACTCCAACTATATATAATTAGTATTATCAATCTGAATGTAAGATTTGTCAGGACTGATAAATAGGCTATGCGTTTCATTGTCACCGCTATCATAGTTAAGCTGTAGCTGGCTACCCGATACCTGGTACTGTCCTCCCCAAGAAGTCTCGCCTGAATAATAGTTCCATGTAATCCAGCAAAATGTGCTTACACCATCAAATTGATATTTAAACATTTCAGGATCAGCCTGCTTGCCGTAGCAGCCCTTGAGGTCTGCATTGCCCCCGCCCCCGCCTCCCCCGGGAATAGTTGTCGTGGTGCCTGATGATCCCCCGGGGAAACAAACAGTAGCACCCGGATCTCCTTGACATGTATAGCCAGCCCTGCAATCAGTATTAGTACTGCATGCGTCAAGACACAGAGCCTGCTTCTGCCCCTGTTCATCTTGTACCTGGTAACAATAAGCACCCTGGCCGCAATCAGAATTACTTGAACATGACTTGGTACAATATCCGCCTGGTGAACTGGTTATACAGGTAAGACCTGGGTCACAGGTGCCGCATGCTGCACCTATTCCTCCCCCTGTTCCACCGCCTCCTCCCGGTGCAGTTGTTGTTGTGCTGCCCCCGCCCCCCTCACTAATAGTAACTTTTGCAGTAGCGCTCACTGTCGGATCAGAGATAGAACTAACGCGCACTGTTGCAATAGGGGGTGATGGCAGCAAGTCTGGGGCAATATAGAGACCATCTTCTACAACGGTACCCCATGCATCACCTTCATCAACAGTCCAGCTTACTTGAGCATTAGACGGAGTTACCGTGGCCTGGAATTGCTGTGTTTGCCCTAATTCAACGGCGGCCGTCTGTGGTGAGATGGTAATTGTAACTTTTCCGTTTCTACATCCAGAAAGAAAAACAATACCCAGAACCATAAGATATAGCATGCGATTTTGATAATAATTGTTTTTCATAATTATCCCCTTAATTTCTATTCCGTTTTGTCAAAAGTTTTTTAGATATTATTGCTAAACTCCAAGCAACTTCATAGCGTTAGTGTAAAGCAGCTTGCCTCCCCCCACAATTGTGTGTTTAATAAAACAATTTGTGAAACAGGGGAGGTCACGGTATGCCTAAAATTGCTCGCTTTGTTATTTGGATCTGTTCAAAGTTTACCCGCAAAGAAATAGAACTTATTATTAACGGACTGATAGATGTCCTGCACAACCGTAACCCGGAGATAAAACCAAAAGATGATTTCAAACAGAAACATCCTCAGTATAGATCCTTTTCTATAGACCCTCACCCTCCGTTAACAGAGATGCCTGATGCAAAACAAAAAAAACCTTCCACCCACTATAAACTCATTCTGACTGAGTATGAAGCGCTACACGGAAAACCCCTGCGCCCGGTGAAACGTCGTGCATCATCACCGCAAGTGCCGACCACAACGATTTGCCCACACTGCTCCGCCCCGCACTCCTATCTCTATTACAATGACGGCCGCCAGCGATCTCAAGTGCGATGCAAGGTCTGTGGCCACCTGTTTCTCATCAGCATGCGCTTCCGGGAAAAAAAACTAAATACTACTGCCCCCATTGTCAGCATGCCCTGTTTATCTGGAAAGTCCGCCCGGAGGTCACTATCTATAAATGCGGTAATGATTCCTGCCCGCACCGTATCCAGAACCTTAATAAACTTAATCCCGCTGAACGGCTCCTGCGTAACGGCCGCTCTTCTCAATTTAAGCTGTGCTATCAGTATCGGGAGTACCACTTCCAGCCCCGGCAACTCCAGCACTCTGCTCCCCTAAAACCCAAAGTTGACATCACCAAAATCCATAACTCAGCCAACATCCTGGGCCTCATCTTAACCTTCTATGTCTCCTTTGCCATCAGTGCCAGAAAATCAGCCCTGATGCTGCGCTCGGTCTTTAATGTCCCGGTTTCCTATCAAACCGTCCTCAATTACGCTGAGGCTGCTTCATATTACTGCCACCGCTTTAACCGCGCCTTTAAAGGACCTGTCGATGATCTCAGCGCCGGGGATGAAACCTATATCAAAATCAACGGCAAACACGCTTATACCTTCCTGTTCATCTCTTCCCAAAGGCACGCCATCACTGCTTACCATGTCGCTGACAACAGAGGCACTGTTCCAGCTCTTGCGGCTATCAATGAAGCCATCAGAACCGCCCAGCCAGACCAGTCAATAGGCATTGTTACCGATGACAACCCTTCCTATGCTGCTGCGATCCTCTACCTCAATACCCTCCCTGATAAGCACCCCGCTATAACCCATCATAAAGTCATTGGCCTGCAAAACCTGGATGAACAATCAACCGAGTTCAGGCCATTTAAACAACTCATTGAGCGCCTCAACAGAACCTATAAACAGCACATCAGACCGTCCCATGGGTTTAACTCCCCCAATGGCGCTGTCGCTCTTACCACGCTGTTTGTCACTCACTACAACTTCCTGCGCCCGCATATGGCGCTCAATTACCAGCCGCCTATCCAACTGCCGGCCCTTGACTCGATCACTACCATTCAGGGCAAATGGACCAAAATACTGTCACTGGCTGCCTGACTACGCTTCCTGTTTATCAAAAAGCTTTTTTGCCGGGGTGTCTTCAGTACGTTTTACCCTTTTGTTCGTTGTCTACCTTTTTTGAAATTTCTTCCTCCGTTGTACGGTTCCCTTGTCTCGTTGTGCTTCCGAGGTTATGCCTGCTGCCTCGCTATCCTGTTATTCATTCTCCTATCCTATCTTTCATAGAAGTTTTGACATAATCTTCTATTCAT
>CAWDOY010000004.1:0-19771 GCA_963803975.1 uncultured delta proteobacterium
AGAAGAACAATGAGTCTTGAAAAATACGCTCGAATTTGTGAACTGTGACGTTGCTCCATGTGCAAGTGGGTTCACCGTGGAGCGTCAGACGCATGACCGGGCGCGCGTCCGCCCGTCAATGCAGGATACCTCTATGATGCCCTATTCAGCGCAGGGCCGCTTTACGTGGCGCCGGCGCCTGCTCGAGGCAGATAGAGCTCACGGACAAGGTGCTGGAGTTATGCCTCCACCGTGTCCGGCGGCTCGCGATGTGACCTGCAGTCCACCCGGATATGGAGCCGTGAGCGTGCGCACGGCTGCGCAGATGTGCGTCGACGAGGGCAGGGGGCCCGCTGCCCGGGCACATGCCGGCGGTGGACAGCGTCCCCCCGCAAGCAGCGCTCCTGGCTGCAGCCGAAGGCGAGGCGCCGGAACACTGGGCGCGGAACCTGAAAGTGAAAGACCTGAATAAAGAGAAAGCCGAGGTGCTCTACTTTGCCGGATGCACGTACTCTTACAATGCGAACCTGCAGAATGTGGCGCCGGCAACGCTGCGTATTCTGCAGAGCGCGGGAATGACGTGGGTATCCTGGGCAACAACGAAGCCTGCTGCGCGAGCCCGGTATAAAGGTGGCACATGGATGGAATGTTTTCGAGCATGCGCGCAGTAATGTCAAGCTGTTCAACGGGTTCGGAGTAAAAAGGTCATAACGTCCTGCCAGGCTGCTATGGAATCTTTCAGGGGCACTATCCGGGAGTGGAGACCATGAATTATGAAGTGGTGCAGCGTGAATCTTCTGGACGCAGCCTCATCCGCGAGGGGAAGTGAAGTTTAAAAACAGGTGCCCTATGAAGGTCACCTGGCACGACCCCTGCCATCTGGGACGGCGGAAGGACGTTGGGAAGGTGAGCGCCTTAGTGGGGCTCAGCGTGATCTGCCGCCGAACAGAGAAACTTCGGCTCAGCGGCGTGTTTGACGCGCCGCGCACTATTCTTCAGGCCATTCCCGGTATCGAGTTTGCCGAGATGGAAGCAGATACGGGAGTTTTCCTGGTGCTGCGGCGCAGGGGCGGCGTTAAATCAGCGTTTCCTGCGTTTGCGCTGCATTCCGCCCAGGAGCGCATTGCCGAAGCTTCCGAGACGGGGCGGAAGCAGTGGCCACCTCGTGCCCCTGGTGCGAGTTAAATCTTGCCGATGAAGCCGCAGCGTCTGGCAGCGCGCTTAAAATCGTGAGCCTGGTTGAGCTGATAGAGAAGGCGTTATAAAAAACTGAACTGCTGCAGGAAGGAGGAAAAGAATTTATGAAAGAGCGCTGCTCATCGTGCTGGCCGGATTTGCCTATTTTTTCGTGTCAGTGATGCTGTTCATTCCATTGCGGATGAAGCCCATCCCCAACTATAATCTGTTCTTTTTCTCCCTCATGAGTGCAGTGTTTCTCTTCCTTTTCTATAAAGCCTGCACGGTCCAGCAGAGAAAGTACCGGCTATTTGTTCGCGCTGTTTGCCGGCAATGCACTGTGGCAGGTGATTGGAGAGCTTGCCTCGTTGCGGGTAACACAAGGTATGATACTGCAGTTCAGCGATGTTAATATCAAGCTGGTGGGCGGGTACCTGTATGTTCTCGCTGGCTGGATTCTGCTCTTCATCATGTGGAAGACACAGGTGCTGCGCAAAAGGATCTGTTTTTGTTTCGTGATATTCCTGGGCATATGGTCTCTGGAGCTGTACCTTGACAACTACTCTTCTTCCGTGCCGGTTGAATTGATGCCCCGGGTTGCCAACATAATCGGCACGGTATTTATTATCGTGTCCATGGTACTACTCTTTCTTGCCAGAAAAGCGGCAAGCATCCAGAAACAGACGGTACTGGGCGGCCTGCTGTATTTATCGGTCTCCATAGTGCTGATGGCATTTACCCAGTGGCAGAAGCCGCAAACGTTTTATCTGCTGCATGAGAAACCAATGATAGAACACGAGATAAAGGCGCTGCAGGAGGAACTGGCATATCTCAACCAGCTGCGGGAAAAGCTCGGCATTCGCGAAGGTGCTTCCCTGTCTGAGCAGCTGAGCATAAAGCAGGTCCAGGAAAGCCGCCGTCAGCACAGTAGCAGGAGAGGGCAGCGAAAGAAACAGATGCGGTACATAGCACAGGAGGCGGAAAAGGAGCATGCGTTACGATGTTGCAGTAGTGGGAGCGGGACCGGCAGGGCTGATGGCGGCAAAGACAGCGGCTGAACATGGGCTCAGGACAGTACTCCTTGAAAAAAGGAAAGACGTTTCTAAAATAACCCGTGCCTGCTGCCAGCAGTTTATAATGGACGAGAACTTTCAGGGAGAAACCATTACGCATTGACCAAGGGAAAAGTAATTTTTACAAAGAACGGGTTTGACGTTGATTACCAGGGCCCGCTTCTGAATGTTACGGATAAATATTTTGTCTCGCCCGGTGGACATGCGATTCACTTTACCAATAATGACAACTGCCCGATTGTAGTTAAATTTGATAAGGGCCTTCTGTTGCAGGGAATATGGAACCAGTGCGACAGGCTGGGTGTGACATTACGCGATGGCGCACTTGTCTGCAAAGCTGAAGATAGAAGCACCGGCGTTGAGATGACCATAAACGCTGGCGGAGTTTCCGAAAAACTGCATGCAAAGAAGCTCATAGTTGCAGATGGCGTCAATTCAAAAACAGCGGGAATACTCGGTCTCAACCAGAGCAGGACATGTTTTGCAACAGCTCTGTGCACTCTCTCGGTAATTGAAGGACTTCAGGATTTTGAGCCGTGCACGTTAAAAGCTTTATGGGCTGCGCCTATCAATCCTTTGCACCCTTAATTATGGGGCCTGCGCTGGAGGGAAGCGATCTCAGGTATCTGGTCATCATAGCCAATAAGAACAAAACCCGAGCAGATCTATCAGGATGTCGTCACCAAGAGCCCTCTGGCAACAATGTTTGCCAATGCACGGGTCGTTAAGAAAATGGCCTGCATGGCAACAGCATACAGTTCCCTGAAGATTCCGTACAGGGGCAATGCTCTTGATAATTGGCGATGCGGCAGCCTATGTGGAGGTTGAAACGCAGGGGCGCTCACCTGCGGCTTTCGTGCCGGCACTGCTGTGTATCAGGAACTCTCCGGTATGGACGGCTTTGCGGAATACACCAGGTGGTGGCAGGATACCTTTGAATTTAACAGTGATGATTATCTTCAGGTGGCCCAGGGCTTTGCTCTGGTTCCAACGTATACCGATGATGAGACTCGATTACCTTTTTGCATTGATCGAAAATGAGACCTTGGAAGGGACTTTTAACCAGTACAAGTCGCCCCGGCTTATGTGGAAAGCGTTTCTCAGGCACACGGAAAGAATTGCCCGTGAACGGCCCGAACTGCACCAGAAAATACTTACCCGGAAATTATCTCTGAGCGATGTTCTGTAGTATATCTGCGGGTAACAGTTAAGGCCCGCTCAGTCAGAGAAACCCGGCCCATTTGTTTATACAAGACTCCGCAAACAATTGTTACATATGAATAAATATGAAAGATGAATATAGAATTATAATTTATTAAAAAAGGAGAAGCACCATGAACAAAGCAGAAAATTTTAATCGCGATGATTGCAGCCGGCCTCGTAGCCCTGGGAGGCTACGGGGTGCAGTCTGCAGCAGCAAAAGAGAAAAAGCAGGCGCCGGCCGCAGAGCAGAAAAAAGCGGCATCCATTGATGCCGCGGCAAAGCTGAGTGAAAACCACCCTGACTTTGAAGAGGGAACAAGCTGCAACGACTGCCATGAAGTAAAGCTTGACGCCAAGACAACCGCCACGCAGGCCTGGCTGTATGGCGACTACCTCTCATGGAAAAAAGGCGAGGGCGTTATGCCGAAGGATAAACTCTGGGAGCATATAGTAAAGGTTATCGGCGGCTCGAAGAGCAAAGAAGACCTACATCCTCGCGACCGTCCTCAATAACCGGCCCTATGCGATTACTATTGAATACGCTCTTGATCCCGGTAAAAAAGGTCATGTACGCATTCTCTGAAAAGGGTACCTCAAAGCTCAATCAGATAAAAGCAAATCCCTATGTGGCTCTGGGGTGGCATGAAGAATTCAAGAACGACTTCACCAAGCTGCTCTGCGTATCTCTTAACGGCCGCGCCGAGCTTTTCGACGGAGCATCCAAAGAGTTTGATGAGGGATCTGAGCGTGTACCCCTATGAATACGGCGCCAACATGAGAAAAATCCCCTTGGACAAATTCAAGGCGATTATGAAACAGGCTATGATTATGAGCAGAATTACCCTGGATGAAGTCACCGTCACCGATACTTCTTTAAAGGACGAGGGATTCAGAACCAGACAACGCTGGATGCGAAAGTAGCATAGAAAAGGAAAAGCCATGCTGAACAAGGTCGTTATTGCCAGCGCCTGCCGGACACCGATAGGCGATTTACTGGGCACGCTGAAAGATGTTCACCCCCGGGAACTGGGCCGTATCGTCGGAGCGGAAGCTCTGAAACGGGCGGGCCTTGCTCCCGGACAGGTAGATGAACTGGTGTGCGGAAATGTAATCCAGGCAGGGGTGGCGGCAAATATCTGCGCGCCAGATTCAGGCAGCGCTCGGCATTCCCTGGCAGGCGCCGGCCTGCACCGTGAACCAGCTCTGCGCCTCGTCAATGCGCGCTTTTGAAATTGCCAGCCACAACATCATGGTCGGCGCGAGCAGTGTTTCTCTGGTGGTGGGAACCGAGAGCATGAGCGGCGCGCCGTATCTGCTGCTGAAAGGAAGAAGCGGCTACCGGATGGGTTCCGGTGTCATCGAAGACGCCATGCTGCTTGACGCTCTCGTTTGTTCCATAGAGCATTACCATATGGGAGCGACTGCAGAAAACGTGGCAGCCGCGTTCGGCATCACCCGGGAAGAGCAGGACCGGCTGGGAGTCTTGAGCCAGGAGCGGGCCATTGCCGCCATAAAGAGCGGTAAATTCCGTGATGAGATAGTGCCCGTTGAAATTAAAGAGAAAAAGGGTGTCAGGCTGTTTGATACTGATGAGCATCCGCGCGAAGGCACTACCATGGAGGCGCTGGCAAAGCTGAAGACAGTTTTTAAAGAAAACGGCACGGTAACAGCAGGTAATGCCTCAGGCGTTAATGACGGTGCTGCCGCCGCGGTGCTCATGTCGGAAGAGAAAGCAAAAGAGCTCGGCATCAAACCGCTTGCCCGTGTGGTAACAACGGTGAGCGCCGGGGTTGACCCCGCCGTGATGGGGCTGGGGCCCTCTGTTGCCATCCCCCTGGCACTAAAGAGAGCGCAGCTTACATTTTCTGATATTAATTACTGGGAGGTTAACGAAGCGTTTGCCGCGCAGTTCATAGGCGTTGAGCGCAAATTAAAGCTTGACTATAACTTTGAATTTAATATGGATATAGTGAACCGGAACGGTTCCGGCATATCGCTGGGACATCCGGTCGGCTGTTCAGGCTTGCGGGTGATAGTAACCCTGCTGCACGAGATGCAGAAGATGAACGCCCGGCTCGGGTGCGCGTCTCTGTGCGCCGGTGGCGGGCCGGCGATGGCAGCGATTATTGAGCGGGATGGGGGGTAAACAAGGAAACTACAGAGAATCCGGGAAGGGAAAGCGATGAAGGTTTTGAAATGGATAGTTGATACTGCTGATCATTGTTGTCGGCGCGGGCTACGGGATTATATCAATATAAAAATCAGCGGCTCAAGCCCGACTATTTTGAAGTCTATAAAAAACAGGACACCACCCCGGTAGGCAAAGTGGGCGTGTTTATTACGACACTCATCATGCCCGAGGAACTGAGCTACCCCTTCTTTTACAACGTCACATTTAAAATCTTCAACACCATCGTGCCCTGGCCCTTCAGGAATTTTGTGCAGAAGGATTCAGGCGTTGCACTTCTTGATCCGGTAAAATATCACGAACATAACGAATTCCAGCCGACGAAACTGGTCGATCCCTTCGGCAATGACCGGGACCTTGACGGCACGCCCTACGTGGAAAAGTATAAGCAGGGCCAGATGAAATGGATACCGCCATCGAAGATGATTTACCTTGATCACGGGTACTTTCTCTATGCGGGGCGGCAGGGTGGTATGCCATCCATTGCCGGCAAGGTTATGAACAAGGCGCACATCTGGTACTATGGCAAGGGGCTGGGAAGCACGAAACTGCCCCACTGGCAGCAGACCTTCGCCGTTATAGACGGCGCCATGGACCGAATAAAGCAGAAATACCCCGACGTGCAGTGGCGGGCGGAAACCAGCATGCTGTATGCTGACATGAGACACAAGCTGCATGAGCTGCTTGACGCGGGCTGCGATACCATTGTGCTGTCATCACCGCTTGCCATGTATTCACATTTTGAGGACTTCAACTCCGGGTTCCGGCATTCAATTGAGTACATCGAAGAGTGGGAGCACGAGCACCCGGGTAAAAAGATCAAGGTAATCATGGCGCCGCCCATGGGAAACTATAAGCCCATGCGGGATGCATATCTGCAGATGCTGAAAGACCGGCTGGACAGCCTGCCGAAAAACGCCTCGGTGATGGTGGCGGTGACCGTGCATGGCATGCCGTGGGACAAGTTCAAATGGGAGGCATGGCTTGAGCTTGCCCCGGCATACCGGGACAAACTTTTTGAAGAGGTCAAGCAGATGGTTGCATCCTACAAGTTTCCGAAGACCAATGTGGTGCAGTGCCAGGATGAGTTTGCAGACCCCATCTGGGACCCACAGCAGAAATACCTCTCCACCAACCGCGCCTACTGGGCCGCCATAAAAGAAGGCTATGACTACGCCATTGGCCTTCCCATAGAATTTTATGCCGAAAATTCCGACACCATGTTTCACCACGCGCTGAAAAACTACAAGGATTTTGACCAGTATGATGTGTATAAGCAGATAAATTACACGGACTGGTCGCAACCCTATGTCAGAGAAATGGTGCAGGGCAAAACTCATGTCATATATAACGGGGTGCCGGTCGGCAAGTACCAGCCCTACGTTATTGATGCTCTTTACCAGTCTCTGGATAGCATTCTATCCAAGCGTGCAGGGAAATAAAACCTACCCTGATCTGATAACGGTTTTACCTTTTTTATCCCCATTCTTACCCGGCGGATGATTCCTTTTTTATTGACCTGAAGATAAAAACATAGTACATTGAAATTGAATCCATATTCAATTTACCTCCTTATTGGTTAAAAATATATAATATTCCTTTATATAATTTAAATTAACCCACCTTTATGTCTTATGGGCGATTCAAAAAAAACGAAAATACTGAATGCAGCAATTAAAGTTTTTGCAGAAAAGGGCTACCAGTATGCGACCATAGCCGAGATCGCCAGAGAAGCAGGTATTTCAACAGGGCTTGTCTACTCATATTTTGAGAACAAGCTGGATTTGCTGCTGTCGCTCAATCTCCGTTTTTTCCAGATGGTTAATGTCATAAACCAGAAAAAACTTGCGCAGATATCAGACCCGGTGGAAAAGCTGTTCGCGCTGTTCCGGACGTATCATGAAATACTGCTCCACGATAAGAAATCACTCTACTGGGGCACTATTATCAGGGAAGGGTTCCCGCAGCCGCACATGGTTAAAAGTAAAAAATTGAAGCAGAAGCAGAGTAAAATCTATGAGGAGAACAAACAGCTCCTTAAAACCATCGATGACATAGTAGCGGAGGGACAGCGGAGGGGGAAAATCGATACTACGTTAAAGCCCCAGCTGCTGCGGCAGATCTTCGGCGGCACCAGCCAGATTCTGTTCAACGGGCTGTTTCTGCAGGACTACCGTCAGGAAGAAATCGGATATGATAGAGAGGATATCCCCAAAGCCATGACAGCGCTGCTGGGGAAATTTGTAACCAGATAATCATCATGCACCAGCATTGCCGCACCAGGAAGCCGGCAGCCGACCAGATGACTGCACTACTGAATTGACAGGAGCATTGGTATGAATGTACAGAGCCAGGGAAAAATTAAAAAAACAGTTTTCAGCGTTGATGAAGCGCTGTGCACCGGATGCGGAAAATGCGTCAAAGCGTGCCCCATGCTGATTTTGAAAATTAAAGAAAAGAAGTGCATCATGGTGAAGGAATTCATGTGCCTTGAATGCGGCACCTGCATGCGCAAATGCCCGGAAAAGGCCATTATGATTGAAGGGCTTGATATCATGGGAACCATAGAAGAATAACAGGAAAGGGGAAACAATACGATGGAGGAGAAAATTCAATTCACGCCGTTTACTAAAATTCTTTTTGAGCTGCTTGCGGAACTGAACCCGGTCCAGGTCTATGACTACGAGGGCATGGACATCCGGGATATCAATGAGTTTGAGCTGGAGGGGGAGAAGTGCTCGGCCAAATGCTACAAGGCTGACAAGCTGGAAAAAATCTGCGTGTCGTCGCTGAACTTTTTCGGCCAGATGGTGGCGGATGTCATCATTATCACGCCGGGGCATGAGTATGACATGCCGTACTTTGTCGTGGACTGGGACGAGTCGGAAGATCACATCTTTTTCATCGCCGACCTGCTCCCGAGCGATGACCCCGGGAGAAACCTCGATTATCTTGAAAACTATCTTTATAACCCCCTCGAAGAGCTCTATCAGAACTACAGTGAAATGCCCGGTCTGAAAAACAGCGTGTTTCACTGGGTGCGCGCGATCCATTCACCCTACATCATCACCGGAACCATAAAAAAAGAGCCGAAGAACATGGACATGCTTCTGAACTGCGCCAAAGATTATTTAAAGGCGTGGGTCGGGCTCTGGAAAAACGCGCAACCGCGCGACCCCAACTCTGACTATATGAAGCTGGTGTACGCGCGCAGGGCCAACATCAGAAAGTTCTACCGCGAAAACGACCCGGGCGCAGGCCCGCTGACCAAATTTTTAGGGCCTGACCAGGCACAGCGGCTGCTCGCCGTTATAGAACCATGATTAATGCTACGGGGGTTGAAGACACAGAATATTGCTACAGGGCACACAGAGAAACAGGATTTGAAAAATTTTAAAAACCCTCTGTGACCTCTGTGTCAGCAGTTTTTCAGTGTTCTGGTTTGTTTCAACAATACGCAAACAAAAAGGAGGAGATGCCATGGACGTTAAGTACCCGCTGCTCGATGCAGGCAGAAAGGCCCTGGAAAAATTGTCCCTGAAATCTGTTGCCATAGACCCGGCACTCAAGCATATCGAAGCCGAGGACGGCAGAGTGTATATAGACGTGTATCGCGGAGAAAAAATCTCCAAGGCTGTCTTCTCCGCCATTGAGATTCACTCCATGTCGGTTGCCGAGCAGTCGATAATTATCTGGCCTGAAGACCCCTATGATTTTCCGGTATTCTGGTGCAACCTCACGCAGATGCCGGGCATGAGCTTCTTTATTTTTGATTTCATGCCGGTCATGGACATTGTGGTGTGGCCTGAATACGGAGAAAAGTATTTGCTGGGTCTTCTCGAGATGAAGGCGAACGCGCTTGAAAAACTCGGTGACGGGGTCGCGGAAAAACATTTTGATCTCAGCTCCCTTGCCGGCTGGGCATTTTCTCCCTATCGCACGCTGTTCCGTCTGACCGAAGAAGGGGTGGCGCATATTGACCCGGTTGTTCAGGAATATGGCCAGGCCTATGTAAAGCTGTGGCAGGAAGCAGCGCCGGTGCAGAAAGCTGAGGAAGCGGCATTCTGCAAGCGCAAAAAAGCAGCGGTACGAAAAATCATGTCTGAGAATGATCCCGGTCACCCCCTGATGCTCGGGGTGTTCGGTGAAGAAAAGACGGAAAAGGTCTTTGAGATTGTTTTTTAGGCAGCGTGGTATATGTGCGGAACCCCGCCAATTATGCGTGGTTCCCGGTATCTATGAATATCAAAGGGGAGCATCATGGAAACAGGAGCGAGAAGGTTTATTGACCAGCATGTTATAGTAACCGGCGCCGCGACCGGCATCGGACGGGCCATTGCCCACCGTTTTGCCGCTGAAGGTGCAAAGGTGGTAATCGCCAACCGCAACCGCGAGCGTGGCGAGAAGGTTGCGCAGGAGATCAGGGATAAGGGCTGGACAGCACAGTATATCAGGGTTGATGTAGCTGAGCCGGAATCAATCAATGAGCTCATCAAAAAAGCAGTCAGTACCTTCGGGCCGGTTCACGTGGCAGTATCAAATGCCGCGGTGAGTGAGACCCAGTCATCGGCACTTGACCTAAGTGTTGAGGAATGGGACCGGATTTTTAATATCAACGCGCGGGGCTCATTTCTTTTCAGCCGCGCCTGCGCGCAGAACATGATTGACAACAATATTCCGGGCTCGATCGTCACGCTCTCATCAATTATGGCCCGCTCCGCAAAAAGCATGTCAGGAGCGTATCCTGCCTCAAAGGCAGCGGTCATCATGTTCACCAAGAACCTTGCCAAGTTGCTTGGGCCCATGGGCATCAGGGTGAACTGCGTGACCCCCGGCGTGGTGGCGACTGAAATCTGGCATGAAGTGGAATCAGAGATGATGATGGAGAAGGACACGTTTGCGGACTGGCTGATTGAGCAGTCAGTTGCCAGCGGGCAGCTGCTCATTCCGCGGATCGGTCAAGCGGAAGAAATCGCCTCGGCTGTTGCCTTCCTGGCATCAGGCGAGGCATCCTATATCACCGCCCAGGTGCTCTCGGTTGACGGCGGCATGGACTGGTGCTGGTAAATAGCGTAAGAGCTGACAGCTGTCAGCGGTCAGCTTTCTTCAATTATTTTATCTGTCGCACCTTGACAGTTCTATTCAGTGATGACTTGGTTCTGATGTGCTCTGTGGTTACGTTTTTCTGTTGCTGGTGATAAGGATTGCCTGTGGAACTGAATCAGATTCTGTATATCGTTGCCTACTGCACGTTCATGGCGGGCGCGGCAAAATCCTTCCGCGATAACGGCAGCACGCTTTCTGTCTGGATAATGTCCGGCGGTGTTATCCTTGATTTTCTCATGAGCATTCTGCCGGTGCTCGGGGTCAAGGCGCTGAGCTCAGACCTGAAGGGCACCAACGGCGTCATCATCTTTGCCATCGCGTTCGGCTTTGCGGTGTGGCTCACCTATGTTGCGGCGCTCATTGTGCGCAAAAAGGGCAATAAGCCGCTGTTTCATGTGCTCATCGCAGTGGTCGAGATTTCCTGGTTCATAGATTTCATTTCATTCCTCTACGGGATGTACAAGTTCCCGCTTCATTAATTTCCAAGAACTGGATGTAACATCATGACACAAAACCACTCTAAAGATCTGTTGAAGGCGCTTTGTGACATTGTCGGAGCCTCCTATGTTACCGATGACCCGGTGACGAGGTTTACCTACACGCAGGACGCAAGCCTGTTTGGCGGCACGCAGTCAGCGCTTGTCGTGCGGCCGGGTTCAACGGAAGAGGTTTCGCGCATTGCGGCCCTTGCCAACCGGCATCGCGTGCCTCTTGTCACGCGCGGCGGCGGCGCCACCATTTACGGCTCGCCCAGGGGTGACGCGGAGCGCACCGTGCTCCTGGACATGACGCGCATGGACCGGGTGATTGAGGTGAACACCGCAGGCATGACCGTCACGGCACAGGCAGGCATTATCATAAATAAGCTCGTGCTTGCCTGCAGAGAGAAAGGCGTGTACATGTGGGCGCCGTTTGCCCCGCTGCACATGGTGTCTCTTGGCGGCTGGATATCAGGCGCGGCCGGTGCAGCCGGTCTCTGGGGCGATATCGTGAGCATCACCGTGGTGCTTGCTGACGGCACCATCGTGCAGACCGGCGGCGGGCCCGGAACGAATATCCACCAGCCGGTCTTTTTCAACCGCAACCTGGGCGGCCCTGATTTTGCCGGCATATTTATCGGCGACGGCGGCTCCTTCGGCATTAAAACCCAGGCGACGATCCGCACCACGAGACAGCCTTCTCTGGTGCGGGCCGGCATCTTCGCCTTTGACGAGCTTGAGCCCGCGATGGAGATGGTGCGCCTGCATGTGGAGCGGCGCACGGTGCAGCGTTACGATCCGGTGCTGGTTTTCGGCGCCGGGGCCATGAAAAATTTTGTGGGGGATACCGATGCGGTGGCGCCCTTTACCGTGCAGGCAATGATGCAGGGCCATGACGCGGCAGAGCTTGACGCCAAGCTCGCCATCATACACAGCATTGCCGAGCAGTGCGGAGCGCGGCGCGACCCCATGCTCGACGCCATGGCAGAGGCCATGGGAACGCCGACGGGTGAAGACAGCGAAATGGACTGGATGGCCATTTTCAACAGCTTCGGCATTGCGGCATGGCTGCCCTTCACGCTGCCCCGGCAGAGTTTTCCCGCAGTGTATAAAAAGCTGATCACCTGGCGGAACGAGCGGCTTAAAGAGGCTGAAAAACTCGGTCTCGCGGCTGCGCACGACCTGGGAGTTCTTCACCTCAAGTGACCCGAGCACCATAACCGGGGAGATCGATGCGTTTCTTTGCCGATGTCGAAAACCCGCAGACAACAGCATTTGCCCGCACCCTCATGGCGGACTTTCAGAAATACGCCCACAGCCTTGGCTCAATTGATGTCTACAACCAGGGATTCATGGCCGACCTGAACGCCTCATGCTGGTCGCCGGGCTTCAAGCGCCTGTTTGATGCGGTCAAGACAATACTTGATCCGAACGGCATTATCAATCCGGGGCAGTGGGCGGGAAGCTATCTGCGCGAGGGAGGAGAATGACTATGGCAAAATCGACCATGAAAGAGCTTGAAAAGGTCAAACACTTTATCTACAGCTGCCGCAAGTGCGGTGTGTGCCGCTACAAGATGACCGGCAAAATGCCCTATGTCTGCCCGGTGAAACAGGCCAGCCCGGGGTTTGAAACATTTTCCTCCCGCGGAAAAATAATACTGGCGCAGGCCCTGCTGGAAGGGCAGCATCGAGCCATCCGCCGGACTGGCAAGCGCTGCCTACAGCTGCACCATGTGCGGCAACTGCATGACCCAGTGCGGCGCCACCGACCCGGACACGAACAGCCCTCTCGTTGATAATCCCGCGATAGTCGAGGCGCTGCGGGCTGATTTATTGCGGGAGCATCCCGAATATGTACCTGAAGCGTATCACCACGCGCTGGCCGTGACGCGCCAGTACGGCAATCCCTGGGGCATGCCGCGCTCAGCCCGGGGGAAATGGGCAAAGGGGCTCAAGATAAAGGATGCGCAGAAAGAAAAGTGTGAGGTGCTGCTGTTTGCCGGCTGCACCATGAGTCTGAACCCTGAGCTGACCCCGCGCATTAAAAAAGCTGTATCCGTGCTCAAGGCTGCAGGAGTTGACCTGGGAACGCTCGGCGCGGCAGAGCCCTGCTGCGGCAGCGTACAGCAGCGCATCGGCGCGCGGGAGCTTGCCGCGGAGATGATCGCAGGCAACATTAAGCAGCTGAACAGCCTTGGCTGCACAACAATTGTGACGCTCTGCGCCGGCTGCTGCAATATGCTGAGAAAAGAATATGCTACATGCAGAGGAAAAGCTTGCGCCGAAGGTATATCATCTCGTTGAATATCTGGCTCGGCTTATAAAGGAAAACAAACTTACCTTTACAAGAGAGCAGAATATAACCCTGGCCTATCATGACCCCTGCCATCTGGGACGACATCTCGAGGTATTTGATCCGCCCCGCGCTATACTCAAAGCACTGCCGGGCATAACACTTGTGGAGCGGACAGCCACACGGGAGAACACCATTTGCTGCGGAGCGGGTGGTGGTATGCGCCTTTTTGACGGAGGCATCTTCGCGCAGGACATGGGCCTTGAAGCGGTGAAGGCCGCGCGCGATGCCGGCGCCCAGGCGCTTGTTTCTGCATGTCCGTTTTGCGAAACAAATCTTTCCGCAGCCTCGCAGATTGGAAATAGTCCGGTGCCGGTATACGATATTATTGATCTGGTGAGCGACGCTCTGGAAGTAAAGAGTTGAAAATAATCTCTGTGCCTCTGTGGTTAATTTTTAAAAAAGGAGAACAGCCATGCCCGCATCTGCAAAAAAAGACCAAGGCCCAGATAAAAAAAGACATCATCAGTTTCCTCGATAAAACCTCAGGCGGCGTTGACCCGAAACCGGGGAAGTACGGCTGCGGCATGCTGCATCACAATGCCCTGGTGCTGGCAACATCGTATAATGACACGCCGCGCGCCACGGTGCTTGAATTTTTCAACGAAGGCCTTACCATCTATATCTTCGGCGAGCCGGGCGGAAAGATCGCAAACCTGAAAAGAAACCCGAAGGCTTCTGCCGTGGTGTACGAGCAGCCCCTGGACCACGGAAAATTTCAGCGCAGCCTGCAGATCTTCGGCACCACCGAGCTTATCAACGTGCGGAATAACGCAAAGCTCTTTAACGCCAAGATGAAAAAATGGAACCTGCTTTCAGTGGGGAAAAAGCTCCTGAGCCCGATGCTGAAAGCACAGAATCTCTCCGGCAAAGCAGCAGACGAGACCGTAATAAAATTCCTCTCCGCGCTCAACATCATAAAAATTATTCCGCAGCACATCATCCTGAAAGAGTACCATCCGGACTTCTCGATGCACAAGTACGAGTGGAAGAAGTAGATCACCCCCTCACCCCATCCCTCTCCCGCCGGGGTGAGAGGGAGAGCTGTTCTAAATGTTCCGGATAAGCTGGTTAAATCTCCCCTCCCTTGATGGGAGGGGATTAAGGGGAGGGTGATTCATGCAGTACCGAAGACTCGGAAGGACCAACCTCAATGTGTCAGCCATTGCCTACGGCGGGCTGCCGACCGTGTTCCAGCCCCCTGATGTGGTAATCGAGGCGATCAACTATGCCCTTGACCAGGGGGTGAACTATTTTGACCTTGACGAGGGCGGCAACCAGTTTGCTTCGGAGAAAGTCTATCTTGATGGCGCCTCCAAGATCGGCCAGGTGCTGAAGGCGCGGCGCGGCGACTGCTATCTCGGCGTGAAGAGCATGCGCCAGACCTATGAGGAGCTCAAGTATGATGTTGACCTTGCGCTGGAGCGACTGGTGAAGGGCACCTCGCGTGAAGTGATAGATATTTTCCAGCTTGCTTTTCTTGACAGCCCGGAAAAGGTTAAACTGGTTCTTTCCAGGCAGGGCGGCTTGAGGGCGCTTGAAGAGGCGCGCGAAGAAGGAAAGATCGATTTTATCCTGGCCACTGCCCACAACCCGAAGACCCTTCTGCAGGCCATGGAGACCGGCCGCTTTGACGTCATCGAATTTCCCTTTAACATCATTGAGAATGAATATTTAAATAAGGTGATGCCCCTCGCGGAGAAGATGGACCTGGGAACGGTCGTGATGAAGCCGGTTGGCGGCGGCCAGCTGGCAAGCCTCTATGACCTGTCGCTGCGCTGGATTCTGCAGCACGAGGTTGACTGCGTGATTCCCGGCATGAAAAACATCGAGGAAGTTAAAAAGAACGTGGTGTTCGGCAGCCGAGCGGAGCCGCTGACAGAAGAGGAACTTGCA
The DNA here is from genome assembly GCA_963803975.1 of uncultured delta proteobacterium. GTDB lineage: Bacteria > Desulfobacterota > WTBG01 > CAIYCZ01 > CAIYCZ01 > JAPLIX01. The sequence continues at coordinate 15,456 of CAWDOY010000004.1, forward strand.
AAACTTGAGAAGCTGGGAAAAGAAGTTGGCGCGGAATACTGCCACCGCTGCGGCTACTGCATGCCCTGCCCGCAGGGCATCATCATCGTCGGGGTGATGGACCTGATGCGCGGGCAGATGCTCTCTCCGGACATGAAAAAGCGCTCCTACAACGAGGTGCTGAAGAAGCGCCTGAAGAGCGACCCGGCAAACTGCGAGCAGTGCGGCCAGTGCGTGGAGAAGTGCCCGTTCAAGCTGCCCATACCAAGCCTTATGCAGCGGGCGGTGGAACTGTTCGGGGAAGGCGGCTGTGAGGCGTACTAATAAGGTACGCTGCAATGACGAAGGATGAGGAAACGCAGCGGACGGGTATTTTTCAACAGCCTGTTAGCGGGGTTTCCGTCCTTCCACCAGACAGTCCATCCGCTCACCGCTGCGCGCAAGCTTCACATCCTGAAAGCCAGCCTGCTCAAGCGTTTCTTTTATTTCCCTGAAGGTGTAGGTATCGCCGCCGGTGGTGTGCACGAGCATGTTTATGGCAAAGAGCGCGCCTGCAGGCGGCCGGGTGCGGGATTCATCCATGACGTGGTCGCGGATGAGCACCGCTCCGCCCGGCTCAAGGGCCTGGTAGATTTTCCGGTAAAGAGAAAGGTTCTCCTGCGGGCTGTTCTGATGAATGATTGCTGAAAGAAGCGCCAGGTCGCACCCCTTCGGCAGTTCATCCTTATAAAAATCCCCTGCCGCAAGCTTCACCCGCTCAAGATATCCTTCAGCCTTCAAGCGCTCTGCAGCAAGCGCGATGACATCCGGCAGGTCAAAGATAACGGCGGTCATGTTCTTATTCTTTTCAAGAAATGCGATAGTGTAGGTGCCGGACCCTCCGCCGATGTCAAGCAGCCGTTTAAAGCGGCCTGCATCATATGACGCGGCAATGTCCTGCGACATGCTTTTGCCGATAACGTGCATGGCGCCGATGAAGGCTTTGGTCACCGCCTCGTCCTTTGCGTCAATGACTGACTTCAGGCCGGGATTTTTCCCCTCCTGCACTGTTTCCGTGAGCAGTGACCAGTTGTCCCACATGTTGTTCATGTGCAGGAGCATGGGAAGGACTGATTCAGGGTGACGCGAGGAAAAGAAAGCGCCGTTTCCGGTCAGTGCGTAGCGCCCGCTCGATTTCTCCAGCAGCTCAAAGACAACCAGGCAGTCAAGTATCCTCTCGGCAGCCCGCGCATCAGCCTTCAGGTGGCGCGCAAGCTCCTCCGCGGTAAGCGGCTTTCCATCGAGCATGGTGAACATATCAAGCTCGGCGGCGGTGAGAATAATACGTGCCTTCATCCATCCCGCGTATTCAGCGAAAATATCCGGTGCCTGGGACATGGTGTCTCCTTTTCTATGCTGAAAAAACAGTTAAACAATTTTTCCCCTCCCTCGCATGGGAGGGGATTGAAGGGGAGGGTGTTATGCTAAAAACAGATTTTCTTTATTAATAGTATTTCAAATTATATCTTCTGGCCACAAAATATTTCTTGCAATTATGCATTTTGAATGCATAATTGCAAGTTGTGAGGTTTAATAAAAAAGGGGTGCACAGCTTCATGAGCCAGACCTATATCACCAGAGAGCTTGAGGATGTATTGACACAGGCTGCCCGGGAATTTCCGGCAGTGGTACTTACCGGGCCGCGCCAGTCAGGGAAAACCACGCTTCTTAAGCATCTATTTGCTAAAGACTGCTCCTATGTCTCTCTTGAGCCGCTGGATGTACGCTCCGCGGCTGCTGCCGACCCGCGCAGTTTCCTTGAGATGCATCAGCCTCCCGTTATTTTTGATGAGGCGCAGTATGCGCCGGAACTCCTACCCTATATTAAAGAGCGCATAGATAAAAACCGGAGCAAACACGGCCAGTATTTACTGACCGGCTCGCAGAACCTGCTCCTCATGGAACGGGTGACCGAATCCCTGGCGGGCCGGGCTGCCATGCTCAGACTGCTGCCGCTGTCATACCGGGAACTGCTGGGCTGTCCGGGTGCGTCGCTTCCCTGGGAAGTAAAAAAGAAAAATCCTCCCCGCAAGCACGTGACCTACCCTGAACTCTGGAAGAGTTTTATCCGCGGAGGATACCCGGAGCTTGCGGCAGAGCCCGGACGGAACCTGTCGCTGTGGCATGCAAGTTATATCCAGACCTACCTTGAGCGCGATGTGCGCACGCTGCGCCAGGTTGGTGATCTCACCCAGTTTCAGAGCTTTCTGCGGGCGCTTGCAGCAAGAACCGGCCAGCTCCTGAATCTTGCCGACATGTCCCGTGATCTGGGCATAGCTCTCAATACCTGCAAAGCCTGGCTGTCGGTGCTTGAGGCAACCTTTCAGGTTATTATGCTGCGGCCCTATTTTGCCAATGTGGGAAAGCGGCTGGTGAAAACCCCCAAGGTATATTTCAGCGATACCGGAACGCTCTGTCACCTTGCAGGACTTAAAGACCCGGAGCACGCAGCCTCAGGGCCTATGGGCGGGGCAATCTTTGAAACGGCGGTGCTTTCTGAAATCACCAAGGCCCTTATAAACCGGGGCGAGCAGCCGCACCTCTATTTCTGGCGGACTTCTGCGGGAACCGAAGTTGATATTATAATTGAGACCGAAGGGAAACTCATTCCAATTGAAGTCAAACTGTCTGCAACCCCGCGGCCTGCAATGGCTTCAGGGCTGAATACGTTCAGGAAAGACTTTGGGAAAAAAGCGGGCGCTGGTTTTCTGGTGCATCCCGGAGATGTGAGGCTGCCGTTGGGGCAGGGGGTCGTGGCACTGCCGTTTACTGAATTATAGAAAGCTAAAAAGCAGGATCCCGTTACTATCTCGATAAAAAGATGATGGTTATTGTTCCTTGTAGGTTCGAAGCGTCTAAAAAAAAAGAGGAGTTTATGATATTTGTGGTAAGGGTGAATGTCGCTCCAGACTTCAGTGTGGTAATCCCCAAGATGTTGTGGTCCGAAGTCTAACCTGCTTCATGTCGTTGCCGCTCTTGGGTAAAGGTCAAGACCACCGCAGTGGAAGTAGATGGCTGCCTTGTAGTGCTCCCGATTTCGGTATCCACATGCCATCATCTTGATCATCTGGATTTTGCTGTTGATCCCCTCCGCCGTTGCATTTGTGATCCGGTGCTTGATGTAAGTCAGAAGGTTTGCAAGGTGCCGTTTCAGTGTCTTCGCGGCCTCGATCATCGGCGTAAGCCGTGAATGCGTCGCCCAGAAGTACCATGCCTTGAAGTATTTCTCCGCGCATTTTGTATACGCATACGTCCAGAATGCACGGAGAGATTCTTTGATCGCCCACGCACGGCCCGTCTTGAGGTCAGCGTTCTTCACTCCCTCAAACTCCTCGCGACGCCACTCTGGCATGTTCTCCTCGTTCCAAAGCCACAGATATTTCGTTCCCTTGAGACGAAAGTCACCGCGCGCTGATAAAGCTTTGTGTTCTCCTCGCCGCACTTTGTCTACGGCCTTCGTTACGTACGTCGTTGCGTGGTATCGGTCAAATACGATCTTTTCATCAGCATCAGGAACATAGGCCTTTGTCGCAGCGACGTAAGGATCCCACATGTCCATGGCAATTCCCTTGATTTGCGCCAATTCATCTTTGGTGAACTGCCGATAGTAGCTTTCCAGACTCTTCTGCTCCCGGTCATCAACAACATACTCGACGGTACCCTTGTCGAGATCGCATACGATGCTCTCGTAATTGTGGCCCTTACCAATCGACTTCTCGTCGATACCAATACGCGCGGGAACCCGCTTCTCTTTCCGGGCAAGCCCACGCGTTACTGCTCTCATCAGCACGCCCCACGTCTCGTCCCAGCTCGTTCCAGACAGCCGCGTCACTCCCGTTACATCACATTCCTTGAGCGTGTCGATCAGCCGCGTCTCAAACAGCCTCGTGAACTGAGATCGCGCTTCTGCCCACGGTGCTACAATCTGTTTCACTCCATCTGCCGGACACTTCGTCCGAGGCAGGCGGACGTGCACAAACGTCTGGCACTGGCAGGTGTCCAGGTGCCGCCACACCTGTTCCTCCGTATGGTCATACACCGCAGCCTCTTGCCTGCATACTGCGCAGAGAAACTTCGTTCCCGGCCCTTCCTCAACCCACACGTCAACTCGTTGTGACGTCATGTCCACCTGTACCTTGCTTACTCTCCACGGATACAGTATCCCAAGCAACAGCGCATACAGCTGAGTATCTTCCATACCTTTCCCTCCTTGTGGTTTGCATGAAAGATATTATCACAAAATTATCAGCTACTACATCTTGGGGTTACCCATGCTACATGCGAAGGAGTCAAATAAA
>CAWDOY010000005.1:0-106499 GCA_963803975.1 uncultured delta proteobacterium
CGCCCTCGGCCATCACGGCGTTCATGATCCGGTCCCGGTCCCATCCACCCTTCAAATGCTCTGGACTGACGAAGACGTAGTACTTGTAATAGGAATGTTGCACAGTCTCCGGCGGTATTGTCACCCGCAACCCCGAAATGCGGGAAAACCCTCCGTCAGGATCGCCGCATTGCGCCTCCTGGCGGCCACCCAGTCCGGCAGCTTTTTCAACTGCACCCTGCCGATCGCTGCCTGCATCTCCGTCATCCGTCCGTTTGTCCCGAAGGATTCATGAAGCCACCGAAATCCGGGGGGATGTTGCCGTTGATAGACGGCATCGTAACTCTTCCCGTGGTCTTTGAACGCCCAGGCCTTTTCCCAGAGGGCATCGTCATCCGTTAAAAGTATGCCCCCTTCGCCACCCGTGGTCATAATCTTGTCCTGGCAGAAGGAGAAGGCCGCCATACGTCCCAGGCTTCCCGTCGGACGCGGGTAAAGGCGGACGTCGTCCCGTTCGATGGGTGCGCCATCATGGTTCACGGCTTTATCCCGCCCCGGCCACCGGCTATAATATACTGCCCCGTGGCACGGCGCAGTCCTTGATCACCGTAAGACGATATTTCTCGGCAATCTCTATGATCGAGTCCATGTCGCACGGCCACCCCGCCAAGTGAACGGCAATGATCGCCCGCGTTCGGGGGGTGATCGCCTTCCGGATCGATTCGGCAGTGATGTTCTGGCTGTCCGGATGCACATCTGCAAAAACCGGTTTCGCCCCCCGGAGAGCCACGCAGCTGGCCGAAGCGATAAACGACCGCGGGGTGACAATCACCTCATCCCCAGGGACAATATTCAGGACGCAGAGAGCCAGATCCAGGGCCACCGAACCGTTCACCAGGGCGATGGCATGACGGACTCCACAGAAGTCTGCAAATTCCTTCTGGAATTTTTCCACCTCCTCGCCCGTCCACTGATTAATTTTCCCGGACCGCAGCACACGGGCAGCGGCAATAATCTCGTCATCCTCGAAGTACGGCCAGGCGGCCTTCGCGGGCATGCTATCCGGGGGGACCCAACCGTCCTGCTGGGAGATCATCGCCAACTCCCGTACGAGCTTATCAACCTGCGTATAGTCAGAGATAATGGGCACAAGGCGATACTGTTGGAAAAAAAAGGCCCAGATCAATCGGCTGGATAAGATCAGAAAAAAGATAAAAAGCCACCCCGCAATCATCGTACTTCGGGGCATAAAGGTTCTTGTGGTGTAAATCCACAACAGATATAAAACAAAATGCCGTCAACACGGATTTGATTACCGCCAGCATCCGGCCCAAGTAAGGGGTATCCAGGGTTCTCTTGCCGTAGAGCCCAGTCACGACATAGGCAAAAAGGCAACAGACGGTCAGTACGGGGACATTGGCCAACCAAACCTTGGAGAATATCTCCTGGAAGAAAATCCGAGGCGTTACATTCTCAGTAAAAATCCAGATCCCCACCGTGGTAAGAATCCCCATAAAAAAACCCAGGTGGCTCAGGAATAGATCCAGTGTTATCCGCAATACGAGCTCTCTCTCTCTGTAAAATACGTTTTCAGTATTTTCGTCCACCATTTGAGTAGCATCATAAATCACTCTCTCCCCTTGGGGCTGCTTTCCTTTAGCAATTATTCGGCAATGTGCACCGATCTCAGCCGCGCATGCTGCCCCGCACTCTAACAGGTTGTTGAAAAGTTGTTTTTCCAGGCTGGTTAAAAACTTCCAGATGCAAGGCGCGCGAAATCAAGAGGAATGCGTCGTGCTTTACAGTACGTCGCAATGACGAAGGATGAGCGCAACGAAGCAGATGGGTGTTTTTCAACAGCCTGCTAAGTAATAGAAGCTGAACAGAAGAGAGATAAAGCCGTAGATTACATTTTGCATAAAACGTATTAGGGATTCAAGGCCCCGGTAAAGAGCAGCAGGACCAGAATAAAAAAACCGTATGGTTCGAGCCGCGCCAGGTTTGTGAGCCTCTTGCGGCAGCAGGCTCATGAGGATTTTTGATTCTGTCAAGCGGCGGTATGGGAATTAGATTGAAAGGCCCCTAAGATGATATTGATGCGCACCAGTATCGTCAGCGGGGTGGAAAAAGCCGGGCTGGCACTCACCTCTTCAAACTGCAGCAAAAAAAGCGCGATGATCGCGATCAGTATGTTTGCCGCGCACCCTGCCAGTGAAACGCTCATCAGCGCGAGCCGGGAGTTTCCCAGTTTATAGTAATTTACCGGCACCGGTTTTGCCCAGCCGAACCCCACAATAAAAAGCATGAGCAGGCCCACCGGATCAATGTGGGAGGCCGGGTTAAGCGTTAACCGGCCGTAATGTTTCGCCGTGTCATCTCCAAACAGGTTAGCCACCCATCCGTGCGCAACCTCGTGGGCAATAACAGAATAGAGAAGCAATACAGCCAATACCAGAAACATACCCGGATTGCTGAACAGAAGAGAAATCAACCCCATGCCACAACTCCTTTTTCCATGCTAACTGACTGCTTTGTATGATTCACGCTTGTCAATTCTTCCATTTAACAGTAATCTAATATCTTCTGATGTGCAAGTGCATGGTTTGTTTTCATCCTCTTGCGTGTTAGCGTATATGTCTAACTGTTGCCGGCAGCAGCCTGCGGCCTGTTTACCAGCCAACCATTCAAGGAGATACCAGCGTGACAGCAGAAACTGATTTTTCATTTCCGAAAGAAGAATACCGCGCTTTGCTCAAAGCCTTCTACACTGAGATAAACGGCCCCGAATCCTTTGAGCCGTTGCTTGAATGGCAGGGAGAAAACTGGTCATCCCGGGTTCTGCGCTCGCGGGGCGCGGTGCTTGAAAAAGCCGGATTCACCACCGTGAACATTGCAAACGGCATTGTCAATGACAGCCCCGGCAGTATCCGGCTGTTTGAAACGCTCGCCTATCCCGCCAGCCCCTGCATACCCGGCCTCATTATTATGACCAACATGAACAGGTCTGACGCCATGGGCGAAATGGTAGTGTTCTACACTGACCTGATCATACAGGACGGCAGGGCCCATGTCGAGGAAAAGCAGCTTTTTTCCGCTGCCCTCAAGGCAATCTGCGACCGGCACGGCAGAAGCTTCGAAGAATATAATGCTTTCGGGGCGGGCCAGGGCATACTGGGGGGCAATGCAGCAGAATGCGGGTTCCTGAACTTTTTTACAGAGGAGGACATTTCATTTTTAGATGACGTCATACATGGCGTTCTGCCTGCGTACCGCGCTATACTTACTAAGACTCCCGGCCCGCAGGCCACGCAGGACGATTTTACGTCTATGTACCGGTCCCGGGCGCGGTTTGTTGAATGGTTTATTACGGAGAACATCGGCCACAGAATCGCTAAAGCAAATAACATCCCGCTTGAGACTATTGAGGCCTACGGCTTCCCTCCGGTAATTAAATACTGATGCGCTGTTTTTTTTCGAGGATACTACTTGTCACTGCCGGCACTTTCTGATAGATTCGGCAAAACTGCGGCGCGGATAATAAAAAAACCACAGAGGGCACCGAGGATATTCTCTGTGGTCTCTAAAAGAATGAACGGCAATGAAACACTCTCCGCTGTTCTACAGCATAGAGGGGGTAGTGATACAAAAACTCTTGAACACGGTTGGAAGAAAAGGTAGTGTGTTGTATATAATGTACCGGGAAAAGGGAATACTTTAGAGGACACAGAGGGGCAGCATAAAAACATCTGATAGCTGCCGGCTTTTTGTCTTTTCTCTGTGTACTCAGTGGTTAATTTTTAACAATACGACATCCAGCATAAGGAGACAAAAATGAGCAAAGGCATGATCACTAAGAAGTCATCCAAGAAGGAACCGACCAAAACCTTGAAGGAAAAAAGGGCCGCGAAGCAGCTCAAGAAGGAAGAAAAGAATCGTTAGCAGGTGCGTTTAAACCACCCGTAACATTAAAAATCTCCACATTGATGCTGTCATAATGCGACGGTGTGGTGCCGGGAAGACGTGTATCTCAAAGCAAAAGGGTATGCAGAAACATGTGCATGCTGTTTTCCCGTCTCCGCCTGCGGGATGTTGAATTTAAAGATCGCATCTTTCTCTCGCCCCTGTGCCAGTATTCCAGTGAAGATGGTCTGCCGACCGAGTGGCTGGTATACTCTCTATTTGTTTATTTCGATTCGTCATCGTTCAGTGACTCGGATGGGGTGGTATCTTTTAAAGCCTTTGATGACTCAGATGGAGTAGTGTCCTTTAATGCTTTGGATGATTCAGACGGGGTGGTGTCTTTTAATTCTTTTGATGATTCAGACGGGGTGCTGTCTTTTAATGCATTCGGGTTCGATGGCGGTGAATCGCTGTTTAATGACTCTCCTTCCAGGGCCAGGGCCACTCTTGTTTGAGGAGACACACTGCCGGCAAAGAATAGCAGGAAGACAATAATCATTACTTTATACATACTATTTTTCATAGCGTTACCTCCATTGCTGGGCATTATCTTAACCTCTACACGCATTATGAAACATTAGAAGCGCAAAGTAAAGTTTTTCAAGGCGTGATTATTGCCCTGCGGGACGCTGTCGTCTGAAGAGTGCCTGCCAATGGGGCTGGTGAACTATTTTGAAAACAGCTATTTCATTTCTTTATTGGTAACGACCCGGTAACTCCTGCCATCAGTCTCCACCTGTATTGCCCCGTGTTTATCTGTCTGAAATATTTTTGCCCCTGCCTTTTGATATTCAGCTAAAATTTCAGGGTTGGGAAACGTGAGGGTGCCATACGACCGGCAGCTGAAAACCGCGACCTCCGGGGAAACGCATTTTATAAACTCCGCTGAACTGGTATTCAATCCGCCATGGTGCGGCGCTTTTATCACGGCAGCAGCGAGCGGGCCCCGCCGTGCAATTAGCTGCTGCTCTGTTTCCTGCAGGATATCTCCGCAGAACAGCACGCTCACCCTGTTGAAAGTGAGCTTCATCACCAGGGAGTTGTTGTTGGTGTCTGACTGGCTGCTGCCGCTGGAGTTTATGGCGCCCCGTACCGGGCTGAGAAAATCAATGAGCACCCCGTCGACAGTTTTTTGCGCAGACTGCTGCGAACAGACTACTTTTGCAATGTCATTATTTTCAGCTGCCTTCAGCAACCGCTGATACGATTCAAAAAAGCCCCGCTCGCCATTGAGCCACAGCTCCTGCACCTTGAAATTCTCGGCTATATACGGCAGCCCGCCGGCATGGTCCTTGTGCGGATGGCTGAGCACAGAGGAAATCAACGCGCCGTATTCCCCGGTAATAGAGAAACGGTGCAATGACCGTTTCTCCCATATCAATGCTTTCATCCATGAACCCGCCGCCGTCAATGAGCATGGTATGGCCGCCGGGGAATTCAACCAGTGCGCAGTCTCCGGCCCCCACGTCAAGGAAGGTGACGTTGAGTGTGCCCCTGCCCTGCCGGTCATACCTGTAAAGTCCCGCCTCTATAAGAACCAGGCTGCATACACCTATAATAAAATAGCGCAGCAGCTTCTTCTCCACGCAATAGGAAAAACTAAAGACCAGCAGGTAGAAGGCTGCCAGCTCCCACAGGTGCGGCGTTGAAAGTTTAAGATCTCCGACGGGAATGCGTGACCATGCGGATGTGCAGTTGAGACATATATCGGTTAAAAATCCGGCAGCGCTGAATAACGGGGTGCTTAAGCCCGTGCTTATAAACACGGCGCCTGCTGCAAGCAGCGCCAGGGGGACGATGAGAAAGGTTACGAAGGGGATCATAATAATATTGGTAATGAAACCTGCACATGAGAAGTAGTGGAAGGTCATGGCAACGAGCGGCGCTGTGCCCAGAATTGCTGCTGCTGAAGAAAGAAGTGAGTCACGGAACATGCGCCGGCATCTTTCCAGAAAAAGATTTCTCTGCTCAAAGGGGTCCGGCTCTTTTTCCGGGAAAAGTGCCTGCCAGCGGGGAACAAGAATAATGATTGCCAGCACCGCGCTGAACGAAAGCTGAAATGAGAGATCAAACAGGGACGCCGGCATGCAGACGAGCGTTATGAATGCCGCGAGGAACAGGGTGTGGAGCAGGTCTTCCCGCCGTCCCAGAAGAAGCGCGACCAGGTAGCATATGACCATAATGGCTGAGCGCAGCGTGGGAATGTTAAACCCGGCAATACAGCAGTACAGGAGCACCGGGAATATCGAGAAAAAGAGCGCCAGCTTGAAAGCATTGACATAAAGCAGCATGCGGGAATACAGGCGAAAAAGGGACATGAACACAAAATATGAAAGCAGCGCAAACATGCTCACATGAAGCCCTGATATGGAGAGCAGATGCGACAGGCCGAGGCGCGAGAACTGCTCCCGTATGTCATCCGGTATGGTATCCTGCTCTCCTATGATGAGCGCCTTGAGAACATCCCGCGACGGCGACGGCAGGGTTGCGTTCAGTTCATCTCTGATGCGGTCACGCATGCGCTCGACGAAAAGCAGAAACCGGCTGCCCTCCCCGGTCCGTATCGTTATAATGCCCCGGTCATCCTCGAGGAACGAAGTGGCGGCAATACCGCGATAGGCAAGATAGCGCACATAATCAAACCCGCCCGGGTTTTGAAAATTCCGGGGCAGCCTGAGGGCGCAGAAAAATCTGATCCGGTCGCCATAGTGAAAACGGGTGCTCAGGCTTTTTATAGAGAGCAGTACCCGCCCGGTGAGCGCATACGAGCGCTCCCGTTCATGTATGTGGGTAACCGTGACATACAGCCTGGTGCGCGCGTCGGTGACTGCGGGGGTGCTGTCGATAACACCTTCCACGTTTACCCGTTGGCTGCCGGCATATTTCATGATATCTGATTGCAGGAGTACCGCTGGGGTATCAGGATAGAGCATAATAAATCCCAGAAGCAGGAATAAACCGAGTGCAGGGATGGTGGCAGGGATTCTTTTGCCGGCTATTACAGCGGCAAGGAATAAAACGAAGCTGAGGCCGCAGAGGAAAAGAACGGATCGCAGCGCTAAGATTTCATAATGCGCGGCAAGCAGGCCAAAGGCATAACAGATGACGATGGGAATAAGCGGCCGTTTCATCCGTCTTGATATCCATCTGCTGATTATGGTATGTTTTTTCTACTTCATGCTTCTCTAACATAAACACGCGGAAAAGGAAATCCACAAGAACCGTCATGAGTATTAGAATCCTCATCTACTACCATACAGCCACCGGCAATACCGGCTGGCTCACCGGGGAGATCGCGCGCCGGCTGAGAGAAAAGGGGTGTGACGTAACGCTGCGCAACATCGCGCACCAGCGGGATACCTCTGATTGAGAGCTATGACCTCACCGGGTTTGGCTGCCCGGTGATGGGCTTCAGGCCGACCTTTTCCATGACTGACTTTATTGACAAACTGCCGGCGCAGCAGGGAAAAGCTGCGTTTATCTATGTGACGTGTGCCGGTATATGCGCCAGCAGCCTGTGGATACTGTCACAACTGCTCGGCGAAAAAGGCTATGGAGTGATTGCCGCGGAGCAATTCCGCGGAGAGGTCAGCTGGCCGGTGGCACGCGTGCCCGGTATTATCCCGGACAAAGGACGGCCCGATGAGCGGGATCTTCAAGCAATCATGCAATTCAGCGCGTGTCTCTATGACGCAGTAAAACGCCGAGTGGAGAAAGGCCCGGCCGCACCTTTTGCTGTTCCCTTTGCATTCTTCAATCCGTTTTCCTACCTGGGCCGGACAAACAAGGCAGCATACCTGCGCTCCATCATGGGCACGAAGAAGGTGGACCAGTCGCGCTGCAACCGCTGCGGCCTGTGCGAGAAATACTGCGGCAGCAGGGCCATCTCCCTTGACCCCTGGCCTGTGTTCAGTGACGCCTGCTGCGGCTGCTGGGGCTGCTACAGCATCTGCCCGCAGCAAGGCTATCTCCACGTTTATTGCGCCGAAATGGCAATATAATACAAAGGCAAACTATCTCGATGCTCTTGCAGCAGGTGATTAAAAACGGTGATTGCAGCACGCTTATGAAAAGCACCCGGACTATAGATACCGCGTTAGTGCCGCAGATAAAAAAGCGCATTGAAAAAACCCTTGGCATATATATGCGGGAGATTGAACGGCTCTACGGCCTCAGCTCGTTCTCGCCCGTGCTCTGCAACAGCATCCGGGATTTTGTCCTGCGTGACGGCAAGCGCATCCGGCCGATTCTTTTTATTATCGGCTACTCAGGATTCGCTAAAAAAGCCGTTCCCGGCCTCTTCACCTGTGCCCTGTCATTTGAGCTGCTCCATGATTTCACCCTGATACATGACGACATTATCGACAAGGCGGACATGCGCAGGGGTAAACCCTCGGTGCATACCATTCTCAACACGTATCTGCACCCGTATAAAAAGATAAAATTCAACGGGCAGGACCTGGCCCTGGTTATCGGCGATATCCTCTATGCCATTGCCATACAGGCCTTTCTTGCTATCAGGGAAAACACCCGAAGAAAAGAGCAGGCACTGAAAAAATTCATTGAAACCGCCATCTACACCGGGGCCGGCGAATTCGGCGAACTGCTCTACGGTATCGAGGATATTGAAAAAATAACCAAGCAGGGCATCTACCGCATCTATGACTTTAAAACCGCCTACTACTCGTTCGCTGCGCCGCTCATTACCGGCGCCACGCTGGCAGGAGCGCGGATCGAAGAGGTAAACCGGCTTTCTCAATACGGCGTGTACCTGGGAAGGGCCTTTCAGATAAAAGACGATATTGCCGGCATGTTCGGGGATGAAGCAGCTATCGGCAAGTCAATACTCACCGATCTGCAGGAAGGGAAAAAGACGATTCTCGTTTGGTATGCCTATCGCCACGCAACGGAGCGTGACCGGCGCATCATCAAAAGGATTCTCGCGCAGCAGCGCATCCGCACCGCTGACCTTTTGACCATGCGCAGGATTGTCACTGCTTCACGGGCCCTTGCGTTTGCAGAGAAGGAAATTTCTTCGCTGTTGCATAACGCCCGGCGCATAACAGCAGAGCTCGCTATGAAGCAGAGTTTCAAGACAGTTCTCAACGCCTATTCTTCTGCGCTGCTCCAGGGGTAGCGCGGTCCTTTTCCTTGAAATATTCCCAGAAGATGATGCTCATGGTGACCATGCTGAAGCCGAACAGAAAATCTTCCAGGGGGATGGTGCCGATCCGGTAGCCAAGGAACTGCTGCGGGTTATACATGACGATCCAGCTCGTCAGATAGCCGTTAACAAAAAACTTGAAACAGAGAATGATGGCAAAAAAGAGATAGAATATCTTCCTGCGCAGCACGTCTATGCCGCTTATCCGGTCAAGCAGGATTGTTATGATTACTGAAAAACAGGCGAGCAGGGTGTACTCTTTCATGACCTTTTTTTGCCAAGGTAATTGACAACCTCCCAGGTGAAGATGCAGCAGAAGGGAATGACCACAAAAAAAAGTCCTTCCTCGACCGGCATGTTAAAAATGCGGGCTTGCCAGACTCCTTCCGGGTTAAACCACCAGTGCCCCCGGTAAATGGCAACCACATCCCACAGCCAGAAGAGTATAACTATCAGGGTAATGCTGTACAGAAGCGCTTTTATATTGCGATAAAAGCGCAGCGGCGGCCAGAAGCTGGCGAGCACTGGTATGATGCCGGAAATGATAAGGACATACATATAGGCTGACATAGTGTATTTATTGTATATTGTTCACTCAGCATGTTCAACAAAAACCTGATAAAAACATGACCGTATCCGAAAGCACCCCCGACAGCCGGCTGGCACGCGGCTTTGCCATGGCCCGCTCCATTACCCGGGAGCACGGCAGAACATTTTATTTTGCCTCGCACCTGCTTCCGCCTGATAAGCGGGCTGCTGCCTATGCAGTATATGCCCTGTGCCGTATCAGCGATGATACGGTTGACCGGAACAACTCCATGGCAGTGCGGGAAGAGCTTGCGAAGGTGCGTGCTACCATACACGCTGCCTACAGTGGCGCGGCAACAGCAGATGACCTGCTGCTGGCATTTCAGGATACCATTCACCGCTATGCCATTCCCCGGCGCTGTTTTGACGAGCTGATCGAAGGCATGTACATGGATTTATCCATAAACTCCTATGAGACCTTTGATGAGCTGTACCAATACTGCTACCGGGTTGCCGGCGTGGTGGGGCTCATTATGCTAAAAATATTCGGGGCTGCCAGCCCTGCGGCTGAAGAGCGCGCCGTGGAGCTCGGTGTGGCCATGCAGCTCACTAATATTCTGCGCGATATCAGAGAGGATTACGAGCGGGGACGCGTCTATCTCCCCCGGGAGGAGCTGCGGCGGTTCGGGGTCAGCGATGATGGCTTGCGGAACGGCATTGTTGATGACAAATTTAAGGCGCTCATGGCCTTTCAGATCAGGCGCGCGCGTGACTACTACCAACAGTCATCCGCGGGCATCAGCATGATAGCAGACCGGAGGTCGCGTCTGGTCGTATGCGCCATGAAAGATATATACGGGGCAATTCTGCAGGCGATTGAAAAGAACAAATGCGATGTCTTTTCCGTCCGCGCGCGTGTTACGACCCCGTGAAAAACTGATGCTTCTGCTTGGCATCCTGCTGAAGGGTGAATGGGTGAGTCGGCCCCTCGACTATGCTCGGGGCAGGTGAATCGGTGAATGGTGCTTGGGGACCCTTGACTCAGACGGCAACAGGCACAAAGGTTCACTGAATGGTGACGCTGACTGGCAATAGTTGATAGCTCGACTTGGAGATAACCTATGAAAATTAATGTTGCCCGCTACGGGGGCTTCTGTTTCGGGGTGCGGCGTGCCATAACGCTTGCCATGAAAACTGCCGGTGCGGATACGAAAGTCTGCATGCTCGGGGATATTGTGCACAATGAGGATGTCATTAAACAGGTTGAGCAGGCGGGCATCAGGCGCATAAAACGTCTGGGAAAGGGAACCGAAAAAATACTGCTGCTGAGCGCCCACGGCACCCCCACGTCGGTCACCGGACAGGCCCGGCAGCGGGGCTACCGGATTGTTGACGCAACCTGCCCCATGGTGAAGGGCATCCATAAAGTTGCCCGGAAGATGGAGCAGCAGGGGTATGCCATTATTATAATCGGCGACCGGGCCCACGACGAAGTGCATGGCATTGTCGGGCAGCTGCAAAAAAAGCCGATCGTTATTGACCGCATGGACGCGGTGCCGCATCGCAGGCTGCAAAAAATAAAAAAGGCCGCAGTGGTGGTGCAGTCCACCCAGAACGCCGAGAATGTTCTGAAAATAATCGATGTGATAAAAGAGGATGTCGGCGAGCTGCAGTTCTTTAATACCATCTGCCAGCCGACCAGAATCCGCCAGGCGGAAATAAGGACCATGCCCCTGGAAAATGATGTGATGGTGATAATCGGCTCCCGCACCAGCGCCAACACGCAGCGCCTGTGTGAAATATCCCATTCCTTGAACAGCAGGACGCACTGCGTTGAATCAAAGCGCGATCTGAAACGCGCATGGTTCAAGGGAGTGCGCAGCGTGGGAGTGGCATCCGGCGCATCAACGCCTGATGCGTCCATACAGGACGTTGTCGACTATCTGCGCAAACTCAGTAAATAGGTCTGTTCTTGTTGCTGACAAGGTCTGCGACAATCCGGGAGCTTGCGATAACAACCGGCAAGCCGCCTCCCGGCTGCGTGCTGCCCCCGGCATAATAAAGCCCCGGCAGGTCCGGGTCGATGTTGGGAGGCCGGAAAAACGCGCTCTGCATGAGGGTGTGGGACAGGCCGAAGGTAGCGCCATGGAGCAGGTTATAGCGGGTGGTGAAGTCCTGCGGGTAAAAAATGTGCTCCACCTCTATTAATTCTTCCAGGTTGATTCCCGTCATCCGGTAAATCTTTTCAAAAACAATCTTCCTCAACCGCTGCTCGTGCTGATAAAAATCCTCTTTCGGATTATCGAGGTTCGGCAGCGGCACCAGCAGATACACGATGTCCCTGCCCGCGGGAGCAAGCGACGGGTCGGTAACGGTCGGCACATGGATGTAGAGCGAGGGGTCATCGGGTATTATTTTATCCGTGAAAATCTGTTGGACGTTTTTTTTCAAATCCTGCGCGAACAGCAGATTATGGTGGCTCAGCCCCGCTACCTTTGTTTTAAGGCCGAGATACATGAGGTAGGTAGAGCAGGAATAGTCATACCGGGGAATGCTTCGCGATAAGAGCTTGTTCTGCGCGTACGGGTAATCCGCATTGACCACGATGGTATCATAGTGCAGATCGTTTCCGGCCGCGCTGAGCTGCAATCCATTGCTGTTGCGCCCGATTTTCTGCACCTCGCAGTCATAGTGAAAGGTCGCCCCGAACTTCCTGCAGAGCTTCTCCAGCGCGAGCGGTATCTGATACATGCCGCCGCGGGGGTGAAAGATCTTCTGCACATGGTCGGCGTACGTTATGACGCTGTAAAACGCCGGCGCGTCAAACGGTGACACGCCGATGAACATTGATTCAAAGGTAAAAGCATAGCAGAGCTTGTCGCTTGAGAAAAACCGTTTGGCGAATTTCCAGTACGACTCCAGGGCTCTTAATTTTTTAATCAGCAGCCAGTACTGGGGATTGATGAGCGCTTTTTTGGTATAGCAGTTATTCATGAGCGGCCGCACGGTGTCATAAATGCGGGCGGTCTCTGCTATGAAGGCATCAAACGCGCGGCTGCTGCCTTTTTCTATCTTCTCCAGTTCCTGCTTTGTTTTTTCGCTGTCCCGGTACACGGTAAAGGCCGTGCCGTCCGGATAAAATATCTTGTAGTGCTCGTCCAACGGCATGAAGTCAAGGTAGTCCGCAAGCTTCTCTCCGCAGAAAGTAAACAGCTCTTCAAAGAAATCGGGCATGAGCACAAACGAGGGCCCGGTATCAAACAGAAAGCCCCGGTCTTCTATGATATTGTTGCGCCCGCCGCAGCGCGAGAGCTTTTCAAAAACTTCCACATCATTGCCGAGATATGCCAGCCGCGCTGCTGTTGCCAGCCCTCCCACTCCCGCACCCACAATGGCCGTCTTTTTTTTCATGGCAGTGCTCCTTCTGCACGGTTTAAAGCGTTGTTATTATGGTATAAACGAGCTCCCCTGCTGCTGTCAATAACCGTTAAATCGCTGCCCGGATGAACGGGTTTATTTCAACTCTATTGCTATGGTCATCTGTGGGGCATTGAGCGTGAAAGCAGCTCTGGCAAAAGACGGCGGCCCGAACCGCCCCCGCGCATTGTTCGAGAACCCGTACAGCTCAACCGGCATGCCGGCAAAATTGGTATCCAGTTTTGAGTTTTCATTTTCATCATGGAAAGCCTTGATGCTGTATTTGCCGTACGGCATGTTTTTAAATACCCATTCAGCCTTTTTGCTTTTTAGTTCAGCCGCGGCAGTGCAGAACTCTTTCATTTTGCCGGTATATTCATCCTCAGAACGGCACGCACAGAGCTTTACCGTGCCCTGATCATTCTTAACTCCCGTCAGCTGCACCGTAATGCTTCCTGTTTGATTATTTAATATATGAGCATCCTCTGCATGAGAAGTTTCAATCGACAAAAAGACTATTAAAAAAAACAGTGCGATAGCGTGTCTCATGATTATTTTCCCCGTCTGGTTGAATATAAAAGCATGGTTTTAGCCCACGGTTTTCTCAAGAAAGCGGTTAAACCGTTCAACAACATTATACCTGCTGAATATATATTTCATTTTCTGCGCTGCTTCACGATAGGCTGATTCCTCAATCAGCATCTTCACCGCCTGCCGGACTTTCTCTGCGCTAAGGCTCCCGCTGCGCAGCAGAATACCGCAGCCCGCTTTTTCAATGGCGGTCATCGCCAGATACTGGTCAAAATTTGTCGGAATGCCGAGCACCGGCGCCCCTTCACTCAGGGCCTGGTATGCCGTGCCGGCTCCGCCATTGCAAATAACCATCGCGGAGCGCCTGGCGGCGATGTCACCCGGAACAAATTCACCGGCATGGACGTGCTCATCCTTTACTGTTGTATCATATCTCCCGGCTGTGGCAGCCAGGATTGTTACCGGGAGGTCACGGAGACCTTTTAATATTGCAGGGAGCAGTGTTACTTTTCCCGATGAACCCATGTTTACATAAATAAGCGGGCGCGATCCATCAATTTCATTCCACCTTGAAGGCGTCGCCATGTCCGGTGACCACAGAATCGGGCCGAGAAAAATATGCGTGTCAGGATAATTCTTCAGCGGTATAAGCTCCGCTGCGTCAGCATACAGGGTAAAATCCCCCCAGGTGAGCATTTCAGGCAGACTGCCAATCGCCGGCAGCCCGAATTCCCGGCGCACCCGGTTAAGCGGTTGCGTAAACCGCGAGAAAAAGGCGGGAAGCGCCTTCGGGAAATAGCGCGCCGCAATCTTTTCCCCCAGCAGCCGCACCATAAAGTGGTCCGGCAGGGGAAAGGAATCACGCACGGCAAACGGGCTCCAGTAGGCATTAATCAGCGCGGCATAGGGCACCTGGCAGACCGGCGCACTCACCGCAAGGGAAAACCGCGCATCACCGATGATAATATCCGGTTTCACTGCCTCTATTAATTGCCGGTCTGCTGCAACATACCGCCGCAGCAGCTTTTCAGTATAAAATGATTTCCCCTTTTCAGCAGCTGACAAGAACGTTTTCTTATCCATCGTGAAAAGCTGCCATTGCTGAAAGGATGTCCGGCCGAAGATTATCGGGTCAAATTCAGAGCAGGCAAAATGCACCTCGTACTTCTGTCGATCCAGGCCCCGTGCCAGCACCAGCAGGCGCACCAACTGCGAGAGGGTGGTGTTCTCTACAACAAACAAAATGCGTTTCAGCTGCCTTGATGGTCCTTCTGCCACACTATTCATGCGAAAGATTTATAAAGCGTGCCATTATTCTAATCAGCATCATATCTGCTGCTGGCAAATAAAAAGCCGAATGCCACTTCCTGCTGCTGATAGAATTTCTGGTGATGCGTAGCGTGGGCATTGATAATACGCTGCAGATATCTTGTCCCGGGTTTCAATTTCAGGAATTTTATTCTTCTATGAAACATGACATCGTGAAACAAAAAATAGCAAACACCGTACAGCGTGACGCCTATGCCAGCGACAAGCACCAGCGGCATCGCATAGGTTGTCCCATAATATATTAGTACAATTGCGATCGAGCTGAAAAACAGGGTGAATATATCATTTTTTTCCAGCCAGCGTTCATGATAGCGGTGATGATCCTCGTGCAGAATCCACAGAAACCCGTGCATGACATACTTGTGCATGAACCAGGCAAAGAATTCCATAAACATAAAGGCACCGGTTATAACCATTGCAAATAATACTATCTTCATGGCATTCCTTTCATCTCATACTGTTGGAGATATATTTATTTTATATGCTTTTTATATCGTCAATACCAAGCAATAAAGAGCTGTGCTATGGAAGATGTCATCCTTTTTTTATATTAATTACATTTGGGTTTTACTGTTAATACATGCCGGCTAATGGTATATTTAAAAATATAGCTTATACTATATGGCTCTGATATAATCAATTCCTTGAAAAATTACACGAAGTTAATTTGTGCATACCTCCTGGAGCATAGAGTGCCGCCATGGAAAACAGGCTCATATACACCGTTTCTGAATTAACCGCTCAGATAAAAGACTCCCTTGAAACTCTTTTTCCCAACATCTGGGTTGAAGGTGAGGTGTCAAACCTGCGCATCCCCTCCTCCGGCCACTACTATTTCACCCTGAAAGACCCCCAGTGCCAGATGCGTGCCGTCATGTTCCGCTCCCAGCAGCGTTCGCTGCAGTTCACGCTCGAAGACGGCATGGCGGTTGCCTGCCGGGGCAGGGTTAATGTCTATGAGCCGCGCGGTGAATACCAGCTGCTCATTGAAGCCCTGGAGCCGAAAGGCAAAGGCGCTCTCCAGGTCGCCTTTGAACAGCTGAAAAAAAAGCTGCAGGAAGAGGGCCTGTTTGACGCTGCCCGCAAGAAGCCCCTGCCGCTGCTCCCCGCACTAATTGCCCTCATCACGTCCCCGACCGGCGCGGCAGTGCGCGATATTCTGAATATCCTGAACCGGAGATTTCCCAATCTTGAGATTCTGATTGTACCGGTAAACGTGCAGGGAGAAGAAGCCCCAGGTGAAATCGTCGAGGCGCTGAAGCTGGTAAATGCCGAGCAGGCAGCGGATGTTATCATCGTGACCCGGGGCGGCGGATCGCTTGAAGACTTATGGGCCTTTAATACTGAACAGGTGGCCCGGGCGATCTATAATTCCCGCATCCCGGTTGTTTCGGCCGTCGGTCATGAAATAGATTTTACCATTGCCGATTTTGTTGCTGACCTGCGCGCTCCTACTCCATCAGCGGCCGCCGAGCTCGTGGTAAAAGATAAAAAAGATCTCGTGCAGCTGCTCTCGCACTACCGCCTACGCCTGCGCAAATCCCTGTCCCACTGCGTGCAGCAGGAGAAAGCGAGAATGCGCTATTTTGCCCTGCGCCTCCAGTCCCCGGGAAAGCGGCTGGTGCAGCCCCGGATTCAGTGTGACGACTTGCACGCGCGTCTGGCAACGGCCATGCTGAACCAATACCGGGAGAACCGGGCCCTGGTCCGCCATCGTCACGATACCATACTCCTGCGCTCTCCGCAGCGGCTGCTTGAAAATAACCGGAGCACGCTTCGCTTTCTGGAGAAAGCGCTGAAACAGCTTCCGCACGCTCTTTCAGATCAATGCAGGAGCAGGTTGAAAAATGCCATTGAAAAGTTGAACGTCCTCAGTCCCTTGAATATTCTCGAGCGCGGCTACTCTATCACCCGGCTCGCAGCTTCCGGAGCCATTGTAAAAAGCGCCCGGCAGCTTCATGCCGGAGACAGCCTGGATATAAAGCTCAAGACCGGGGAAGCTTATTGCATTGTGGATAAGGTCGTACTATAATCAATTATTAACCGCGAAGGCCGCCGAGATAGATAATGTATTTTGCTCGTAGAGAGCCTGCATAAATCATACAATGCATTTTTAATTATTTTCTCTGCGACCTCTGCCATTCGGCCCCGAGTTGCTCATGGCCGAGGGGCTATCTCTGCGGTAAATTACTTTTAAGGTAAAAAACAATGGCAAAAAAACGATTTGAAGAAGCGCTGCAGGAGCTTGAATCCATTGTGCAGCGGCTCGAGGATGGCAATCTGTCCCTGGATGATTCGCTGGCGCTGTTTGAAGAGGGGATTAAGCTCTCACGGCTTTGTGCTCAGCGACTTGATGAAGCTGAGAAAAAAATAGAGCTGCTCTTAAAAGATGAAACCGGCGCCCTGTACCGGCAGCCCTTTACCCCGGAGGATGAAAACGCTGATACCTGAGATGATTGTGTGCGCGCAGGCGCGCTGTTCAGGTTGTCTCCTGTTACTCGATGGACTTGCAGAAATATCTTGCTGAAAAAAAGGCCGCTGTTGATCAGGCGCTTGAAACCGTAATCGCTCCTGAATCAACATACCCTGTCAGTATCCACAAAGCCATGCGCTACTGCCTCTTTGCCGGGGGCAAGCGGCTGCGGCCGATACTTGCCCTTGCCGCAGCCGAGGCGGTCGGGGGGGACGGGCGGACCATTCTCAGGGAAGCATGCGCTCTTGAGCTTGTCCACACCTATTCTCTGGTGCATGATGACCTGCCGGCAATGGACAACGATGACTATCGGAGAGGTGTTCCGACAACGCATACCGTGTTCGGCGAAGCGCTGGCAATTCTTGCCGGTGACGCACTGCTTACAGAAGCCTTTAAGCTCCTTGCAGGCGGGAGGAACTCCGGGCAGCATACAGCAGCGCAGCTTCTATCCATAATAGAGCTTCTTGCCGAGGCCTGCGGTTCACGGGGGCTCATCGGCGGACAGGTCGTAGACCTCGAGTCAGAGGGCAAGGCCATTGACGCGAGCGTTCTTGATTATATCCATAGCCAAAAAACCGGGAAGCTCATCATCGTATCGGTGGATCTGGAGCACGGCTTGCCGGCGGCTCTCCGAATCAGGTCGAGTGCCTGCGAAGCTACGGCGCTGCCATAGGCCTTGCGTTCCAGATCGCTGATGATATCCTGGATGTGACAGGCTCAAGCGCTGTCCTGGGGAAAAAAACAGGCAGCGATCAGAAACAGCAAAAGGCCACCTATCCGGCACTCTGCGGCCTGGAGGAAGCGAGAAGGCGGCAGCGCGCCCTCTGCGAGGATGCGGTGGCAGCGCTTAAAGCATTTGATGAAAAGGCCGATCCGCTGCGCTCCATTGCCCGCTATATTATAGAGCGGGATTCATAGGGAAAGGGATGCATCCGTTATGGAACGATTGCTCGACCGGATCAATACCCCGCAGGATCTGAAAAAACTGAATTTAAAGCAGCTCACCCCGCTGGCTGAAGAAATCCGCGAGCTCATGGTTGACACCATATCCCGGACCGGGGGCCATCTTGCCGCAAGTCTGGGGGTGGTTGAACTCACCATCGCACTGCATTATGTTTTCGATACTCCCACTGACAAGCTGGTCTGGGATGTCGGCCATCAGACCTATGCCCATAAGATTCTCACGGGCAGGAAAGAATCCTTTCCCACCATCCGCCAGCATGGCGGTATTTCCGGCTTCCCCAAACGGGAAGAAAGCCCCTTTGACAACTTCGGCACCGGACACAGCAGTACGTCCATATCTGCGGCGCTGGGCATGGCGGAAACGTGCGCGCTCTCCGGTGAGGAGCACAAAGTTATCGCCGTCATCGGTGATGGTTCTCTCATGTCCGGTATTGCCTTTGAGGGCTTAAACCAGGCCGGCCATCTGAAACGGGACTTCATTGTCGTCTTAAATGACAATGAGATGTCCATTTCGCCCAACGTGGGAGCGCTCTCATCATACCTGTCACGGCTCATCTCCGGCCAGACCTACAATACCTTCCGGGAGGAGGTGAAGACCATCCTGCAGCGCATTCCCGGTATAGGAAAATCAATGTACCGCCTGGCCAAGCATTCCGAGGAGTTTGTCAAAAGTATCTTTGTGCCCGGCCTTATCTTTGAGGAGCTTGGCTTTAAGTATATAGGTCCCATTCTCGGTCACCGCATAGACCATCTTGTTGATACCTTCAGAAACATAAAAAAGCTGCACGGCCCCCTGCTGGTGCACATCATCACGAAAAAGGGCAAAGGGTACAAGCCGGCTGAAACCGATCCGGTGCTGTTTCACGGGCTCGGGCCCTTTCAAAAAGAGACCGGACAGCCTCTGTCAGTCAAGACCGGCGGCCCTTCATATACTAAAGTATTTGGCGATACTCTTACCAGGATCGCCCGGGAGGACAGCCGCATCATTGCACTTACCGCAGGCATGACCGGCGGTACCGGGCTGGATCAGTTTGCCCGGGAATTTCCTGATCGTTTTTATGACGTGGGGATCGCAGAACAGCATGCCATAACCTTTGCCGCGGGCATGAGCATTGACGGTTACCGCCCGGTGGTCGCCATCTATTCAACGTTTCTGCAGAGGGCCTATGATCAGATAGTGCATGACGTGTGTCTGCAGAACCTGCCGGTCATTTTCATGCTGGACCGGGCCGGCATTGTGGGTGAAGACGGCCCCACCCATCACGGCCTGTTCGATATTTCTTACCTCCGGCACATACCCAACATGGTCCTGATGGCGCCCAAAGATGAAAATGAGCTGCAGCACATGATCTATACCGCGGTACATCTGAAGTCGCCGGTTGCCATCCGCTATCCGCGCGGCAACGGGACCAATGTGCCGCTTGATGACTCCTTCCAAAAGCTCTCCGTTGGCAAAGCAGAGCTGCTCAGAGATGGGGCTGCAGCAACAATCTGGGCGATCGGTAACACCGTCCACCCGGCGCTGCGTGCAGCAGAACTTCTGGAAGAAGAAGGCATTTCCTGCAGCGTGATAAACGCCCGTTTTGTCAAACCCCTTGATGAGGAGCTGCTCTGCAGCCTTGCTGAAAAGAGAGCGCCGCTCATCACGGTTGAAGAAAACGTCCTGCATGGAGGGTTCGGCTCGGCAGTACTTGAAGCCCTCCAGCGCCATAACCTCACGCAGGTAAAGGTCTCCTGTCTGGGCATACCGGATGAGTTTGTGGAGCAGGGGCCGCAGGCAGTACTGCGCGCGCACCATGGCATTGACGCCGAAGGCATTCGCGCGGCCGTAAAAAAATTGCTCTACGGAGAAGACTCTCACCTTGGCCAGTACAAAAAAACAGCCCTTGGATGAGCTGCTCGTGAAACAGGGGCTTGCGCTCTCCCTTACCCAGGCCCGCGCGCTTATCATGGCCGGAAAGGTTGTGGTCGATGATCACGCCATTGACAAACCCGGAACATTGGTCGCGCTCGCCGCTCAAATCCGCCTTAAAAGCCGCCCCGACCGCTATGTAAGCAGAGGCGGAACCAAGCTTGAAAAACCCCTCGACACCTTTAACATTGACGTTACCGGTAAAGTCGTAATGGATGTGGGTGCTTCCACCGGCGGCTTTACCGACTGCCTCCTGCAACGGGGTGCTCGAACCGTTTATGCAATCGATGTGGGCTATGGCCAGCTTGCCTGGAAGCTCAGAGAAGACCCTCGCGTGATACCACTTGAGCGAACCAATATCTGCAACCTTACCGCGCAGGATATTCCTGCCCCGCCTGATCTCGCGGTCATTGACGTATCATTTACCTCGCTGAAAAAAATCTGGCCGCCGGTCATCGCCCTTCTGAAGCCGCAGGGAGAGCTGCTGAGCCTGGTGAAGCCGCAGTTTGAGGCAAATAAAAAGGATGTTGAGGCAGGGGGATTGATACGAAGCATAAAAAAATATCAGGAAGTCATGCAGACCATGGTCGAGACCGCGTGCGCCCTGTCACTGCATGTCGTCGGCATCATGGAGTCGCCCGTTAGGGGGCAGAAAGGAAACCGGGAATTCTTTTTGTGCGCGGTAAAGAAGGCTTAACCTTTGGACGCAGCTGGCCGCAGATTTACAGGATTATCTTTTGTCTCTCATCTGTGTTCTGTTAATATCTTTTCACCTTCCACTCCCTGCACCTCCATTCCGCATTCCAAAATCAGTAATCCGCATTTGTAACACTCTGCACTCAACCTTTTTTCCCCTGTCCCGAATAAGGTTGAGGTGTCGAACCTAATGTTTGTATTGACACATCTAACCAACCTGCCTATTTTTTAAATGGAAAATGGGGATTTATTTTTTATGTTGCCCTTCTATGGAATTGAAGGCTCATTATAGCAACACTTTTTGAGTATTATGCCCGCAATGACAGTTTTTTTGGCTTTTTACGCGACCATCAATCTTACAGTATTAAAAATAATACCACTCTCATTTTAGTCGCGTCGGAAATTATCTCCTAAAGCTATTTATCTGTCTGAATTTACATGCTTTTATTTTTTATTAAATTCTTCAATACAGGAATAATCTTTGGTATATTTTTCGCAATCTAAATTGATGTGCTTATATCAACACTTTTTATAAAACAATAATATCTTATTGTTTAAATGGTCATTGTTAGTGACCCATACAGTTATTAACCGAAAAAGGCAAACTATCTGAAAAGGTAGGACGCAAAGCCACTGGCCTAAGTCCGTTTCTAAAGGATATGGCAGCAGGGTTGCCGGGCGAATACAGTACCTCTCAGGAATGTGTTTCGCACGGAAACACTCTTGGAGGGTACTGTGAAAACATCATCAGACATACAAGCTAATACTGCGACATCCTTATCTGCACGCATATCCTGCAGCATCCCCCTTTTTTTGGTAATCCCATTATTTCTTATTATTTGCGTTACTCACGCGTATGCTGATCAGGTAACCTTAGGCTGGGATCAAAATACAGAACCAGACCTTGCGGGCTATAAAATCTACTATGGTACTTCGTCAGGAAATTATACTGAAAGCGTTAATATAACATCCGGGAATATTACTACTTGTACTATTTCTGATTTAATAGAAGGACAGACATATTATTTTGCTGCAACTGCGTATAACAGCAGCCTGGTGGAAAGCAATTATTCTGCAGAAGTTTATTATACCATTGACACTGCAACTACCACCTCGACCGTGATTGAGACGACTACCACGACCACGGTGAAACCGACAACGTCTACCACTATCTCGGCAGGTGGTGGTGGTGGAGGTGGTGGTGGCTCAACCCCATTAAACACTATGCCCGTCGCTGAGGCTGGAAATGATCAGGAGGCAAATGAAGGAGATCTGATTAGCCTTTATGGTTCAGAAAGTTATGACAATGATGGCGATTCTCTTACCTATCAATGGACACAGATTTCAGGACCAACAGTCTCCTTGTCTGGTTCCACTGCTGCACAACCTGAATTCTATGCTCCCAGTGTAGGTACATTTACTTTCACCCTGGTTGTCAACGATGGTGAATTGGATAGCACTGCTGATACTGTTAAAGTGATAGTTCATCCGCTAAATCACAGACCGATTGCTCAGGCAGGAAATGACCTCAATGTTCAAATAGGTGACAAGGTTTTATTAGATGGTATAGCAAGTTATGATCCTGATGGAAATCAACTTGCCTATAATTGGATTCAGGTATCCGGCCCTGCAGTTAGTCTCACCAACGCAAATTCTCCAACACCATACTTCATGTCTTCTGTAGAGGGTATCTATCAATTTGATCTAACCGTATTTGATGGAAAACTGTGGAGTCTTACTGATTCAGTAGTTATGACGGTAAAAACCCCTGTTATTAATCTTATTAGTCCAGCAAACGGGGCAAAGATTGCCGGTTCTGTGCGTTTAGACTGGGAGGGTAAGGGGTTTGTAACCTTCAGGGTACTCGTATCGAAAGATGGTAAGGTTTTTAAAAGCTTAGGTGAAACAACTGAACAATACTATACAATATCAGATTTAACGACGCTCATGTTAAGTACACGCAAAGCTAAATCGGTTCCTATTTACTGGAAAATTCAAGGCAAGAAAGCTATGGGGGACAACTACGGGGTGGCAAGTGAAATAAGAAAATTTTATACCGCACCAAATCTTAAAGTTTATCAAAATGCTTTAAGAGAGTTGCTAGCAAGAATTCAAGAAAAGAAAAGTTAAATTGGAGGGAACAGAATTATCTACACGTCCAGAGTTTCTTCTGATCATTCCGAATTCCGCAACCTGAGCCTGTGCTGGTGCCCCCTATACATCTTTATCTATACCAGCAAAACAAGTGAATCCGTAGTGGATGGTGAGCGTAGAGAGTTTACGGGATGAATAAGAACTTTTTGGGCAGGTCTTTTTCTCTGAGCGGTCCCAGGAAGGTATAATTGACGAACTTTTGATTGAACATCATGCGCGCCAGCTCCTGCACGGCGTCGCTGGTCACCGCGTCAATTTCTGCTACCACATCTTCAATCGGTATATAGCTGTTATAGTAGATTTCGCTTTTTGCCAGCCGGCTCATGCGGTTATCCGTGCTTTCGGTGGAGAGCAGCAAATTCCCCTTGAGCTGCTCCTTGGAACTGCTCAGTTCCTCTGCGCTGATTTTTTCATCCTTTAATTTTTCAATTTCGCGCAGAACAATGGCAATCGCCTGCTGGGCCAGCTCTTTTTTCACCCCCATATAAATGCCGAAAACGCCGGTGTCAACATATGCTGAGGCAAAGGAATATACTGAATAGGCCAGCCCCTGCTGCTCCCGTATCTCCTGAAACAGCCGTGAGCTCATGCTCCCCCCGAACAAGGCATTGAGGACATAGAGCGCATAGCGCTGCGGATCAAGCTGGGACAGCCCGACAGTGCCCATACAGACGTGCACCTGTTCCAGCTTGCGGTAGTGGAAAAGAACGCGCTGCTGCGGCGCAAAAGAGTCGCCCGCGAGCTGGTCCTGCGCCAGCGCGAGGCCGGCAAAAGACCCGCTCAGCTCCTGTAACAGCTGTTCATGCGTAAGATCCCCGGCGGCAGCAATGATGATCCGCTGGGGCTGCAGATACTCGCTGGTAAAAAAGCTGACCAGGCTGTTTCTGTCCATATCCTGAATGGTCGCCGCTTCTCCCTGAATAGGGTAGCCGAGCGGATGGTCAAAGAAATATGATTCATTAAAGAGATCCTGGATGTAGTCATCCGGAGTATCTTTAATCATGTGGATCTCCTGCATGATCACACTTCGTTCCTTCTCTATGTCATCGGGGGCAAAAAGAGAATTGAGAAAAATATCGGTGAGCAGTTCAACCGCAAGGGAGAGGTGCTGTTTTAATATTTTCACATAAAAGCAGGTGTATTCCTTCCCCGTGAACGCATTGATAATGCCGCCGACGGAATCAATGCGCCGGGCTATCTCAACCGCCTTATGCCGCGGGGTACCTTTGAAAAGCATGTGTTCTATGAAATGGCAAATCCCCTGCTGTTCACTGGTTTCAAAGCGTGACCCGGTTTTGACCCAGATGCCGATGCAAACCGAGTGAACATGGGCAATCTGTTCCGTTACTACTTTGATACCGTTAGGAAGAAGCGTTGTGTGAACCATGTGCATGACAGTACAAAGCTCCCTGCCCGGGGGCGAGGGAGCCTGCATAAAGAGTTATCGAAAAATTATCCGGAGGCAGGGCCCGCACTGAATGCGGACCGCTCAGCCGGCGTCTACTTATTGACGGGGGTTTGATTGCCCTTCATTGCCTCTTTCCGGCTCAGCTTGATCTTGCCCTGCTGGTCAATGTCCAGTACCTTCACCAGCACCTCATCACCCTCATTGAGAACATCCCGCACATTCTTTACATGGGTATCATCAAGCTGGGAAATATGCACGAGGCCATCCACGCCGGGGAGAATTTCGACAAATGCCCCGAAATCCATTATCTTTCTAACTTTACCCAGGTAAACCTGGTTTATTTCTGCCTCCTGAACCAGCTCCTTAATCATTGCCATCGCTTTTTCCAGCGATGCGCTGTCAGCTGAGGCGATGTTTACTTTCCCGTCGTCCTCAACATCAATTTTTGCTCCGGTCTGGGCAATAATATTGCGGATGTTCTTCCCCCCCGGTCCGATAACATCTCTCACCTTGTCCGGCCTCACCTGCATGGTAACAATCTTTGGCGCGCGGGCAGACAGAGCTGGACGCGGCTCTTTCAGGGTTTGCTGCATGATCTCCAGAATAAACAGGCGGCCTTCCCGGGCCTGATTCAATGCCGAGGAGAGGATATCCCTGGTAAGCCCGGTGATTTTTATATCCATCTGAATTGCCGTGATTCCCTGATCGGGTTCCCGCGACTTTAAAATCCATATCGCCGATATGGTCCTCGTCGCCCAGAATATCGGAAAGAATAATAAAATCATTTCCCTCCTTGATGAGCCCCATGGCTATGCCCGCAACCGGCATGGTGATAGGCACACCGGCATCCATTAATGAAAGAGCGCTGCCGCATACCGTGGCCATAGAGGATGAGCCATTGGATTCCAGTATTTCAGAAACAATGCGAATGGTATAGGGGAAGTCTTCAGCGCGCGGCAATACCTTGGCAATGGCCCGCTCTGCCAGTGCGCCATGCCCGATGTCCCGACGCGACGGTGAGCGCAGAGGGCGCGCTTCACCAACCGAGAAGGGCGGAAAGTTATAATGCAGCATAAAGGATTTTTTCATCTCACCGATCAGGGCATCGATGCGCTGCTCATCTGCTGAAGTGCCCAGTGTCGTTGACACCAGGGCCTGCGTTTCACCGCGGGTGAAAAGCGCGGAGCCGTGCGTCCGGGGAAGAACGTCAACGTCGCAGCTTATCGATCTGATATCAGTAAAGGAACGCCCGTCAATGCGTTTCTTGTCCCGGGTTATCTGTTCCCGGATAATGCGTTTCTCGATGCTGTCAAGAATACTGCGTATCTGGCCCTTCTTTTCCTCATGCTCCGGCAGCAGGCTCTCAATGGTTTCAGCAACAACATCATGCAGCGTGTTGTTGCGCTCCTGCTTGGCGGCAATGGCGAGCGCGGCGCGCATCCTGTCCGCGGCACGCTGTTCGACCTGTGCCGCCAGGTCGGAATCGATACTCTCTTCGGGCACCACGATCTTGGTCTTGCCGACCCGCTTCCGGAGTTCCTTTTGGAGCGCTATGACCTCCTGCATGCTGCGGTGACCGAACATGATCGCCTCCAGCACCTCATCTTCCGGCAGGATATTTGCGCCTCCTTCAACCATCACCACCGCTTCTTCGCTGCCGGCGACAATGATCTCCAGGTCGCTGTCTTTCATGCTCTCAAACGACGGGTTGATGGTCAGCTGCCCGTTAATGCGCCCCACCCGCGTGCCGGCAATCGGGCCGTAAAAGGGGATATCGGAAATCTCCAGCGCCGCTGAAGCGCCGATAATGGCCAGGATGTCAGGATTATTTTCGCTGTCAGCGGAAAGCACGGTGGCGATAATCTGCACATCGTTGAAATAATTTTTCGGGAACAGCGGCCGCAGCGGCCGGTCGATAAAGCGTGAGGTGAGGACCTCTTTTTCGCTCGGCCGCCCCTCCCGCTTGAAAAAACCACCCGGTATTTTCCCTGCTGCATAGGTCATTTCCTGGTAATCAACGGTCAGGGGAAAAAATCTCTTCCCTCCCGCGGTGTTCTTGACGTAACTGCGGAAACCAGCACCACACTTTCGCCATAGGTCACCAGCACGGCACCATTAGCCTGTTTTGCCAGGCGGCCAGTCTCTAAAGTGAGCGTTCGTCCTCCCCATGTAATAGTAACTCGTTCAGTCATATCTATCTACCTCTATGCAAAATTTCTGCTGTAAAGCTATGGATCGGTGAAGTCCTCAGCCATAGCGCAATGACACGATACTCCCGCTGGTGCGGGAAGCAGGCGCCTATTTTCTCAGACGTAACCCTTCAATAACCTGTCTGTAGCGGTCGGTATCTTTGCGTTTAAGATAATCCAGGAGCTTGCGCCGCTGGTTTACCATCTTCAGGAGCCCCCGGCGGGAATGGTGGTCCTTCTTGTGCATCTTGAAATGCTCCGTCAGATAATTAATCCGCTCTGTGAGCAGTGCAATCTGCACAGCCGGAGACCCGCTGTCCTTTTCATGAAGTTTAAATTTACCGATCAGTTCCTGTTTCTTTTCTGCCTGTAAAACCATAAAATCCCCTTACTCTTGGTTGTTTCATTGTTACTCAATGTGCTTGTGCGTTATGCCGTTAGTTCATAAAAGTACGAAGGGTCTTCCATACCGGTAGCTGCAGCGCATCAGCGTCAGCAGTGTCACGGTCAATGGAGCATTCAACAACAGCAATCAGCCTGCCATCAGCGGACACGATTTTTGCCGTTTGTCCTGCAGTGAGGTGCGGAAGCGCACTTTCCTCGATATCCCGCATCCGCATCTGCAGGCCCTGTCTGATTTTTGTTATGAGGGGCTGCGCCACCACCATTTCCGGCATCCCGGTTAACGCCTCGTTCAACGGGATGATATGTTTGTTCAGGCAGTCGTTGCCGGCGTCCGCCCGTACGTCTTCTAACTCCAGGGCTTCGTTAATATGAAAAGCCCCGTTCCGCACCCGCTGGAGCGCTACCATGTGAGCGCCGCAGGACAGGCGCTTACCGATATCGTCACACAGCGTCCGGATATAGGTTCCGTGGGAGCAGCGAACCGCAAAGGTGATAAAGGGCACGGCACAGGTGAGCACCTCAATGCTGAAAATAGTAATCTCCCGGGGTTGTCGCGGTACCGAGCCGCCCTTTCGTGCTATGCGGTACAGCGGGGTGCCCTTGTATTTGAGCGCCGAAAACATCGGGGGAGTCTGCAGCACGGGGCCCTGAAACTCGCTGAAAACATCCCGGATCTGTTCCTGGTCGTGGGGAATCATCTCTGTCTGCCGTACTATGGTTCCCTCCTGGTCCTGGGTATCTGTTTCAATGCCCAGCCGGAGCGTTGCAATATACTCCTTCTCGCAGTGCAGGAAAAAAGGCGCCAGCTTTGTCCCCTCATTAATACACAGAGGCAGCACGCCGGTTGCCATCGGGTCTAAGGTCCCGATATGCCCGACCTTGCGCGCACCCAGTATGCGTTTTACCCTGAGCACAACTCCGCTGGAGGTTACTCCCGCGGGCTTATTGATAACAATAACGCCATCCATGGCTATTCAGTGTGTTCGGTGTGCTCTTGCTTTTCTTCCAGTTCCCGAAAAATCTGATCCATATGCGCTGCCTGTATTAATGAATCGTCAAACAGAAACGAAAGGTGCGGCACATAGCGAAGATGCACTCGCTCAGCCAGCTGCCGCTGCACAAAACCAGCCGCGCGCTCCAGACCGGTGATCGTGTCTGTCAGCTCCTGCCCCGTTTTCATGGTACTGAAAAAAACTTTGGCCTGCTTGAGGTCACCGGTAACCGCCGCATGGGTAATGGTGACCATGGCGACGCGCGGATCCTTTACCTCACGAAGAAGAATCTCGGAAACTTCCCGTTTAATCAGATCTGCAAGACGATCAAGCC
The DNA here is from genome assembly GCA_963803975.1 of uncultured delta proteobacterium. Taxonomy (GTDB): domain Bacteria; phylum Desulfobacterota; class WTBG01; order CAIYCZ01; family CAIYCZ01; genus JAPLIX01. Next base: position 28,435 of record CAWDOY010000005.1, read on the forward strand.
GTGAGTGGGTGCTCTTCATACAACCCTGGGACTCCTGGAAAAGCTCCCTGCCGGTCCGGCGGACATGGCACTGCATGAATCAGCAGCTACAGGGTAATAATTTCAATATGGGAAACATTTACTTCCGCTAAACACAGGTTTTCAATAAAATTTATTACTTTATCTATTGTCGCATGAACGACCTGCTGTTCATTGCTCACCATGCAAAATCCGATCAGAGAGCTTTGCCACAGATCATGGTCACCAACTTCTGCTATGGATACCGGGAACCGGTTGCGCACCCGCTCCAGTATGCTTTTAAGAACACGCCGCTTTTCCTTCAGGGAAAGTGTGTCCTGAATAATCAGTTTAATCTGACAGATGCCAACGACCATGTTACCGAAGTTTGGTGGCCACTTCCTCTAACGTGATGCACTCAATGCTATCTCCCGGCTGTATATCTTTCGGATCGCCGAAAGATATACCGCATTCCTGGCTGGTAAGGGCTTCCCGTGCTTCCTCTTTAAACCGTTTGAGCGATGTAATATTCGCTTCGTAGATTACTTTCTGGTTCCGGACCAGCCGCCCGAGTGATCCTTTGATAATTTTCCCCTCGGTCACGATACAGCCGGCGATGGTGCCCACTTTCGATACGGTAAATACCTGCCGTACTTCCGCCTTGCCGTTCAGCCGTTCAACAATGGTCGGCTCCAGCATGCCGGCCATGGCCTTTTCCACATCGGTAATAACCTCATAAATAATATTGTATAAGCGGATGGCAACTGCAGTCTGTTCTGCTTCTTCCACAACTTTTGGTTCGGTCTTGACATTGAATCCGATGATGATGGCGTTTGAGGCAGAGGCCAGCATCACATCGGAAAGGCTGATAGAGCCTACTGAAGCGTGAATGATAGCAACCTTTACCGCTTCGGTATTTAAATCGGTGAGCGCTTTGCGCAGTGCTTCCCCAGAGCCCTGCACGTCTGCCTTAATGATGATATTCAGCTCTTTGACGGCGCCTTCCTTCAGGCTGCTGTAAAAGCTTTCCAGGGATATCCGGGCATCCTTCTGCAGGGTTTCTTCGCGCTGTTTCTGCTGCCAGTAGAGGCTGGCCTGCCGCGCTTTCTTTTCTTCATCAACCACCAGAAAAATATCGCCGGCATTGGGCACCCCGGAAAACCCCAGCACTTCAACCGGCGTGGCGGGGCCTGCCTCCTGCATGGGGCGGCCTTTGTCATCAATCAGGGCGCGGACCTTGCCGAAATTAAACTTCGACACAAACGAGTCCCCCATATGCAGGGTCCCCTCCTGAACTAAGACAGTGGCAATCGGTCCGCGGCCTCTATCTACTTTTGCCTCGATAATAACCCCTTTTGCCGCTTTACGGGGGTTTGCCTTGAGTTCCATAATTTCTGCCTGCAGCAGTATTAATTCAAGCAGCTTTTCAATACCGATCTTTTTTTTAGCAGAGATCTCCGCGTATATCGTATCTCCGCCCCACTCTTCCGGCACCAGCCCGTATTCGGAAAGAGCCTGTTTAACCCGCTCGGGGTTGGCTTCTGGTTTGTCGATTTTATTAATTGCCACCAGTATCGGAACCTGTGCTGCCTTGGCATGATTGATGGCCTCAATGGTCTGGGGCTTGGCCCCTTCCTCGGCGGCAACTACCAGCACCACAATGTCGGTCGCCTGTGCGCCCCGGGCCCTCATTGAGGTAAACGCCTCATGGCCCGGCGTATCGATAAAGACCACATCGCCGCCCGTGGTCGAAACTTTATAGGCACCGATGTGCTGCGTAATGCCGCCTTTTTCAGCGTCAGCGACATTGCTTTCCCTGATGGCATCAAGGAGTGAGGTTTTACCGTGATCCACATGACCCATGACGGTCACAATGGGGCAGCGGAACTGGCGATCTTCCGTTTTATCTTCCCGGGTGTCAAAAATTTTCTCTTCTTCGTTGGTCACCTGTTCAATCTCATAGCCAAACTCCTGGGCAACCAGCATAGCCGTATCCACATCAATGGGCTGGTTTATGGTGGTCATTAATCCGAGTCCGACTGCTTTCTTCATGACCCCGGCTACTTTTATGCCCATTCTCCTGGCAAGTTCTCCGACGCTGATGCTTTCCTGTATCCGTATCTTTCTCTTGATTGCCTTTGGAACAGTGATCTCCGGCTTGCGGGCCTCAACCACCGCCAAGCGCTTTTTCTGGAAAGAAGACGCCGGCACCACCTGCAGCTTTTTTCTCTTAACCCCGATTACTTCACGCACCTTGCGGGGCAGATGTTCAGCCCCCGGCAGAGGCAGACCCTCAAGTTCAGTATCATCATAGAGCGTTTCTTTAGAACGCCTGGTTTTCCATTTTTTAGGTTTCCCTGCAGCCGCTCCTCCCTCTGTTTCCTCTGCGGGGGGGAGGGGCTTTATCAACTGCTTATCCTTAGATTTTTCTTCTTCGACGGGCAGCGGTGGGGGGGCTTGCTTTTTCTCTTCTACTACAACCGCCGGCTTGGGTTCCACTCGTTGAACGATGCGGGCAGGTACTTCCTTTTTCAGCTTTTTAGATTTTTTAACGGCTGGCGCAGAAGGCGTTGATTTCTGTTCAGCAGGAATTTTTTTTACCGGAGTGACCTGATCCTGTTGTGCCTCCTCAAGCGGCGGGGCTGGCGCAGTTTGCTCGCCCGTGGCAACCGGTGCCGCTTCAACCCCCTGACCATCTTCAGGCATCTCCGGTCCTGCGACAGGCTTTTGTTTGACCGGCGGCGCGGGAAGCTGCTCCTGCGGAGCAGGCTCAATCACTTCAACTTTTTTCCTTCTGCGGATTACGGTTGGCATCACCCGCTGCTCAACAATGCTCTCTTTGAAAATTTTTACCAGGCGTTCTTTGATTTTCTCCACCTGATCATCATTCAAGGCGCACATGTGGTTCTTCGCCTCAATGCCCATGTCTTTGAGCTTGAGCATGAATTCTTTATTATCCAACCGCAGTTCTTTGGCTAACTCGTGAACCCTCATAGGCCTTTAGGAATAATTATGCTTATACGTTGTGTAGCAGGCCTTCCTGCTTGAAACCCGGCTATGCTTTTTGCAATGCCTGTTCTGCTGATTCCCTGATCTTTTTTGCTTTTTTTTCGCCGATGCCGGGTATGGCTGTTAAATCTTCCAGTTTAGCTGAAGCCACATCCTGTATCGTGGCATAGTTTGCCTTATACAATATTTCTGCAGTCAATTTCCCGATCCCGGGAATTTCCAGAAGCTGCGCGTACGGCTCCGGCGCTGCACTCTCATCCTTTACTTTGCTTTTAATATCAATTTTCCAATTAATCAGTTTGGCAGCCAGCCTGACATTCTGCCCCTTCTTGCCGATTGCTAAGGAAAGCTGGTTATCCTCTACGAACACTTCCATGCTGTGGGCATCTTCATCAACCATAATCTCCGATATTTCTGCAGGGGCCAGTGCACTGCAGGCAAACCGCGCAGTATCCTGAGTCCACGGTATGATATCAATTTTTTCTCCGCGCAGCTCATGAACAACATTCTGGACTCTGTTCCCCCGGTTGCCGACACAGGCACCGACCGGATCAACCCGCGGATCTGACGACTCTACTGCAATTTTAGCCCGGCTGCCCGGCTCCCTGGCAACACAGCGTATCTTTACAATCCCTTCGCTGACTTCCGGCACCTCCAACTCAAACAGTTTGATAAGAAGCCCCGGATGGGTACGTGAAAGCAGAACCTGGGGGCCCTTGGTGCTCTTCCGCACCTCAACAATATAGGCCTTTACCCGCTCTCTGAGGCTGAATGACTCTTTCGGTATCTGCTCCTGGACCGGCAAAATGGCCTCACTTTTACCCAGGGTCACTATCACATCTCCCTTCTCAAAGCGCTGTACTATGCCGGTAACCAGGTCGCCTTTTTTATCCTTGAATTCCTGAAATACATTTTCCCGCTCTGCTTCCCGTATGGTCTGCATGATTACCTGTTTGGCGGTCTGGGCCGCTATTCTGCCAAACAGGGAAGTATCCATTTTTTCGCCCTGACTGTCACCCAGTTCAGCCTCAGGGTCTTTCTTCTTTGCCTCTTCAAGGGAAACTTCTTTTCCCCGATTGCTCACGCTTTCCACTACTGTTCTAAAGCGGAACAGTTCAACTTCGCCCGACTCCTCGTTATAGGTTGCTTCTATCTCCGAGTTTTGACCGCATTTGTTTTTTGCCACTTTGAGGAGGGCTTCTTCCAGCGCACTAATAATTACCTGCTTGTTAATACCCTTCTCTTTACCAAGCTCTTCTATGACTCTTCCTAATTCTGTAAACATTTCACTTCCCTTTTATTTAAAAGGCATTACTGACAATCTGTACCATGGCAGATGATACCGGTGTGCCGGGAGGAGCATTATTGCTATTATGAGTCGGTAATATTATAATATTATAGTTGCCGACTATTAACATGTTCATTAATCGATACTACTTACCTTATAATGGAATATCTAAGTTTGCCTTTTCTATTACGCCATAGGGAATAGTATATTCTTTTCCTTCAACCTCCACTAAGACAGTATCCTGCTGATAGCCCATGAGCTTTCCCTTGAAGGTCTTCCTGTTGTCTATCAAACAACTGGTTTTTATGGTAACGCACTCTCCGATATACCGTTTATAATCAGATTCTTTCTTCAGCGGTCTTCTTACTCCCGGTGATGAAACTTCTAACGTATAGGGATGGTGAATAATATCTTTCACGTCCAGCAGATCACTCACCTGCCGGCTTATGGTGCTGCAGTCATCGATTGTAACCCCGTCTGATTTATCAATCAGAACCCGCAGCACCCATCCCAGTGATTCCCTTCTAAATTGCACCTCTACTAATTCCATCTGTTCATGCTTAAGGAGCGTTTCAACCAGATGGCTGATTTCCTGTATAACTGAATCCTGATTCTCAATCTTCATCGCGCAGATTTATGATTTAATAAAAAAAGTGGGCAGAGCCCACTTTCCTTAAACCACAAGAATTAAGAATATAGCACAGGATTATAAGAATAAAAAGAAAATAATCCTGTGTTAATTACCCGTGGAGCGGGCAACGGGATTCGAACCCGCGACACCAAGCTTGGGAAGCTTGTACTCTACCAACTGAGCTATGCCCGCCTTTAAATAGAATTATACTTCGTGTTTGCAGGGTGTCAATCTTTTTTTAGCTCCTTAACCGCGCACACTACCCCCGGATGGTACTATGCATATTGTTAATTGCCCTTCCCTGCGCTATTCTTTTTTTCATATTTTTGTAAAAATATGCTATAGGTACATGCTTGTTTTTCTACCATAGAACCAATAGGGACCATAATGAAAACAAAAAAACAGAACAGGAAACTGCTGTCAGGCAGCTTTTTCCAGGGAATAGTGAGCCGGGAAAATATAGAGGCCATTGTTATTGCTGTGGTACTGGCACTCTTTATAAGAACGTTTGTAGTCCAGGCATTTAAAATACCTTCCGGTTCCATGGAACCTACCCTGTTAATCGGGGATCACATCCTGGTAAATAAATTTATGTACGGTATTACCATCCCCTTCACTGAAAAAAAGATTTTTCAATTTAGAAAGCCCTCTCGTGGTGATGTAGTTGTTTTTATTTTCCCCGAGGACCCCAGCAAGGATTTCATCAAGCGGGTTATTGCGGTTGAAGGCGATCAACTTGCTATTAAGGATAAAAAGATTTTTATTAATGCTCAGCCGGTCAATGACCCGTATGGTGTTTACCGGGACCCTTATATTATCCAGGGACGGGGGAGCGAAATGAACCGCGACAATTTTGGACCGGTGACCGTTCCGCCCCATGCTCTCTTTGTCATGGGGGATAACCGGGATAAAAGCTATGACAGCCGCTTCTGGGGGTATGTAGATCTCAATAAGGTAAAGGGGAAAGCGTTTCTTATTTACTGGTCATGGGGTGGTCTTTTCCAGGACATACGCTGGAATCGTATCGGCAAGATTATTCATTAAGCACCAGCACCTGGTGTGCAGATAAAAAATCTCATTGATGGCTATCAGTTTTGAATATATAAAAAGGCAGGAGTTTAATAATGTGACCCCTGCCTTTTTTATATACATGTAACCCACACATCTTTTGACAGTATGAAGGACTCTGCAGCCAGGTCAGAATTCCCTGATATGCCGGGTCTATTTTCCTTCTTTCCAATACTGCGTACCGCTTTTTACGGCAATCGCCGGCGTCACATCAATCTGCACTATTTGCCCGGTGCTTAATTGACTGATGACCGTTCCGGTCTGGCCTTCCTTCTTGCCCACATGAATGGCTGGACTCGATGCAAGGCCGGCACCCATATCCTGAGTAAACTTAATTTCTGCCGAGTTATCCTGATTTTTGAAAACCGGTTTTTTGTATGCAGTACCTGTTATATAATAAAGACCATATAAACGGCTGTTTCCTCCTGACAGGCAGAGATTTGAATCAGGGGTAAAAGTGGGAAACAGTGCAATCCCGCCAAAGGCAGCAGGTTTATTGACCACGCGCTCGGAAGGGCTGCCTGTGGTTACCGCAAGTCTCCGGTACCAGCCCTGATAGATCTCAACGCCCTGATTATCTTTTTTCTGCACGCCTTCTTTCACAAAGTTATCAAAGGTTTTTCCTCTCAGCACATCGGAGGTGTTTGCGGTGTCAATGGTGCTGTCTGCTTTAACCGCGTAGGACGTAGCATCAAAGAGATCTGCAATGCCTATGGTACAGCCGGAAGGATTATAATTATGCAGGCAGGACGGAAGCTGCGCGTCACCCTCAGCTTTGCCCCGCGAGTTATAAAAAGGATCCTTTAGGCCGAACAGGTAATTTTGATTTTCATCGGTCTTGTCTGCTGTTGTTATATATCTTCCGGTACCAAGAAAAATCCATGCATTGTCTTTATTGTCAACGCTCACGGTAAAGGGGGCGGAGAAATATCCCGGCTGCGGCAAATCAGAAAAATCTGCCAGCGGCACCCACTTCCAGTTCGCCGGTTGATCATCGTATGCTAACGGATCATAGACACTATTCGTTTGCTGTGGAATCGCAATTTTGTATACTTTTGCTTTCCAGTTTGACGGAGACCCCCCCTTATATGATTCTCCCACATAGATAGCGGCCACGCTGTAATTCATGTTTTTATCAAGAGCAATTGGTGAATTCATAACCGCGTTGTTTTCGCTTGTTTCAAGACCGGAGGGAAAGGTCCGCAGCAGAGTGCCGCTCGCCAGATCAGCGATATACACCCGGCCGGGATTGGTGCTGGTGCCGTCATAATCAGTGGGGCCGGAAGTTGCGACAAGGAACCACGCATCATTGACCTTGACAATACAGGGGGTGTTCGTGCTGTACCCCATGCCGCTGAAGCTCTTTTCCCAGAGCAGGGTCGGCAGCTGTGACGGGTCGGTTATGTCAAGAACCACATAGCTTGAGGAAAACGATTTAGCCCCTCCGGAGAAAGCGGCATCAGTCACGGTAACTGCCGGTCCGCCCATGTTCATGCCGCAGATGAGAAGCGTTCCCCAGCCATTGGGATGGGTTGCATCGGGAGTAAATATTTTCGCATCAACCACCTTGGGTTTTAAATCCACATAGCTTAAATGGCTGTAGCTCGTCGATGCCAGCCACTTCAGGTGCGGCAGCAGGCACTGAGGAACATAGGCCCACAGTTCCTCTCCGATACCAACGGTCGAACCTGATTCAAACTTCTTTTCCTCTACATTGTATTGCCCGGCACTGAACGCATGGATCATGCCGTCATTGGCCCCGACATAGACCACGGTCTCGCGGTTCTTGTAGGCATCATAAAACTGCTTATACGAAGTCATCGTCGTAGAGCAGCCCGTACAGCTCCACTGGTTTTGATATGGATACCGGTGTGGAATAAACAATATCACCAAGCACCCAGGAGTGGGTCTCTCCATCTATGGTTATATTCCGCTTGCGCAGCGTCGGACTCCCCGCATAGAGCGTAGAGTTGTCATCAGCGCCGCGGATAAAATTAATGATATTTGCCGCCCGGTTATTCTGCGTTGCGCCCAGTTTTTCGTAGACCGCATCGCTCGTAACCTCAAAATACGGCTTCAGCGTGTCTGCATTATCCGCGGTAAAAGGTATAACACTATCCGCGTAGGTATAAATCCTTCGGTCTGCGGGATCTCCCGCCCACAGCTTTTTCCCTGCCTCCCATACCGACTGTATGTTATCTAATGCAATGTATTCTGGCGTAGTGTTTTTGTCATAGGGGTGCATGGTGTCAACCGGATAGCGTTTTACCTTTGTATCTCCGGTATCGGGGTCCTGAAAGTATTCGATAATTTTATCTTCTGTGACATTCAGCTTGTAGTCGTGAACCGTGTCCTCGCGAATATTGCCATAGGCGTCTACCCACAGACACTGCAGATATCCGGCCCAGGTAATATCATGGAGGCCGGTTTCATCCGTAACCTTTGGCTTGAAATAGGCCTGTATCAGGGTTCCCTCCCCTTCTCCCTTGGTTGCAAGAACCGATACCGCAGACCCTGAAGCTGCTTTTCTAAGTATCGCGGAGAAGGACTTATTGAGCTGTTCTTCAAGCCTCAGCGGGTTTTGGACGTAAAAATAGTTGTCAGGCACCCCGTCATTATCAGTATCCCATTCCCGGGGATCATCGGGGATGTTGTTGTTATTAATATCCTCAAATCCGCCCCACTTCGCTGCGTACCAGAGGGGGTTCTGCAGCAGTGATGCGCCCGAGGTTGTGCCCGAGGTAAATGTTATTGAGTTGGTTAACGGTAATGCTGCGCCCGCATGCTGCGGGGTGTCGAGGTAATAATTGACATCAGAGCCTTCCGCAGTATCCATGTCACGTACCACCAGATAGGTTCCGTCTGCGGTAGTTCCGGATATGATATAGCCCATGTGCTGTATAATACAACCGGCAGCATATTCTGATGAATCAACCGTTATCATTACCGTGTTACCCACCACCTGGTACTCATAGAACGCTATCGCATCCATATCGTGATCCGCGCCCTGCTCCACGTCTTCATAGTTGATGCGGAACCGGCCGTAGCCGGGGGTGAGCGCTTCTACATAAAAGTCAACGATCTGATTTGTGGGCTGAAACGCCCCCTGGGTACCGTCAATCCCGTAGCACCCGCCCACTGATTTGGCAAACGGCACCATGGTCACGGTTGTATCTCCTACCGGAATTTCAATCCGCGGCAGCGGTGAAGAGAGCGCTACGGCAAAGGTTGATATTTTCTGCGCGTTTTGCGCGGTCGTATTCACATCATTTATATGTCCGAAATATGCCACTGATGCGGAATAAAAACTCCCCTGTTTGGTCGGTTCCTCCGGGCACTGCCCGCGGACACTGCCAAAACCGGTTACACTCTTTGGCGTGCAGGCTCCATCATACGTTGAGCCGGCCTGCCCGATGTAAAATGACCCGCTCACCCCCTCCTCCGTGCTGATGGTATTGGCTAACGTTGCTGCGTCCAGCCCGGTCACGTCCCCTGAAAAAGAGCCGAAGGCAGTCCCCGGCACCTGGTTGGAATCATAGTTCGGAATGACGTCACTCAGAACCAGCATGAAGGGTTTTGCGCAGTAGCTGAAACCATCGGTGGTATTATACGGGTTTTTCCATGTTGCCTTTGGCAGGCCCAGGGTGCTGTCATCAGTTGTGCCGGAATAATCAAAGACCTGATGTCGGCGCGGCTTTACCGGCAAAATAGCGCAGCGCCTCATACATCATCTCGCCGATGGGGTTGCCCCACATCCGGCATTCTCCTTCATTTAGCGTACGGGTGGTAATCCATCCGCAGTTCTGATTATAGGAATAGTCCCCGTAGTTAAACCCGACGATCCGCAGCTTGTTCAGCGTGCTGATAATACCGTTCACCGAGGTGAATTTACCGGTATTCGAATCAATCTCATCCTTAATTGACCCGATGTTTTTCCGCAGCACCCCGCCTGATTCATTTTTCGCATAGGTGCCGGTGACAAGGCCGAAATACATGCGGTCTGATTCACCGTAGCGCTGCAGCAGCCCGGTCGGCTTATACCCATTGGAGGGATATTTCTTGCAGTTGGATTCGGGCATGGAGTCAACGCCCACCTTTACCCGCACTACATAGTCAGTCATGGCGGATGTCGGTGTGGTCTTCTGCCAGTAGAGATAGTAGTTGTCACCTCCGGTCTTTTCCTGGTGACGGAAGGTAATGGCGTGCGTACCAGCAGAGAGGGAAATGCTGCCGCTGTGCGTGGTGCACGAACACTTTCCATGAGCACCATACCATGACGCAACGACGGTTCCGTCAATAATCAGTTCTACCGCATCATCACCATCTACGGCAAAGGTCCAGGTGCCGGTTGTGGGCACGACGATGTTTCCCTGAAAAATGGTCAAATAATAATCCTGCTGAGCATTAAAAGGGTTTCCCGTGCCGTTTATGTAGCCTACAGAGCCAGTGCCGAACCGATTCGCAACAGTGGCATAATTATTAACCAGTGTTTCAAAATCTGCATTATTTGCCGGAAAGGATGTATAGCCGGTCGTATTATACGTGGCCCTGGTCAGGTTTTGAAACGCGCTCTGCGGCACTATCTCCCACGTGGTACCGCCGGCATGAGCACAATTAGGCCCTGATCCGCCATTGAGGCATTTGGTGCCTGCCACCGGCCGCTCGATTGATACCCACTCCCAGATCCGGTAACTGCTGTTGTCCAGCACGCGCAAAAGCGGGTTGCCGTTATCACTCAAGCGTGGTGCTGGCAAACAAATGCCGGGTGCCGGCAGCAGGAAGAGCCAGCGGCGTGTACTCCCTGATATCATACCCGTCACGCGCTATACTCTCATATTCTTTTCCCCATGAATGGGCATCCTGGGGGATGTATGCCCGCTGCAGGACTGTTTCCGTATCCGTGTCCGTCGAGCGGTATCCGCCGTAGAGCACCTTTCTCAGGCAATCCATGCGCGACATGGTCAGGTAATTGAGAAAATCGCCGCTCCAGTGTCCTGAGCATTTTTTATTGCTGGTCGTGGCTACCGGCTCGAAACGGCTGTTAGCGCTGCTGTAGTCATAGCACTTATAGCTATCAAAATAGCCGTAGTAGTCAATGGCGGGGTTATACCCGACATCCAGAACGCCGTCGCCGTTAAGGTCAGAGGCATCATTGTATGCTTCATAATAGAGCTTGTGATCCCGCTCCATGACCAGCATCACCAGCGGCGGCACTTCCCCGTTTAAAAAAAGAGGCGCCGGCTGATTCGGCTGCGTATCACCGCACAAGCCGTTTACACAGGACAGGCTGATAAGCATAACAATAACAGCACAATTTAACACAACTCTGTTTTTTTTCATCTTACACCTCATAAATTTTCCACGGCGGAATTACCGCGGCACATAGCGAAAGCCAAGAAATATCTCGGATTGGGGAACATGCGGATTTATAGTATTATCCGCCAGGCGCAGAGTCCTTGCGGGCAACGTTCCGATGCAGTCCATATTATATATTACCTTGTGCGAGGACACGCCCGCTCCTTCGGCACCCGAGCCGAACTCTGCCCCGCTTCCGGCAATATGGCGGACATCGACTTTATCGACATCCACATCACCATTAAACTGGTTTGTTAATCTTATTGACACATCGGGGACTGCGTCTTCCACCGTGTCATTCTGATAATCCTTCTTCCAGGTACTGCCGGGCCAGGGATTCACGTCTTTTGCTTCCAATAAAAATGCCCCGTCGTTTATTTGTATGTAGCCATGTAAACCAAGGTCTGCAAATTTCTCATTATCTGACCATGTACCATAGGCATCCTTTTCCAGCAGTGCCTCAGCAGCTGCTGCAGAACCTGCTTCAGCCTGATAAAACGTCTCCTTATGAACCCGTTCATTGCCCGCAATATCCAGCTCAATGGTGCTGGTTGACATGGCAGCCATGCCGATCATGGTGCAGATCGTTAACATAAAAAGGGCCAATACCAATACAAAGCCTTGTTCATTGTTATCCGATGATATGGTATGTTTCATACAAACATTCCTCATGCTTTTTAGCGTTAATCCTGCCCTATCTGTGCGGCGACACCATAAACCGCAGTGAGAGCGGCTTGGTAATGGAGCTCTGATTATCTGCCTTTTCCAAACGGGCGATTGTTACCGTGGTTTCTATTTCCACCGTGGTAGTGTTTTCAACGCGGAGAGTTGGCGGTTATACGCCATCTGGTGTTACACCCCCGGCCTATTGCATTCGGCAACTGTGCCTGCGAAAAAGTACCTAACCCCCATTCCTGGAACTTTTCAATTACTGTTTCGTTGCTGTCCGGCAGCTGACGCTCCGTAGGCTGCGTGTCCAGAACATTTGCGTCAAGGGCCGCGACCTTGTCATAGGGCTGATTCATAAGCCATTCCATCCAGGCTTCACCGAGGGTGCTTCCTGCCGTATATCTTCCGGCTGATACATTGTACTGTATGGCCTTGGTCTGCATCGCCGCAACACCAAGCAGGCCCACCACCAGCACGACTATGGCGATCATCACCTCCATAATGGAAAACCCCGTTTCATTGTCTCTTGCCAGTATCTTCATGGTTGCGTTACTCCACTCCTATGTTCCGGCATTTAATCTGGGTTATTAATAACCGTCGCTGATACGGGTCATTAAACGGTCCCCATACTTTTTTCCCAACCCCTGTTTCGTGGTCTGGATTTGAAGCGGGGAAATAGGTTGACGTGTCGGTATATCCTTTTATCTGCTCGCCGGTTCTCACCAGCAGGGAAACATCCATGGTGCGTATTTCTGAAGGGCTGGCAGGGCTGGCGGTAATGGTGCCGTCAGCAAGATGATATAATAACTCTATGGCATCCACATTATCAGCCACGGACTCAAGTCCGCTGTTGTCTGGCGGGATACCGGTCTCTCTGCCTAAATGGCAGGGTAAGCCGTTTGTCAGGCCATCCCGGCTGGAATCATTAATGCTGTTGCTGCCATCATTGGTTAACGCATACCGGATGTATTCAGTATTTTGAATCACCCCATCTTCATTATCATCATACGCAAACCTGCATTCCGCAACCCGCGCTATATTATTGCTGTCGAGCGTTGCCTCGGCCCGTTCGCTGGGGTCAAACCCTGCCTTTTTTAAATCCCGCGTGATGAAAAACAGTGCTGCCCGGAGATTCTGCTGCATGTCAGCCACCTGCTCCTGGGTAAGATAGGAGTTCTGCTGCTGTTGATAGGTGGCATACATCGCCGCAGAAACGATACCAAAAATAGCGATGGCAATCATCAGCTCAACCAGGGTAAAACCTGCGTTGTTAAATTTTTTTAAAACTCCTGTTCTCATATGGTATCCGCCTCTTGCTGAATGGGTTGTCAGCCCTTCATGCGCATGGTTATCTTATTTCCACTCTGACTGGGCCCACTGTTTTAAAACAATCCTTCCTGAAGCCAGAGCGCCGATGGCAAATGTCTCGTTTTTACTGTTCTGAAGATACACGTAGCCCGGCGTGCTCAATCCCTGCGTGTTGATCGTCGCCCTGTCGTCGGCAAAGGAAATACCGTCCGATGGTATGGGGGCCCCTGTTTCTGCCGCAGTGACCGATGCCCTGCCGTGTCCAAAGGTAATGCCATCGGCCAGGGCTATGGGCTTGTCATTGCCTATGGTGTAGGTCCTGCCTGCGATGTTGAACTGTACCATGATGTCCCGGTTCTGTTTTACCGCAGTTGATCGTGCCCTGCGGATGTTTGAGCACAGGTCTGCTGCAGAGTTGCGTAAGCGGTAGCTGGGAAGTGCGGTTACGACATTGGGCACGGCAACTAACCCCAGTATTCCCATGATGGTGACGACAACCATAAGTTCAGTCAAAGAAAAACCTTTTTGTTTTGTAATCATTGCTTATCACCTCATCCTGGTTTCATCCTGTACCTACCCTATCGCACAAACCATTCCATGCTACGACCATCACCCGGAAGAGCTGCTAAAATTAACGAAACTATTCGATTTTAGATGCATTTTTGTTTCGCCAGTATGATTTTTATTGTTAAACATCGGGCCCCCAATTAATTAACTTTATTAAATAATTTATTAATTATTGTCCTTATTCATACCCGGTTACTCTTCAGTGTAAATGCTGGTAGATGCTCTGTTGAAGAGTGCTATACGAGAAGGGAACTATAGTGCGGGCAACAAACGGAGAATACGTCCTTCTGCAAGTAAAAACAGCTATGGCAGCGCCATGCAGAGATTGATCAGAAAAATAATAAAAAAGCCCTCTGCTGTGTTACCTGAAGCTATTACACAGCGGAGGGCTATAGAATAAAGACCTGATGATTGGTTGTCAGGTATGCGGGCACATCGATCCGTTACTTACGATCCCACCCCTCTCTCCAGTACACCGTACCGCTCTTTACATTGACTGCCGGGATAACCGGAACTTCAACAATCACTCCGGTGCTCTGCTGGCCGTACAGGGTTCCTCCCGGTTGCTTGCCGGTGAGGATTCCAAGGGAAGAAGAAACCCCTGCACCCAGTTCCATTTTGTCAGCTATGTAGGTTTCCTGATTAAGCGCCGGGTTGACCAGTACGGATTTTTTATACGCAGTACCCGTTTCAAAATAGAGTGCATAGAGCGTACTGCTTCCGATCGAAACGCATACCTCAGTATCCGGGGTAAACGCAGGGAAAAGTGCTATACCGCCAAACACTGCGGGTTTATTGATCATGCGCTCTGACAGAGCACCTGGCGAAAGCAGTCTATACCAGCCGTCTTTTGCCTGTGCTTTTTCTATCAGCTCATCAAATGATATCTCTCCACCCCCTGGTAATTCAACCTTCCCATTTGCCTTGACTTTATAGTCGTCAGCAGGCAGGAGATTGTCCATGGTGAGCTTACACGGCGCATTGTCGCCGTATTTATGGTAGCATTTTTTAACTTCACTTTTTTCATCATAGGTACTGTTGTAAAAGGGATCCTTAATGCCAAAAAGATAATTCTGCTGCTTGGCACTATCACTTTTAGGGTCCTTATCACCCGGAAATAAAAACTGACCGGTGCCTGCATAGACCCAGACATTATCCCTGGCATCAATGCTCAGCGCAAACGGCGCAGAGAACGGGGCCGGAGAATCAAACAGCGCTGTCCATGTCCAGGTGGCTGGATCAAGGCTATATGAGGCCTTGAGCCCTTCCGTATAGGTCGTGTTTTCTATTTTTACACCGATTTTATAAATTTTCCCCTTTCTGCTGCCGTCACTGTCAAGATACGATGCGCCCGACATACACAGCATCGACGCTATAGTTAAGGGATTTGTCCAGGGATACCGGTGAATTCATGAAGGCATTATTTTCAACGGTCTCAAACCATCCGGGAAACTTTGCCGGGGTATATAATTCGCCGGATAATAAATCGACAATATACACACGCCCCGGTTGAAAGCTTGCGCCGGCATAATCGGTTGGCCCGGAACCAATAACGCAAAGCCATTTTTCATCTGCTGTTTTTCCCTCCGCTGTTTTCTTTGCCACCTTTATCACACCCGGGGTTGAGGTGGTAAACCCCAGCCCCGGAAAGCTCTTCTCCCACAACAATTTCGGACGTGTCGGGTCAGTTACATCAAGGGCAAAATAGCTTGAGCTGAAGGTCCTGGTCTCTGTAGCTGTGCCGTTAAAGGCATTGGTTACCGCTATAGGGTACCCTCCCATATTCATGCCGCCGATGATAATAGTGCCCCAGCCGTTGATATGCGTTGCATCAGGAGTAAAAATTTTCGCATCAGCTGCTTTCGGCTTTAAATCAACATAGCTCAGGTGACTATAGTTGGGTAACGCGAGCCACTTCAGATGCGGCAGCAGGTTCCTGGGAATATATGCCCAGAGCTCCTCACCAATTCCAGCCGTGGCTCCCGGTGTAAATTTTTTCTCAGCAGAGTTATACTTCCCTGCGGCAAACGCGTGGAGCATTCCGTCATTGGCCCCCACATACACCACGGTTTCTCGAGGATTCGTAACCGTATAAAAATTGTAAAACTCCCGGTATGATTCATCATCATAGAGGAGGCCATACTGTTCCACTGGCTTGGATATGGTGACCGGCGTAGAGTACACGATATCACCCAGTTTCCACGGATGCGTCTCAGCACCGAGAGTAAAATCTTTTTTGCGCAGGGTCGGATTCCCGGTATAAGCGGGAGATTCATCATTCACCCCGCGAATAAAGTTTATGATATTAGACACACGGTCCGCCTGAGCAGCCCCGAGGCTTTTGTAGGCACTGTCATCTGTAACATCCAGATAGGGCCGTAACGTTTCTGCTTTGTCAGTGGTGAAGGGGGTGAATTCCGTGCCGGTATCTGTATAGGTGAAAATCACCCGCTCCGAAGGGGAGCGTTTCCAGAGCTTGTTCCCGGCCTCCCAGATGGGCAGTATCTGTTCCAAGGGCAGGTACTCAGGGTCGCCCTTTTTCTGGTACGGGTTATTGTCGTCAATAGGGTAACGCTTTACTTTCGTATCCCCGGTTTTTGTATCATAAAAATATTCAATAATTCTATCCTCGGTAATACCCAGTGCCTTGTCCTGATTGGTATCCTCACGGATATTACCATAGGAGTCTACCCACAGACACTGCAGGTATCCGGCCCAGGTGATATCATGCTCACCCTTCTCGTCAGTGACCCGCGGTTTAAAATAGGCCTGCACCACGGTTCCCTCTCCTTCACCCTTGGCGGCAAACACCGACACCGCAGAACCCGAGGCTGATTTTCCGATCATAGCAGCAAAAGACTTGTTAAGCTGCTCGTCGAGTTTAAGCGGGTTGACTACATAAAAGTAATTGTCAGGCACCCCGTCACTATCCGCGTCCCATTCACGGGGATCATCGGGGATGTTGTTGTTATTAATATCGTCAAATCCGCCCCACTTTGCTGCATACCAGAGCGGGGGCTGCAGGATGTTTGCCCCGGAATTTGTCCCCGGAGTAAAGGTCTTGGTGTAAATAAGCGGCAGCGCACTGTCCGGATGCTGCGGGGTATCAAGATAGTAATTCACATCCGATCCCGCATCAGTATCCACATCCCGCACTACCAGGTAGGTGCCGTCTTCAGTAGTACCTGATAGTATGAATCCCATGTGCTGGATGATGCAGCTTGACGCAAATTCAGAGGAATCAACAGTAATGATTACGGTATTGCCGGTCACCTGGTACGTATAAGAGGCAATGGCATCCATGTCATAGTC
The DNA here is from genome assembly GCA_963803975.1 of uncultured delta proteobacterium. GTDB lineage: Bacteria > Desulfobacterota > WTBG01 > CAIYCZ01 > CAIYCZ01 > JAPLIX01. The sequence goes on from CAWDOY010000005.1 coordinate 45,639, forward strand.
TGCGCCCTGTTCCTGGTCTTCAAAATTAATGCGAAAACGGCCATAATCAGACGCAAGGGATTCAACATATAAATGTACGATCTGATTCGTGGGCTGAAAAGCTCCCGGTGCGCCATTAATTCCCCGACAGCCGCCAACTGACTTGGCAAATGGAACCAGGGTTATGGTTTTGCCGCCGACCGGGATTTCAATTCTCGGAAGAGGAGAAGACAGGCCAACTACATATGCTGTTACCTTCTGCTCTTTATCCGCCGGGTTCAGGTCAGTTGTGTGTCCGTAATATGCCGCAGCAGCAGAATAAAACCCGCCCTGTTTGGTCGGCTCTTCAGGACAGAGCCCCCGGACATCTCCAAAGCTGCTTACATTTTTGGGGGTGCACGCCCCATTGTTGGATGAGCCTGCCTGCCCGATAAAATAAGAGCCGGCGATGCCTTCCGCGATGCTGATTTTGCTGGCAACTTCCTGCGCGCTGAAACCGCTTAAATCACCGGTAAAGGAATTGAAAGCACTTCCCGGTACCTGATCGGTATCGTAATTCGGCGCTATATCACTCAGGACCAGCATGAACGGCTTGGCGCAATAACCGAATCCATTCACCGTGTCATACGGGTCATTCCATGCGGGCTGTGCAAGCCCCAGGGTGCTGTCATCAGTTGTCCCTGAATAATCAAAAGCAGGGGTAGGCGCTTTTTTGCCGGAAAAATACCGCAGCGCTTCATACATCATCTCACCGATGGGGTTTCCCCACATGCGGCACTCGCCTTCCTGCAAGGGTCGGCTGGATATCCATCCGCAGTTTTGATTATAGGAGTTATCCGTGTAGCTATAACCAAAGATCCGCATTTTATTGATCGTCTGAATAATACCATTTACCGTTGTCAACTGGCCGGACCTGGGATCAATTTCATCTTTAATTGACCCTATGTTTTTTCGCAACACCCCTCCTGATAAATTTTTCGCATCGGTGCCGGTTGTGAGGCCGAAATACATCCGGTCAGACTCGCCGTACCGATGCAGAAGCCCGGTTGGTTTATATGCTCCGGAGGGGTATTTCTTACAGTTGGGCTCAGGCATCGAAGCTACACCCACCTGCACCCTTACTGCGTAATCTGTCATTGTCGAGGCGGGCACCGTTTTCTCCCAATAGAGAAAATAGCTGCTTGATCCGGTTTGCTGCTGCTGGCGAAAGATAATAGTGTGCGTGCCGGCGGTAAGAGCAATGCTGCCGATATGGGTCTTACACGAGCAGCTGGTGTGTGTTTCGTACCAGCCGGTGACCACTGTTCCGTCAATAATAAGTTCAACCGCGTCGTCCCCATCCACCGCAAAAGTCCAGGTGCCGTTTGAGGGGATTACAATCTGCCCCTCAAAAACAGTCAAATAATAATTCTGCTGGGCACTGAACGGATTGCCGTTGCCGTTTATGTCTGCAGCAGGGGCAGAACCGATCCGTTGCGCCGCTGTTGCATAGGTGGCGGCCAGTGTCTCATAAGCCCCATGATTTGCCGGGGAGGTGGTATAGCCGGCAGTATCATAAATAGTTTGCGTCAAATTTTGAAAAGCGCTTTGCGGAACAATCTCCCATAGGGGGCCCGCAGCATGAGCGCAGTTCGGGCCGCTTACCCCATTACGGCATTTCGTCCCCCCGTTTATCTTCTCAATGGAAACCCATTCCCATATCCGGTAGCTGCTGTTATCAAGCACGCGCAAAAGCGGGGTCCCGTTATCGCTCAGGGTGGTGTTTGCAAAAAGGTGCCGGGTGCCCTGCACCGGGAGGTCGAGCGGCGTATACTGCCGGATGTCGTAGCCATCATGTTCTATGCTTGCATATTCTTTTCCCCAGGTATGCGCATCTTGGGGAATATAGGCCCGCTGTAATACTGTTGCAGAAGTTGTATCAGTAGCCCGATACCCGCCATATAAAACTTTTCGCAGGCAATCCATGCGCGACATGGTCAGGTAATTGAGAAAATCGCCGCTCCAGTGTCCTGAGCATTTTTTATTGCTGGTCGCGGCTATTGGCTCGAAACGGCTGTTAGCGCTGCTGTAGTCATAGCACTTATAACTATCAAAATAGCCGTAGTAGTCAATGGCGGGGTTATACCCGACATCCAGAACGCCGTCGCCGTTAAGATCAGAGGCATCATTGTATGCTTCATAATAGAGCTTGTGATCCCGCTCCATGACCAGCATCACCAGCGGCGGCACATCCCCGCTTAAGAAAATCGGGGATGGTTGACTGGGAGGAGTAGTAGCACCAATACCCTCCGAGCATACACAGACGATAGTGAAGCCAACCCACAGTAGATACGCCAACAGGTGTTTTGTCATGGTAGCCCGTGCTCCTTGGTGCAGGTATTTACCGTCATGCAGGTATGGTGCATCAGCGCGGTATAAACCCGTAGCCGACAATAACTTCTGAAAATGGGGTCGCGGGGTCTGTTCCCCCTCCATCCAGGCGAAGCTTTCTCGAAAATGTATTTTGTTTAGCGTCCCATGCTGGCAGGGTTCCGAGGCAATCCATATTATAAATAATTTTATGCATGCTCACTCCCATGCCCTCACTTCCCGAGGCAAACTCCACGCCGCCTCCGGCAATATATTTTACATCTATTTTATCCACATCCACATCAATGTTGAACCGGTCTTTGACTCGAATTTCTATGTCAGCTGCCTTCTCAACGCTGTCACGCTGTTTATTCTTATTCCAGACGCCGGACCCGGCAGGATAATCCTCTCTTCCTTCTAACAGCACGTTACCATCTTTAATAGTTATGGTTTCGTTTTCGCCCAGGCTTGCCATAATCTCATTGTCTTCCCAAATGCCATATCCCTCTTTATTCCGTATAGCCTCGGCACCAAACACATAGCCCGCCTCTGCCTGGTAAACGGTCTGCTTGTGGGCCCGTTCGTTGCCTGCAATATCAACCTCCGTGGTACTGGTCAGCATCGCGGCAACACCGATTATGCTGCATATGGACAGCATAAACATGGTAAGCACCAGTATAAAGCCTTGTTCACCGTACAGCAGAGCATGGTTATGCTTCATGGATGCGGTCCTCTTACTACATTGTTTTTTATTCATAGTTACATGGCGGGGGAAACCAGAAAAATTAACGAAACCGCGCGTCCGCCTTCCATGGTCTCTACTCTGATGGTGGTTGTATTCTCCAGTGGGGAATTTGCGTCTATGTACCAGGTCACGCTGTAGCTTTTTCCCGGCAGTTTCGGCAGCTGGGAATCATCAAAACGCTCAGCGTTAGGCGGCCTAAGTCCCCATGCCTGCAAATCATTCTTTAGTGCTTCCCTATCATTACACACCAGTGTCTTGCGGGTTAAACTTCCAACTGCGGGATTTTTATCAAGGGCTGCAAGCCGCTCGTATCCGTTATAGTTATCACCGCCGATTTTATAGTTCTGCCTGCTGAAATTAATAAGCCATTCCATCCACTCTTCTGCCACCGAGGTTTTCTCTGTCAACACACCGGCAAAATAATTGCTGTGAATCGCCTTGGTCTGCATTGCCGCAACGCCCAAAAGCCCGATTGCCAGAACTGCAATGGAAACGATCACCTCCAGAATGGTAAAGCCTGATTCATTGAACTGTTTCATGGCAGTACTCCTGCATGTAACCATGGGTTTTCCGCATATGGCGCTGTCATCATTTCAAGCCCAGATTTCTGCATCGAATGTTAGTGATCAGCAGCTTGCGCCGGAATCCGTCATTAAACGGGCCCCACACCGTATTTTCTTTACCGGTTTCATCTTTCGAGTATGAGGCAGGGAGATACCGGATCGTATCAGTATGCCCTTTTATCGGGTATTGCGTGCGCACCAGCAGCGATACATCAACTGATCGAACATCTGCGGGATTTGCAGGGTCCGTTGCAGTGGTACCATCCGCAAGATGGTAAAAAAACTCCAGCGCTTCAACATTTTCAGCTAACGGTTGTAAGCCGCCGGAACCGTCTTCCCGTCCTACATTGCAGGGGAACGTGTCTGCACGGCCATCCTTATTTGCATCCTTTGATAAAGCATAGCGGATTATTTCTTTACTGATAATCTTGCCATCTCTATCCTCATCAACTGCAAATTTAAACTCGGCTTTTTTTACTGAGTTTGCTTTATGCGCGGCAGCCCCGGCCTTTTCCGTTGGATCATATCCCGCCATTTTGATGCCGCGGGTTAAAAAATAGATACCTGCCCGCAGGTTCTGCTGCATATCAGCAACCTGTTCCTGAATAAGGTATGAGTCCTGCTGGTGCTGATACGTTGCGTAGATGGCTGCAGAGGCAATCCCAAAAATAGCTATTGCTATCATTAACTCGAGAAGGGTAAAACCCCTGCTGCATGAATGTGAGGGAAGCAGCTTGCTCATGTTGCTTTAGTCTGTCTTTTTAATATAAAATAGTCGGGTGCTGACACATGCTACTGTGTATGGGCCTATTTCATTTCCAGTCATTGCCTGCCCATTGACTCATCATTATACTGCCGGAAGTTGTTGCCCTAATAGCATATGCCTGCCCTTTTGCATTCTGCAGGTAAACATAGCCACTACCACCGCTAAAACCCTGGGTAGTAAAAGTCACTTTATCATCAACAAATGATATACCGTCAGATGGTAAAGATGCTGCACTTCCCGCCGGCTTCGTTGCATTTCCATGTCCAAAAGAGATACCGTCAGGCAACTCCGCAGGGGTGCCGCCATCTATAGAGTAGGTTTTAGTAGCAGCATTGAATTCTATACTCACGCTGCGGTTCTGTTTGACGGCAAGGGAGCGGGCTTTGCGCATATTGGAGCATAAATCTTTGGCACTACTCTTAAGCCGGTAACCGGGGAGCGCGGTTACAAGGGTTGGCACTGCAATCATTCCCATGATACCTATAACAGCAACCACCACCATCAATTCTGTGAGACTAAAACCACGTTGATTTTTAATCATTTATTATAATCCCTTCTATGTTAATTATAGGTAATATTTAAAGGCACAAAACATTCCTTTAGTTAAAAAACTATTACTAAATAATTTTATTATTTCAATGTCTCGATTTAACTTTTATTATTATATTCAGGAGAAATAATTATAAACACTGTCTGTTATAAGGTTAACCAGGATTATATAAAAACAATTAATAAAATTCTATAGTTATTTTAGGATTTTGCTTGGCATCGTCTCAATACCCATTAATAAAGCAATGAGCACTACGTAATTTATTATAATTTCTTGACACTGGAAATGAGCTATGTTAATTTTTTTTCACGACCTTGGTCATATAAAAATATCTTCATCCTGCCCCCCTAAACAGTAACCACAAAATCATTTTGGTACCTTAGTGCCCATACTATATCCTGTCAGGTGTCAGGAAATAAATCTAAACATATTTCCCTGGACAGGATTTAGAGTCACAGAAATTGATTGATTTGCTAATGAGGCTGCCATGAGAGATATTGTTATTGTTAGTGCTGTACGAACACCGATTGGGAATTTTGACGGTGCCTTAAAAGAACTTTCTGCGTTAGACCTGGGAAGTATTGCAATAAAAGAAGCGGTAAAGCGGGCCGGTATTGATCCTGCAGACGTTGATGAGGTTATCATGGGCAACGTGCTGCCTTCCGGCTTGGGCCAGAATCCTGCCCGCCAGGCAATGATTCGCGCTTGCCTGCCCATGACAGCAGGAGCCCTCACGGTCAATAAAGTCTGCGGCTCAGGGCTCAAAGCCGTAATGCTTGCAGCACAGGCTATTGCCTGCGGCGATGCTGAAGTGGTTGTGGCCGGCGGCATGGAGAGCATGAACAATGCCCCCTATTATCTGGAAAAAGCCCGCTTCGGTTACCGGATGGGAAACAGCCCCCTGATTGACGGGATGGTACACGACGGGCTGCTTGATATAGTTAATAATTATCACATGGGTTATACCGCTGAACTGGTGGCCAAAAAATTTGCTGTCAGCCGGGACGATATGGACCGGTTCGCCTTCCTCTCCAACAAGAGAGCCATGGAAAGCATTAATACCGGACTGTTTCAGGAAGAGATTATTCCGCTGACGGTCAAAAAAAAGGGTGGTGAATCTGTCGTGGATACCGACGAAGGCCCCCGGGCAACAACCATGGAAATTCTGGCAGCCTTAAAACCGGCTTTTAATAAAGACGGTGTAGTGACCGCCGGAAATGCTTCTAAGATAAGCGATGGCGCTGCCGCCATGGTGCTCATGGAGCGGGAAAAAGCCCGGTCACTCGGCATCCAGCCCATGGCACGGGTTGGGGCTCAGGGAGCAGCGGGCGTACCATTGGAAGACGTGCTGGTCGCGCCGATAGCATCAATCCCCAAGGTCTTGAAAAAAGCGCGGCTGACAATCGGCGATATTGATCTCCATGAAGTTAATGAGGCCTTTGCTGCCTCAACCATTGCCGTTATGAGGGAACTGGGCATCCCCGAAGAAAAACTGAATGTGCACGGCGGGGCCATTGCCCTCGGCCATCCCATCGGAGCAAGCGGCGCCCGGGTGCTGGTGACGCTGCTCTACGCCATGAAAAAACGCAATGCCCGGCGCGCAATGGCATCGCTCTGCCTGGGTGGCGCCGAAGCAGTGAGCCTTATCGTGGAACAGGAGTAACCGGTAATGCAGTACCATAACTTATTAGTTGAGATTAAAGACACCATCGCTATTGTCACCTTTAATCGCCCTGCAGTGCTCAATGCCATGAATACTGAAACGGTCACTGAGCTCGGAGATGCGGTAACGGCATTAGAGGGAAATGCACAGGTGCGCGTTATTATCCTTACCGGTACCGGGAAGGCTTTTGTAGCAGGTGCTGACATTGCGGAAATGAGCACCAAGACACCGGCGCAGGCGCGCGCCTATTCTGAACTCGGACACCGGGTCATGAATACCATCCAGACCCTGAAAAAACCGGTTATTGCCGCGGTCAACGGCTACGCCCTGGGCGGCGGTACTGAAGTGGTGCTGAGCTGTGATATCTGCATAGCTTCGGAACTGGCTAAATTCGGGCTGCCGGAGACAATCCTTGGGATCATCCCCGGCTGGGGAGCAACACAACGGGCCGCCCGCCTCATAGGAGCTGCTCATACAAAAGAGCTGATTTTCACCGGTGAGCTTATCGACGCGCGCAAAGCCTGTGAGATCGGTCTCATCAACCGGGTAGTCCCCCATGAGCAGCTCATGGACGCTGTCATGCTGTTAGCACAAAAACTAGGCGAACAAAGTCCACTGGCATTGTCCATGGCAAAAAAAATCATCCATGAAGGCCTGGATCAAAGCCTGTCCGGGGGATGCAGGCTGGAGACAGAAGTTTTCTGCAGCTTGTTTGGCACTGATGATCAGAAGGAAGGGATGAAGGCGTTTCTGGAAAAACGAAAACCGCAGTTTTCGGGAAGATGAAAATCATATAAGGAGTACGCTATGCATGCAGATGATGACGAGAGGGAGCGACCGAGCTGGCGGGACCGTGACCGGAAAAAAGACCGCAGCAGGCATCTGTCCCAGGACCAGCCGGCATACCGGCCAAAGTCAGCAAAAGCAGTGTGGGCGCAGAAACAGTATCTCAAGGAAGTAGAAAACCTTTTCAAGGGGAAAAAGGCTTCCAAGGAGCATGCTGTCGCCCATGAAGAAATACACAAGTGTGCGGGAACAAAAAAATTCAATACTGCGGTTAAAAAATACCTTGCCGAGTATGATCTGCCGGATGACTGGAGCACGCTGTTCATCCTGCTGGACTATAAAGACCTTACGGTTGTCACGCGGGCTATTGCCGTTCTGAAGGATATGGCTCATGATGAGCCGCTCAATATACAGGAGGGCCTTAAAAGCAAACTGCGGATCATTGCTATGACCACTGCAGACAGTGACCTGAGGGAATCTGCCGAAGAGGCGTTACAGGCTTTATGAACGGCCGGGCAGGACCGCAGTATGCGTGCATCAATCTTCAAAGGTAATGCGATCCACCTCTTCCAGGGTGGTAAGACCCCTGAGAACCTTTGACAGCCCGTCTTCCCGCAATGATTTCATCTTCTGGGAACGCCGGGCAGCGTCACGGATAGCAGTTGTTGACGCATTTTCAAGAATCAGTTTCCGTATCTCTTCATTAATGGCTATCAGTTCGTAAATCCCGCTGCGCCCCCGGTAGCCGGTGTTGCGACACGCTTTGCAGCCTTTCCCTCGGTAGAATTCCCGCGCCGTGTCTTCCTTCAGATTAAATCCCTGCAGTAACTTCGGCGATGGCGTATAGGGCGCCCTGCAATTTGGACAAATGGCCCTTACCAGGCGCTGCGCCAGAACCGCAATCGTAGATGAAGCAACGAGAAACGGCTCGATTCCCAGGTGCAGCAGCCGGGCAAGCGCTCCTGCCGCGTCATTGGTATGCAGGGTACTGAACACCAGGTGCCCGGTCAGCGCTGCCTCAAAGGCCATTTCCGCTGTCTCCACATCACGCATTTCGCCCACCATGATAACATCGGGGTCCTGGCGCAATATGGAGCGCATGCCGCTGGCAAATGTTATTCCTGCTTTCGGATTGACCTGCGTCTGCCTGATATGCGGGAGCCGGTACTCAACCGGGTCTTCGATGGTGATAAAATTTTTATCGATACTGTTTATGGAATTAAGCGCGGCATAGAGTGTCGTGGTCTTGCCGCTCCCCGTCGGGCCGGTCACCAGTATTATGCCGTAGGGGCTGGCCAGGAGTTTCTGATACCGCTCAAGGATGTCGGGCGAAAATCCCAGGTCCTCAAGACTCAGGACACTCTTTGACTGGTCCAAAATGCGCAGCACAATATTTTCCCCGTAAATGGTGGGAAAGCTTGAAACGCGAAACTCAATGGCCCGGCCATCAGCGTTTATCTGAAACCCGCCGTCCTGCGGTGCCCGCGTTTCCGCAATATCCATGTTTGCCATTATCTTGACGCGGGAAATCAGTGCCGCCTGCAGGTGCTTGGGAGGTGAGACGGTCTCATGCAGTATGCCGTCGATGCGGTAGCGGACCCCCAGTTTGTGCTCGTCAGGCTCAAAGTGAATATCACTGGCATTGTCACGCACTGCCTGAAAAATGATGAGGTTGGCAAGGCGGATAATGGGCGCCTCTAAACCCGCCTCCATCCCGGCCCCTTCCACGGTTACCTTCAGGTCACCTTCAAGGGCCTCTTTGACAATATCTTCAATAGATGATGAAAGGCCGAAATAGCTGTCAATGGCCCGTCTGATCTGCTCCTCGGAAGACACTGCCATATCCACCTCACAGCCGGCGGTCCTGCGTGCCTCATCTATTGCTTTGACATTGAGGGGATCAGCCATGGCAATGGTAAGGGTCGAGCCGATTTTAAACAGCGGGATGATGAGGCTGGAGCGGGCCAGGCTTTCGGGAATCAGGCTTATCACTTTCGGGTCAATGATGTAATTATCCAGGTTGACATAGGGAATCCCTGCCTGATCACCAAGGGTGGCTATAATCCCTTCCTCCGTGACCAGCCCCATGCGTATCAGTAACTGACCAAGACGCAGGCCGGACTGTTTCTGCTGCACGATTGCCTTGTTGAGCTGCTCAGCAGTAATCAGCCCCTCATCAATGAGCATTTCCCCGAGTAGTTTTCTTTTTTCCACAAACAGATCCTTTGTATTACTGTTTCTTTACCGTAGAAGCCTGCAGATACATTCTCACGCTATCTGCGACACCTTGTAAATGCGGCGGAGCGGTTTTTAAAAACTGCTCGAAACAGATGCGGGATTTCTCCTGCTGCCCCATGTCCTTCAGCAGCAAGCCATAGTTATACAGGGTCTCAGGATGTGCCGGGTTAAGCGTAAGTGCTTTTTGAAATACCTCCGCTGCCTGGGTAAAGTCCCTCCTGCTGCGCAGAGCAATGCCCATATTAACACACGTCTCAATATTGCCCGGATTGACCTTCACGGCACGCTCATAATAGTTGAGCGCTTCCGCTGTCCGTCCCTGGGCATACAGGCTCAGCCCCATGTTATTAAGCGCCTTCTCATGGTCAGGTGCGAGCTTCAGCGCCTTTTCAAAATAGTCCCGGGCCTGCGCGGCAGCTCCCTGTTCAAGGAGCAGAACCCCCTGATTATTTAATGAATCGGCGTTTTCTGCGTCACTCTGAAGCAGATTTGCAGCGCGTGCAGTAACGTCAGGCCGCGGCGTTTTTGCTGCGCTCCTTTGCTTCTGAGCGGCACCTGCTGTTGGCACTGCCGGTACCGTCCGGGCGGCTGGCTGCTGCATCGCCGGAGCATCTTGAGGCAGGGGCTTTGCAGGCGCAGGGGGTATGCGTTTGCTTGTCAGTCTGTCGGCATCTTCCTGCACAGCGGGAGAAGCCGGGGGTAGCAATACCTCGGGCTGCACACCAGCGGCCATTGGCTGCTGTTGGTTTATGCTCCTGGCGCCGCCACTATTTTCGTCTTTTTGCGCTTGCTGAGCAACACCCGTCTCTACCGCCGGAACGCTGCCAATGGCAGGAGCGACCGTGACCGGCACGGCTTTAAGCTTTGGTGCCGGGGCTGCCGGTGAAGGTGCTTTCAGCGCCCCCTGCTGCATATACCATCCTGCTGCTGCTCCGAGTCCGAGCACAACCACCATGCCTGCTATAAGGCGCCTTTTCCCCGGGCGTGGCTCCTCGTGTTCTTCATTAAAAAATTCTGCGGGAGCATCATCCGCTTTTTCATAGACCTCTTCTGCGGCAACGGGCTGCGGCATTCCGGGGTGAGCGCCATAGCTGACGGTCTGCTTATCTTTTTCTAACTGCCTGAGAGCCTTTTCAATGAGGCTCATAAGTAGCTCCTCGCTCGATTTTCTTCACATTTCAAGATGCGGCACTTGATCACCATAAACCATGCGGTAGAATACCATTCTGGTATTGCAGCCAATAATACCGTCTACCTTGAGGCCGTATTGTGTCTGAAGTGCTTTGACCGCTTTTTCCATCTGGCTGTCAAAAACATCAGTAAAAGGCTCATGCAGGGAAAAGTTGTTTGCGTTCAATGTTTCTTTCAGCAGGATAACCTGCTGGTGCACATCCCCGCGCTGCAGCCGCGACGGCAGGCTCATAAACTCTTGCCATACATAAAAAGCTTTTCCTGTCCATTGTTCATGAAGCTTCTCAAGCGCAAGAGATACTCTGCCGTGCCGGGGATCAAGCAGGATGGCCTGATCATTTTTAATGCCGGCAAGAACCACATAGCGATACGCGGGATCACTCACCGGAATAATACAGGGGTAATCAAGCCGCTTGACCTGATCAAGCGTTATATCAAGAGAAGTTACCGCGAGGCCGAAGACCTGCGCCACATCACTAAAGCTGAATGACGCAGATGTGCTGCGTTTTTGCAGCTCCTGCATCAGCTTTTCCTGCGGAACATCCCAGAGCCCGAGCAGGGTAGCAAGTGCTTCCGGAGCACATTCACTGACCCGGTCCTGGCGCAGGACCCCATCACTGTCAAACGCGCCGCTGCGGGGAGCACTCACCTGCTTGACAGTCGTTTCCGGCACCGGGACTGCTGCGGGCGCCGGTTTTGGGGCAGCTGCCGGAGGGGCAGCGGCGAGCAGTGCATCAGGCAGCTTTGCCCGTGCATAATGAAACCCGGCGCGGGCATCCCAGGTGAATTGCCCTATCCATCTCTGCGGAAGATCCAGTTTTAAAGGTGCCAGCATTCCCAGAAAAAGTGCGCTGATGATAATCCCAAGGATAAGCGTATAGACCGCATTGACTCTCATTGACACGGCAGGCACTCGTTCTACAGAAGAATTTTTTATAGCCTCCTGCACCATCCTGCCGGTAATTTTTTTTTTCTGCGCAACATACCCGGCCAGCAGCGCCTTATCGCAGATGAGGTTAATGGTGCGCGGGAGCCCGCCGGAAGAATGGGAGATCTTATCCAGGGACCGGCGGGTAAAGGTTATGCTGCCGTTGGCCCCGGCTTTCACCAGACGGTGGTAGATGTAATGACTGACATCTTTTCTGGTGAGGGGCTTCAAATAAGCCCATATCGCAATGCGCTGGTACAGCTGCCGCAGGGTTGTTTTTGAGAGTTTTTTAAGCAGCTCCGGCTGGCCGGAGAGAATAATCTGCAGCAGCTTTTCTTTTTCGGTTTCCAGGTTTGAGAGCAGCCGTATTTCTTCCAGAACCTCAGAAGAAAGGTTCTGGGCTTCATCGATGATAATAACGACCCCCCGGCCGCGGGCAGAGCTCTGCAGCAGACAGGTATTGAGGCTGTCAAGCAGTTCTTTTTTTGATACACCGGATGCCTGCTGACCCAGATCCTGCAGTATGGTCTTGAGCAGTGCGGTGGCGGTGTCCGGCGGGTTAAAAATAAGGGCTGTTTCCATCTGCCCTTCGAGCGCGTGGAGAAGAGACCGGCACAGCGTTGTTTTACCCGTTCCCACATCCCCCACCAGTGCCATAAAGCCCTGTTTTGCATGGACCCCGTAGAGAAGCTGATTATAGGCATCGAGATATTGTCTGCTTTTGAACAGAAAGGTGGTATCCGGGACGTTGGAAAAGGGCCGTTCACTGAGGCCATAAAATTGCATGTACATGAACAGACACCCTTAAAGAGTTTGAGAGTTGCGGAGTTAAGGAGTTAAAAAAGTTACTGGTTTAGTGCTGCACATTATTTTGCCTTAACGGCTCAACGAATACATGGCTATTGAGAAGTTGATTGTTTCAATTTTTCAAGCCGCTGCTGCTCCGGAGCTGCTATCTCGCGCATATTCTCGCTGGTAACAACCTTGGGGGTGAGCATGATCACCAGCTCTGTCTTCCGCACCTCGCGGGAGGTATGCTTGAACAGATACCCGAGCCAGGGGATTTCACTAACCAGCGGCACTGCGATTACATCTTCCGTCACTTTGTTCTGCATCAGGCCGGCAAAAAGAATGGTCTGCCGGTCATTGACACGCACCACCGTGTCTGTCTCACGCACATCAACAATCGGCACCTTGTCACCCTGCACTGATGTTGCCTCTCCCACCTTATCAGTAACACTGGGATGAATAGTGAGAGTAATAGTGCCGTCCGAGCCTATCTGGGGTGTTACCGCCAGAACCACTCCGATACTTATAAAATTTACCTCCGTGGTGGTGTTTGATTCACCATACACTGTCTGGCGCGTGGTCTGGAAATAGGGGTCTTCACGGGCAACCTTGATGATTGCCGGCTGATTGTTGAGGGTTGAAATTTTCGGGCTGGAGATAATGTTCACATCGCCCTGGGTGGAAAGAGCTTCAATAATATCATTCAGCGCCACAATCTGGTCAGCCCCGCCGATGCGGAAAACCCCGCCGAACGGCTTTACCATCCAAGCGCCGGGAATCGACTGAGTTTGGCTGCCGGTTCCGGAGCCCCCGCCCTGATTGGTGTTGCTTGAGCCGGTGTATCCCAGCCAGGGGCTCGCGCCATTGGTTGCAAGGCCCCAGGACAGATTACTCATCTGGGGCAAACTCTGGATATAGCCCCAGTCAATACCTGCCTGAAAGCTGTCTTGCAGATACACTTCAATAATTTGCGCCTCAATCAGTACCTGCCGCTGTACAGATCCGGTCACCATTTCCAGGTACTGCGCGATTCTTCTTAGTTGTGCCGGGTAGTCTTTTACCAGCACGGTGTTGGATGTCTTATGAACTATAATTGTTCCATCCGGTGATTTGAGGCTCTGCAGCCCCTTGTCTATTTCCTTCCACAGATCAGATTCATCCGCGGTGCTCACTTCGCTGTAACCGGTACTTGCCTGATCGCTGCCGGCCCCGGCTGAACCCTGTCCCTGTGTTCCTGTTGAAGTTCTCCCGCCAATGCCGCCGGAAGCGAGCCCTTTTCCTTTTCTCACGGTGGTAATATAGTCAAGGTAAAAAATGCGCGTATCCAGGGACGGTTTGAACACCTTGATTAAGTTGCCCTCACGCCGGTATTCAAGATTTAATTGACCGCAGACCACATCAAGCACCTGCTCCAGGGTAACGCCCTTCAGGTCAATGGTAACCCTGCCGGATATTTTCGGGTCCACGACAATATTGGCATTAATCTCCCGGGAAAAAGCCAGCAGCAGGTCCTGAATATCTGCGTCCCGCATCTGCAGGGTATAGGTTTTCTGCGAAGAAACCAGGGTCGCCCCTTTCTGCGGCATCACTATTTCTTTGAGATCAGGCTTTAACGTCTCTGCTTGTGGCCCCGGCGTCGAAGGTTTCTCCGCTTTTTTCGGGGGAGTTACACAGCTGCAGAGAAAAAGCATGAGCACTGAGAAAATAATTATCCCGGTATGCTGATGACCTATATGCAAAAATGTTTTTGCAGGTATTAGCGGGGTGCTTTGTGGGTTCCCCATTTTTTATTCTCCTCTACAATAATTTCTTTATTTAAAATTGAACAACGCTCTTCGGCAATACCAGCAGGCGGCGCGTCCCATTCTTTTCCAGGACCACCGCATCGCGTTTAATGCTGACTATTTTCTCGTCCCTGACCATGTCGCCTTCCCGGTAGATCTTATGGTTAATGGCGACTATTTTTTTTGTTTCGCTCATCAAAATCAGGGTCACCGTGAGTTCCTCCCCGCTCATATCGGAAGAAACCGCTCTTGCGGCCTGACTTTCCTGCTGCAGCCACGAAGAGGCAAACGGGTCCCTGCCCCATCCGCTGACCGTTACTTTCTCTTCGGGCTGAAAACCCGGAGGGCGGGCATTCACCCCTTTCTTTTCATGAATGCCCGGCAGTGCCTGCAGAGCGCCGATCTGCGGGGGAGCTGAAAAACCGGCCTTGCTTCTCAGGGGAATGGTGAAAATGCTGATGCTCACCAGTATCACAAACAGCGCGGTGAAGATTCCAAGAATTATTGAATTTTCCTGTTTCAGCGTCATGGTACTGTTTCCATGAAAACCTTGTTTTATTTCAAGAAATAAGTGTTTTTAATACCAGGTGGCAGGTAACCACCGGCATTTTTTCATCTCTTCGTATCTCAAGCTGATGGACGATCGTGAAAATAGGAAGTTTTTCCAATGCTCGTATAAAGAGCACCAGGGTCCGGAAATCGCTGCGCAATTGCATATCAATAACAACCTGCCGGTATTGCGTATGGCCGGCTGCTGCCGGCAGTGTTTGTTCTTCCTGCGGCTTAAGGGAAATAACTTCCATATTGAACTTTTGACACTGCAGCGCGAGCTGTTCCAGAAACTGGACAAAGCTTTCTCTGGTTGAAAATTTCTCTTCATAGAAGGAAAGCTTTTTCTCCAGCCTGCTGACGTCGGAAGCGACCTGCGTGCCGCCCGTTAAAAACGCTGCGGTCTCCTGCAGTTTCTGGTCAAGAGACGCAAGCTCTGTTGTTACGGTGGCATGCTCGCTGAGTTTCGGGCTGTAGAGAAAAAAGTCGAACAAAAAGTAGAGCACCACCAGCAAAGAAGTGAACGAGATGATTGTTTCGCGCGGCGAAAGTTTAATTTTCATTATTGATGCTCTTGTAAAAAGTAGAAAAACCTCCCTCTCCCTTTACGGGAGAGGGTTGGGGTGAGGGGGACAAACAAGTAATTACAGTATATTATTGCTCCCCCTCCCCTTAATCCCCTCCCACCAGGGGAGGGGAAATTGCCTTTTTACGGCTTCGTCATTATTGAACCCGCCGGTTTAAAATGTGCCAGCGTCCAGCGGACATGAAAACACAAACCGTGAAGCTGGTTTCCCCAAATCAGTAACCTTTTCCGTTGAGACGAGCATTACCTTCTTAAAGTAGGCGCTGTTTTCCAACCCGCTGGTTATCTGCACCACGGTTGTCAGCACCTGGGAATCATCGCCAAACACAACGCCCTCCAGCCTGAGCTTCATGACTAATTCCTTATCAGCTGGAGCTGGTGCTGCGGCGGAAACTGATGGGGAGCCTGTTTCCAGCGCAATGCTTTGCAGCACCGTGTTCTCCGGCAGGATGCGCGTGAGAGAACTGAGGATTTCCGAGAACTGGGGCTGCTCAAAAGAAAAGTCAGGAACCTGGGAGAGCCGCTGTTTTAAATTTTCTTTTTTTTCATTAAGACGAAGCATCTCTTCCATATAGGACTTAAGCGAGGAGAACTGGGATTTTTTAGTGTTCAGCTCTTCCCGTGAAACCGCAACCGAGCGGTATGAATAGAGATACATTGTCGCGAGGGAGGAGAAGAATATAATTAAAAGCAGCAGCGGAAGCCAGTTGCGGAGCTGGGCCGTTTCCAGCATACCGGGGCGCGGCGGAAGAAAATTTATATCCCTGCAGCGGCCCGCCGACAAACCCAGCGCCACTGAGAGGCGGGGCTTGTGCTGCTGAAACGCAGTGTCGTTTTGCAGATGCCCGGGAACAGGCAGTGCTGCAAACGGGTCCATGACTGACACGTCGATGCCCAGTCCACTGGAGAGAAATGCTGCGAGATTTTTAAAACCGGCACCGCCGCCGCAGAGAAGAATCGTATCGACACGCTTCTCACGCCCCTGGGCTTTGTAAACATCAAATGACCTGAGCGCTTCAGTGCTGAGGCGCTCAAGCACCGGACGGATTATAAACATAATTCTGGAGAGCGGAAGACCTGCAGGGGTTACCTCCTGGCCGCCGCCCATGGGGATGCCGTACTTTTTTTTGATTGCTTCAGCCTCTTCAACGCTTAAGGCAAACTGCTTTCCTTCAACAGCAACCGGCTCCATAAGAGCCCGGGTAAAATCATTGCCGCCGGTTGCGATCTCCCGGGCAAATTGCAGCTCTCCTGCCTTGAGAATGGCAATGGTTGTCCCTTCGGCACCGATATCAAGCACGGCAACGGTCTTGCCACGATACCTGTCCCCGGTGAGCTGAAAGGCGTATTGCAGCGAGAAGGGGACCGCATCGATACCCGCTGCTGAATAGCCTGCCTGCTCCAGTAAAGAAAGCTCCTGGTCCATGAATTTATTCAGCACTGCTGCGGTTATAAGATCAAGGTCAGGGGTTTCTGCAGAGATACCGGCAATTTTTTTATAGACGACCCGGGCCTCGTCCAAGGGGAAGGGGAAATATTTTTTACCCTGCCAGCGAATTGCCGCCAGCATCTCCTGGTCAGGCATGGGTGGCAGTTTTATGCGCTGCAGGTTGACCGAGGGACCGGAAAAGGAAAGATAAATATCTGCGGAGGAGCTGCTGCAGCGGGCCAGCAGTTGTTTAATTAACGGAGCAATGGAGGCTGCATCCCGTGAGGCTTTGCCTTGCAGTGCGGAGGGTATCTCAACAATACCATACTGTAACAGCTGCACTTTCCCGCCGGACACACGGGTCTCAACCATCTTTAGGGTATGGCTCCCGAGCTCGATCCCTATCGAGTGTGCAGCTTTTTTTGAAAATGAAAACAGTTTAGCAGCCATGCAATAAATCTCAGCCTATATGTATCTACTATTGCCTATTTGCCTTGCTTGCCTGTTCGCCGTAGCCTTGTGCGAAGGCGGGTTACCCATGACTTGTTACTGTGCGTATCAAAGTTTTCAGGCTATCGACCTTATAAAGGCGATAGCCATTGATGGGATGCCGCACTGCTTTGAGCTTCCCGAGTTTGTCCCAGCGCCTGAGTGTCGCCTCACATACCCCGAGCATCTTTGCAGCTTCCCGTATGGTGATGTAATTGTTGAAATTTTCCACAAAAACCCTTTATATGGTTATTAAACCTTATACAAGCCTATATATAGGCCACTATATTTTGTCAAGAAAAAAAATACCTTTTTATGAAAATCTTTAAGGGAATATATAGATTATTACATAGATAAATCTGGGAATTTTGCTCTCAGACTATTACATAGACATGGGATTTTGTTGTAGGAGTGGCTTTAGCCGCGAAACCATCCCTTCGGCTGCGCTCAGGACAGGCGCGCATAAATGCGCTCCTACAGAAATTTCAAATATATTTGGTTTGATTTGCGGGAAAAATGTAATGGCAGGCTTTAGGGAACAAGTTCTTTCCAGTAATTGAGCGTAAGGGCTCCGGATGTGATAGTAAACGTGCCGTCATCTTCAAACACTCTTTTGGTCTATGCGGTAGGCATTCTGGACTTTGCCGGTACTGGTAACAGAATAGACAGGCGAGCTGTAACAAAACTCTGTGGTGGTAACATTACTGCCGGTCCAGCTTGTGGTCTGGGTGGGATTATATAAGGATGCATCACAGTTTTCTTGAACGTAACTTATCTCCGTGGCAGTTAGGTAGGCTGGTCTGCGTATCCAGAAAACGCGCAAAGCTCGAGCTGGTATCCGCAGGATTGGAACTGATCATGGAAGAAAACGGTGTTGTTGCCCTGCGGGTTATAATCGCACTTGCCAGCGTAGCAGGGTCTCGTTGCCCCAAGGCCCAGCGGGTCAAAGACTGCTTGCAGTACCTGCAGGGGAGCGGTATTTATATTGATTGGTGCGCGGGAACCTGTTGTCCGCTGTACATTGGGGTTCACCCAGGAATAGACCGTGACATAATTTTTTATCAAATCGTAATATGCAGTGGTCATGCCGCTTACCTGCTGCACTTCCTCAACCGTGTCAAACAGGCTGCTGCCGCGGTAGGTCACAATATTGGTTGCAAGGGTATTTGCCGTGGCATCAGCAATACCGCACTCAACCATGAGATACCGGAGCAGGGACTGTGACGCATAATTGAGGTGCACCTTGCCCTGCTCATCATCAATGGGCGCTGATTCAACCACACCGCTTCCCAGGCCAATATTTACTGTTTTTGTGCGTGCCGTCGCTGTTTTTAAACGTGGTGTACCAGGGCTCGGTAACTGCATCGTTTTTAGTGGTAACCCGGATGCAGAGATAATCAATATAGGTGCTTCTGCTTCCAGAGACACAATATGCGCGGATTCGAAAATTGTTTCCACTGCTTGCCAGCAGATTACTCCAGCTGGGCGTCGCTGCAATGGTTCTGAATTCAAAATTGGGGCTGGCCGTACTGGTGGAGGAAATCGTAACGGTGCTGCCCACATTGACAGGAGAAGTCCAAGTTCCATCCAGAGTATATTGTAACTGGATAACGGTATTCGTTCCTCCGCTCTGCCGTGATGCCCTGATGCCGATATCCATTGCTTTTATGGGCGTGCCGCACAAATTATAGCGCTGCTGAAAATCATAGACCTGAAGATAACGCTCGGCGGCAGGGGTTAATGTACAATAATAAAAGGTGTGTACTGGTGAGGGAGGTTCCGTAAAAAAGCGCTCTGGTAGGATTGGTAAGCCCTGTACCCGCTGGCGCTGACATACGCCGTCCAGACACGGGGTCACACAGTAGCCCGCTGCCGTATCATCGGTGGTCTGGGTGGTGCTGGCATCATCACGAATCTCACGCACCGCCCGCTCAATACCGGCCTCGGCAATATAAAATGCCCGGGACGCTGTCAGCTGGTTTGACGCAACCATGTTCCCGATGTTGGTCATCGATATAATGCTGATGCCGAGAACACTTATCATCATTATAAGAAGAACGATGACAATAGCGGACACACCGCTTTGGCCATGGATTATTGATTTATTGGGGGATGTAAACAGCATATCATGCAAGCTCTCTTCGCATGAGGATGTCTGTTGCAAAAGACCGGGACACTCCCCCGGCTGAAAATGTTAAATTCTGCACCGAGAGAATCGTGTTGCCTGCTGTAAGCGCGCATTGGAACGTTGAAACATTCTGCAGGATACTCTGGTCTGCTCCCTCTACCCGGTGCAGATCGCTGCCGGACAGATAGTAGCGCACTGTTTCAATAACCCCGTCTCCATCAACATCAGCCGTCACACTAAAGTCAGAAGAGCTGGTGAGGGTCATGGTGTCTGCCTGCCGGACTTCACTGTCCATGCGCGCTAAAATGACCCGCGCATTTTGATTGAGATCCTGGTCGCTGACCGTCATATTAAACAGCAATGCCTGAGAGCTGAAGTAACCGGTGAACATAGTGGCAAGTATTCCTATTATCACAATGGTGCAGATCATTTCGATCAGGGTAAATCCCGCGCTATCTTTCATATGCTTTACCATCAGCTGTGATTAGCTAACACCGTGGTGAGTTTCAAACTGTTTCCGGAAGCTGACACGGTTACTTCGACCTTTTTGTACGTTGTCGAGCCCGCGTCATCCAGGAATCCGGCATCAACCGGGGTTGCGGTTGTCGTCCAGCTATAGGCAGCATGCGGCGCTGAAAAAGTGCCGCTGCCGCTGCTTGCCGAGGCATAGCCCGACTGG
This sequence comes from uncultured delta proteobacterium, assembly GCA_963803975.1. GTDB lineage: Bacteria > Desulfobacterota > WTBG01 > CAIYCZ01 > CAIYCZ01 > JAPLIX01. The sequence goes on from CAWDOY010000005.1 coordinate 65,830, forward strand.
ATATAGCCATCCATTTTCCTCTGTCCAAGCTCGGTTGCTACGGTAACAAAATCAGCCTGGCCCATGGAAAGCCCCGCGCCATAGAACATATTCATCAAAGGCACAACACCGATTGCCACAATAACAATAATTATTATCATTTCAATCAGGGTAAAGCCTTTGGTGTTTTTATGTGCGTTGAACATGATACAGTACCTGCTTATTGTTACGTTCAGCTTGCCGTGACCCGTCCGGTGTTTGCCAGCACCGAGATGGTCATGGAATTTCCGCCGCCGGAAACAATAACAGATCCGCCCCCGCCGGTGCTCGGGGCTCCAAGATAATCAAACTCTACCGTATAGTCGCCGCCGATTATAACGCCGGGATAATCAGTAGCGACAACGACAGTATAGTTTCCTGCCTTGAGCGGATGGCTCATAATGGTTTCAGCGCCGCTGCTGCGGTTTACCTGATAGACTGAATAGCTGTTAGTGCTTGCATAAAAATAGACTTTATAATTATATGCAGTGCTCACTGCCTGGGACTGTGCATAGCGGATATCCGCGGCAATAGCCTGCGCAGCAGCACTGACGCGGATGCCCGGCAGGCCCTGAAACCGGGGATAGGCAATGGCGGCAAGAATGCCAAGAATAACAATGACGAGAATTAATTCTATGGCGGTGAAGCCGCGCTCTTGTTTCATGAAAAATTGCTTAACAGATGATAAGCCCATGCCTATTATCTTCGTCTTAAATGACCTCTTTCTTTAAAATAATATTGTTATTATAAATAGATGCAATTCTTCCGGATGCTTCGATTCGCCGCCTTCAGCACATTAAAAAAGGGGAAAAAGCCGCTTGTTACTTACGTTGCAAAACACTTGACAGGGCTGCAAAAAGTCAGTAGAATCGAACCATGCCACGCCAAGCCCGTTTAGATGTCCCCGACGCCCTCCACCACATCATCTGCGTTCATCCGCGTCCATAGATTCAGTATTCAACCCCCTCCTCCACAGTTAGCGGCGGCTTGTAATGCCAGCGGTACTGTTTACCGTTAATAGCGGCTGCAAAAGTATTATCACCGGAGAGCTGAATGCCGCCCTTATCTTCCAGATTGTCATACACCGATTTTATGGTGATATTCTGAATGGTGCTGCCCGGCACATTACCCAGCGCGACGTTGGCATAGGTAATGGTTGCCGCTGCGCGCAGGATGCAGGTAAACGCCTTAACGGTTGCCTCGTCAGCCTGCCGTGACAGGCTGTTATAGCGGGCGACCGCAACCACCGTAAACACTGCGAATACTGCCAGAATAATCACCAGCTCAATGAGAGACAGTGCCCTGTTATCCTGCAAAAAATTCCGCTCATCTTTATTATGTGACATACGGTACCTTGCAAAATAATTAGTAAACATCCCCCATGTAGCTAAATTTCATCACAGTGTCAACGATAAAACAGGTTAACTTTGGGACGACTTTGGGGACGTTGTTACTTACGTTGCAAAATACTTGACAGGGCTGCAAAAAGTCAGTAGAATCGAACCATGCCACGCCAAGCCCGTTTAGATGTCCCCGGCGCCCTCCACCACATCATGGTCCGGGGAATCGACAAATCAAATATCTTCCGCGACACAAAGGATAAAGCCCAGTTCCTTGAACGCCTCGGACAAAACGTTCAGGACGCAAAATGTTCCGTCTACGCCTGGGTCCTCATGGACAACCATGTTCATATCCTTTTCCGAAGCGGACAAAGCGGCATATCAGCCGTCATGAGGAAGCTTCTTACCTGGTACGCCCAATACTTCAACCGCAGGCACCGCCGGAGGGGACATCTCTTCGAGAACCGGTACAAATCCATACTCTGCGACGAGGACAATTATCTCCTTGCCCTCGTTCGATACATACATCTTAACCCCGTTCGGGCAAGGATCATCCAGACGATGACAGAGATGGACAAATACCCCTGGAGCGGCCATCGGTCTATTATCGAAAAGGCAAAATACCCATGGATGGATACTGCAACGGTATTGGCACAGTTCGGAGGCACGAAAAGAAAAACAATAAAGGAATACAGGCGTTTTATCCAGGAAGGCATGAATCAGGGCCACGATCCACAGTTTTCCGGCGGCGGGCTTGTTCGGAGTCTCGGTGGGTGGTCCAATGTCCTCTCCTTGAGACGGAAAGGCCAGCGGGAGGAGACGGACGAACGGGTCCTTGGGAGCGGTGATTTCGTGCAACAAGTTATCAAAGAAGCAGAAGACAAGTCGCTTCGGCAAATGAAGCTCAAAAGATCAGGACTAACTCTGACAAAGATCATCGAGCAAGAATGCATAAAAGGGCAGATCAGCCAGAAAGAACTTGAGAACGGCAGCCGGCGGTCAAAGGTAAGCCAAGCGCGTGCCCAGATCGCACGACGCGGCATGGAAGAGATCGGGCTTTCAGCGGCTGAGATTGCACGACGTCTAGGCGTAGCCACATCAAGCATTACGCGGGCGATTGAAAAACTGGAGAGCTGAACCACATCGCAACGTAAGTAACAACGTCCCTAAAGACTAAAACTATGCAAAGAAACAACGGGAAGCTGTTTTTCGTCAGCTTTTTAATGCTGTTTATGGAGCTGTTTTTAATCCGCTGGATCTCTACCGAGGTGCGGATTTTTGCCTATGTAAGCAATCTGGTGCTGCTGGCATGTTTTCTTGGCGTCGGAGCAGGCTGCTACCTTGCTAAAAAAGAGGCGAACCTTTTCATCACCCTGGCAATGCTGGTGCTGATCGCCCTTTCCGTTAAATGTCTGCCGTTTATTTATATCACTGATATGCTCGGCGGCTTTGCGGATTCCATCATCTGGTTTCAATTCCAGGAGGGTAGCCTTATCGTGTCGCTGCAGGGGGTCGTGCTTACCATCTATCTGTTCCTGATGATTCTTGTTGCGTTTATACCGCTGGGGCAGATACTGGGAAGTCTTCTGGACAATCACCGCAATATCATCGCTGCCTACTCAATTAATATTATCGGCAGCCTTATCGGCATCTGGGTGTTCAGCCTCTTGTCGTTCTATTACACGCCGCCGTGGATGTGGCTGCTGAGCGCGCTTGTCATGCTCTTCTTTTTTATCCCCCGCTCAAAGCTGTACATGACCGTGTTTGCGGCAGCATCGGTGCTGTGCCTGCTCGTTACCGGAACGCACAATCCCGGCAGAACTCTGTTGTGGAGCCCCTACCAGAAGCTTGAGGTACGGCCATCAACCTATAAAGGGGTACAGAATGGATACCTCATTACGGTAAATTCAGTCAGCTATATGAGCGCGACCAATCTTTCCCGGGAGTTTTTACAGGGGCACCCGTCTTTCTATGACCCGGACATCTTACGATATAACCCGTACGAAATCCCCTATCTATTCCATAATACCCCTGACCGCGTGCTCATCGTTGGTGCCGGGGCCGGCAATGATATTGCCGGCGCCTTGCGCAACAAGGCCCGGGAAATAGACGCGGTGGAGATTGACCCCGGCATCCATGCGCTCGGCGCGCAGCTTCATCCGGAAAAGCCGTATCAGAATCCCCGGGTGCATACAGTAATTGATGATGCCAGAGCTTACTTTAAAAAAACAACTAAAAAATATGATCTCATTGTATTCGGTCTCCTTGACTCTCACACGCTCTCTTCCCAGTACAACAATATGCGGCTGGACCACTACGTCTATACCGAGGAAAGCTTTCAGGAGGCCCGGAAGCTGTTGAAAGATGACGGCATACTGGTGGTCTCGTTTGCCGCACAAAAAGACTGGATCGGCGTGCGGCTGAATGGTGTATTGAAAAAGGTTTTTAACGAGGTGCCGTACACATTTGCGACCGTGCTTCCGGCGGAGGGTTCCCTATGGGGCAGCCTTATGTTTATCACCGGCAACAATCCGGCAAAGATTAAACAGTGGGTTGAAGCGCGCCCGGAGCTAAGAGACTATGTGCGTAAAAATGCGTTCCAGTGCTCGGGCTCGGTGAAGCTGATATCCGATGACTGGCCCTATCTCTACATTGAGGCCCCGTCTATCCCGCGCATGTATCTGCTCATCATCATGGCGCTGGCGGTCCTCTTCATTGCGGCGTATCGCCTTATGGGGAGCGCGGGAGAAGGCGGCATTAACTGGCATTTCTTTTTTCTGGGCGCCGCGTTTATGCTCCTTGAGTTCCAGAACGTGAGCAAATCAGCCCTGCTGTTTGGCTCAACCTGGATGGTCAACGCCTATATTATATCCGCCATCCTGGTGCTCATACTGCTGGCAAACATATGTGCCTATTATTTTCAAATTAAAAATACCCTGCCTGTTTATACCATTCTGCTGGCTTCTGTTCTGATGGTATATTTTATTCCCCTGGATATTTTTAATAATTTCGGGTATCCCGCTAAATCAATTCTGGTGTCGCTCATCATCAATGTCCCGATATTTTTTGCCGGACTCATTTTTATTACTTCATTCAGCAACGCTGCATCACAGGGACACGGCCTTTGGCTCAAACCTCATGGGCGCTGCCCTTGGCGGGCTTCTGGAGCCGCTTTCTTTTGTAATGGGAATAAAAGCGCTGCTGCTGGTAGTATTGCTCCTGTATGCCCTGTCATATCTTTTCTCTGCACAAAACCGCAGGCAGCTGATTTAAAAGACAAGCGCACGAAGCAACATTATTTCTTGCGCCGCACATAAAACCATGCTGCGATCCCGATTACTGTTAGCAAGCTTATAAGCGCTCCGATTTTAAAGCTCACCGGCTCATACGCAAAGTGCACCTCATACTCGCCGGGCTCAAGGGCAATAGCCCGGAACGCATAGTTTGCCCGCATAATTTTTTTTGGTTTTCCGCCTGATTGTCCAAACCTCATTGTTTTGCACCGGGTACACCACGGCTTTCCACCCCGGGTAGTAGGTATCACTTACTGCCAGCAATGAATTCTGCGGCACCGTAACGCGCAACCGTAACGAATTATTGCTCTCGGACAACATGCGCACCGAACCGGGTTTCGCAGCATGTGCAACATCGCCCTCCCACTGCGGCTGCTCTTCGAGAAAAACCTCCTGGTCCGGGTGGAATGACTTTGAGAGAAGTGGTTGAAGAATTTCTTTTGCAGCCAGCACCCGGTAGTTTTTAACCAGCCACGCCCGTTCATGAAAATTCCGGGTTTGATACAGCTTGATGGTATTCTTGTTTATCAGTTCCTCTCGTGCGCCCGAAAGCCCCTCTAAACGGGCAGATACAAGCTCAAAGCGGGGCTCCTTGTCAAGCGGGGTAACTGATACAACATATTTTACCCCGTAGAGTTCAAGCAGATTAGTATCACCAATGGATGCACGGGTAGTAAATGCCCCATACAGATCATCGCTTCGCTGCAGGCGGATAACATCAAGCCCCCACATATCGTGAATATTGTAAAGCATGTTCATGGTCGGCAGGTGTTTTTCCTTCATTGCCTCAAACGGCGAGCAGCCGGCTAATAAAATAGAACTGTCCTGCGCCGTAGTCTTTGCGGTTGAAAAGGTCCGGAACCAGTCCCGGTCCGCAGTGATAATTTCCTCTATCCGGGTTTTCTTGAAATAGTCAGCTGTCTTTTCCTTTCCATAAAAACCCATAATGCCAAAAAGGTCAGCTATGAGACAAATGGTCAATAAGACCGATGCCCATTTCTTCCATCCCGATTCACACCCGACCCACAGCAAAAGCAAAAAAAGAATGCAATAGAATAAAAAACGTTTCGCATGAAAGAGATTTATGGCGAGGTAATTGTACGCGGGGAAATCAAAACCCCAGATTTTAAGCAGGCCTTCAATCGTTTCATGCTGCAGCGTCAGCAGAAGCAGCAGCAGTGCTGACACACAGGACCATGAGAGCAGCAGTTTCTTAATCCTTGCGCGATACTGCTCTCCACAAAGAGCCTGGAATCCCAAACCTGATGTTATAGAAAGCGTTAATATTGCTATATAGAGAAATTTTACCGGGTACCTGAGCCCCCCGAACAGGGGAACATAATTAAACAGCAAGGGATACAGCGGGTTGTATTGCCCCAGGGACAAAAAAACAGAGCTCACTATCAAGGCGGCATAGAGCTTTCTTCCCCGGCCTAATAAAAAATAGAGGAGGCTTAGAATAAAGGGAAGTCCTCCGGTGTAGAGCGTCTTCAGCCAGCATTGATTACTCCAGTATTTGTCTTTATTAATAAAATATCCATAGGCATCATTGAAAAAAAACAGGAGCATGTCCTTCGGAGAAAAGCTCCAGGTTGTTGCTTCGTGGAAGGAAAGCCCCCTGCCGCGTATTGAATGGCTGAACAGCTCGAGACAGGGAATGAGCTGAATCGCGGCAAGCAGGGCAAAGATGCAGAGCACCATGGCCAGGCTGCGAAAGCCATAGAGCAAATTTTTGTGCCGCTCATCACAAAAAAATAGCATCAGGAGAAGAATAATGACATTGCCGTAGACATTCTCAAGCCCTCCCCCTAAAAATGAAACAGCCATAAGGACGGCGGTTATAATCTCATTGCTGCTGCCCGGACGCATCAGCGCCCTCCTGAAAAACATGATGATCAGGGGAGTCCAGGTTACCGTGAGGAGCGTTGGCAAAAGGCTGTGAATAGAGAGCAGATACCCGCTCAGCATGAAAATAAGACCGGCAATGAGTGCGCCGACAGCGCCCGCTTTTAAATCTCTCAAGAGCAGATAGGTAAACACGCCGGACAGAAAGAAATGAAGAACAATAATAGTGTTGAAAGCTATATCAAACGGGAGAATAAAAAAAAGGCTGTTTAAAGGATAGAGGATAGCGTATTGCGGGTTGGCAAAAAAGGGATACCCGCAGAACTGATACGGATTCCATAAGGGGAAATCCCCCCGCTTGATGCTCTCCACCCAGAAGAACCGGGGGGGAATAAAGTAGGCGCTTAAATCCCGCTCAATGAGAAGAAATCTGCCGGGAATGAGGTCGATAAAAAACAATACTGCAGCAGAAAGAAGGGTCAAAGAAGCATATACATCGCTTGATTTGACCCTTCTTGTATTAGCTGTAGCCGGATTAGTCACGGAGCATTGATCCGTCTGCAAAACAGTCTCAAGTTCGGCAATAGGTGGTACTTTGTTACGCAGTTCATGTCTCGAGCTGCAAATCACCAGGTAGCTGTGGCAGAATAAACCGTTCCCGGAGCAGTTGTGCTGTAGGAAAACGTGTACGTATTTCCTGCGATGCTGACCGACATGGTGCTGGCACCTGCTGCAGTGGCATCAACGCCCTGGATCTGAGCATTGCTGACAACCGATGTCCAGTCATAGGTTGTGTTTTTAACAATATACTGGGCATAGAGCATCGAATTGGCTGACCGCATTGAGCCCAGTATGGCCCGTGCCGTGGCATCTGCAGCAGAACTCTTTAAATCAATATAGCGCGGAATGGCTATAGCAGCAAGAATACCAAGGATCACGATGACCATGATCAGTTCAATAAGTGTAAAACCCTTTTGTGACTTTTTCATAACTATTTCCTCCTTCGTTACGTTGCTTGACTAAAAAAATATGGTTTAATTCTATCTGCTTAATGTATTTCGCCTCTCTCATTGTTTTCTGTATTTGTAATTATCGCTGTTATCCTTGTTTTTCTTTAGTATTACCTGATAGTCCCTCCTTTTATTAATAGTATACTCCAAACAAAAATTTTAAACAATTTTTTATATATTTTAAGGCTGTACCCGGGGCCTTTTTAAAAAATCAGTGCCCCTGCTGCCATCTTGTTACCGCCGGATTGCTCAGGTTTTCGCAAACTTTGTCATATCCCACATGGGCAGAAAAATCGCCAATGCAAAAAACAGTACTGCCGCGCCGAGCACCACGGTCAGCAATGGCTCTATGTAGATTGCAAGCCTCTTGGTGTCGTTCTCTACCTCCATATCATAAAACTTTGCCACTTTAGACAGCGTCTCATCAAGCATACCGGAGGTTTCCCCTATCGCAACCATCTGTATGACCAGGGGGGTAAACAGCTTATTCCGTTTCATGGGCTCGGCAAGACCGGTGCCGCGGTAAACACTTTCCCGTATCGTATCTATTGCCTCGGATATGATCACATTGTCAATGGTGCTGGCCGTAATCCGCAGGTTGTCAATGATGGGAAGCCCGCTCTGATTGAGCAACCCTAAAATATGAGTAAACCGGGACAGCGACGCCTTCAGAAACAGGGGCCCTAATAGCGGTATTTTAATCTTCAGGCCGTCCCACAGGTGTTTCCCCTGAGACGTCCTGACATACCACGTGATAGCAATGCTCAAGCCGATAATGACCGCCAGAACATAGAACCAATAATCCTGCATCAGAGTATTCATGGCTATCAGTATCCTGGTGGGCAAAGGCAGTGCAACCTTAAACTGCTTAAAGATGTTCACAAATTGCGGTATAACAAAAATCACCACGATAGCAAGCGCCAGGATTAGCGCCGTGACCACCATCTTTGGATAGCGCATGGCGGTTTTAACTTTTTCCCGGGTTTCTGCTTCATGTTCCGCCATCTCGGCAATGCGCAGAAAAATCTCCTCCAGCTTTCCCGAGGCCTCGCCGGCACGAATCATATTTACATAAACCGCGGGAAATAGTTTCGGATGTTTCGCCAGGCTTTCTGACAGGCTGCTGCCGCCTTCGATGTCCCGGCAGGCCTGTTCCAGAATTTTTTTAAATTGCTCATTCTTCATCTGCTGCGATATTGTTTTCAGGCTCTCAAGCAGCGGCACCCCGGCCCCTATCAGGGTAGATATCTGGAAGGTAAAAAATATTATATCTTCGGGCGGAATGCTGCGCACAAAAAAATCAGCTATCTTCAGCAGCGATGATGTCGGCTGCTCTTTAACCGCTATGGGTATGTAGCCCAGGCTATCAAGGTGCGCACCGGCAAGTTCTATAGTGGAAGATTCCACCGTACCACTGATGGCGGTGCCTTTTTGATCGCGCGCTTTATAACTGAAAACGGTCACCAATAACCTCAACGATATGAGTTATGGAGTTCAAGAGTTGTTGCGTTTCATTTTCGTTATGCTTTTTAACTCCGGCACTCCTCAACTCCTTGACCCCTTAACTCTATTGCATATGCTTCTGTATCATCGCAATCAGGGTGTCCATATCAAACGGCTTCGTGATATAGCCATCTGCTCCCGTTTCAATGCCGGTGATGCGTTCAGAATCCTGGGTTTTTGCCGTGAGCATGATGATCGGGATGTGCTGATATTTTTCGTCAAATTTCAAAAGGCGCGACACCTTATAGCCGTTCATTTTCGGCAGCATGACATCAAGGATGATAAGACCGGGATTCTCGGTGCGGGCTTTTTTCAGAGCTTCTATGCCGTCGCCGGCGGAGATACAATCATACCCCTCCTGCTGCAGACGGAAGCTTATGGTATCAATAATATCGCTTTCATCATCGACGATTAAAATCTTTTTATTCTTCACGTGCTTCTCCTCTGGCCATGGCTAACGCTGTTCTGAACAACTCGCGCTGGGTCTGGGCATCATCCGGATATACGGCAATGCCAAAGCGAAACCGCACCGGAGCATTCAGGGCTTCGCCCAGGGGACGCAAAATCTTCTCGGCATTCCGCTCTATTCTTTCGCATATGACCTCAGCGCCAATCTTTTGGGTCTCACAAATAACAACCAGTATTTCTCCCTTGTTATGGGAGATAAAAAGATCTGCAGGATGATAGAGACTGTGTTTAACCGAGGATTCCAGTTCTGTTAGAACCTTTTGGGCCTCCTGCTCTCCGCAGTGCTTCTGCATGGCTTCAAAATTCTCAATAAAAATTGCAATCAGGGATAATGAACTCTGATTTTTCCGGGCCCGCTGAAACTCCCGGTCAAAAAGCAAACGGAGGTTTGCATCCCTGCGCTCCCCTTCATAGCTGGGTATGGTAAAACAGAACCTGCTGCCGCTGGGCACATTGCTTTCAACATGAATCTGTCCGCCGTGGCGTTCAACCAGTTTTTTTACCACCGCCAACCCCAGCCCCATACCCTCTTCCTCAACCTCCATGGCCCGGTTGATACGGTAAAATGTATTAAATATAAGTTCCCGCTTATTCTCCGGAACACCAATGCCGGTATCTGCCACCACTATTTCCACCATTGACTGCTCGTAATTATCCCGTACCTGCACATGCACTTCTTGTGCGGTGATACTGATAGAACCTCCTTCCGCACTATATTTCAGTGCATTGTCGACAAGATTTACAAAAATTTGCTCTACTTTGGAAATATCGGCAAGAATTTGGGGAAGTTGAGAGGGAATATCAACGGTTAACGATGTTTTTTTCAGTCCGGCCCGCTCCCTGAATTCTTCAATAACCGGAAGCACAATGTCTCGTACGGTATGGATCTTAAACTCAAACGGCATCTTATCGAGGGTGATTTTTGACAGGTCCAGGTATTCGTTGACCAGGGTGGCTATACGGTTGGCATTGCGCATGGCTATTTTGAGAAAATTCTCCTGCGCGGCGGTCAAATCTCCCGCTGCCCTGGTAGAGAGTATCTCAAGGGCATTTTTCATGGCAGTAAGCGGGTTGCGGAGTTCATGGGAGGCAATAGAAACAAAATCGGTTTTTATTTCCTCCGTATGTTTCAATAAGTGGCAATTCTTTAAAAACAGAGCCACACCGCTTTTGTGGGTATTGGTGTAGAGAGGAAGCACCGAAATGTTATAGGTTATATTCTTGACCAGCACCTCCTTTTCAGTATCTTCCAGAAAGCTTAACGGATCAAAAGACAGGAGGTAGAGAAGCTTTTCATAGAAGGAAAGCGAGGTCTTGTTGCTGTTCAGCAGCTGCCGTGCCGCTGAGTTTGCAAAAAGCGGCTCTCCCGCAGTATCAATAATAATGAGACCATCCGGCAGCGTCTCCAGGGCTTTTTGCAGCAGTTCAATCAAGACCGGCGAAAAAAGAGTATCTGTTGTCATTGCTGGTTAACTGGCAGTTGTTTGTCCCTGGTATCTCTTTTTGAGAGCGTTTAAGGTGTTCAGGTAATCGGTGCGGTAGAGAAGTCCCCGCTGGTTTTCAATATCATCGATGGCGGAATCAAGCGGCTGCCTGATATCAATGCCGTATTTGTTCAAGCCCTGCTCGTTTGCTTTATCAAGAATGACAATACAATAGTAGAGCACTACCGTCCTTATTTTCGAGTCCCGGCGCGCAAGATATGAATGCCCGGCAATGGTCGTGAGAAAAAAACCTGCATAGTCATAGAGCGCCTCTGCTGAAAGGCGCGCGCTGTTCTGCTCTGCGCATTCCTGCCACGGGCTGGTCCATGCAAAAAACAGTTTTATTGTCGGCTCCATAAGGGCTGATTCTTTAGTCAATAGTGCCCTGCACCAGCTGTATATTCTTAGCTCCCAGTACCCGGTAGAAGTAGGAAATATTTCTCATCAGGGTATATAAATCCTGTGTTTCACCGCTTATCAGGGGCCTGTTTTTTTCCAGCAGCGCTACGGCCTTCTGGTACTGGTCGTAGGCATTGCCCTCAATAGAGCGGGCTTTGAGGTAACCGTTCTGATCAAGGTAGCTGAAAAATTTGAGCGCCCGGGCTTTTGCCTCCTCACAGCTGTCTGCTTTCTCCGTTTGTGCAGCAGACAGCGTTTTGCCAAAGGCGTCGTTCAGTTTTTCCTGGGGAATCGCCGGCTCTGTCTTTTTTATCTCTTCCTTCAGAGAACTGACTTCGCTTTCAAGCTGCTTGGTCTTTTGCTCCCAGGCTTTTTTTTCTTCTTCAACAGCCGGACGGGAAATGGTATCAACAATGGTTTTTTGGGAAAAATAGACTGCGCCGGCAGCTGCAACTATCATAATAACCAACAGCATAACAACCGTGTTTTTTTTCATCGTTCGTCTCCTCCTCTGCTTCAGAACACTGCCTTAGGCACTATTATGCAGCACCATAATCTTGATTTCGGTCATCTCCTCAATGGCATAGCGCACCCCTTCCCGTCCCAGCCCGGAGTGTTTAACACCGCCGTAGGGGAAATTATCAACCCGAAAGGTCGGCACCTCGTTTATCATGACCCCGCCCACATCCAGCCGGTTGAAAGCAGTAATCGCCTTGTCAATGTTTTTGGTAAAAACACCGGCCTGCAGGCCATAGATGGAATCGTTTACTTCGCGAATTGCTTCGTCAAAATTTTTATAGGAGCACAGAACCGTAACCGGTGCAAACAGTTCGCTGCTTACACAGCGCGCGCCCTTTGGAACATCTGCAAGTACGGTTGGCTGATAGATGGTTCCCTCATAAAATCCGCCCGTGAGGACTGTTCCTCCCAGCTGCTGTGCTTCTTCAATCCATTCCTGCACGCGCTTGACCTCGGCCGGGCTGATGAGAGGGCCGACATCTGTTTCCGGAAGCAGGGGGTCCCCGGTCTTGAGCTTTTTGACCCTTGCCACAAATTCCCTGGTAAATTCTTCATATATTGTTTCATGGATATAAATGCGCTGCACGGATATGCAGACCTGGCCGGCGAAGACATAGCCGCCAAAAACACAGCGCTCGACAGCGGTGTGCAGATCAGCATCAGGCTCTATAATGACTCCTGCATTTCCCCCCAGTTCCAGGGCAACCTTCTTTTTCCCTGCCTGTGCCCTGATAGTCCATCCCACCTCAGGGCTTCCGGTAAAGCTGATCATTTTTATGCGCTCGTCTGCGATCAGGGATTCCGCAACATCAGGGGTGCACGGAATAACATTAACCATGCCGGCAGGCATGCCGGCTTCCTGCAGAAGTTCTCCAAGCCGCAGGGCAGTCAGGGGAGCAGCAGATGATGGTTTATGCACAACGGTATTGCCTGCCGCAATGGCGGGGGCTATTTTGTGGGCTACCAGGTTGAGCGGAAAGTTGAACGGTGTAATCGCCAGCACCGGTCCGAGCGGAAACCGTCTGGTTATACCAATCCGGTTGCCGGCGTCCGGCGCAATATCAAGAGGCAAAACTTCTCCAATAATCCGCAATGCCTCTTCTGCAGCCAGCTGAAATACCATCGCCGCCCGTGACACTTCAACTCTTGCCGCCTTTATCGGCTTGCCGGCTTCCAAGGGCAATGGTTTCAGCAAGCGCGTCACCATGCTTTGTTATGAGTTCAGCAGTCTTTCTGAGTAGTGCCGCCCGCTGATAGGCAGGCTGACTTTCGGCAAACCGCAAAAGCTGCATGGGCTGCTTCAACCGCTTGCGCTGCTTCTGCTATTGATGCCCTGCTGACATGCGCGATTACTTCCAGGGTATAGGGGTTTTTCAGAACAATCGTATCGTTTGTTTTCACCCGGCTATTATTTATCAGCAGCAGATTCTCTTGCATGTTTGATTCCCTGAACATTGCCGCTTTTGACTTTAAAAAATATTAAAATAATAGTCAAATGTTATTTTATGTAATAAATTTTCCATTAATTTACCATGTGGCAAAAGGCAATAAAAAAGGAGTTCTGTAATTAATGTAACAGAACTCCTTTTTTAGAGCTTCGAATTAAATTCGTTATGACATCATCTTTTCAATGTTGCTCTTGCTGAAGCGCCAGGACCCACCTACACGGAATCCTGGTAATGATCCATCTTTTGCCAGCTTATAGACGGTAATTTTAGACAGTTTTAAATACTCTGCCACTTCGTCTGCTGTCAGAATAGAGGATTCAGAATTCAGCTCTTTGTTTTTTCTTCTCATCTGACATCTCTCCTTTCGAATTCTTTTTTCCCTCACTTGTTATATAACGTATAACATAAAAAATAATTATTGTAAATATAAATTTTTATTATGCAGGCTTAGATTGCATTTTTATTATTAAATACAATTTGATGCACAAGAAAATGTTTCCTATTGGCTTAACAAGACGAAATGAACAACTATTTGGGCATGACAACCTATTATTTATCTTAAATTTTTCTTAACGTAGCGTTAAAGCAGGTAACTATTCCTATTCATGCAAATTATTACTCATAGTTATGGATAGTTTTTAAAACTGCCTGTTTTTTTCTATGCCTCTTTGCAGAGGCAGCCGCAAGCCCATTAAATTCTCCCGGTAAGCAGCAGCACCTTAAGCCCCCCATGAAATAAATGATGGGTGGCGAGACCGTCAAAGGGGGTTCTGTCAAGCAAGGATACATCAGGAACAAGTAATGCCAGTTTCCATCCTGCATATGATCGCTGCAGTTTCCCGCATAGTTCGGTAAAAAGGCCCGCAGCCGCCTCTCTCTCACCTATGCGCATCCCGTAAGGAGGATTCAAAACCACCAGCCCGGTTCTTTTGGTAACGTCTGCGGGCTCGAGTTTGAAAAAATCCTGACACATAACCTGCGCTGCATCAGTGAGATGATAGCGATCCACACAGGCTTTAAGTTCCGCGCAGACAGCGCCGTCCCGGTCAGAAGCAAAAATCTGCGGTTCAGTTTTTTCAGCAAATATTGCTTCGCTCTGCCGCCGCATATAGTGCCAGCGTTCAGGTAAAAAGCTTGGCCAGCCCATAAAAGCAAAACTCCTGAACCAGCCGGCGGGGATATGTTTAACCAGCATGGCAGCTTCGAGAGAAAAAGTCCCTGAGCCGCACATCGGGTCGATAAGCGGTTCGTTTTCCGTAAAGCCTGCGATCTTTAGTATTGCTGCTGCAATGGTTTCTCGCAGGGGCGCAGCGGCACGATGGCTTTTCAAGCCCCGCTTGTGAAGCAGCTCGCCACTGCTGTCAAGAGAAACAATAAAATGATCATCAACAATGCGCACAAAAATCTGCTGGCCGGCAGCATCAATGGACCCTGCCTCCGGTGCGTATGCTGCAAGGCGCGGTGCTATCTTTTCCATAAAACATTCGGCAACTGCCCCCTTATGATAGAGCCGTGAATGCCGGGATGTTACGTGTACCTTGAGCGTGCTGGTGCGGGGAAGATACAGTTCCCAGGGAATCCCGGATATCTTTTTACCCAGCCGCTGAAAGTTTGAGGATTTAAACCGGGCAACGCGCATGATAATACGGTTTGCCAGGCGCAGGTGAAGGTTTGCCAGGTAGCAGTCATGCAGGCGGCCGGTGAATTCGATGCCGCCTTCGACAATAGCGGCTTTTTGAGAGGAAAGCGGAAGCTGCAGCAGCTCATCATAGCAGAGCTGTTCGAGGCCGGGAGCAGTCACTATGAAAAATTCCTGCCCGCGGCCGATTATATGTCGCTTGATGCGCTTTTCAAAGCTGGTCAATGGTGCCATTGCGGGGCTCTTTGCTTCCCGACAGCCACGCCGGGCTGTTTTTTTTAAGAGAGTATCATAGTCTTCACAGCCCGCGCAGAAAATCAATGCCCGACTGGTAGGCAGTATGCAGAATGCCGGGGTGATTCTTTACCACGCCCTTGCCGTGCTTTTTCCCCCTGGTACCTGACAGGGTCAGCACTTCGGTTGTCTCCACGCCATGCAGCCTGAGCAGTATTACCATGTTCTCTACAATGTTATCATAGGCAACAGGGTTGGGCCACATCCACGAGCACACCACCACCCCTTTTTTCCCGCCCGGCATCCTGCGGGTCAGGAACGGGTTGGCGAAACAGTCCCAGCGGTCCATAAAGTTTGCCATGATAGAGTTCTCCCGGGCCGTATAGATGGGAAACCCCGCGACAATCCCGTCCATGGCGTACATTTTATCGTACATGAACTCGGTCATGTCATCCTTTACCGCGCAGATGGTTTTCACGTCAACCTTTCTGCAGGCCCTGCAGCCGCTGCAGGGCTTTATGTTCAGGTCACCGAGATACAGCTTCTCAACCTCCGCGCCGTTATCCGCGCAGGCCCGCAGCAGCTCATCAATCATGACATCGGTGTTGCCGCCCTTGCGCGGGCTTGAGTTGACGGCCAATATTTTTTTGCCCGGAGGCACGGGCGTAGCAGCGCCGGTCCCGCCTGACCAGCGGGTAATGGTCAGGGGCTCGGCGCCGGGCTCGATGTTTTCCTGGTCGCGCGACGACGCCGCGTATGCTTTCATCGCTTCAAGATCCTTCACCCGCAAAATCAGCGGCTCGTAGCCGCCGGGGAAGACCTCGTAGACAGACCTCCAGAAGATATCATCAGTCACCGCTGATGAGCCTTCATAGGCTGCAATCTTTTCTGCATTGTAGATAAGCCGCTGCCGCCAGCGGTTGCGGATGATTGCGGGGAATATTTCACACAGCGCGTCAGTTTTTTCCATTAGCCCTGCCTGCCATTGAAGCCTGTCCATGGTAAATCTCCTTCACATGAGTTGATCTATGTATACGAGGTGCGATTGCGGCAAGTTCCGGTCCCAACAACTTTTTTCTCCAGGCAGCACTATAGCACAACGCATTGACCGGCAGAATTATAATTTTATCAGCGCGGTATGTATTCTGAAATTTATTGAAATTTGCCCGGCGTTCCGGTAAAAAGCAGGATGGGTTATGAGTGTTGGAGTTTATTAACTCCTGAACTCTAAACTCCTTAACTCAAGTTGTTTTTTTTCAGGCTGGTCAAAAACGTCCGGATGCAAGGCGCGCGAAATCAAGAGGAATGAGGCGTACTGTACCGTACGTCGCAATGACTAAGGATGAGCGCAACAAAGCAGATGGGTGTTTTTCAACAGCCGGCTAAAAGGAGAAGGTGCCATGGCGTTTCAGGAATTAACCGAAGAGCAGCGAGACAAAATAATCGACGGGATGATCCGGGTGCTGGGCCTGGAAAGAAAGCATCCATCAAAAGAGGAGCTTGAGGCCGGGATCATCGATTACCTCGGGAAAAAGCAGCCCTGCACGCTTGCCACCTGCGGCGCTGACGGCATGCCGCATGTGTCGGTGGTTGATTACATGCATGACGGCCTCACCCTGTACATCATGAGCGAGGGCGGCAAAAAGTTTCATAATATCCGGGAAACAACCATGTCGGCGTGGGCATCGGCACCTCCACGCACAAGATGCGCTCCATTCGCGGGGTCAATATCTGGGGGATTGCCGATGTTTTTACTGACGACACCCCGGAATTTGCCCGGGGGCTTGAGCTGTTCAAACCGATGCTTGACGAAATCACGAAGCTGACCGGCAAGCCGGCCCAGATGCCTAAAGGTATTATGCGGATGATTCGCGTAACGCCCAAAAGGATAATATACTTTCATTACAATAAAGGTATCGGCAATGCACTCTGGGAAGCCGGAAGCTGAGGTATTTTCCGGGCGAACCCGGGGTACGCTGGTAACCGGCAGGGATTTTTATTGCTGAAGACTGGCGGTTAATGAAGTGATGGAGGCAAAAAAATCGGAGTGGAACATTTTCAGGTAATCATAGTCGGGGCCGGCCCGGCCTGCGCGAAAGTTCTGCATGAGGCGTGAGATATATAAACAAAACACCGCCGGCATAATGAGACACATGCAGCTCTGCAGGCAGCAGGACCATTTTCTGGCAGGGTAAGACCTGTGTCTGCAAATATTCCATACATTCAAACAAGAGGGCTGCAACAATGATACTATCAAAAATCTATCTGGCATGTACTGCTGGCAGTATTGCTTACCGGGTGTTCGGGCTTTATCATGGATGGCCTGAGAAAAGAATATTATCCGGACGGTAAACTTAAATCTGAAATTAACTACCGCCAGGCTGCGCGGGACGGTATGTACCGGCTCTATTATGAAAATGGTCAGGTGCAGGCAGCAGGAAACTACCGGGACGGGCTGCAGGAGGGGCCCTGGAAGATGTATGATGAAAACGGCACGCTACAGTCGGAGGAGACCTACATGCGGGGGAAGCTCATTGACCAAAAAACCTATGGCAGGTAGGGGATTGCCGTAAGAACAATTAATGTCTGCAGTTATTGAAGTGCTGCCGGCAGCTGAATGTGGTATAAAAACTGTGTTGTTTAAAATTTCAAATAACGAGGAGGGTCTATGAGCGAGGACTATACATTTCCACCATACGCAGAAAAAGTGCAGGAGGCAATTAAAGGATTCGGCGGGACCGTCATGGAAGAGTACCGCGGTTATGATATCCGGCCCCTGTGGAACCAGAATGGCGAAGGCTACACCGGTTACAAATATCTCTATAAGGCGCCAAAGCTTGAGAAGATAGCGTTCGGCGTCGGCAGCTTCCGCGAGAAGCTCATGTCCTATGCGCTCATGATATGGCCCGATGATGATCACGCGCTGCCTGTCTATTCCAGCTACTGGGCTGAAAGCGCCAAGGGGAGCTTTTTTATCATCGACTTTTACCCTCTTGCCGACTGCATCCGTGATCTTCCCTACCTGGAAAAGTATCTCGCGCCGCTGGAGGATATCTATGGCCGGGGGCTTGAACAGTTCCCGCCGTCAAACGTGAGAAGTGAGAACTGGTTCCGGGCCGCCGCCTCACCCTATCTCATCACCACTGAGGCTGACGCAACAAAAGAAAACCAGGAGCGGCTCATGAGCCTGACCCTTGATTACCTCAAGGTCTATAGTGATCTCTGGAAAAATGAAGCACCCAGCCCTGCGGAGTACATGAAGGAATTGAACGCCCGCAAAGAGGCCATCCGCAAAACTTTTGAGGCGCGCGATTCAATCGGCGACACGATGCTCACCAGGGCCATCGGCAAAGAGCTGGCACACCTGTCTCTGATTACCCAGTTTTAAAATAATATAAGGGCCAGGCTGCTTTTTGTTTACAAATCAGCTGCCGGTCCCCTTTTGCGTTTCTATGGCAACAAATAGCAGGGATCACGGGATTGTCTACTCAACCGGGCACGGAAAGATGTGCCCTGCCTGCGGTAAGCCCGAAGCACAATGCGTATGCTGCAGAAACAGCGCATCTCCACCGGGCGACGGGATCGTGCGCGTGGGACGGGTAACCAAGGGATGCAGGGGGAAAGGTTTGACCGTGATCACCGGCATTCCCCTGGACCATGACGGGCTGATAAACCTGGCACGGCAGCTTAAACAAAAGTGCGGCGCCGGCGGCACGGTAAAAGACGGTGTCGTAGAAATTCAGGGCGATCACCGGGACCTGCTGGTGGAAGAGCTGAAAAAACGGGGGTATGCGGTAAAACGCTCTGGTGGTTAAGGACTGCCGCGCGCACTGTCAGCAGCTGGATAAATTTTATGAAAGAAAAAGCATTAGCTCAATTTTTTTACAAATACGCCATGGCCTATGAGGCACTGAACCATATCGTCCATTTCCCCGACCTGAAGAAGAAGCGGATGGACAAGCTGCAGGTTGGGCCGGATGATGGCAGGGTTTTAGAGCTGGGGTGCGGCACCGGCGTGAGCTCAAAAATATTTAACGAGAAAAATGTCATATCCGTTCATTTGGACATTAACGAAAGATTTGTCCGGTATGGCAAAAAGAAAAAGCGGTTTATCAATGGTGTTGTGGGAACTGCATACAATTTATGCTTTCCCGACCGGACCTTTGATAAAATCATCTTTGCAGATGCCTTTCACCATGTGCTGGATCATGAGCGGCTGTTTCAGGAATGCAACCGGGTGCTGAAGCCGGGGGGGACCTTTATTGTGTTCGATATCGTCCATAAAATATCAGCACCAAACGTCATCATAAATCATTTTGCAGACGGAATGATCTGGATTCTTGACCGGCGTGCTTTTGAAAGCCGTGTTGCACGTCTTGCAGCGCAAAACGATTTTGTCAAATGTGATTTTTCCTGGACGCAGGAAAAGACGCTGGTAGGTATTGTTTTTAAAGGGATTGATATCCAGGCAAAAATGATAAAGGCAGGGTGAGAGCTGCTGCTGACGCCGCGGCGGAAAACTCAGGGCTGCCTTACTTATGTAATAACACGCGTCACGGGAACAGCGCTCATGCGGCCCGGCAATCCCGGCCGGTTTTGGTCAGGTAATATTCGTATCCGCCGTCATAGGTAAGCATTTCACCGTGGTCGATCTCAAAGACGCGCCCCGCCAGCGAGCGGAGGAAATACCGGTCGTGGCTCACCAGCACCACCGTGCCGGTGAACTTCTGCAGCGCTGCAAGCAGTATCTGCCGGGACTGGAAGTCGAGGTGGTTGGTCGGCTCGTCAAGAATCAGGAAGTTAATGGGCCGGGCAAGAAGCGTGGCCAGCAGCAGCCGGCTCTTCTCTCCGCCGGAGAGGCTCATAACCTTCTTCTCAACAGCATCGCCCTGGAAGAGAAAGGCAGCGCAGAGGTTGCGCACCACGCCGATGTTTTCCCGGGGAATGACATCCTGCACTGTATCGAAAACGGTCTTTCCCGGATCAAGGAGATCCATGACGTGCTGGCTGAAGTAGCCGGGGAAGACGTTGGCACCAAGGCTGACAATGCCGGCTGTGGGCCCGGTCTGGCCTGCCAGAACTTTAAGGAAGGTTGACTTGCCGGCACCGTTCACGCCGACCACGGCGATCTTCTCCTGCCTCCTGATCACCCCGGAAACACCGCCGAAGACCGACTTCCGGCCGCCGTCCGGCAAAGGCCAGGTCTTGCCGACCCCCGCCATGCGCACCACGTCATCTCCCGAGCGCGGCGGCTCAGGAAATGCAAACCTGATTATCTTCTGTTCCGGCGGCAGTTCGATGCGCTCAATTTTATCGATCTTTTTCACCCGGGACTGCACCTGCGAGGCATGCGAGGCGCGGGCCGCGAAGCGGGCGATAAACTCCTCCTCCTTGGCCAGCATCTCCTGCTGGCGGCGATAGCTGGCCAGAAGCTGCTCGCGGCGGACCTCCCGTTCGCGCAGGTAGAAGTCGTAGTTGCCGCTGTAGGTGGTCACCGCACCGTTCCCCACCTCTATGATACGGGTGACGATGCGGTTCATGAAATCATGATCATGGCAGGTCATGAGAAGCGCGCCCTTGAACTCGCCTGCGAGCCAGTCTTCCAGCCAGATGATCGACTCAAGGTCGAGATGGTTGGTGGGCTCATCAAGCAGCAGCACGTCGGGATTGATGGTCAATATCTTTGCGAGGGCGATGCGCATCTTCCAGCCGCCGCTGAAGGACTCCACCGGGCGGTGGAAGTCATCCGGCCCGATGCCGAGCCCGGTCAATACTGCCTGGGCGCGGGCTTCCAGGTCGTAGCCGCCGCGATGTTCAAACTGCTCCATGGCATTTCCATAGCGCTCAAGCAGCTCAGCCATCTCAAGCTCTGCCATCGGATGCGCCATGGCAGATTCCATTTCCCGTATCTCTTCGCCCAGGCGCATCACATCGCCGGCCGCTGACATCACCTCCTGCAGTGCCGAGCGTCCCGCCATATCACCGACTTCCTGGGAGAAGTAGCCGATGCTGGTATTTCTGGCGCAGGAGATCTCGCCGCTGTCTGCTTCTTCCTCACCCATGATCAGGCGGAAGATGGTGGTCTTACCGGCGCCGTTAGCGCCGACCAGGCCGGTGCGGGTGCCGGGCAGTATCTGCAGGCTCGCGTTGCGGAAAAGGATTTGAGACCCGTGCTGCCGGGTTATGCTGGTCAAATGAATCATGGTTATAGCTCCAAAAAGTGTGCGATAGTAGCATGGAGACGCCTGCGGAGCAAGTCTCTTTTAACAGTCTCTTTTAAACAGACTGTTCAAAAAAACAGTTGCAAGAAGACTGCAAAGGTCGGTAGAATGTTTAGCACCGGGGAGGCCGAAAAAGAGCGGCAAATAAAGGCGCTGTCGCCTTTACCCTTCGAAAATACGATTGTTTTTATCTTTTCAACTTTTTACTTGACAGGAGTAATATAGGATGTCCCCTTTAACCTGCTAATGAAGCAGGGTGGCGAGTCACGGATGAGCGGGCAGACGGCTATTGGTGGAATCCAATGGGAGATGCTGGGGCCTTATTTAAATAAATAGAGCGGTGACCATATTGTCGATCCTGAGCTTGTTCAGGGTATTTTCTTCTCGAATCAAAAGATAACAACAGCCGCACCCCAGGGCATTGATATTGCCCCGAGCGTGCTGAGCGCCAAGGGAATCATTCTTCCCGAGGATTTGAAAGGGCGGTCACTTAGATTATAATGGTCAGCACATTTCTTTTCTGCCTGGCCGCAGGACTGGAATCAGAAGCCAGTAAACAGCATATCCAATCAGGGAGATAGTATGGACAGTAACAGTGTATCACCGGAGCAGAACGCTGCAAAAATATATTGTCCTGTTTTCTTAGGCATCTCTTTGGGCTCAATGGTAACGCTCGGCAGAGAGGCCAACCTCACCAGATTTTTTCTGCCCGTCTGGCACTATTCCGTACAATCTGACGCTATATTCTGGACGGCAGCTGCAATCTATGCTGCGGGATTTACTTTATTATAATGGCATGCAAACCCCTGCCAGCACGGAATATATAATGCAACGGGGGTGTTGAAAAAATTGCCAAGACGTTTCGCCGTTTTTCCCGTTGTCTTGCAAGACCTATTTTGCTATTTTAAATTAAGCTAACTATAAAAGAAATTAAGGGTTACGATTTGAGAAAAATACGCCTGGAGAAACTTTTACACAGGCTCTTAAATCAGCAGGTTGTACATACCACACATAATGCCACTTTAAACCGATAGAATCTTTTTTATTAATCCAGATTCTTAACGGAGAAAACAGATTGAGTTCAATAAAAAAGAAACCGCGCCATAAAAGCCTTCATAATTATAGCTCTCGTCGCGAGCTTCTTATTTGCGGAAATTTATCTGCAACAAAAAGAAAACAAAGTAGAAAGTTCAGGAGATCAGTTAACCTTTTGTACTCATACTGGTGCAAAAATTACAAAGGGCAGTGGTCTCAAACTGGCGACTGCTCCTTTTACTATTTTTAAAAACTTGCCAAATCAAAAACTTAGCAATTGTTCCATAAATTCTTTGGGGTTTAGGGGTGGGGAGATATCAACGGAACGCAATCAGCGGAAAAGAATAATTGTGGTTGGTGGTTCTTGTGCCTTCGGGCATTCGTTGAACAAATGATAATGAAACGCTTGGCAGCACTTTTAGAAAAGCAAAATAATAGTTACGAGGTTATAAATGCTGCAGTCAATGGATTCCATTCTGGAGAAGAATTAGCTTACATCGTAACTGAACTGGTGGATTATCATCCGGATGTAATTATTGCCTTTGATGGATGGAATGATCTGTTTTTTTCATGGTATTATTCCCTTTGGTTTGGGCGTCCCCGAGAAAAAGGAGAATTAGGATTTAATAGCACTGTTTTTATGAATATAATTGAATCCCCGCTCGTTGCTAATTACCAAACACAGACAGGGGTGTTTTATAGCTTTAGACGTTTTTTTAATACACTGATACACAAAAGTTTTATTATGTCATGGCTCCAGGATAATCTTATGGCCATTATAAAAAAACCAGCAAAGAATCTGTCGGTTGAACCAGCACAGAGAAATAATTATTTAAATGAAATTATTGATACGTATACAAGCAACATAAAAAAAATGCATTTGTTCTGCAATAGCCTGGGAATAAAATTTTTAGTCGCGTTCCAACCTGAGTTAGGATCTAAGTCAAATCTGAGCGCAGATGAGCGTGCCATACTTTCTAATGGATCATTTACTGCGGGGTGGGGAATTAGTAACTATTCAAAAGAATTTTCCTTCGTTATATAGGCAGTTTATTGAACTGTCAAAAACAATACTGCAGGAACAATGGAATTGATTATATTGATATAAATATGGATCCGAAATTCAAAAATAGCAGCAACACGGTGTTCTCTGATGTTGTTCATACCAATAAAGATGGGAATGAAATAATTGCTCAAATCTTATATGAGCGTTTAAAGAACAGTTTTAATTAGAAATAACTGAAACACAATGAAACCTTAGTCATAAGAATGAGTGTTTCTCTAATAAAATAAAAAAGCTGGTGCTCATATCGTTTTATTAGGTGATATAACGCTGGATAAAAATAATTAGTCTAAAGGCATCACATGTACAATGTTGGCGAGGTAGTATGGCATGGTTAAAGTAGGAGTTATCGGATGCGGATATTGGGGGCCAAATTTGATCAGAAACTTTGTCATGTGCCCGGAAACCGAACTTATCTGGGCATGCGACAAAGATGCCAAACGCATGGAAAAGGCAACAAGACCCTATCCAGGCGTTAAAGGAACTGCTGACATTAATGACATTTTATCGGATAAAAATATCACTGCTGTTGCCATTGCAACGCCGGTGAATACGCACTTCTCTATTGCTAAGGCCTGCTTAGAACATGGGAAACACGTGCTTATTGAAAAACCACTGGCAGCGAGTATTGAAGAAGGTGAGAAACTAGTTCGACTTGCCAGAGAAAAAGGCTTGCAATTGATGTGCGATCACACCTTTTGCTACACCGGCGCAGTCCGCAAGATGAAAGAGATTATTACTTCCGGAGCGCTGGGAGAGATTTTGTACTTTGACTCGATACGGATAAACCTGGGATTGTTTCAGCAGGATATTAATGTCATATGGGACCTTGCTCCCCATGACCTTTCGATTCTTGATTTTCTCATAGATAAAAAGCCTGTTTCAGTCAGCGCTCATGGTGTTTGTCATGCAGGAAACAATATAGAAAACATCGCGTACGTTACACTGCGATATGACAATTCTTTCATAGCCCATTTCCACCTCAACTGGCTCTCCCCAGTCAAAATAAGAAAAACAATTGTTGGCGGCAGGGAGAAAATGATGGTATGGGATGATTTAGAACCTGGCGAAACAATAAAAATTTATGACAAAGGCATCATAGTAAAAAAGGGGGAAGTTGAGAAACGGAATAGCCTGCTTGTATCCTACCGGTCTGCAGACATGTATGCCCCTCGGGTTGATGATACTGAAGCTTTGTCTGTAATTGTAATGGAATTTGCTAATTGTATTGCACAGAATAAACCTACGCTTACAGATGGTGAAGCAGGCCTGCGCGTGCTTAAAATTTTAGAAGCTGCTGAAAGGTCTGTTAAGGCTGATGGCAACAGCGTCCGCCTATAGGTCATCAAGGCAACGGATTAATTTATCCGGTATGCTCCTAAAAGAACATGATTTAAAATTTCACATAATCGTGATGCGGAGGAAAAATGAAAATTGACGGGCTGCATTGTCTGGTAACTGGTGGCGCTGGCACCCTGGGCTCCAATCTGGTGGATGAACTCATGTTGAAAGGCTGCAGGGTCAGAGTGCTGGACAATCTTGCAAATGGCAAGCTTGAAAATTTAGCGCACCACCTGACCAATAAGAATTTTCAGTTTTATCGCGGAACCGTTACTGACCCGTTTGATGTCAAGCGTGTTATGGAGGGAATCGATGTGGTCTTTCACTTAGCATGCCTGGGGGTCCGGCATTCAATTATTCATCCGTTTGAAAATCATCGGGTAAATGCAGAGGGAACACTTTTTGTGCTGGATGCTGCCTATCACGCACAGGTAAAGCGATTGGTGTACTGTTCAACATCCGAGGTTTACGGAACAGCACAATTTGTCCCGGTAACAGAAAACCACCCAACATTTCCCTGCACCGTTTACGGAGCAAGCAAGCTCGCCGGAGAAGCTTATGCACGGGTCTGCCATAGGCTCTATGGTATGCCCACAGTCATCCTGCGGCCCTTTAACATCTATGGGCCACGATCGCACCATGAAGGTGATGCCGGCGAATTCATTCCAAAATCAATTGTCCGCGCCTTGAACGGTGAACCTATCATAATATTTGGTGACGGCACTCAAACTCGTGATTTTACCTATGTGAAGGATACGGTCAGGGCATTTCTCATTGCTGCCGAGAGTGACGACATGATCGGACAAACATTAAATGTTGGCAGTAACTTCGAAATTTCAATAAACGAACTTGCACGAAAAATTGCAGCAATGGTTTCAAAACCGTCCACAGCTGTTATTCATACTCCCGAGCGGCCGGGCGATGTCCTCCGCCTTCACTCGGATTATCAAAAATTTAACCAGCTCTGCGGGTGGAAGCCCATGGTAGATATTGAAACAGGTCTTACCCTCACCATTGAGCATTTTCGTAATCATCCCTTGGGGGCAGAGGGACTTTTAACAGGCGAAGCGGGACGAAACTGGGAGATCAAATTCTAATGATTCCCTTTGCTCGACCTGTTCTGGGTGAAAATGAGGCTGCAGCAGCTCGCGCGGTTATATTTTCAGGATGGGTGACCCAGGGGCCAAAAGTCAGAGCTTTTGAAGAAATGTTTGCGAAACAGGTTGGCGCCCACTTGTGCCTGTGCGGTTTCAAGCTGTACAACTGCCCTCCATCTGGCGCTTCTGGCAGTAGGGGTAAAACCAGGTGATGTGGTTATAACCGTGAGTCACAGTTTTGTCGCTACCGCCAATTCAGTTCGCTGCTGTGGCGCGGAACCGGTGTTTGTTGACATTGATGCGGAAACATACAATATTGACCCTGAGGAACTGATAAAGGTATTGCGTGAGGACTGTACTGAGATAAAGGGCGAGCTATACTATAAAAAGGTGGAACGCATAGCGGTCGGAGAATCGCCGCTTAAGAATATGTATCAGAGAGCTGACAAGGCAGATCGACTGGGCCGGATAGCTGCTATTATGCCTGTTCACCAGATGGGATTCCCCTGTGATATCTCCCGGATAGTTGATATTGCGCAGCAGAACCGACTGCCTGTTGTTGAAGATGCCGCATGCGCTATCGGCAGCGCAGTGTCACTGGATGCTGGAAAGACATGGGAAAAAATCGGGAAGCCGCAGGGGGATATAGCCTGCTTCAGCTTTCATCCCCGCAAAATTCTTACCACCGGTGATGGAGGAATGATCACCACCAACAAACCAGCACTGGATGCCCAATGCAGGTTATTAAGACAGCATGGGATGAGTGTCCCTGATATGGTACGGCACGAATCAGATAAAGTCATTTTTGAAAATTATGTGACGACCGGATTTAACTATCGGATGACTGACATACAGGCTGCGGTTGGAATTGAACAACTCAAGCGGCTGGATGCCATGGTATCTGAGCGGCGTGAACTGGCTGCCAAATATGAAGAGCTGTTACACGATACACCGCATCTGAAAGTTCTCAGGCCAGCAGATACGGTTCTTCCAAACTGGCAAAGCTATCCTATAAAACTACTTGGCGGGATTTCTCTCAACCAGCAAGAAATAATGCAGCGTCTCCTTGACAAGGGCATTTCTACCCGACGGGGCGTCATGAATGCACACCAGGAGCCCGCCTATCAGGCAGCCGGCTGGTCACTTCCCAAAAGCGAGCGCTGCCGTGACCAAACAATTTTACTGCCTTTGTTTAACGGCATCGGCATTGAAAACCTGCAATATGTGGCAACTACTCTTAAAGAGATCATAATTTCGACTACAGACCATTAATCTCGGACTTCAGACCATAGTTTAGACGTCAGACTGACGTGGGATGAGATAGTGCTTTTGCTATATAGAACCGGCTGTTGTTTAAACTGTAAACCCCTAGTGCTGGGCTGCATAAAACCGATGACTCACATGTGTACAGCGCCATGATAATCAGGGATAAGAACCCTATCACGGTCGAGCGTATTCATCCTGATCGCTTCAGCATTATTGAAGAAGCCATTAAGAACACTGACACGCCTGCTTTACTCGGGTATCATACACCGGCTTACATGAACGCTCTAACCGAAGTTTTACATGACAACCCGCTGTATCTTGTAGCATTCTTTGAAGAAAAAGTTGCCGGTTTTTTACCGCTCCGCTGGTGTCGTGGAATGCTGGGTGTTGTGATAAATGGACTTCCCTTTTTTGGTCCTAATGGCGGGCCGGTTTTAACAACCGTTGGGTTTATGCATGCTGAGAGAACTGTCAATGCTTTATGTAATGCCCTGCAGGAACTGGTTAATGATTTAGACGCCATTTCTGTTGCTTTGTATACACCATTTCTTTATGATCCAACAATCCTTCAAGCGGAGTTCAAACCAGACAGGGTCATTGAACGTTTTACACAATATCTTGAAATACCGGATTCGCCCATAAAATGGCCAACGAGAAGCAGGCGTGCGGTGACCAGAGCTCAAAAGAAGGATTGTCTTGTCCGTTCTGGAACTGTCGGGGATGTAAAAGAGCTTCTGGAAATATATAAAGAAAATTGCACGGCTGCTCATATTCCCTTGAAGCCAGACGAATATTTTTTTCAGATAGTCAACAACCTGTGCACAACCGGCATAGCTCGCTTTACTGTGGCAGAATGTGACGACAGCGTTGTTGCCTGCTTAATAACTATTCAATGCGCAAAAACAGTAAGTTATAATGTCCCCTGCTCCAGGATAAAGGACCGAACAATACAGGCAAACTCAATGCTGATAGATGAGGCTGTTCATCACGCCCAGAAACTGGGGTACAAGTATTGGAACTGGGAAGCATCTCCAAGCAGAGAGCACCCGGTGTATGAGTTTAAGCGAAACTGGGGGGCCCTTGAGGCACCCTATTATATTTTGCTCCAATATCCTAAAGGATTAAAATCATTTGAAAACGTCACTGCTCAAGAGATAGCATTTTCCTATCCTTATTACTTTGTTATCCCGTTTGATGATTTTGAGAGGAAGAATGCCACACAATAAAAAAAGCAATTACAAAACAAAGCATAAACCAATATATGACATTGAACATATTGGTAATGCTTACCACGAAGAATTTAAAAAATACGGTTATAGCCTTGCTTCAATAATGATTCCCAAAGGCGCATCAGATGCACGCTTTAAGGCAAAATTTGATATAGGGGATTTAGCTGGATGCAAAATTCTTGATGTCGGATGTGGTTTTGGTCATATGCTGGATTACCTGCAAGCGTGGGGCATCACTGCTCAATACACTGGCGTAGATATCTGTCCAGCTTTTATTGAGATTGCTAAAAGGCGGCACCCAGAAGCTGATTTTCGCCTGCTGGATATACTTAATAGCAACATTAAAGAGAAATGGGACTGGGTCTTTCTTGTTGGTGCTTTTAATGTGGCACCGAAAAAACAGCGGTGGTGGCCATATGTTCAAGCTATGATTACACGAATGTATGACCTCTGCAGGAAGGGGATAGCGGTTGATTTTCTCAGCTCATATGTTGATTTCCGGAAAGAAAAGGCATTTCACGCGCAACCGGAAAGGGTCTTTTCATTTGCAAAAAACCTCACCCGGCGCGTAGCGCTCCGGCATGATTATATGGCCTATGAATTTACCCTATACCTCTATAAGGATCAGGCAGTAACAAGTAATCATATCTTTGCAGATTTTAAAAAAACTGTTCCTTCAGAACTAAAACTATGAAAGCAATTTTATACATCTCTTTAATAGGCAGGATGGCAATAGGTAAGGGAAACCAATCGTGCTGATTTCTGTAATTCTCCCCGCATATAATGAGCAGGGAAATCTCGCCTTACTATTTAAGCGTTTGACCCAAGTAGCTGCACAGCTACCCACCTATGATTTTGAATTTGTATTTATTGATGACTGTTCGTCAGATGAAACACCCGCCATATTGAATGATCATAGAAAAGAAGACTCAAGAGTTCACATCATTCGGTTTGCAAGAAATTGCGGCAGTCATGCAGCAGTTGAAGCAGGATTAAATTTCTGCAGGGGTGATGCGGCAATAATGCTGGCAACAGACCTTCAGGACCCTCCTGAGATCATACCGCGACTCATCGAGCAGTGGCAAAAGGGATTTAAAACAGTTTGGGGCGCAGAGAGAAACGGGAAGGCGAGGGCTTCATGACGGTTGCCTATTCACGAGCCTATTATTTTATCATGAATCGTCTGACCGATGTAAAACAGCCGCCGACCGGAGCAGATGTCTTTTTGATTGATCGGGCAGTAATTGATGCCTTAAAAAAATCGCCTGAGAAGAACTCGGAAATCTACATGCTGATAGCGTGGCTGGGCTTTTCACAGTGCAGTATTATGTATGTTAAAGGAGGGAGGTATGCGGGATATTCAAAGTGGAGCTTCTCTAAACTGATCAAATTGTCTTTTGATTCACTTATTTCTTTTAGTTATCTTCCATTACGGTTTATGACCATAATGGGCGCTATTTTTGCGTTGGCCGGGTTAATATACGGTGTTTGCGTATTCATTAACGCGCTGCGTGATAATACGCCTATTCAGGGATGGGCGTCTTTAATGATCGCAATATTATTGTTAGGTGGCTTCCAAATGAGCATGATGGGCATATTAGGTGAATATCTTTGGAGAACGTATGATGAGACGCGTGGGCGACCAAAGTATGTGATAGAAAAAAATACACTATTAGAGAGTAAACGCATAAAAAAAAGTGAAAAAAAATTCTTATTAACCGTCGATTTGATATTGCGGGATATGGTGGAGTATCGATAGTAAAAATAAATTAATATTATTAATTTTATTGAAAAGGAAATCAATTATTGCATATGAAAAAATTTACTCCCTTATATAAATATGACGCTGAAATGGCAAAATTTGAATATGATGAAATATCGTTTGATAAATGTGTAAGATTTATTGACAACAGATATCCGGCTCAATGCAAAACCTGGTGGCCGAGTTTCTTTCCGGCAGCAATTGGTTTTTTAACTTCTGGTACATTGAATGACCCTAATATTATGACCATATCGAGTATGGCGGTTATGTGTAGAGATCCCTTGCTCATTGGAATGCCTGTATACTATGATGATAAAAGGAAATCAGGAAGATATAGTATGGAATTAATAAATAAAAATAGGGAATTTTGTTGCTGCATTCCTTTTATTTCTAATGAAATGACTTTTGCCTGTCAAGTGTGTGGTACATATTCTGGGCGAAATAAAAATATAAATAAATTTCAAGAAGCTAAACTAACACCGCTTCCATCAAAAAAAATATCTTCTCCCATAATTAAAGAATGCCCGTTGAATTTTGAGTGTACGCTAAAAGATAAAATTGCACTGGGGTGTCATACATGGATAATTGGAACCGTGGAAGTCGTTCATCTAAATAAAGATATTGTAGATGCAGGCTCTTATTTATTTTGGAAAAGCCTTCCTGAATATATAAAAAAATAAATTAGCAATAACAATATCTCGTGCCATCTGGGAGAGTAATCACCATTGATCCTTGTTTTGAAGTATGTCAGTCAAAATTAGTACGGTTTATATTTTCCCGAGATAGAGGGAAATTCATCCGAACCCGTGACGAATATTTAAAATTATCTTCACCGTTTCTTCTTTCTACAGCAACTATTCGACACGATTTAATCAACTTACCGTTTACCCATATAATTATGGAGTGCTACAATCCAACAATATAATATATCTTCCTTCCATAAATTGACGTCCTTCATCGGATTTATTTTCTTTTTTTCTGGGTTCGCTAGCCTGATTTATCAGGTGGTATGGCAGCGGCTTCTAACGCTCCACTATGGCGTCGGTTCCATTTCAATAACGCTGATCGTCAGCGTCTATATGTTCGGACTTGGCTTCGGTGCACTCATCGGGGGATATCTTGCCGAGAGAATCAGAAAAAAAGTTCTGTTGTATTTTATCGTTGAGGCAGCGCTGGGCCTCTTCGGTCTTGGCAGCCTCTCTTTTCTTGATGTGCTCGGCAGATATACTGCCGGAACCAGCTATACGGTCTCTCTGCTCTGTCTTGTATTGTTCCTCAGCCTGCCCACACTGCTCATGGGCATTACCCTCCCCTTGCTGACTAAAATATTCAATGGCGTAATTAGGGATTTTTTTCACAGTATCAGCCTTCTGTATTTCATCAACACGCTCGGGGCAGCCATAGGCGCCCTGTTTGCCAGCTATATTGCAATAACATTCTGGGGGCTGGATGGCGCAATTTACTGCGCTGTTTTTATTAATATTCTGCTTGCCCTCGCCATTGTTGCTTTATCCCGGCTTATCATTGATAGAATACCAGGTTATTTCGCCAACAGAGCAGCTTGACGCAGAGGCGGGTGAATTCGGGCGGTGGGCTTATCTGTGTGTTTTTATAACTGGCTTTCTGGCAATAGGTTATGAAATTGTGTGGTTCCGGGTCATCGGGGTGCTGGTTAAATCTTCCCCCTACAGTTTTTCCTCGATGTTATTCATGTACCTTGCCGGCATCGCTCTGGGAAGCTACGCAATGGAAAAATATATTCGCCAGCGCCAGCGCATAAATAAGCGGGCATTATTTTTTCGCGTGCAATTTCTTATCGGCGTTTATGTAATAGTGACTTTTATCGCATATTATTATTTAACGCTGCATACACCCCTTGGCAAGCTGACCGCCAGGTCTTTTGGAGCACCACTGCACCCCCCTCTTGAGCTTCCCTCCTCCTGCCCTTATATTTTCTTCTGTAAGTAATTTTTTGCAATCAATGTTCTCAGTGCTGGATATATTTTTCTGGCCAGGTGTTTTTATTTTTGTACCGACAGTACTCATGGGTGCGAGTTTCCCTCTCATATCGTACCTTGGATTAACACGTCAGGATCAGGAGGGGAAGACGGTAGGAACGGTCTATTTTTTTAATGTGGCGGGAAACCTTTTGGGTGGCATAGTTACCGGCTTCATTCTGCTTCCCCTGATAGGTTCGGAGCTCTCCCTTCTTTTCTTTTCCCTGATCGGAATTACTTTTATTCTATTCAAAGGGAACGCTTTTATTCCTAAAAACATAGTATTAGTGCTTGTGTGCTGCGTGTTTTCAATCTGCTTTCTTCCCGCGCTCAGGCAGAACTTTACCGGGCAATACATACCGCGCCAGGGCCGGACTATAGCACTTATTTTGAGGAAGGTGTTGATGGGGTTATTATGACGTATATAAAGGATGATCGCGTCATTAACTACATAAATGGTGTGATGCACGGCCTGCGGCCGGGGTATTCATTTTATGTCGAAACGATTATCACTTCCAGCCATGTACAATACCCCAAAAATGTTCTTATTATAGGGTATGGGACCGGATCTATTGTTGAAGCGCTTTTGCTTGATCCCGGGATAGAACACATAACCCTCGTTGAAATAAATAAAGCATTGATTGCGAATCTTTCGAAAAACCCTTTTTTCGAGCACATGCTCTCCGACAGAAGGATTGAGCTGATTTTTGACGACGGCCGTCGCTACCTGCAAAGGACTGAAGAGAAATTTGATATTATAATGATTGATCCCTTACACTCCACCACCGCCTATAGCAACAATCTATATTCGAGCCAGTTTTTTGCGCTGGCTCGAGACCACCTCAATCAGGCAGGAATTCTGTGTGTCTGGATGGATGAACATAATGTTATGCCCAAAACAATAGCGACCGTGTTTAATTATGTAAATATGTATGCATTAGGCTGGACAGATTCATTCTGCCTCGCCTCAA
The DNA here is from genome assembly GCA_963803975.1 of uncultured delta proteobacterium. Classification (GTDB taxonomy): domain Bacteria; phylum Desulfobacterota; class WTBG01; order CAIYCZ01; family CAIYCZ01; genus JAPLIX01. The sequence continues at coordinate 99,012 of CAWDOY010000005.1, forward strand.
GCATGCCATTACAATATAATGCGCAGAAGGGGAATGCCCTGCTTGAACGTTTTCCTCGGAAATACCGCGAGGGGATTACATCTCTCTGGTCAACAAATGTTGCAATCATTGCCAATCGTGAACATATTATGCAAGTCACCGCAAACTCATTGACCAACAAAGATTGGGAACCAGTCTGTGAGTATTATCTCAGGCCATACGACCGGTGGGCAATGAGACGTGTACAAAATATGCAGTGAGTGGTAAGTTCTTCTTTGTTGACCATTTTCATGACCTCTAACTCGCGCCTTCAAAATAATCAAAGCGCTTCACACTGAAAATTCGAACTGAATAGCAATTTTTTTAAACGGCACAGCAAGGTGGTGGTTACTTGGAAAACCCGATTTCAACAGGGCGTTACCCTGAAAAAAACCGGCCCAGACAAAGGCGTAACAGGATCTTTACACTCCTGAAAATAGCCATTGGACTGGGATTGATAATCCTGCTGATTATATCAGGGCGCCTTAATCTGGGGGTGATATTTGTCGTGTATCGTCATCCCGCTTATTTTATTGCCGGCATACTGTGCTGCATCGGCGCCTTCCTCCTCCCCATATACCGCTGGTGGATTCTGGCGCGCATACAAAAACTTCCTATCAGCGGATTTGATGCTCTGCGCCTTACCATGATCGGCTATTTTTTCAACACGTTTATTCCCGGCAGCAGCGGCGGCGATATTATCCGTGCTGCTTATACTATTAAATCCTGCTCTGAAAAGAAACCCCATGTTGTTACCGTTGCTTTTGCCGACCGGGCGCTGGGACTTCATGCCCTTTTAATAATATCTGCTGCAGCCCTGTTACTGCAGCCTGCCCTCTTCAGTCATGTACCCGGAATACAGCGGTGGACTGGCATGATAACCGGCTTGATTATTGCCGGCATTGTTTTGCCTTTCTGGTTTTTAAGGAAGGGGGCCGACTCCGTTGTGATCCGGCTGTGCGGGAAAATGGTTGGTGGCGCTGAGGCATGGCATAACGCTTTACAACTCTACCGGCAACAGCCCGGTATGGTTTGCCTTGCATATCTTTGTTCTGTTGCCAATGTGATGCTTAGTATGTTTCTTATCCACTTTATGATGCTTGCAAGCGGTGCGAACCCCGGTGTCCTTGAGAGCCTTGTTGTTGCCCCTCTGGTGATTCTTGTAAATTCTCTGCCCATAACACCCGGGGGGCTGGGCATTGCCGAGGCTGCCAGTGCCAGTCTCTATAATTTAGTGGGGCAAGCAGGAGGAGCAAACGGTATGATGCTGGCCCGGCTTATTATTATAATGTTCTCATTAATGGGCCTGCCGTTTTTTCTTTTGAGCAGAAGCTCGTCACGCACTCTGGTAAAACCCCAATAAGCACCTTCATAGGATTAATTCATTTTTTTTGTTTCACAATTATTGCTTTCGAATCCAATTTTTTTACTCTCTAATATATTTCATTGTCTCAGCGTTGTTGCCGGTTGCAATTTTTCTAATGCGCATGGAATTTTGAATCCTCAATTACCGAGATAAAAATCTCTATCCGGTTATCCTTAAAATGATATAATTACATCCTATGTTCCAATAATGTCCAACAAGGCTTAACCTATTCCTGGGCTTTTCTTGGTGGTGCCTGAGATGATTAATAAAATAAAAAGAATCTTTAAAGAAACTCAGATTATGGCTCTGCTTGGTATTCTATTAATTGGCAGTATTTTTCGGCTACTGCTTGCCTATAAAATGCCATTCATGGGTGACGAGTGTGGGACAATGGTGAATATCTGTTATTCCCCTAAATATATTCTTACTCACTTCCACTTCTGGTTGACAATGAACTGGTATATCCTTCTTATAAAGATGATCGCCGAATTTTTTGGCGAAGGGCTCGTATCTATTCGATTTCTTTCTATCATTAGCGGGGTAGGAGCAATTGTATTAACTGGCTTAATATCTAAGCGATTATTCCCAAAGGCTAACTGGTTGCTGCCTGCAGCATTGGTATCGCTTAACCCCTACCTGATCTCTTTTAGTGCGATTGCTCGAGTTTATGCTGTATTTACTTTCTGTGCACTTTTACTCTGGCTGCTTTATCTTATATGGCTTGATAATCCAAGTTGGAGTAATAGTTTCAGTCTTTCTTTATGCTCCCTGTTTTTGATAATGCTCAATTTAAATGGTATCTTCATTTTATTATGGCTGTCGGTACTTATTTTAATAGAAATTCTTCGGAACATATATGCTGCAAAAAGATCTAATCTGCTCTGGATGGGAATTAAACGCCTTTGTATCCCCTTGGCCTTTTGTATGATTTGCGCTGGACTTTTTTATTATCAGCTGTTGGGAGAGATACGGCAATATTCAAAGGAATGGACAGTCAATGAAGTTTCTTCAATCTCATATGTACCCGTTGCTGTAATTCAATACTTTGGAACAAAACCGGTTGCCGCGCTATTTCTTATTTTCATGTTGATTGGAGCAATACAGATCTTTCGTTGGGACCGATATAAGTGCTTATCGCTTTTCCTGTGGATTGTTTTGCCCATTATTACAGCCGCTGTCCTGGGGTATTCTTTTAAATCCTGGGATTATGCCCGTTTTTTTCTCTTTGTTTTGCCGGGAATACTTATATTCAGTTCTATAGGTATTGATACAATAGTTTCATTATTAGGGAAAAGAATATACAAATTTGCTATCTCGCTGGTAATTTTATCTTTATTTCTTGCGTGGATGCCTGAAATTAAGAAACAGTATGAGCAGGCAAATTTGTTCCCCTTTAATAAAGTTTTTGAATATATATCAGAACATTCTCGCGATAATGACAGGATTGTCAGTCTGGATCCATATTCGTCTCTTCATCTTTTTCCCTATTTGAGCTGCGATGAGCGTGCAGCAGTTGAGCAGGCAATAGCTACCCGAGAAATATTCCTGCGCTCTGCCGTCCTTGATTTGCTGAAAGATACTGAAAGAGGTCGAGTGTTCCTCGTTTCATCCTACAACATTATCCCGACATTCAATCTGGAAACAATAACTTTGGGCGACATCAGGGTTTCCATTCTCACCCCAGAAGGAAAAGCAGAAAGATATACAAGACTTCTAAATGGTTATGAAGCAGCAGTAAAGGATATAAAGAAGGATGCCGGCCCTGGAGATGTTTTTTCTATTTATAGAGCCGTTGCTGATTTAGCAAAATTCCATGGCGATTCAGAAAAGGCGAAACATTATGAATCAATTTTAGATAGTTTTCCTAAAAAGGGGCTGCAAAAAAAGTGAGTTACGCCGCCTACAAGGCGGGGCATCTAATTTCTTAAAACATTTTTTAAAGCCTCAATGCCTGCCTTCGACAGCAAAATTTTTTCATTCCCGTTTACAAAACGGGGTATTCAAGTTTTGTTTGCATAAAATAAAAAATTCTGATGAATGTTCTCTGGCAGGCTCTATTTTGAGAAAATAATAGAGAAAATATTTTTGTTTCTCAAAAGGAATAAAAAAATTATTATGCTTAACAATGATACCACTATACCGGGAATTAAAAGTGGCGGCATATATTTTAATTCTATCTTATGATAACCTTTATCTAAAAAGATCCCCATAAAACCTATATTTACTTTCTCAATTGGTACCTCATTGCCATCTACAACTGCATGCCATCCTTTGTCGTAAGGTATAGAGAAAAACAACAACTTGCTTTTATCTAACGAAATGTCTCCCGAAAAATAACTGTTCGTATATGATGTTATATTCAATACGATTTTTTTTTAATTCATAAATATCATTAAAATAAGGTGTTATGTTTTCGATAGTCCGAGCTCTTGCAGAAATATTTTTAATTATTGGTGCCTCATCTTTTTTACCCTCTATTACTAAGCGAAACGCCAAAATTTCATATGGATTTAAATTAAACCGGTAAAAATTATTAAAATTATACGTTTTTTCCCCATTGATTATTTCAATTTCAGATGAGTTTTCCTCGCAAAATTCTTTAGTTTTTGTTTTCCAATAAATTTTCCCCATTGTATCTTTGGTGCTCTTTAAAATTATATTTAAACTCGTATTTGAATTAAAATTATAATTATCATTGTTTTTTAATATTATATTAAAAATATTTTTATTATTATTTAATATATTATTATAATTATATTTTATTTTTAAATATTCATCTTTTGTTTTTAGATAATTATTTAAAGAATTAAAAATATTTTCATAATTTTTTAGTTTAATATTATCTTCATGAGCAACAAAACCTTTTAATAAAGCCTCATCTTTCTGATATGTTTCCAGTTTGGCAAAATCTTTAAAATAAATAAAGTTATCATATGTAAATCCTAATGGAAGAAAATATTTATTTTTGAACAGATCAACGTCTCCAAAACTTTTGATATATTCATATCCATAGGGAATTGAATCATTCTTTTTTGCCAAATAATATTTTACGCAGGCTAATGTTTGTATATTATATCTATAATGAAAGCCTGGAAAGATCCCAACAAAATCGCCTATTAGAAAAACACCGTCAACATTTTTTATAAAATTAATATAACTGGAATTAGGTAACGAAGCATAATAAGTAAGACCATTGTACCCTTGCATCAATGAATCACTTAGAAATACAGAAAAATAACTTTTATCGATTCTGTAAAAACTATTATCTATAGTATTAATATGGGATATTGCATCGTTCGAATAATCATAATAACCGGTTTTCTTTGTTAAATAAATAGGTTTTATATTATCTCTATTGTTTATTGTTTTATTTGAAAATAATATTAATTCAAAACAAATAACCATCAATATAATTATTTTATTTTTTATAATATTTATTAACTTTAATTAAATTAAATAATAAAAAATATATTAATAAAAATATAAATATTAATTTTAAATTATTTATATTATTATGATAATTTAATTCATTTAAATAAAATATATATTTATTGATATATATTGATGTAATTAATATTGATATTAAAAATAATGATGTATATAATAATAAATTAATATTTATATATTTTTTTGTAACTATAAAATCTAATGATTTAACAATTAAGAAATATAATAAATATAATTACAATAAATGTCCATCTAATGTAATGTGCATTAAAACCATTAAGAACAAAATTAAAAAATGGAAATAATAGTAAAATTAAAAAATTAAAATAAATATAAAATAAATTATTTTATCTTTTTTAGCATAAAAATTGAAATAGTTGCGGCACTAAAAGCATTGATATTAGACCAGTATATAATATTGGATAGGTAAATTGATTATTCCAGTTTTTAGGATCATACAGATCACCAAATAAAACCAATTCATTTGAAAAAAATCTATAAATTAAAGAAATATAATAAGTTAAATTATATAATTTAAAAATATCAATAGAAATATGTACCTTAAAATTAATTCTTGTGCTATTTAAATAATTATATAGTGACGGCAGAAATACAAATGATGAAATTCCAATCGAAAAAATATACAATAAAATAAATTTATAATAAAAAATAATTATTTTTTTAATATTAAATTTATATATTAAAATATATCTAAATAAAGAATATATTGTTAAATAAACTAAAATTTGATATGTAAAATATATGCTAAAAATATTTATAAATGCTAATGACAAAACAAGTGGTGGCCATTTATTATCAATTAATAAGCATTCCAATGAATACAAGACTAAAGGCAAGAATACCATCATTGAGGCATAGTGGAATTCAGCAGTACCATTGAAAATTGTATATCCATTAAATGCATAAAGAAGTGAGCCTATAATTTTAGCGTAATTACCTATATTCAATTTTGACAAATAAAAATAAAAAAATATTCCTGATAATAAAATTTTTAAAATAGCTAAATAACCAAAAGAATATAATATATTTTTTTTATTAAAAAATAAGTAAAATATATTAAATGGGTCAAAAATAATTTCCTGTGTTGCAAACCGGCTATTTCCCAACCCTTCTTTGAATGACCAAAATCTTAAATTTCCATTTTTAATTTCATCTATTAAATTGGTATATCGCGGCAAGGCACTGTAAAGTGTATCGTTACCAACGTCAGTAAATATATAAAATTTATCAAATGATAGAAAATCAAAAAATAAATATATTGATATAGCTAATATTAATATATTAAGATATATTAAATTTAAATTAATTTTAATTATTTTCATTTAATTATCAATAATTGTTTTATTATGCCAAGGTATTTATGAATTACTAACCTTTTTCTATATTAGTGCCTAACAACCTCCAGCAGGAAGTGGGGCAAATCGCGCATCCCGCATAATCCTCATCATAAATAAAATCTGCTTCTACTACCGTCCTTCCTCCTTCTGTGACCAGTTTTACTGCCTCATACTTGAATACTCGATCATACCTCCGTCTCTTTTCTTCCACGACACACCTCCCTGCTATTGCTATCGCTGTCTCTTTTCGGTGTGTCTACTGTTTGGGGGAAAGTTTACTATCACATTAAAAACATAGCAGAAATTCGATTGGAATTGAAATATTTTTTACACAAGATTTACAGTCGATATTTGCGTTCTATTTCTGTTGTTCACTTAATTTATTTCGCAAACTTCTATGCGTGTCAAAAAATGGCAGGCAAAGAAAACCTCATACAAATCAAAATATCGACCATTCACAGTAAACTGCAAAAACGGCAGCACAGATACAAAAAAAAATGGCACGAGAATTCTATATATGATAAATATTATCAAGTTTATTAACAATATTGTGGAGTATCAGTAATGCTTAAATATTTTCTTGCCAAGGGCTTGCTATTAGGCTTAATAGCCGGCATTTTAACTACCATCTTTGACAGCCTTTACATGTTGTCGCCTGATAATATGCACATCCCCTATTTGTACCCTTTTGGCCTGGTTACATTTAATGTCCTCTTCTGGTCAGTTATAGGTTTTTTTTCAGGCTTTATCCTATGGCTATTTTGCAAGGGAAGTGCAAACTCGTTTAAGAAAGAGCATCTCTGCTGGATGTTTTTTTTCGTGCTTCCTTTTGCCTTGCTGTATGAATTTTTCGGAAGTAAGGACACTGCTGGCGGCATTTTTGAACAGTTGCCATACTTCGGAAACTATTTTTCCTTTTACTGGGTATTGCTTTTAATTGCATCTCTGCTTTTTTTTACCGTCAGAGCAAAAAGCATAGCAGAATTTTCCCCCTTTTCTTTTGTCTTTGCAATTCTCACTATTATCCTGCTGTTTCATTTTGGCTACAATATCCTGACGATCCCGCTCTTTTCCGCGCCGTATAACAGTTATATTAAATTCTTTCAGGTCAATCAACGTGTCCAGAAGTGGTTATTTTATATCCGTGTATATAGCAGGTATTGCACTCATTGCAGTTTTACACTTCACTGCTTTTTTTAAAATCAAACCCGTCATCGAAAAATTTGCAGCACAGCATTATAAAAGAGCGGTTGGCATATTGCTCATTACTGTTTTTTCTTTTTTGTCCGGTGCAGGTAT
>CAWDOY010000006.1:0-16369 GCA_963803975.1 uncultured delta proteobacterium
CAGGCGGTCATGGTCAATCAAAGCCACGCTGCCGGAATCAGCACTGGTATCAAGAGCAAGTACCCTGATGACGTCCTCCGCACGCCCGCTAACCGCGAATGAGCCGGGCGATATCATTGTAAAACACAAACACCATGAGCATGACGATCAAGGCAAGCCCTATCTGCTGGGCAATCTCCATCTTTTTCATGCTCAGGGGGCGGCCCTTAACTGCTTCCACCAGGATGAAAAAAATATGCCCGCCGTCCAGTATGGGAATGGGCAGCAGGTTGAGCACTCCCAGGTTGACACTGATGATAGCCATGAGAGAGAAAAAGCTTACCATGCCGGCTTCAGCAAACTCCCCGGCAATTTCAGCGATACGGATCGGCCCGCCCAGGGAATCTGCCGGAAGGGTCCGCCCGATAATTTTGAAAATGCTGAGCAGCGTGAGCCGGGAGACGTTCCAGGTTTGATACAAGCCTTTAAAAAAGGCTTCACCGGGACCGAAGCGTTTTATCATAATGGCATCTTTTCCTGTTGAAGCGACGATGCCGATCTTAAAGCCCTTTTTGGCCTGCCCGAAAACATCCTTGCCATCGCTTATCTGCGGCTCGATCGTCACCGGCAGTATCTGGCCATCCCGCTTGATGCGCAGGGTCATGGCGCTGCCGCCGCTTTCCTCAATGGACTGGGAAAGCTCGTCCCACAAGGCAATCTCTTTGGCGTTGACTGAGAGAACAAGATCCCCTTCCTTTAAGCCGGCGCGCTGCGCGGGGGAATTCTCGATCACTTTACCCACCTGGGGAAGAAGCGTCGGAGTGCCCACCATAAAAATCACCGTAAACAGCACCCAGGCAAAGACGATATTAAACACCGACCCTGCGGCAATAATTGCCAGGCGCTTGCCGATGCTCTGATGTGACAGGGAAAACGGCTGATCCTCTGCTGCCACCGGCTCATCAGGACTTTCTCCCAGGGGTTTTACATAGCCGCCGAGGGGCAGAAGTGAGATGACGTACTCGGTATCTCCTACTTTTTTCCCGATGATTTTGGGCCCGAAACCAAGGGAGAATTTTAACACCCTGACCCCGGAAAGTTTAGCGATAATAAAATGGCCAAACTCATGCACAAAAATAAGAACGCCCAGAAGAATTGCCGTTGGGACTAAATAATATCGGGCAAACTCCATGACCATGATCAATGTATTCATGAACACTCCTTCTGCAGTTACTGCATCTTAGCTATAATTTTTTCTGACTCGGTGCGCGCCCACCCGTCAGCCCACAGTATTGCTTCAAGATTCATACTTCCCTGGTAATGGAATGTGTCCATTACCCGTTTTACCAGCTTGGCAATAGCGGAAAAGCTGATTTTCTTTTTCAAGAATGTGTGCACTGCTATTTCATTTGCGGCATTCATCACCGCCGGCATCAGGCCGCCGGCAGCAAGCGCCCGGTAGGCAAGCCTGAGCGCCGGAAACCTTTTTTCATCAGGCTCCATAAAGGTCAAGCGCGCAACCCGGGCCATGTCGAGCGGTTTGACAATACCGGAAAGCCGCTCCGGACAAGACAGCGCGTAGGCAATGGGCCCTTTCATGTCAGGCTCTGACAGGTGGGCAAGCACACTGCCATCGACAAACTCTACCATGGAATGAATAATGCTCTCCGGATGAACGACCACCTGTATCTGTTCCGGCAGCATGCCGAACAGCCACCGCGCCTCGATTACTTCAAGCCCCTTGTTCATGAGCGTTGCTGAATCAATGGTCACTTTGTTGCCCATTTTCCAACGCGGATGTCTGAGCGCCTGCTTCGGGGTAACACCGCCAAGCTGCTTCCGGGTGTAGCGCAGAAACGGGCCGCCGGACGCGGTAAGCAGTATCCTGCGCACATCCTCCAGGCCCCGGCCGTTAAGGATCTGGGCAATAGCACTGTGCTCGCTGTCAACCGGGATTATCCGCACGTTCCTGCGCGCGGCTTCCGCTATCAGGAGTTCCCCTGCCATCACCAGCGTTTCCTTATTGGCCAGCGCTATGTCCTTCCCGGCCCTGACCGCAGCAAGTGTTGGCAGAAGCCCGGCAGAGCCGGATATTGCTGACACGACCGTATCTGTTTCCGGCAGTGCTGCCACCTTCTCCAGCCCCTGGCTGCCCCAGACAATCTCCGGGATTCTTCCGGCCAGAGCGGACTTGAGCGCTCTGGCCGCTGCCTCGCTGGACAGGCATACCAGGCGCGGTTTAAAAGTGCGCACCTGATCGGCAATCAGCTTGACATTCTTGCCTGCTGCCAGCCCTGCCACGCAAAACTTTTCCGGATGGGCGGCACAGACTTGTAAGGTGGCGGTCCCTATGGACCCGGTTGACCCAAGAATGGCGAGCTTTTTCATCATGGCAACGCTATCTGTACCCAGTAATAAAAAAATGGTGCTGCAAACAGCACGCTGTCAATCCGATCCAGAACCCCGCCATGGCCGGGAAAAAGTGTGCCTGAGTCCTTGATGCCAAAAGCACGCTTGAGCAGTGATTCGCTGGTATCTCCCAGCTGGTTCATGACATTGATGCCGGCACCGGCAGCCACGCAGGCAAGCACGGTGGGGCTCTTAAGGAACAGGTAGTGGCAGAGCAGCGCAGTTACCATGCCGCCTACCAGCCCGCCTGCCGCACCCTCAATGGTCTTCTTCGGGCTTATGCGCGGGCAGAGCGGATGCCTGCCTTTCCAGGTTCCGACAAAATAGGCTGCAGCATCACCTCCCCAGGTAACGCAGAGCAGGAACAGTACCAGCGCCGGCCCGCTGGCGCCTGCATGAATGAGCAGCAGGTAGGAAAAAAACAGGCTCACATAGAACACGCCAAACACGGTGAGGGTCATCTGGCTCACCGCACTGGCCGTTTCCCGGGAGCTCAGAATACTGTAGACAAAGAGTACCACAAAACTTATGGTGCACCCTGCAAGGATCAGATAGGAGCCGTTCCCGGGGCCTGCCTGCAGTGAGCGTGATTCTGCAAAGACGCAGCAGAGAATAAGAAGGCCCAGCATAATACCGAGGGCCCTTTGCACACCCCGGTCAGCGGGTAATGCTGCCCGCAGGAATTCATAGAGACCTGCTCCGCCAAACCCGAGCACCAGGGCTAAAAAAACTGCATCACCCCCCCAGATAATAGCGGCAGTAAGAAGCGGAATCGCAACAATCGCAGTAATCACCCGATACAGCAGCATCACCTGTCCCTGCAATGAAATCTATCAGGCTGCTGAAAAACACCCATCTGCTTCGTTGCGCTCATCCTTCGTCATTGCGACGTACGCTACAGTACGCCTCATTCCTCTTGATTTCGCGCGCCTTGCATCCGGATGTTTTTGACCAGCCGGGAAAAACCCTTTTCAACAACCTGCTATTGACCCTTTACCTGCTCTCCGGTAAGCCCGAACCTTCTCTGCCTCTTCTGATAATCAATGAGCGCCTTGTATAGTTCCTGTCTCCCGAAATCCGGCCACAGCACATCGGTCACATATATTTCCGTGTATGCCAGCTGCCAGAGCAGAAAATTGCTGATGCGCATCTCGCCGCTGGTTCTAATGAGGAGATCAGGGTCCGGCAGCCCTGCGGTATAGAGCTCCTGAGAAAACGTCTCTTCATTGAGCGCGGCGAGAGAGAAATTATTGGCTGCTGCCTTGCTGACGATCCGGGCAACCGCCCGCAAAATTTCATCACGGCTGCCGTAGCTTAACGCTACATTGAGAATCATGCCGCTGTTAGCCCGGGTCTTTTCTATCGCTTCTCTGGCCACGTTCTGTACATCCTCGGGAAGGCTCTCAAGATGACCGATGCTTTTAATCTGAATATTATTTTTATCCAAGGCCTTAAGTTCAGAGCGGAGATACTGTTTTAAAAGTTTAAACAGGCCTTTTATCTCTGTTTTTGGCCGCTGCCAGTTCTCAAGGGAAAATGCATACAGGGTAAGCACCTGGATGCCGAGCTCCCGGCAGGCTTTCACGACCTGCTTGACAGACTCCATGCCCCGGGTATGACCCATAATTCTCGCAAGGGAGCGGCGGTTTGCCCACCTGCCGTTGCCATCCATAATAATTGCTATATGCTTCGGCAGTTTTTCCTTAATAAGCTGATCTTTAGTATGCATAGAAAAAATCTGGTTCGGATTTCAGATTATGTCTGGAGGGCAGGCATAATTTATTTTAAAAAAGTAAATAAAATTTTAAATTATCACAAAAAATAATTTATCTCAAGTTAATAAGCCCTGTGAATTCAAGGCAGCATACTGCTGTTGATAAACTGATCGCAGAGGCTGGCATACAGAGCATGACATAGCATGGAGCAGAAGTGCTCAAGAAGGCAGTAATAAGAAGAAACGGGGAAAGGGGCATGAAACCGGTCACAAAAAAGTACGGGGCAGCAGAGAATCTGTTGCCCCGTACCCTGTTATTTTTCTTCAACGATAGCTTCTGTAGGGCAGACGTCCTTACAGGTGCCGCATTCCGTACATTTTTCCTGACTGATAACATACTTATCAGTTCCCTCTTCAATAGCATCAGACGGACATTCTTCTGCACAGGTTCCACAGGAAACACAGTCATCAGTTATCTTGAAAGCCATGAACCTATCACCTCCTTACCGTTTAATAGTAACATAAAAATAAACCAATCAGAACTCCAGGACCTCTTTTTCTTTTACCTGCGTCAGTTCATCACATATTTTTATATAGTCGTCAGTTAACTCCTGTACCTCTTTCTGGCCTTTAAAAAAGTCGTCCTCGGAAACTGCTTTATCTTTTTTAAGCTGTTTCAGCTCTTCGTTGATATCCCTGCGGTGGTTGCGGATCGAGACCTTGCTGCTCTCAGCCATTTTCTTTATCACTTTCACCAGTTCCATTCTGCGCTGTTCCGTGAGCGGCGGGATGGACACTCTGATAATTTTCGCATCAATAACGGGCGTGAGCCCCAAATCGGATTTCTGAATCGCTTTTTCAATTTCTTTGAGTGCATTTACATCCCAGGGCTGAATCGTTATCATGCGCGGTTCAGGCACTGAAAGCGTGGCCAGCTGGTTCAGAAGCGTCAGGGTCCCGTAGTAGTCCACCCGTATGCCGTCAAGCAGGGAGATTGATGCCCGGCCGGTTCGCACCCTGCTCAATTCCCGCTTAAAAGAATCGATGCTCTTTTCCAGATCTGTCTTTAGTTTATCCAGGTACGCCGGTGCCATAGTTCAGCCTCGTATATGGGTTCCTATCTTTTCCCCGGTAACTGCCTTGCCGATATTGCCTGGCTTGGTGAGATTGAAAACAATGATCGGAAGGTTGTTGTCCAGGCACAGGGTGATGGCAGTAAGATCCATTACCTTCAGATTCTTGGCCAGCACATCCCGGTAGGAAATGCTGTCGAATTTCTTTGCCTTCGGGTTGCGCAGGGGATCCTGGTCATAGACACCGTCAACTTTGGTTCCCTTTAATATCACCTCAGCATTGATCTCAGTGGCCCTGAGCGCTGCAGCAGTGTCGGAGGAAAAAAACGGGTTGCCGGTACCGGCAGCAAAGATAACCACCCGGCCCTTTTCCAGGTGGCGGGTGGCCCGCCTGCGGATAAACGGCTCGGCAACCTGGCGCATCTCAATGGCAGATAACACCCTGGTCGGAACGCCCCGCTTCTCCAGGTAATCCTGGAGCGCCAGGCTGTTTATAACGGTGGCAAGCATGCCCATATAGTCTGCCGAGACCCGGTCCATTCCCTGGGCATTTTCAGAAACTCCCCGGAAAATATTCCCGCCGCCGATCACAATACCTATTTCGCAGCCGAGGTCGTATATGCACCTGATATCCTGCGCAATACTGCACATGACATCATAGCTGATACCATACTCCCTGCTGCCGCTTAAAACTTCCCCGCTCAGTTTTAACAGAATCCGCTTATAGATGAGGCCGCGGGTGGTGCCGGCATCTTTTTTAGCCATGTTAAAATCCCGGAATTAATTTTTTTCGCCGAGCTGAAAGCGGCAGAAACGGCTGACACTTACATTCTCACCGAATTTTGCAATAGCGCTCTTGATATAATCCCTTATGCTCATCTTGTCGTCTTTGACGAACGGCTGCTCGAGGAAGCATACGTCTGCATAAAACTTATCCAGCCGGCCTTCAATAATCTTCTCCATGACCTTTTCCGGCTTGTTAAGGTTCTGCGCCTGGGTCTTCAATATCTGCCGCTCCTGTTCAAGCAGCTCCGGGGGGACATCTTCCCGCTGCAGAAACCGGGGGCTTGCCGCTGCAATGTGCATGGCAAGATCCTTAGTGAAGGCAACAAAATCAGGGCTCTTGGCGACAAAATCGGTCTCGCAGTTCACTTCAACCATGACGCCGATTTTATCACCGGGGTGGATATAGGACACAATTTTGCCCTCTTTGGTTTCGCGGCTCATCTTCTTCTGGGCAGACGCAATGCCTTTTTCCCTGAGGTATATGATTGCCTTTTCAATATCATTAGCGCTTGACTTGAGAGCATCGCGGCAATCAAGCATGGGCGCCCCGGTCTGGTTTCTCAGTTCTTTAACGCGTGCAGCATCTATTTCCATGCAAATCTCCTTTTCCGACAGATCATTTTCTCAACAATTAACCAGCACGCAGAGTTTATGAGTTTTGAGTCGAGGAGTTCAGGAGTTAACAAACTCCAACACTCGTAACTCCTTAACTCTCCCAACTCGTAATTTCTGTGTCCTCTACATTAGTGTTCTCGTTTGTGCACTCTCTTGATTAAAAATACGGTAGCCGTAAACTAACCAGGCAACGCTATAGTGAAACCTTGGGAACTTTTGAAGATACTATAAAATTCTTTTATAACCTTAGCTCGAAATGCTCAGCTTATCCATTTGGAAACCACAGAGAATTTCTCGGTGTCCTCTGTGGTTTAAAAGCTTCTGCTGTTTTTAAAAAAATCGTTAAAATTCCGGTACCGCCGGATGGCTAATCGTCAAATTCAGTATCATCATCACCTGCGCCCGCAGCCTTTTCAGCGAGCCCGGATTGCGGCTCTGCATAGACTGCTGTCTGAATCCGGTCCTCGCGTCTCCGGGCACCTTCAGTGCAGGCGTCGGCAATTTTTGCGGTAAACAGCCTGATGGCGCGAATCGCATCATCGTTGCCCGGGATTATATAATCAACATCATCAGGATCACAGTTGGTGTCAACCAGACCGAGCACGGGGATTTTTAATTTCCGGGCCTCCGCCACTGCTATCTTTTCTTTCTTGGGATCAACCACAAACAGGGCCCCGGGAACGCGGTTCATATCCCTGATGCCTTCAAGCAGGAAATTCAGCTTTACCAGTTCCCGTTCCAGACCGAGGGCTTCCTTTTTCTTGAAGTTGGCAAAACTGCCATCTGCCTTCATGGCTTCAAGCTTTTTCATCCGTTCAATATTCTTTTTGATGGTCTGGAAATTCGTGAGGGTACCGCCCAGCCACCGGTTGACGACATAAAACATATTGCAGCGCTTTGATTCTTCGCCGACAGCATCCTGGGCCTGCCTCTTGGTGCCCACAAACAGCACATAGTTCCCCTGGGCAACGGTTTCAACAATAAAGTCATAGGCTTCTTTGAAAAGGACGACGGTCTTCTGCAGGTCAATAATATAGATGCCATTGCGGGCGCCATAGATATAGGGCTTCATCTTGGGATTCCAGCGCCGTGTCTGATGGCCGAAGTGTACCCCTGCCTCTAAAAGCTGCTTCATGCTAATGAGTGTTGTCAATCATACCTCCTTTAAACATTCCTGGTTACTTGTTTGTGATTATTTTTGTTTATAGCAAATCATTTTTAGGTTTGAAAGTTACCGGGTACATGCTTATGCACATAAAGCATGTATAGCGAAACTAATAAAAATATTCCAAGCAACCCCGCCGTGCACGCGGCAGGTTTAACTATCTATTTAAAATTTGTTGTTATTACCATATATGTTTTTTTTTAGCAAGCATAATTATGTTTTATAGGAAGCATTAATCTTTACATAATCATAGCTCAAATCGCAGGTAAAAACCTCAAATCTTTGTTTGCCGCTATGTAAATCAATATCAATGTCTATACGCTCCTTCTTAAATGAACTTCCCAGGGTATGGCTGTTTCCCGGTGCTGCCTGGCCATTTTTAACCGCTAAAAGCTTATTGATATACATATCCGTCCGGTCAGGATTGAATGCAGCTCCGGACATGCCCAGGGCAGCCATAATCCTTCCCCAGTTATAGTCCCCGCCAAAGCACGCGGTCTTAACCAGCGGGGAGTTGGCCACGCGGAATGCCGCCCTGCGGGCATCCTGAACCGTCTTTGCGTTTTTCACCCTGACGGTTATCAGCTTGGTAGCTCCTTCACCGTCCCGCACCACCAGAAGCGCCAGTTCCCGCATAACCTCATGCAGCATGAGGCTGAATTGCTTACCGGCGGCAGAGTCTTCCCGGCGGATTATTTTTTTTGTCCTCCCGCTTGCAAGCGCAAGCACCATATCATTGGTGCTCGTCTCCCCGTCAACGCTGATTCTGTTAAACGTCGCCTCGCTCGCTTTTTTCAGCAGCGTGGAGAGCACTGCACGGTCAATCGCGGCATCAGTAATAATGAAAGCAAGCATGGTCGCCATCTGCGGCATAATCATGCCGGAGCCCTTTGCAATGCCGCAGATTTTAATTTTTTCTCCGTTTATCTCAGCGCAGCGCGCCACTATCTTCTGCCGCGTATCAGTGGTAAGGATTGCATCGGCAAAAGCGGGGATACCGCTTTTGGCAGCACTTTTTATTAACCGGGGAAGAGCTTTTTTAATGGTTTCAGCTGGAAGCGGCACCCCGATTACCCCGGTGGAACTGGGGATTGCCAGGCTTTCAGCTATGCCCAGCAGCGCTGCCGTCTCATTGCAGGTAGCAGCTGCAGCCTGTAACCCTGCCGGTCCGGTGCAGGCATTGGCATTGCCGCTGTTCACCAGCACCGCCTGGGCAGCACCGTTGCGCAACCTTCTCTGGCAGAGCAGCACCGGGGCGGCCTTTACCCTGTTTTTAGTGAACACGCCGGCAGCCGTACAGGGCTGCTCACTCAGGAGCAGGCCCAGATCTTTTGCCCCGTTCTTTTTAATGCCGCTCGCGATGCCTGCTGCCAGGAATCCCGGAACCCCTTCCCGAAGAGGAAACGATTTCATATACCAGCCCGCGTTAATAAAAAATATTCAACCACCGAGGCCACAGAGAAATTACAACTATACGCAAATGTTTCAGAAAAGAACAGAACTCTCTGTGCGCTCTGTGGTTTAATAAACCGTAGGCTCAAATATCATAAATAGAAAGAATTTCCAAGCAGTAATAAAAAATACCCGTTTTAAAAATAAAAAATGTGGTATACTATTAATAGTTTAATTCCTCAATAACCACTTTTAGAAAAGGGGGCGAAAAGGGTTCGACGGGAGTAATTGATGTTTTGGCTGCATACCGAGGTTCCTATCGGCTCGTAAAACAGGTAGGGCTAAACATAATCGCAGACGATTATACCTACGCACTGGCTGCATAGCCAGCGTCCCTGATGCTTTCTCCTGCCGGGTATTAAGGGACGTCGACTAGACGGGATAGCTCAAATTCTTTTTCTCAAGGGGAAGCGAGCGAAACTTTCTTGAGATAGCCTTTTCGGCATCCTGCTCCCGGGAGTCTGAAAAGGCGAAATTCAAATCAGGAGACATGTATGTAGATGTCAAGGCTGAATGCTTTCGGACGGGGGTTCGATTCCCCCCGCCTCCATCCTTCGCTCTCGAAACGGAGTTGCAGAAGCGAAGGATGCCTCGCGCACGGTCAGTCCAGCAGTTATTGACTGAACGTGCGGGCCGAGTTGATTTCTAGATAAACGAGCTTTGCGAAGCTACGGCTCGGCAGGGCCATCTTCTTCACTTCTCGCTCATGGTGCAAAATCGCACCTTATCGAGTCGAATGGTGCCCCGAGCGAGTGATTCACAGATGAACGAGTCGAAGGGTATATCTTATCAACACCGTGAGTCGAAGGATCTAATCCTGAGCGAGTGAAACGAGTCGAAGGATGCCTTGGTCCGTATATATCCTCAAATGCTCTGACTACTCTTATTATGTTGGTCATACGGCACATATTGAAAGTCGCTTAAAAGCTCACAATTGCGGCAAAGGTGCAAAACATACTGCAACACATCTCCCCGTTACACTTGTCTATCACGAACCTGCAAACTCAAAAGCAGTTGCTATGAAACGCGAACAGCAGATCAAACACTGGTCAAAAGCTAAAAAAGAAGCTTTAGTCAGGGGTGACTTATTGTCTCTGAAGAAGTTATCCAAATGCAGAAACCATGTGTCTAAGGATAAAACAAGCAACCCCATTTCCAGCACGCCTTAAGATAACCCCTCTTAACCCCATACAGGAGAAACCCCAATGAAGCTCACCAAAAAAATCAGGATGTATTTTTTAGCAATTTTGATTGTGGCATTATGGCCGGTTCTGGATACAAGAACAGACAGGGGCGGTTTTCTGAAGGCGCTGGCGTTTGCCGCTTCGTCATGGGAAAACACCGCGACAGTCGCCACCACGCTTGGCAGTGTAAAAGGTTTTGAAGATAGTTTTAAAACATGGTCGTGGAAGGCAATCCCTTATGCCAGGCCACCGGTCGGAGAACTTGCGCTGGAAGGCTCCACAGGACCCGGACTCCTGGTCAGAGACCAGGGAGGAAACAGAATTCTGCAGCATGTGCCCGCAATTTTCTACTACTGAAACCGGCACGGTAATCAAGGGCAGCGAGGATTGTCTCTGTTTAAACATCTGGCGGCCGCAGTCCGCAGAAACCAACCTCCCGGTTTACTTCTGGATTCACGGCGGCAGTAATGTCCAGGGGTCAGCTGATCCCTATATCGGTGCAACCATGGCCAGCCGGTCTAACATGGTAATCGTCACCATCAACTACCGCCTTGGGCCTCTCGGCTGGTTCACCCACCCGGCGCTGAGGGACGGTGAAGACGCACTCAACAGTTCCGGCAATTACGCTACCATGGATATGATAAAGGCGCTTGAATGGGTCCGTGATAATATTGCAGCTTTTGGCGGTAACCCGCAGAACGTAACCATTGCCGGCCAGTCCGCCGGGCGGCATCAATGTTTTGACCCTTATGATATCGCCCGTGGCAAAAGATCTTTTTCACCGGGTAATATCCCAGAGCGGCGGCCTGGAGCCCGCGTCACAAAAAGACGGGGATGATTACGCCAATACTGTCATAGAGGCGCTGCTGGTACGTGATGGCACCCCTGAGAAAAGCGCCCGAAGCGAAAGAGAGGCCATGAGCTATGCTGAAATCAGGACCTATCTCAGGTCAAAAACCATGGAAGAGTTTTTTGCTGCAATTTCCGGGATGAAACGCAACCCCGCTGTTTTTAACGATGGCGCGGTTATCCACCAGGACGGCGCTAATGCCTTTGATGACCCGGCAAAATACCATCAGGTTCCGGTTATTATCGGCAGCACCTCTGAAGAGGGCAAGCTGTTCATGTACCTTGCGGGCGTGCACAAGTTCATGGGTAACGGGCTTTACCAGTGGATAGGGAAAAGACTCTCGCAGATCGGCAGGCAAAACGGGTTGGATACGATTGCGCAAAAAATGAGCAGCCATGAAACCCAGCCGGGTGTTTACAGCTACATCTTTCAGTACGGGCAATACAACAGGAATGGATACAATGCCTGGCCGACTGACTCAGGCCCTACGGACAAAATGAGCTGGGCCATCGCGCTCGGGTCGTTTCACGCGCTGGACATCCCCTTCAATTTCGGCCTGATCGGGTCGTTTCCCCTGTTTGCAGATGCTACTGATTATCTGTTCCGGGAAGATAACCGGCCGGGGCAGATGGCTCTCTCTGATGCGATGATGGCTTATACCGCGCAGTTTGCCCGCGTCGGCAACCCGAACGTCGCTGGGCTTCCACAATGGACCGAGTGGCCGGCCGGCAAAAGGTCACGGGAGCCGAAATTCATGCTGTTTGATGCCAACGATACAGATGCTGTCTTAAAGATGGCACCTGATGTTGAATAGCGAACAACGCCATCAAAAAGTCATTGCGGACATAAGAGCCAGGCGCCGTGCTTCGTGGTTGTTTATGGAAGAAACAGGTCTCAAGAGACCCCTCTTATATCCCCCCTTGCCAAGGGGGGAGACAGGGGGGTCATTGAATTCAAGACTCCACGCTATTTACTTCCCTCCCCACTCTTACTTTTCAACCCCAACCTTCACTATCACAGGTTTTAAGACGCGCACGGCATCTTTCGGGTCAATGCCCACGAGGTACCCCCGCTTGCCGCCGTTTATATAAATACGGGGAAGATCCAGGATGGTTTCTTCCATATAGACCGGCATATTCGTGCGGGTGCCGAACGGCGAAGTTCCGCCCACAAGATACCCGGTATGCTTCTGGGCTGTTTCCGGAGAACAGGGCAGAATATTTTTTGCTCCGATTATGCGGGCAAGCTGCTTTCCTGAAACCTGCAGGTCTCCGTGCATGAGAACGATAAGCGGCTTCCTGCTGTCATCCTCCATGACAATGGTCTTCACCACCGCGTGCTCGTCAACCCCGAGCTCTCGCGCTGACACTTCTGTTCCGCCGTGCTCTTCATAGGCATAGAGATGGCTCGTGAACTCTACCTTCTCAGCCTTCAGCACTCTTACTGCCGGTGTTACGGGTAATTTCTCTTTTGCCATGCGCCCCATAATACAAAAAAGGGATTAGCCATGCAACGCTAATCCCAGCCTTAAAAGATCGAGGGCATGAGATGATATGGCATAAAATATTGGGGTCAGGCTTGATAAATTTGTATTGGTCGTGCCATGTTTCATACAAAGCAAAGCAGACGGATTATGTCAATAGTTGATAGTTGCGGTTTGACCCTTTTTGCTCCCTTTTGCTTACTTGACTTTCGTATCATGGATGTCCCCCATTTTCCCTGGCGTTTGTGGTGATGGCCGCGGGAATGTTGTTATGTGGAACAAGCTCAGGGGCAAGCGCTTAAAAAGTTGGGGGGCTGACGTTTCTTCTGGTCTTTTTTTTGGTATGGCAATATCGTTCAGCCGGCCTGCACGCGCAGTTTCAAGCCGGTGCTCTCAATAATTGAGGTAAAGGTTGAGAGATGCGGGTTTCCTTTTGCGGAAAGCACGCGGTACATATTTTCCCGGTTTATTTTTGCTTTTCTGGCTGTGCGTGCCATGCCATGCGCTTCGCATACATTTTTCAGGGCAACCAATAATTCCTCCTGTGTGCCATGCTCGAGCGCTGCATTGATATATGCCTCTGCAAGCTTCGGGTCTTTAAGCCGTTTCAGTAATTCGCTTTTGTAATCTTTGCCTGGCCTGGTCATTTTTTCATTCCTTCTTGCTGTTTGCCTGTTTTCAAAGGAGACAAGCGGTTTCACTTTTTTCGGGCCTTGTAGTCTTGCCAATACGCTTTAGCGCGTTTAATGTCTTTTTCCTGGCCCCTTTTTGTTCCCCACACAGCAGAATTACCAGATATTTTCCATCATTGCCGAAATATATCCGGTATCCGGGACCATGGTCTATTCTTAATTCGTGCACACCATCCCCGACCGGCTCACAGTCGCCAAAGTTTCCCAGCTCAATTCTGTCTATCCTTTGCAGTATTCTTGCCTTTGCATTAATGTCGCTCAGGGTGTCCAGCCAGTTTTCAAACGGGCACTCTTTCTCTTGCGTCTGATAGATGTGTATTTTCGGCAAAGAACTTTCCCTGGCGATAAATTATTATTTTAAATAAGTGTAGCCTACAAGCTACATCATGTCAAATCATAAATAGACGGAGGTTTTTGTAGTTGATAGTTGACGGGCTGTTGCCCAAATCATTTGATAGCAGGCAATAAAATTGATATATTCCTTCTTAATTATAAACACAAGAAGGAACAATCAACATGATGGGCAAACAGCCAGGCAACCAGCAGAAGTTGTTTTATTACAACATCAGTCTTGAACAACGGGTATCGGAAAACCACCTACTACGAAAAATCAAGAAGGCAATCGATTTTGATTTTGTCTATCAAGAGGTGAACGATAGCTACGGGTACAATGGAAATGTTTCAGTACCACCACCGGTGATACTGAAGATGCTGTTACTGTTGGTACTCTATAATGTACGTTCAGAGCGGGAGTTGCTGGAGACGCTGCCGGTGCGACTGGACTGGCTGTGGTTTTTAGGGTTTGAGCTGGATAGTGAAGTACCCAATCACAGTGTATTGAGTAAAGCCCGCGTGCGCTGGGGAGTGGAGACCTTCAAGGGATTTTTTGAGCGCATAGTAGGGCAGTGTGTCGTAGCTGGATTGGTAGACGGGAAAAAACTTTTTATTGATTCCAGTTTAATCGACGCCAATGCCTCAAACAACTCAGTAGTAGACACGCATCGGCTGGGGCATTATTTAAAGAAGGGGTATCGAGAAGTTGAGCAGCGGTTAGAGGAACTGGCAGAAGAGAAGAACGGGGAGGCCAATAAGCGTTATCTGTCAACGACAGACCCGGATGCATCGGTGACCAGACACAGCGGGAGCAGACCAAAGCTGCGCTATAAGACACATCGAGGGGTAGATGGAAAAGAAGAAGTGATAACGGCGACCCAGGTAACGGCAGGTAGTGTGGATGACGGGGAGATGATGGAAGCAGTCATCGCGGCACACGAGCAGAATACCGGGGAAGATGTGGCGGTTGTGGTAGGGGACAGCAGGTACGGGATAAAGGATAATTATTTATTATGTGCTGAACGGGAGATCAAGGCCCACCTGCCGAATTTAGAAGAGACGCAGCGGGGGTCAGGGCGCCAGGAAGGGATTATACCAAAGGAAGCGTTTATGTATGATGCAGAGCAAGACGCCTTCCTCTGTCCCGCGGGAGAGCTTTTAAGGAAGCGCAATTTTAATAAAGATCGTCAGTATTATGAATACAAGGCAAGCAGAAAGGTGTGCGCTGGTTGTGAGCTTCGCGCCGGATGTACCAGAGCCAAGGATGGCAGAAGTTTAAAACGGCATGTGCGGCAGGATGAGTTAGACCGGATGTTAGAGATAGCCAGCAGTGCGGCAGCACAACGGGATATAAAAACCAGGCAGCATTTATCCGAGCGGTCCTTTGCCCGGTCAACGCGGTACGGATACAAGCGAGCACGGTGGCGGGGTTTATGGCGGATGCAGATACAGGATTTTCTAATAGCTGCGGTACAGAATATACAGATTCTTATCAAGAAGACCGCAGGTAGGGTAGTCAGCAAGGCACAAACCGCAGCAGAGGTCACTAAAACGGTGTGGTCAGGGGCAGCAACTGCTTTATTATTCTCTTTTGGTTTTAGTATTATACCGGGACAAGCAACAACAGATGCGTGGTGCTTTGTGTCCGCGTCCCAGCGCTAAATTGGCCATTTGGGCAACAGCCCGTTGAGGTTTGACCCCTTTGCCCCTCCATTTAGTGCCCCTTTGAGTTGAATGAAAATTATTCCCTCCCCCGTATATCCACCTCGGCACCGCCTTCACTGTTTCACCTTTTCCCTGATAGCTGGCATTAATGAATCCAATACCCTGCGGGTGCTTGCTCTGGCAGTGTCGTTATTCTGCAGAACTTCTACAACTGCAGGAGATAGATCATAGTAGGTCTTAATCATCTGGCGACCCGTTGCAGACTTGCTCAATACCTTATCTCGATACTCACGCAACAATTCGGTTTCCTCGCTGTCTTTGCCGTAAATTGTTTCTGCAACACATTGGTTACCTGGGACAGTTGTGGTGGTAGAAATTGAAATGGTTGTTGTTGTTGTTTCTGGTAGAGAGGTTGTAGTCGTTGTGGGTAAAATTGTCGAAGTGCCAGTTGAGCCAATGTTGCGTACGGCGCGAACATAGTAGCCGTCGGCATTTTTGCCTTTGTTCACGCTGCCGTTGCCGAAGTCCACGCCCCACGCGCCGCCAGTACCGTTCGTGCTGGCAGTAGACGACCAGTAAAAGGACGCCACCACATCCGTGAATGGATGTCCCTGCGGTAAGGAAGGCTCAGTTTGTGAATAGTCAACAAGGCTTCTCAGCTCGTTCACATTGGGCAGCCGCCAGTCTGTATGGCCCCCTGTGTTCAATGTCTTTACATAGTAAAGCGCTGACTGCCATGTCACTTGTACTGTCTCACCCTTTATCCACATGAGGCCAGTCAGTTTGTCCGTCACCGTGCCGTCGCCATGGTCCACAAACCGGGGGAAGGCCGCGCAACCCCTGCCTGAATATCTCGCCATCATCACCAGCGGCATATATTGTCGTCTGCCCGGTCTTTGGCAAACAAATAACAGAATTATCTATTCCACAGCAATACGTAACTGAACGAGCAGCACGTAGACATAAACA
>CAWDOY010000007.1:0-34646 GCA_963803975.1 uncultured delta proteobacterium
CAAGCAAGTATTTTGCAGCAGCTGGTTAGAGATTCTGCTGGACCCACGCAAGGAGCCGCTGCAAGTCCATGGCCCCTGAAATCCGGGCCTGCTCCTCCCCGTTCTTAAAAAGCACCAGGGTGGGAATGCTCATGATGTTGAAGCGCGAAGCAGCCCTGCTCTTTTTCTGTGTTAACTTTTTCCAGCCTGACGTTCGGTGAGCTGCCGGGCGGCCTGCAAAACCGGGGCCATCATCTCACGGCCCGCCCATGCCGCCCAGAAGTCAGCCAGCAGAGGGATGTCGCTGTACTGCAGTTGGCGCTGGAACTTTTCAGCGTTCAGCTCCAGCGGCATGCCGCTGAATAGCTCGCGGTGACACATGCCGCACTTACCCTCTGCTGCAGGTTTGTCAGCCGGAACGCGGTTTATTGCATCACACTGGGGACAGACTATCTGTAGAGATGACATTTTCGCGCTTCACTGTTGCCCGTCAAATGTCTCTAAAATGTTGCAGCAATGCTCTTTGCCTGCTCTTGTGTTATCTCCCGGTCTTCGTGCACCTGCCGGGGCATACCGGGGCCGGAGAGAGAGTATTACCTGCCAGCAGGCAATAGCTCTTTTTTTCACATTGACCGGCTATTTAATATCCACAATGGCTGTTCTGGTGGCACTCTGGTTCTTACTGTCAAAAACCATGACCTTGATTTCGTATTTACCGGGATTTTTATAGGTATGGCTGAAAGGGAAAAAATGATGCTTTTCCATCTCGCCGTCGCCCCATTCCCACTGGATGCGCTCGACAGGGACCCCCACCCCGCCGTTCACCGTCACCTGCCGCCCCTTCACTTCCGGTGGATTCAGGCTGAACTGGGAAATCGACAAAGGCGCTGTCACCGGTACAGCCGCTGCAGAGAGAGATGGTAGCAAGAGCAGCTCTCCATGGTTGTCGCTGCACGTAATGGTTTCATCTGTTCACACCTCCTACATACGACTAGTATCACGATACCTGGTGGTCTAAACTATATATCCCCCGCTATCGTATGGTCAAAGTATGTGCAAAACGCAAAAACCGGGGTTTTGCGTTGCGGGTTTTAAGGGATGGGTTAGGATACGTACACCTTTTTGCTCAACGCAGTAACAGCCCCTGATGTAATTATATGTTACGTATCGGCACTATAGAAATAGCTTTTCCTGCATGCTTGCGCCGCTTGCCGGAGTCAGCGATCTGCCGTTCCGCCTGATCAACCGCAGGTTCGGCTGCGCGTTTGCGTTTACCGAAATGGTGAGCGCCCGCGCGCTCACCTATAATAATAAAAATACCCTGCATAAAATGCTTGCTACCGATCCGCTGACCGGCCGCTCGGGATTCACGCAACAACCGGGTACTGCGCGCTGCGCTTGACAAGCTCCGTGATCGTGAATGTGAATATGCAATCATCGATTTTAATGCTGCCTGTCCGGTAACCAAAGTCACGGCCAAAACGAGGCGAAGCCTGCTCAGGGAACAAAAAAATTGAGTGAGCTTCTCAGGTGGTGGTCAATTATTCGTCTGTCCCGGTGACGGTGAAGATACGTTCCGGTGGGATGCCGCCGAGTAAACGCCCGTGACGTGGCACTCCATGCCCAGGACGCGGGATCACGGCCTGTTCATCCACGGCAGAACAAGGAACAGGGGTATCAGGGAAGGGTTGATTATCAGGTAATTTATGAGGTGAAGAAAGCGCTGCGCATCCCGGTGATTGCCAGCGGTGATGCGCTCTCACCGCAGCTGGTAAAGAAGCTGTTTGATGAAACCGGGTGTGACGGCGTCGCCATTGCCGGGGGGCGCTTGGCAATCCGTGGCTTTTCAGGGACACGCAAGAGTTCCTGGAAACGGTTAATTCCCCGGCGGCCTGATATGCAGGAGATTGCAGATACCATGGCCCTCCTCGAATCTGTGTGTTGCTTCTCCAAACTCCGCTTTTCGTAATTTTTCAGTCTGTAGAGAACACTGCGTGGATCCGGGAGTTGTGCTGCAGGGCGTATCGGCCGAGACGGAAAGAGGGATGATTGCATGAAATCAGTGTATCCTGCTGGATTTCATCCGTAATTCGAATGCCCGTCCCCCGGGAGGGCAGAAGCTGTTTCCCTTCTCCAATAATTTCCCGTACCCGCTTCTCCAGCACATCTTCACCAAGCAAAGAGGCAGGGCCATTGCTGGCCCTGCCTCATCTCTTTTATTGCACTAGCCTGAAAATTGAGCAACCGGCCCTGGTTACTTTGCTCCCAGGATCGCATCCTTGCAGGCTTTAGCCACTCTGAACTTCACTACGGTCTTTGCCTTTATCTTAATCTCTTCACCGGTGGCGGGATTCCGTCCGATGCGCGCTTTCCGCTGCACCTTCACGAGTTTCCCGAAGCCGGGCAGCACAAAGGAGCCGCTCTCTTTGGCTTCCTTGTACGCAACTGCGGAGAGCACATCAATGAAGCTGTCATACCTCCTTCTAGTCATGTTGAGTTTTGCTGCGATTTCAGAAATAAGCTGTGATTTGGTGATGGGTTTTACTGTAGACATACGTTGTTCCCTCCTGTAATTAGTGTTTATGAGTTCCCGGTTGCTGTCTGTATTGTATACCTGAATATATACTACCTGAACATTACAGTACAGAAACTGCATTAACTTTTTTGTGTCTGTAATGTTTTTAGCCTTTCTCTCTATGCTTATAATAAAGAGCGGCCGGGAAATCAAGGGTAAAATAGCCTTCCGCACGCAATTTTAGCTGCAAAGTCTAAAATAGTAGTAGTATGAAAAACCATTAAGAGTCAAGAACTAATCTCCATTGATTGGCTGGCTCCCCAAAAGAGTTAGAACTACACATTTACCTCCTGCTGATATTGTGTTATAAAAATAATGGTTACGAAATTTAAAACCAGGTTATTTCTAACTGCCCTTAGTATCTATGACTCTGAAAATTCTGTCCCCGTTAAGCCGTATTGATGAAGTGGAGCCGCTCATTGACGCAGGCGCTGATGAGTTTTACTGCGGCGTGCTGCCCGCGGAGTGGCGTGAAAAATACACGGTTGCCGCCTGTCTGAACCGCCGCCAGGAAGACAACGCGTTCATCAATACCAGCCCGCATATGAGCTCTTTTGCAGACCTTGAGGAAGCTGTCAGGCGTTCCCATAAAAGAAGCATACCGGTTGTGCTCACCATAAATGAGCACTATTACAGCAGAAAGCAGTACCCCATCTCACAGAGTATATCGAAAGCAGGCGCTCAAAGTTGGCATTGATGCTTTTATCATCGGCGATCTGGGGACTTCTCTTCACCCTCCGGGAGATGGGCTGACTGCACGCATCCACATCAGCACTGCCGGCACTGCCTTTAATGCCGAAACGGTCCATTTTTACCGCGATCTCGGCGCTTCGCGCGTTATCCTGCCCGGCATCTGTCGTTAGAGGAAATAGGCGGAATAGCGATAAGGTTTCCGGCGTTGAGCTTGAAACCTTTATCCTCAACTCCCGCTGCGCTAACGTTGACGGACTGTGCACGTTTCAGCACGGCCTGGCAGATCTGGTTGATGAGGAGAACCGAAAGTCCTATGAAAATGCCTGCATGCTGCTCTATGAGGTTTCTGCTGCCGTTGATGGGGTCTCCGATGAAGAAGCGGAAAAGATCCTGCAGGAAAAGATTTCCTGGGAGCGGCAGCATTTCTGGTCAGCCCTGCACATCGACGACCGGCCCTGCGGAGGCTGCGCGCTCCATGAATTTGAAGAGATGGGGCTTGCCGGCGTAAAAATTGTCGGCAGAGACAATGCGCCGGAAAAAAAATTAAAGGACGTGTTGTTTATCCGCCGGCTGCTTAACCGCCTGCGGGAAGGCAAGCCGCCGAAAAAGAGTTCCGCGAATACGCCCGCGCAATCTACCAGGAAGAGTATAAATGGCCTTGCCTCATCTTTAAGTGTTACTACCCATCGGTGCTTATGGATGGGGAGACGTAACCGCCCTGCCGTGAAGAACCTTCTTCACCACCAGTCCCACGGCAAGCACCCCGCAGGCACATACCAGCTCTGCCACCGCTACCTGTTTCATTAACCACACTGAAACAATACAGCCGGCCGCCGCTATTGCGCTGCCAAACGGTATTTTAAAACCGCGATCAAGCCGGGGCTGCGTGCGCCGCAATATGATAACAGCACCGCAGGTTGAGAGATACTGGCAGATGACGGCAAGGTTACTGAGTATCACCAGCTGCTGAAAGTTGAGCACCAGCGCTGCGCAAAAGGTTATAGCGGTGGTCAGGATGATTGCCCCTGCCGGCGTATGAAAGCGCGGGTGGGGAACAAAAAGGCGCGCAGATAAAAACCCGTCTTCTGCCAGGGCCGATAAAAAGCGCGGGCTGCCGAGAGCGTTCCCTGCAGTATACCCGATCATGGAAACCAGCGCCCCGACCGCCATAATAAGAGCGCCCGCAGGCTTCATAAAAACCGCAGCAGCATCAGCCAGCGGTTTTTCTGTTGATGCCGCCAGGCCGGCAAACACCCCCACTGACACTGCCTGCACCAGCACATAGAGTGCCGTTACACATAGTAATGAGCCGATGGTGGCAATGGGTACTGCCCGCTGCGGATTATCTGTTTCCCCGGCCGGAAGCGACGCTATTTCAAAGCCCTGCAGCGGCCACAGCGCCAGGAACACGGCATGGCCAAAGGTGCCGGTGCCTCTCCCCCAGAACGGATGATAGTTTTCCCCTGAGACAAAGAAAATGCCGACGGCAATGAACAGCATCAGAGGAACCAGCTTTGCAATGGTGAACGTGTCAACCGTCCATGCCCCGAGTTTTATTCCCCGGTAGTTTAAAATCCCGAGCACCAGCACTAAACTGCAGGCTATGCACTTTCCCACAACGAGCGTATTAAAAACCGGGTCGAAATAACCGGCATATGCGCTTACGGCATTGGCAACTGCTGCCCAGCTGAATATCGCCGTCACCCAGGACATCCATCCCACGGCAAAGCCGACATCACGGCCAAAGGCTTCCCGGGCATACACGTACGAGCCGCCATTGCACTTATAGATGCTGCCAAGCTCTGCATAGCAGAGCGCAACAAAAGTTAATAAAATTCCGCAGCTAAAAAATACCGCAATAGAGGCAGGCCCTGCCTCCCGTGCCAGCAGCCCGGGGAACAGAAAGATACCGGAACCTATGATGGCATTGACGCCAAGGCAGAAGACATCAAAGCTGCTCAGTTTTTTTACATTGGCTGGCGAGGGCATGTTGGAATAAGCCTCCATGGAACTGCCTGCGCATATCTTGCAATATGTGCAAGCAAATTGGGCCGGGCGCTCACAAAACTGGTGTTGCTGCGCATGTCAATAGCGGGAAGGTGTCTTTAATCGTCTTATGAACGGCCCGGTGAGCCATTGAGCGCTCAAGATGCGATTTTAAAATAGTACAAACCTGTTGACTATTTTTTTACAAAAGTCAGGATTATAGCTGAATGTAAAAAAAATTACTCTTTTAGTGAAAAAAGTGATACTTTTTTCTTGACAGGGAAAACAATATGAAGTAGGGAATAGCAAAAAAAATAGTAAATGACCACTAATAAAGACAAAAAAAATGTTGTAGGCAGCCTGCATACATATCCCGGAGGAGTAATACACCATGAAGAAAAGCCACTTCACCAGTGATGCTGATGTAGAACCTCCCAGCCAAGAATCTGAGCCTCCTGGCAGGATGCGACGCCTCGCGAAATTATCTCTTGCAAAACAACCCATAAGCCCGCCCCGTTGTACTCAGCCGTTTCTTTTACCTCAGCCTGAACAATCATCCCCGCTTGCTGCCCATCCGGTGCGTTCTTTAATCAGTTTCAAGATAAGCTCCCGGTCACGATCTTTTTATAAATGCTTCTATCCGCATATAACCAGCGCTGAGTGGAACGACTGGCACTGGCAGCTCTGCAACCGCATTACCGATATGCCGGGCCTGTCCCGTTTTATAATGATTTCCGAGAATGAGAGCAAAGCGCTGACCCATCATGCAGGGCAGCTTCCGGTCAGCATCACGCCCTATTATGCAAGCCTTATCGACAGCATCGATGTAACGCACCCGGTGCGCCGCACGGTGGTGCCGGCGTATGATGAATTCATACCGTCTCCCGGGGAATCCAGCGACCCGCTCGCAGAAGACCGGGACAGCCCGGCGCCGGGCATTGTGCACCGCTATCCTGACCGGGCGCTGTTTCTGGTGACCGGCTTCTGTTTCACCCACTGCCGCTACTGCACGCGCTCCCGCATCGTGGGAAATGAAACAAAAGACTGCTACATGCAGGAGCATTGGGAGCAGGCCCTTGCCTATATTGAGGCACATCCGGCCATACGCGATGTGCTGCTGTCAGGCGGTGATCCGCTGACCCTTGAAGATGAAAGCCTGGAGTGGCTGCTGTCCCGGCTGCGGCGCATCCCCCATGTAGAGTTCATCCGTATCGGCACCAAAGCGCCGATGGTGCTGCCGCAGCGCATCACCTCTTCCCTTACCCGCCTGCTCAAGCGTTTTCATCCGCTGTGGCTGAGCATCCATGTCACCCATCCCGAGGAACTGACACCGGAGGCGAGCCAGGCCTGCGGCCGCCTGGCAGATGCGGGAATTCCGCTGGGCAGCCAGACCGTGCTCCTTGCCGGCGTTAATGACAGCATAGCGACAATGCAAGAGCTGGTACACGGGCTGTTGCGCATCCGGGTGAAACCGTATTATCTCTACCAGTGTGACCCCATTCACGGCTCTGCCCACTTCCGCACCCCCGTGGAAAAAGGCCTCGAGATTATTCAGGGCCTGCGCGGACACACGACCGGCTATGCAGTGCCCACCTTTGTGGTTGACGCACCGGGCGGCGGCGGCAAAATTCCTCTTGTTCCTGATTATGTGGTGGGGCGTGATGGAGAAGATCTGCTGCTTAAAAACTACGCGGGCATTACCTACCGCTATCCGGACCCGGGCGGTACGGTGGGCCTGAAATAGCCGCGGAAAACGCAGCGCTGACACTTTGAAAAGAAAATTACCATTGCGCATGAAAATTGGCATCACGTATGATCTGAGGGACGATTACCTCGCCTTAGGGTACAGCGAAGAAGAGACGGCAGAATTTGATAAGCCGGAAACCATAGCTGCCCTTGAGCAGGCGCTGCAGTCTCTGGGATATGAGACCGCGCGCATCGGCAATGTCCGGAGCCTGGTACAGCGCTTGTCCTGCGGCGACCGATGGGATCTGGTATTTAATATTGCCGAAGGCCTGCGAGGATTCGGCCGTGAGGCCGTGGTGCCGGCACTGCTTGAGGCCTACCATATCCCCTGCACGTTTTCTGATGCGCTGGTTCTCTCCCTCACGCTGCACAAGGGCATGACCAAGCATGTAATCCGCGACCTCGGCATACCGACGCCTGACTTTGCGGTGATAGAGACTGCGGCAGACATTGAAACCGCGGCTATTGCCTTTCCGGTGTTTGCCAAGCCGGTTGCTGAAGGAACCGGCAAGGGCATCTCCGCGGCATCAAAGATCAGCACCAGGGAGAGCCTGGAAAGCGTCTGCCGAAAGCTTCTGGACCGATACCAGCAGCCGGTTCTCGTTGAGACCTTTCTGCCGGGACGGGAGTTCACGATCGGCATTGTCGGCACCGGTGCCGATGCCAGTGCTCTTGGGGTTATGGAAGTTATGCTGAATCCGGCCGCGGAACCTGATGTATATTCGTATATGAACAAGGAGCTGTACGAGGAGCGCGTTTGCTACCGGCTGGCAGATGATGAAATGGCACGGCAGGCCCGTGAGGTAGCGCTTGCTTCCTGGCGCGGGCTCGGGTGCAGGGACGGGGGACGCGTGGACCTGCGGGCAGACAGTTTCGGCAGGCCGAATTTTATAGAAGTAAATCCGCTGGCTGGCTTGAACCCCGTGCACTCGGACCTTCCCATCCTCTGCCGCCTGGCGGGCATACCCTATCATGAACTGATCGATATGATCGTGACATCAGCCCGGGAGCGCATCGGCAATGCGCACACCTCTGCCCTGCTGCACCGGCGGCACGCCGATGAAGACATTATTCAGGCCTGCCGTGTCTCCGAGGGTACTGCCCGGTAACATGAAAATAGTCATCCTTCACGCCCTGATTCCTGAAGGCGCCGATACGGAAGAACTGGACACCCTGGTCCAGGTTGAAGCGGTCCTGCGCGCACTGGCCGGGCTGGGACATGACGTGCGCGCCCTCCCCTTCTCCCTCGACCTCCAGGCAGCAGCGCAGTCACTGCAGGCGCTCTCCCCTGATCTTGTTTTCAATCTCGTGGAAGGCATTAATGGACAGGGCCGGCTGATTCATCTGTCCCCCGCGCTGCTTGACTATCTGCATATTCCCTACACCGGAGCGCCGGCCGACGCCATGTACCTCACTTCAAACAAGCTTCTTGCCAAGCGCCTCCTGAGAGACCGGGGCATTCCCACGCCGCACTGGCTTGCGGATGGCGCGCTTGAGGAACAGGCCACCTTTAGTGGCAGCGCTTTTATTATTAAAGCCGTGTGGGAGCATGCATCTGTTGGTCTTGATGAGGATTCGATCATCACCCCCATTGACCGGAAGCATTTGAACAGAGAAATTGCGCAGCGGCAGCACGACTGGAACCGGGAGTTTTTTGCCGAGCGCTATATTGACGGCCGGGAATTCAACCTGTCTCTTCTTGCCAGTGACCGCGGGCCCGAAGTCCTGCCGCCGGCAGAGATTAAATTCGTCGACTATCCTTCCGGGAAGAAGCGAGTGGTCGGCTACCGGGCCAAATGGGATGAGGCGTCATTTGAATATCAGCACACGCAGCGCTGTTTCTCCTTCCCTGAAGAAGACCGGCCCCTGCTTGACAAGATCAGCGCGCTCGCTGAAAAATGCTGGCAGGTATTCGGCCTGCGCGGCTACGCCCGGGTTGATTTCAGGGTGGATGGAACGGGCGCTCCCTTTGTGCTTGAGGTCAATGCGAACCCCTGCATCGCGCCGGACAGCGGCTTTGTGGCCGCGGCAGCAAGGGCAGGGATTGATTTTACTCGGGCGGTTGAACGGATACTGAAGGACACGATGAGAACATGAACCAGAACAGCTTCTGGGGCAACCTGAGCGCGTTTCTGGCATTGCTGCTGGACAACGTGGGAAACCTGGTATTTTTGAGCTCTATCCTCATTTTCACCTTTCACTATCCAGCGGACCTTGTGCTCTTCCGCATGATACCGGGCACTGCGCTGGGAGTGCTGTTCGGCGACCTGACGTATACGGTCCTGGCGCGCCGTTTGCGAAAAAAAACCGGGCGCAGTGACGTGACCGCCATGCCCCTGGGGCTTGATACACCGTCAACCATCGGCATCGCCTATGCGGTGCTGGGGCCAGCGTACCTTGCAACCCATGATGCTGTGCTTGCCTGGAAAATCGGCATGGCGAACCTCTTCATTATCGGTGTGGTCAAGGTCTGCACCTCGTTTTGCGGCAGCATGATACAGCGCGTTATTCCCACGGCAGGGCTGCTGGGCTCAATTGCCGGCATTGGCCTCTTGTTTCTCGGCTTTCTTCCGCTCATTGAAATCTTTACCGTCCCCGTTGCCGGCATGGTTGCGCTGGGAATTATGTTTTATGTGCTGATCGGCAGGATGGACCTGCCCTACCGGTTGCCGGGAATTTTTGTCGCGGTGGTCATCGGAACGATTGTCTATACCGCGCTGGGATCTGGCGGTTATATCCCGGCCTACCGTCCGCCGGAGTTTGCCATGCACGCATCACTGCCGCATTTCAGCGCTGGGTTTCTCGCTGAGCTGCCGGCAACGCTTAAGTATCTCCCGCTGGCCATACCGTTCGGCATCATCACCATCATCGGCGGCATTAACAACACTGAGAGCGCCCGCCTGGCCGGCGATGATTACCGCGCCCGGGACATACTCCTCACCGAGGCATTCTCAACCCTCGTTGCTGCCTTCTTCGGCGGCGTGGCACAGACCACCCCCTATATCGGTCATCCGGCCTATAAAAAGATGGGCGCGACCTGGTGGTATACCCTGGCGACCGGACTTTTTATCGGCCTGGGGGCAATGGCCGGCATTATGTCGATAATTATCGGCCTCGTCCCAAAGGCGGTGCTGGCGCCAATTTTTATATTCGTCGGATTCGAAATCGTGTCGCAGGCCTATGCATCAGTGCCGATTCAGTATTCTGCAGCGGTGACCTGCACCTTTTTCCCCACCATAGCCAACCTCATGGTGGTGCTGCTCGGGCAATTCTTCAGCCAGCTGAAAATCTCTCCCGGGACTTTCCCGCCCGATCTGAAGACGCTCTACCAGACGCTTATTATACTCGGCAATGGGTTTATTCTCACGGCGATGCTCTGGGGCGGGATGCTTTCTTCGCTCATTGATAAGAGGCTGCGGCGCTGCGCAGTATACGCGCTGGTGTGCGCAGCGCTCACCCTGTGCGGGCTCATGCACTCGGTATTTCCGTCAGGAGAAATCTATCTGCCGTGGCATGTACCGGGATCCCTGCACGGGGAGGTTGCTGTTTCCTATTCTATGCTTGCGGCTTTATTCTGGCTGCTGTCCCTGCAGAAACAGGAAGCTCAAGAACCACTAAAGCTGTGACTGCTCAAGGTTCTCCAGCATGATGATCAGCTTGTCCGCTGGCGTTGCCAGGGTGAGCTCATCCGGAGCAAGCTTCAACGCCCTGCGCCAGGCGCGGTCGCTAATAGTGAAGATGGGTTCTTTGTTAATGATGACCTGGGGCAGGAGCATCCGGCAGGCGCCCATGCCGGCAAAGCCTTTTATGAAACTCCCGGTAGCATAGCAGTAGGCACGCGTCAGCAGGTGAATCTGCTCCGGCGTGCCGAACAGGACCAGCGCGTCAGGGTCAGGAACACTGCCGAACGGCCCGATGATAACCGCCCCGCATTTCTCTGCAAATTGCGGAAACAGCGCTGCTGCCTGCTGCTCGGACCTGTTTTGAATCTCCTCGCTGGGGAAAATATTAATCGCGGCGGTGTGATACTCATCGCTTGACGTGCGCTCCTCATCGCTCATCTGCGCGAGCCCCGGATCAAGCCCGGTTGCCGCGCAGCCCAGCGTGCAGACGTGATCCTTCAGGGTCGTGTAGAAGGTCTTCTCTTCTTCAATAGCTTCTGCCATCATGTAGCAGATGTTGTTCATGTCCGCGTATGCTGTGATGCCGGCCGGCTCATGCTGTGAGCGCCGCAGAGCAATAACGTTCTTTTTAATGCCCAGCGTGCCGTGCAGCATGGACAGTATTGTTGTCTGATCCATAATAAATACCCCTGGGAAAAGTATTAAACTTTACATTTTTCCGTTTATGTTTTAATACCTTGGGTATGGAGAATATATCAACCGTTGTCGAAAGTAAAGCCTGCAGCGGCTGCGGCATGTGCGTTGCCGCATGCCCGGTTAATGCCATATCCCTCACTGAGCATTCCATACCCGCGGTGGCAGATGACTGCACTGAATGCGGGATCTGCGTGGAGATGTGCCCGCGCACGGAAATGCCCTATACTGCTATTGAGCGCGAGCTGGCCCGGAAAAACGGCGCTGACCAGCACGACCCTCTTATCGGCTGTTACACGCACATATGCCTTGAGCAGGTATTAAACGATGCCATCCGCACCCGCTCCTACTGGGGAGGGGCAACCACCGCGCTGCTCGCCTACCTGTTCGAGCAGGGGCATATTGACGCAGCGCTTCTGACGGACAAGGCGCACGATCTGTTTTACTGCTCCCACGCAAAGCCGCGCGTCGCAGCATCCCCCGCGGACGCGGTTGCCTGCGCGTTCACCAAGCCCACGGTAACCCCGCAGCTGGCGCGCCTGCCAATAGCGGGCAGAAGCGTTGCCGTGGTCGGAACTTCCTGCCACCTGGAGGCCATCCGGAAAGCCCAGTATCTTGCCGACCATGGCACGGTCGCAAAAAAACGCTGCCGGGAACTGACCGGAAACATCAGCTTTCTGCTCGGGCTCAACTGCTTTTTTGCCAATACCTATACCGGAGTTGACCAGCAGCTGCAGCGCTTGGGACTGCAGGAAAAAGATATCAAGCGGTTCTTCTATGCCACGGGCATACCATCGGTGGAGTTGTTTGACGGCACCATTAAGGAAATCCCCGAGGGCAATACAAATTTTTCAGCGCTCAACCTCGGCTGCCTGCTCTGCTATCCATCCTACACCGCGCGCCTTTCTGATGTCACCTTCGGCAAAACCATGTCTGAAGAATGGGGCTGGAATGATGTGATCTGCAGAAGCAAGAAAATCGCAGGGCTGTTACAGGAAATGGAAGGCCAGGGGATTATTGAAACGCGCACGCCTGTTGACGGCGGGACCGAGATGCTCGAATCCCTGCTCGAGGCGCAGGTTTTCAGCGTGGATGCCATGGGCTATGCCGCCTTTGTTGAAACCGGCAGTTTCAACCCGGACGAGGCAGCCACGGCAATGCTCAACCGGCCCGGCGGCACCATTACCGGCACCAACCGGCTGCGGCTTATCCAGGCGGTGCGAAAATACTCCTTTTACGAGCCGGCTGTTGCGGCACGGAAGGCAAAGGGCGTCTTTGTGCCGGTACTTACCTGATGCTTAAGATATCAGCACTCCCAGAAAAACGCCGACCATGGCAAGCGCAATAATAAGCTTACCGATGGCCCCGCCGACAAAGCCTACAAGGGTACCAAATCCAATCTTCATTGAGGTGCCTATGGTCCTGCCGTAAAGAAGCTCTCCTGCCAGTGCGCCGATAAACGGTCCTGCTATAATGCCTAACACGCCTCCCGCAAAAAGCCCGATCAAGCCCCCCGCAACAGCACCGGCAACACCCCACCGGCTGGCGCCATATTTTTTAGCTCCGATAATCGTCGCCAGATACTCTACCATCTGGCTCAGCAGGGTGAGCGCAAAAAGCACCAGCAGCACTCCCCAGGTAATGACCGTAAAGTCGGTGTACCATGCATAGATGAAAGCCCCGAGCAGTATCAGTGGGGAGCCGGGAAGCATCGGCAGCACAGATCCAATTAAACCGGCACTGAAAAGAAGAACGGTTATTAAAATAATAAGAGATTGTTCCATAAAACATGCTCCTTGATGGCTTTATTATACACCACGGCTGCCATTAATTATAGAAGCATTGCGTGCTCTGTGCTATAATCTGATAAACAATAGCACTCACCAGGAGACCTTTTCTATGAGCACTGCCAAGCAGCAGGTTTCTGACTTGCTTCCCTGCCCGGTCGTTTTTATCAGCACCATTCATGGTGAAAAGCGTGACATAATGACTGCGACTGCCCTGTTTGTTTCAGAAAAAGAGCCGCTGCTCACCGTGAGCGTGGCAAAACGCCATCTCACCAGCAAGCTGATTGAGCGGTCAGGCACGTTCACCCTTATTATTGCTTCTGAGAGCCAGAAAGAGCTTGCCCTGAAACTGGGAAGCGTGAGAGGTGATGAAGAGGACAAGTTTCAACTGTTTTCCATAAAAACCCTTCCCGCAGAGCCGGGAAAGCCCCTCGTTCCCGCTGATGCTTCAGCATGGCTTGCGTGCAGGGTGATCAGCAGGCAGGATATAGATGGCTATTACGTGCTGTTAGCGCGGGTCTGGAGCAAAAGGATTTCAATAAGCCCCCGCTTCTCTGGCAGAACAGCTCTTTTTCGGACTTAAACCATTATAATATTTTCAGTGCGCTGCAAAATGCCAAACCCTAACCCCGAATCCCGAATCCCTGTCTTGGCCGCCTGCTCATCTGCTGCACGCTCTGCCGGCTGTGACATAGAAAAACGGCCGCTTGAGTTCCCTTTTGACCACGGCCCGCATTTCAACGCAGTGAATGAGTGGTGGTATTTTACCGGTGACGTAATAACCGCTCAGGGAAAGACGCTGGGTTTTGAATTCACCATTTTCAAGCGTTTGATTTCAGCGGAAAAAGGCTTTGCCTACCTCGGTCATTTGGCCGTGAGCGATCCTGACACGAAGCAGCATGCTTTTGTTGAAAAAACGACCAGCCCCCCTGTTGCGGGTATTGAAGAGGGCAAAACAGAAATAATTGTTAAAAACTTTTCCTGTCAGTTTGCAGAAGCAACAGGTTTCCACATCAAGGCAGAGACAGACAACCTGTCAATTGATGCCGTGCTGGTACCTGAGCGCGCGCTGTTGCCCCATGGAGAAGACGGGCTCATCACCATGGGAGACGGCAGAAGCTCTTACTATTACTCGTTTACCAACCTTGCAACCATTGGCACGCTTACCGTCAATAATACTGAATATACCATCGCTTCCGGCCGCACCTGGATGGACCACCAGTGGGGAAATTATACCGTGCTGGGGATGAAGTGGGACTGGTTCTCTCTGCGCCTTGATGACGGCAGCTCGCTCATGCTCTTCCAGTTCAGGGATATCTTTGATAAACCCACCATAAAAAACTGGACCTATCAGGCAGCAGCAGGCTCAGTCACGCATGGCGCCGATTTCTCAGCGCTGGCTGCCCGCCGGTATAAAGAAGAAAAGGGCCACAGCATATATCCGGTTGACTGGACCATAGAGGTTCCCGGTCTTGATGCGAAGTTTCAGGTCAGCCCGCTGTTTGATGAACAGAGCTTATATGATGTTATGACACCAGATTACTGGGAAGGTCTCTGTTCTGTTGCAGGGATAATGGAGGGCAAGGCGGTACATGGGGCTGCCTATGTAGAGTTGACGGGGTATGAAAAGACTAACTGAAGGTCCCTGCTTGGTTATAAATAGTGGTGACGTGTGAGCTGCCTGGTTATGTGTCAGGCTGAATCAGATTATCGAGAACAAGTCCGTGAAAGCTCTCCCGGTCCGGGGCACTGTACTGCCAGCCGAGATGTGTACCGCAGGAGCTGCACATGGCAAGCCTCCATCTGTATCCCGGAAACCAGCTGAACTCCTCTGTTGCCTGCCCCGCATAGCCGCATCCTGGCGCTGCCCGGAAACAGCCGATCTCAAAAATAATGCCATAGGGGTTGCAAAAGGCGTGCTGATGCATGCCCTGCACGTCAATCCGTTCACGCGGACTGGTGATGCCATGCCCGCACTGCGCGCAGCGGACTGCTTTTTCTTCTTTCTTGTGCGCCTCATCTTCAGTGTCCGCGCGCTGCTCTCCCCTTC
This sequence comes from uncultured delta proteobacterium, assembly GCA_963803975.1. Taxonomy (GTDB): domain Bacteria; phylum Desulfobacterota; class WTBG01; order CAIYCZ01; family CAIYCZ01; genus JAPLIX01. Next base: position 15,133 of record CAWDOY010000007.1, read on the forward strand.
CTTCCGGAAGCGGGATGCGCAGGCAATAACAGGAGGGAATGCTATCACTATTCTGGTCAATCATGGAAGAAGGTAGCTCACTGAAATTCATTCACCGCAGAGGCCGCCCCTCGGCCATGAGCAACTCGGCCTTGTCTTCGACCCTGAGGCTCAGACCCGAAGGGAGCTCGTTGCCGAAAGGCTCGGGGCCGAATGGCTGAGACAGCAGATAATTTTCTCCTGCAGGCTTTGCGCAGTCTGCGTGCGTGTGCAGAATAAGTATGTTCTTACATAGTGGTAACGCATAGGACTATCCTGACCCGGTCTTGCAACAACATTTCACGTTGCACAAGAGAAAAGAGAAAATCGCTGCCAGTGAAGGGATTAAAACTCTGGTTTGAAAACAAGAATACTGAGCGGCGGCAGGACGATAGTGATGGAACAGGGCTTCCCGCTCCAGGGAATCGCATCAGCCTGCACGCCGCCGCTGTTTCCCCTGTTGCTTCCCCCGTAATGTGCTGAATCGCTGTTAAGAAGTTCCCGATAAAAGGCGGGCTGCGGAACGCCGATGCGGTAATCAAGGCGCGGCACCGGGGTGAAATTGCAGGCCACCACCACAAAGTCCCGCGGGTCGTGTGCCTTCCTGATAAAGGAAATAATGCCGGCGTCAGCATCATGAAAGTCGATCCACTCAAAGCCGCTGTACTGGAAGTCAATCTCATAGAGGGCCGGCTCTGATCGATAGAGGTGATTTAAGTCCCTGACAAAGTTCTGCAAAGAGCGGTGCGGAGGGTAGGCAAGCAGGTGCCAGTCAAGGCTTGCGTTGTGGTCCCATTCAGACCACTGGCCGAAATCATTGCCCATAAAAAGATGCTTTTTCCCCGGATGGCAGAACATGTAGCCGAAAAGAAGGCGCTGGTTGGCAAATTTCTGCCACACATTACCCGGCATTTTACCAAGCAGCGATCCTTTGCCGTGCACCACTTCATCATGGGAAAAGGGAAGAATAAAATTTTCGTAAAAGGCATACAGCAGGGAGAAGGTGAGATGGCTATGATGATATTTGCGGTGTACCGGGTCTTTGGAAAAGTATTCAAGCGTATCGTTCATCCAGCCCATGTTCCACTTCAGTCCAAACCCGAGTCCTCCCAGGTAGGTGGGCCGCGACACGCCCTGCCAGGCAGTTGACTCTTCTGCGATCATGAGCACGCCGGGTAAATAGCGGTAGACGATTTCATTTAACTTTTTCAGAAACGCAATAGCCTCAAGGTTCTCATTGCCGCCAAACTGGTTGGGCACCCATTCGCCGGGCTCCCGTGAATAATCGAGGTAGAGCATGGAGGCAACCGCATCAACCCGCAGTCCGTCAAAATGATAGGTATCAAGCCAGAACAGCGCGCTTGAGATTAAAAAGTTGCTCACCTCGTTGCGCCCGTAATTAAACACCAGGGTGCCCCACTCCCGGTGCTCCCCTTTCCGGGTATCTGCATGTTCATACAGGCAGGTGCCGTCAAATTGTGCCAGTGCATGGGCATCTTTGGGGAAATGCGCCGGCACCCAGTCAAGTATGACGCCGATGCCATGCTGATGGCAGCGGTCGATAAGGTACATCAGGTCTTCGGGTGCGCCGAAACGGGGTGTAGGGGAAAAGTAGCCGGTGACCTGGTAGCCCCAGGAGGCATCGTAGGGATGCGCTAAAACCGGCAGGAACTCAATGTGGGTGTAGCCCATCTCCGTCACATAGGCAATGAGCTTCGGCGCCAGCTCGCGGTAGGTGAGAAAGCGGTTGTCTTCTTCAGGCACCCGCATCCACGAGCCGAGATGCACTTCATAGACCGAGATCGGCTGCTTCAGGGGGTCAGACGTGTCCCGCCGCTCTATCCACCGGCTGTCCTTCCATGCATGGGTATCGAGAGCGTATACGATGGACGAGGTTTTGGGCCTGGTCTCAGAGTAAAAGGCATAGGGGTCTGCTTTTGTAATAAGGCTGCCATCCCGGGCTTTAATTTCATATTTATAAAGCTCGCCTTCTGCCAGCTCCGGTATAAACAGCTCCCAGATCCCGAAACTGCCCCGCACCCGCATGGGATGACAGCGCCCGTCCCAGCCGTTAAAGTTGCCGACAACACTCACCCGGAGCGCGTTTGGCGCCCACACCGCAAACAAAACTCCCGCCACGCCGGCGTGAACCATGCTGTGCGCGCCAAGTTTCTCATATATTTTATGGTGGTTGCCTTCTGCAAAGAGGTGCAGGTCATAATCTGCAAGCACCGGCGGCAGGCAGTAGGGGTCAGGGAAGATTTTTGTTGCCCCGCTGCTGGCGATAGTTCTAATGGTATAAGGAAAAAACGTGCTCTTGTTTTTGATCAGGCATTCAAAGAGCCCTTCATTATGAATTTTGCTCATGGGAATTTCTTCCGGCGTCTTCTCCCCCGCAACGACAAACGCCTTATCTGCCTCGGGAAGAAAGGCCCTGACCACCAGCGCCCTTTTACCACCAGACTCTGCTTCATGCATGCCAAGCACACTGAATGGATCATGATGCTCGGCAGCAATAATTTTTTTAATATAGTCCGGGTGAACCTTTTTCATTAATGCCTTGCGTCGGTTATACGTTGGGGAGCAGGGAGGTGCGGAGCAATAAAAAATATGACACGAATACTCCAGAACCCCGCAGCCTCATCCTTTGTAACTCTTACACTCTTTATCACAAAAAAACAAGTGCGTCCCCTTTATAAACGCTTATCGAAATCATTTATATAAAATTTCATCATATGGGGCTATTGGTTTTTAATGACTATCTTAATAGAGTAACATATGTAAGTTGCAATTTCTGATGTGATAGATACTGACAACTTTGATATAAAGTCTGAAATTTAAGCGGGTAATACGGACCACAATATATGGCACGAAGTCTATACGCATCATTAGTTAATTAGTGACACAATATCTTGATAAATATTCCTCTTTAGTAATATCCCCAGACCTATTCAAATAATAATTAATAGTTCTTGCTATTCAGAAACAGCTATGCTATTTATAGACCAACATAAACAGTACACCGTTTGTTGAGCTTTTGAAATCCTGCAACTGGATTTGTTTCACTAAAGTTATTTAAAACATCGTAGTAGAACAAAACTGATCGCAACCATGGTATATCGCTCACCCTGTGGTTGCGATTTTTGCATTTAAGGGCACTTCATACAGGATGTACAAAATTCATCCGCTATCAGCGGATAAAAGAAGGGATTTTATACAATGAATAATGGAACAGTAAAATGGTTTAACGAATCAAAGGGATTTGGCTTTATTGAACAGACTGATGGAGAGGATGTGTTTGTACACTTCTCAGGTATCAACGGTGCCGGCCATAAAAATCTTGCCGAAGGTGACCAGGTTTCCTTTGACGTTCAGCAAGGCCCCAAAGGTCTTCAGGCTGTAAACGTCAGTAAGCTTTAATCTTACCAGACGACTTTAAAATTCCAGTCTGCTGAGCGACAGACTGGAATTTTTTTTAAACAAGCTTTTGTCTGTATCGGACAATGACATATTATCCCCGCAGACAGTTCATGCTGTTATTTTTTAAAGCAGCTATACTGTTGCATAATGATAGCTGGTATGTTATCCAATATCAGTATGACTGCGGTCAATAGTGTTTGTGAATAAACACTCCCACCTTCCCGTAAGACATCAAACAGCACAAATAAAAACTTTCAGCAAAACCCACAACGCATAAGGAGGAAATATGAAGAAGCACCAAAAAAAACACTGGGGACTTCTGCTGCTGGTAATAACCATGCTTTGCATACTGCCGGCATGCAAAAACCAGAACAAAGAAGAGATCGGGGTGCTCTATGTGCTGCACGGGGGAATGGACACCTTTGCGCCGCAGTATATGTGGGACGCATCGCTGCACCAGTTTTCTTATGATCCCAACCATCCCGTTTACCAGATAGCAATCTGGAATCCAGAGATGTGGCAAACGATCCTGCAATCTGAATTTGCTGTTAAGTTTACTAGAAAGTACGAGTTCCAATATCCCCGGATCGGCGGTACCGACCCTTTTCATGCGCTTTCCAACACCCAGATGGAAGACATGAAAGCTGAGTTGAACAAGAACACTCTTGGGCTGCACTTCGAGGCGGAGTTTGCGTCCTGGATGTCGGCCGGCCGGCCGGAAAATTACCCGTATCCGCGGTTCATGTATAACGGGCCGGAAGGTGCCAAGGCAAAATGTACTTACTGCGGCGAGCAGGAAGCAGATGGCCCATGGCCGGGCTGCAACCCGGAGCGCTATAATGTAGACGGGCCGGTGGAGCGCTTGCTGAAAAAGGGTGTTTCCCGGATTATAGCCGTGGATATGGCGGTAGGCGGAGTCCGGTTTTATAAGCCCTATGATGTGGTGCAGATGTCCAAACGCGTTCTTGACAAGGTGTTCCCTGCAGGCCACGAGCAATGTCCTTTAACCCTGGATCCGCTGAATCGGATTGAGCTTTTTCCCTTTCTCCTTGAACTATTTTTACCCCCTTTAATTTACACTTTCTTTACATCCCATTCAAACTCCCTTCACATTTAAAACCTATACTAAAGCTGTAACATGAAGAGACAACTGAATGCAGAGAGCACGTTTTACCCTCTGCAAATTCTTCCATGCCAGAAAAAAAGGAGACACACTATGAAAAAATCAATCATCTTAATCAGCATGCTGGTCCTGCTGGCCGGGTGCGCAACCGTGCGAACAGATTTTGCGCCGCTGCAATTTGGCACAACCGCAGCAAAAACAAGCGGAGACATCCTGCTCGCTACCGGGGACCTTAACCGCCCGTATAAGGAGCTTGGCGTTATCTTTGTTAAGGGACGTCATACCGGGTACCAGAGCATTATGGAAAAGCTCAGGGAAAAGGCCCGCGAGGTGGGGGCAGACGCGGTCATTAAAATAGAATTCAGCAGCAGATTTTTCTATTACCACCGGCCTTATTGCCGCGGTGTCGCGGTTTCATTTAACGTGAAGTAGCAAATAGTATCAGATGAAAGGAGAACTGTTATGAAAAAATGGATTCCACTAATTATTGTTCTTGTGACATTTATCGCCGCAGGGGGCAAGTTCATGGCAGCGAAAAAGTACGGCGCACTCTCTATATCTCAGGACTATGAGAACCTTGTGTCAGCGCCCGTATATTTTTGCGACACGGTTATCACGGCGCAATCAGGGCTTTTTTAATTGAAGGAGGGCGCGATGACAGAAAAGGAGAGTCTTGAACTTGCCACCATGTGGCACGTGGATGCGCTGCTGCAGGCATATCCCATCGCCATTGTGACCACCATGGACCGGGCGGGAAGAATTAACGCGGCGCCCTATTCACTGGTGCTGCCATTCTGTTCCTCAGCAAAAAATCCCCAGATGCTGTTGATCAGCAATAAGAACTGGCACACAGCGAAAAACATTGAGGCAACCGGCGAGTTTGTCCTTAATTACCCTCGTGCTGACCAGCTTAAGGATGTTACCGAGACCGCTCATTTTCATCCAGCCGGGGTCAATGAGCTTTACTATACCGGCTATACCACCATGCCGGGCCGGGCAGTGCGGCCGCCGCGGATTGCCGAGTGCTACCAGCACGTGGAATGCAGGGTGCGCGAAATTATCCGGCCGTCACCGCAGCAAATCAACATCATTGCTGATGTGGTTGACCTTTCAGCCGATGCGGGGCTCTATGGCGTTCCCCGCTTTGAGCGGGCGCGGGCGGTTAATGCTCCACTCTATCTGGGGGTTGATGAGGAGCGGGGTCACATTTTTGGAAATGTCAGCAAAATGTTCACCGAGCCGCTTGAACAATATGGGGCAGGTGAAAAAAAGCTGCCGGCACATGAGGCTGCTTGCTAAAAAAGCAGCCAGCTTAAAAGACAAAGAGGTACACGACAGGTGCTCCAGCGGCAGCAAGGCGCCTGATTTTCGTTTAAAGCCACTCCTGCAGCTAATGATATGACGCTTTACACATAATGTTGCACAAGCATTGTGCGCAAGCACTGGTGAGATCGGCTATTGACAATTTAAAGATTTCTGTTAATCAATTATTCGTATGGATATTAATAAATACTTTCTAAAAATTATCTGCATAGCACTTTTTATTTTCGCGCCAATCTGCGCTGTACCGAATGAATGCGGTAGTAACGAGATTGAAAAGGAGATAAGCGCCTTGCATTGTATTGGTAAAAAAATAAGACAAACAGATTATCCCGGCAAATTATTAGATATTTTTCAAAACACTATAGGAAAAAATATCCCGCAATCAATATTTGCAACCAGGATTTCAAGCCATTTTTCCCCAACTGTGTCCATTACTGATTTAACCACTGCACCACTGCTCCTATAAGCAAATTAGCTCCCATACCGCAACTTTTGCCAGCAAACTTAAAATAGATCGTTTTAAAAGTGTCATAGATACACGACGCCGGGTAGATGCCGCTAAAGCGATCGGATGTATCTCACCAGTGTTTACTAACAGCAATAAAATAGAACGATAGACCTTTTTATTGGAGATTAGAGATGAATACCTGCAAGACAATGTTTTTAATGGTCACGCTGACCCTGATGCTCGTGGCAATCGGAAATTTACTGGGTGGCAAATCGGGCATGACCATCGCTCTGGTCATAGCGTTCGGGATGAATTTCATCAGCTACTGGTTCAGCGATAAGATAGTACTTAAAATGTATAGTGCCCGGGAAGTGAGCGAAACCCAGGCACCAGAACTATATAGCATGACCAGAGAGCTTTCTTATGCAGCAGGACTTCCCATGCCAAAGGTTTACCTGATGGAACAGGACCAGCCAAACGCCTTTGCAACCGGGCGGAACCCGGAACACGGTGCAATAGCGGTGACAACCGGCATTATGCGAATACTGTCGAGGGAAGAGTTGAAAGGGGTGCTTGCCCATGAGCTGGCACACATCAAGCACCGGGATATTCTGGTGGCAACCATTGCTGCAACCATCGCCGGTGCTATCAGCTACCTGGCACAAATGGCACAGTGGACAATGTTCTTCGGCGGGCGGGATGATGAACGAGAAGGCGGAAGCCCGCTGGCTGCAATAGTGATGATGATTGTTGCTCCCATAGCAGCGCTGCTTATCCAGATGGCCATATCCCGTTCGCGTGAATACGGGGCAGATGCCGGCGGGGCGCAAATTGCCGGAAACCCGGGGTATCTTGCCAGTGCGCTGCGGAAGCTCGATGGCGCCAGCCGGAGAATACCGATGAACGCCAACCCGGCAACAGCGCACATGTTTATTGTGAGCCCGCTTTCCGGGGGCGGATTTCTCAAACTGTTCAGCACCCATCCCCCGATGGAGGAGCGGATTGCCCGGCTTGAGCAGATGGCTGCATCACGGTGAACAGGGTTGGTTATACGCGAGAACGCAGCTTCCATCAGTGTGTGTACCAAATGCTTATGTTTAGATACATTGCCACGGGAAGTTTTATGATTTTTTCATCCCCACGGGGAGGGCCAGCGGGTACCCCCTCCACCTCTGGCCTTCCCCAAACGGGCTGCAAGAAGCATACAGGTGCAATTTATTTATTCCCTGTTAACATAGCGTTATTTTTGCTGTCATTCAAATCGTATGCGAAGAACTGCATTAAAAAGGGATAAACAGTCTAATCCAGTTCACCATTTAATTAGCAAACATGAATTGCTTGAGAAGAACTTATGATTGGGTATTAGGTTGGGCAAAGACCCCCTACGGTGCAATCGCATTGTTTTTATTGGCCTTTAGTGAGTCATCCATTTTCCCCATTGCTCCAGATGTATTGCTGATTGTTTTAGTATTAGGAGCAAAAAACAAAGCGTTCGGCTATGCAACCAATTGTACTGTCGGCTCAATTTTAGGCGCCTTTTTGGGGTATGGTATTGGGTACTTTCTCTGGTGGAATGCAGATGAGATCGTTCTCTCCAGTTGGCCATGTTCTTTTTTGACCAGATCCCCGGATTTACACCGGCTGTGTTTTTATAAAATAAAAACGCTTTTCGAGAAATGGGATTTCTGGATAATTTTTACAGCAGGTTTTACCCCGATACCTTACAAATTATTTACCGTATCAGGCGGTGCATTTCAAATAGATTTAACAATGTTTACCCTGGCATCAGTTATAGGAAGAGGTGCACGATTTTTTCTTTTAGCCTTTTTACTGTGGAAATTTGGTGAAACCATAAAACTTTTTATTGAAAAGTATTTTAATATGATTGCGATAGGCATTTCTCTAATTTTTATTGGTGTTTTTGTTGCTTTAAAAAGTGAGCTCTTTTTTTGATAGATATTATTTAATGAAAGGGGAAATTTGTGAAAAAGAAAATATCAGCGATCCTTATTCTTGCAGTTTTTCTTATGCCTCTTTGTGCATATGCACAAAATCAAACTCTTATCATGTATTACTCAAAGACCGGCAAGACACAAATCGTTGCCGAGGAACTGAAAGCTCTCATGCCTGATGCCCGGGTGGTTGAAATAAAATCTGATGTGGGAATTATGAAGGCAGTCATGTGGCAGCAACTCTTCAACCGCAATGCTTGCAATGAACCAATAGCTGTCGATCTTGAAAAATATGACCGGGTTATTCTTTGCTCGCCTATCTGGCTGCAAAAAATATCTTCTCCCATGAGAACAATAATCAACACGGTGCCCCTTACGGGTAAACAGGTGCAGATGTTTGTCGTGTGTGCAGGGCATTTTGGAGAGGGGGGACAGAAGAAACTGAAAAAACAACTTGACTTCCAAAGAAATTAATTTGGAAAGCTTAGCTATTATAAAGTCTGGCAATAAAACAGATGAAGATATTCGCGAACAGGTCCAGGAGCAGTTAAAAAACTGAATCAGAAGATACAAAAGGCAGGGTACCCTTGATATCTTATAAGTTTTATTTAATCTGGAGATTTTTATGACTAACAACTATCTTGATAGAAGCAATTACGTAAAAGGTCTCTTGCTTTTAATTGGCAAAGACAAAAAAATAACTGATAGTGAAAGAGATTTTTTGCATAACATAGGAAAAACCCTTAGTTTCAATAAAAAGTTTATTGAAAGCGCTATGAATGAATTATTTGAGAATGAATATTTAGGGAATGAACCACCAGTTTTTTCTCAAAAACAGTATGCTGAAGCGTTTCTGAGAGATGCGATTAAATTAGCCTGTGTTGATAATGATTTAGCAAGCGAAGAATTTGATTGGCTGCAGTCAATAGCCGTATCAAATGGTTTAGCGAATGAATGGCTAAAAAATGAATTAGAGTATTATCTAAGCGGTAAACATGCGCACGAATCACAAGAACTGGAAATAAAAAAAATATTTGATACCGTATAGAATATTCGAGAACCTCTCATCCGGGGAGAATCTTACTGGTAGAAACCTGCAAAAGAAAAAACAAAGTCAGGCAAAGAAAAGCGATAATGTAATACGGTCAAAATAAGTGCGATGTCCCCTGAATTCCCGTTTTAACAAAAGAAGGAGGTAATATCAATGAAGCCAAGTGAAAAAGAGGAAGAGTTTTTTGTAAGAATGGAGTTTGAAAAAAAGAAGAAGATTGAGGAAGAAAAGCACAAGAGACTTGCCGAGGAAGAAAAGAAAAGGCTGAAAGAACTTCATTATATGCAATGTCCCAAGTGCGGAATGGAACTGATAGAGATTGATTATAAAGGGATAAAGATAGATGAGTGTTCTGAATGTGATGGGATATGGCTTGATGCGGGAGAACTTGAAACTGTAGCAAAACTGGAAAAGACCGGGCTTGATAAGTTCTTTAGTATATTTAAGAAGTAAAGAAACAGTTGCTTGCCGAGTATTAATACCATCATCTCAATAGGGTGTGCTGTTTTGCAGCGAAATTGTCACGAGCAAAAGAATAAACGGGGTTTCTATGCGCTGGCATCAAAAGGATATACAAGGAGTCATTGAAGACCTCAAGTCATCACTTCAGGGGCTTTCTTCTGAAGAGGCCGTGAGGCGACTGGGGGAATACGGTTTTAATGTATTAAAGGAGAAAAAGAAAAAGACTCCTTTCATGATGTTCCTTGACCAGTTCAAGGACTTTATGATTCTTGTCCTTATCGCTGCTGCCATTATATCAGGGTTTATTGGAGAGGTATCAGACACCATAGCTATAGTTGTCATCGTTGCCCTTAACGCAGTAATTGGTTTCATACAGGAATACAGGGCAGAAAAGGCGATGGCAGCCCTTAAAAAAATGGCGGCTCCGACTACCACGGTCATAAGAAGTGGTATGCCTGCCACAATTGATGGCTCTGACATTGTTCCCGGCGATGTGGTAATGCTTGAGGCGGGGCGGATCGTTCCTGCTGATATGAGACTGCATCGAGACAGTGCAGATGAAGGTGGAAGAAGCTGCACTTACCGGTGAATCTGTGCCGGTAGAGAAACATACAAAACCACTGCATGATGAGATGCTGCCTCTGGGTGACAGAAAGAATATGGCATACAAAGGCACCTTCGTGACCTATGGTCGCGGCACCGGTGTTGTTGTGGCAACCGGTATGGATACAGAGCTTGGAAAGATCGCTGCCATGCTTCAGGAAGAAGAAGAGGTAAAAACACCTCTTCAAAAAAGGCTTGCAAGCTTCGGTCAGAAACTCGCCATTGCTGTCCTTGCCATATGCGCTATTGTATTTGGCATTGGCATTATGAGAGGGGAACAGCCTTTGTTGATGCTCCTTACGGCTATTTCCCTTGCAGTTGCCGCAATTCCGGAAGCGCTGCCTGCGGTTATAACCATATCCCTCGCGCTGGGAGCGAAGAAACTGGTAAAGCAGAATGCCCTCATAAGGAAGCTCGCTGCGGTAGAGACCCTCGGCTCAGTGACATATATCTGTTCAGACAAGACAGGTACTCTGACATTAAATAAGATGACGGTTGAGGAACTCTATCTTGGTGGCAAAATACTTCGGGCTCCGGAGATGGAAGCTCTCAAAAAAACAGATCATCCTCTGATGGCAGCCTTGGCTTTAAGTAATGATGCGCAGACGGGAACGGACGGCGTTATTATTGGTGACCCCACAGAGATTGCATTATATGACATTGCCAGGAAACATGGTTTTGACAAGAAAGAGCTTGAAAAAAAATATCCAAGAGTAGCCGAAATCCCGTTTGATTCTGACAGAAAATGCATGACTACCGTACACACAGGGACAGAAGGTTTTGTTTCCTTCACAAAGGGCGCGATAGAAGTCCTGATCGATAAGTCAATTAATATAGTAACACCTGAAGGATTGGAGGCTATTAATAGTAGTGCTATCTATAGGATTAACGAGAGGATGGCTGCCGATGGCTTAAGAGTTCTTTGTATGGCCATGAGGAAATGGGATGTCCTGCCTGATGATATGTCTCCTGAGAATGTGGAGACCGGACTCACTATTTTAGGCCTCACGGGGATGATGGACCCCCCGAGAGAAGAGGCCAAGGAAGCTGTCTCGATGTGTAAGACAGCGGGAATAAAACCGGTGATGATAACCGGCGACCATCCTATTACAGCGAGGGCAATAGCCAGAAGGCTCGGCATCATCGATGATGACTCAAAAGCAATAATCACCGGAAGAGAGCTTGAAAAATTAACATTAGAGGAGTTTGAAAAAGGGGTTGAGCATATCAGGGTTTATGCAAGGGTGGCGCCTGAGCAGAAACTGAAGATAGTAAAGGCGCTTCAGGACAGGGGACAGTTTGTTGCCATGACCGGCGACGGGGTTAATGATGCACCTGCATTAAAGAGGGCTGACATTGGAGTAGCCATGGGAATTACCGGGACGGATGTCTCAAAAGAAGCAGCTCACATGATACTCCTCGATGATAATTTTGCCACCATTGTTAAGGCGGTAAAAGAGGGCAGAAAGATATACGATAACATCAGAAAATTCATAAAATATCTCCTTACAACAAACTCAGGCGAAATATGGACTCTCTTTCTTGCGCCTCTGTTCGGCCTACCGATACCTCTTCTACCGATCCATATACTCTGGATAAATCTTGTCACGGACGGGCTCCCTGCCCTTGCTCTTTCTGTTGAACCTGCAGAGGGAGACGTTATGAGCAGACCCCCAAGGCATCCAAAAGAAAGTATATTTGCTCACGGATTGGGACTTCATGCAATATGGGTTGGCATCCTGATGGCTGGCATTGTTCTTGTTGTTCAGGCATGGGCGATTACGACTGAACATGCTCATTGGCAGACAATGGTATTTACCGTGCTCTGCCTGACCCAGCTTGGCCATGTCCTTGCCATAAGATCTGAAAAAGAGTCATTGTTCAAGATAGGATTATTCTCTAATAAATATCTCCTTTTCGCAGTCTTGTTGACCTTTATTCTTCAGATGTCAACGGTCTATGTGCCGGCATTGAATCCCATATTCAAGACAGAGCCTTTGACTTTAAATGAATTGATGCTTACGCTCGCATTGTCATCCGTAGTATTTTTTGCAGTAGAGGTTGAGAAGTTATTTAGGCGGAGATAAGACAGTTCAAGGCTGTATTTAACCCTACAATTCTCAAATTCATGAAACCACAAGAAATAATTATAAAATCCACAAAAAAAATTTGGCAGAAATGGTCAATAGCATTCAAGATAATGCCTTTGGTTATTTTAGTAGCTATATTAAAGTTTCTTTCTCATAAATTTGGATTAGAGATCATGGAGTTAAATGCCCTTTTCACAAGTTTAGTAGCCGGCACCATATTCCTGATAGGATTTCTTATTAGTGGAGTGCTTTCCGATTATAAGGAAAGTGAAAAAATTCCAAGCGAGCTTTCAGCATCCATGAAAACATTATTTGATGATACTTACACCATCTATAAAGGTAAAAACTCTGATACAGCCCATCAATTTATTGAATTTCAAAAGTCATTTATTAATTCTTTGATGGATTGGTTCTACAAAAAGGAAAGGACACAATCAATATTAAAAAAAATTAGCATGATGAATGATTTTTTTATTGAACTTGATAAAGAAGGTGTTCAGGCTAATTATATTATAAAAATGAAGAATGAACAAAATAGTTTGAGAAAGATGATATTAAGAATTGATACAATCAGAGACACCGAATTTGTTGGTTCAGCTTATGCAATTGTAGAAGCCATGGGGTTTTTAATTGCAATTGGTCTGATAATTATAAAAATTGAACCATTTTACGCATCACTCTTTTTCACTTTACTTGTTACTTTCTTGATATCTTATATGTTTTTTTTAATTAAAGACCTTGATAATCCGTTTGATTATTCTGTTAACGGTGAAAGCGGAACAGAGATTTCATTAAAACCAATTCACGACCTTGAATCTGAATTGAAAGATTTTATGTAAAATTATACAAAGGTAAAAAGGGGATAGAAAAATAAACAACGAATTGCCAACACGCGTGTACGGTGCATACCCTTGTCACGCCTGCCCGCCATAGCTTCAGCAAAGGCGGGTACCTAAATACGGCTCCTACACGCTGGAAAAGTTTTATCGCGAAGAGGCAGAGCGGGGAGGATGAATTAAATGTATCTTATTCTTCTGCCTGCGCTATCCATTCAATTAAAGGACATATAAGAAAAAACGGCATAAATAAAAATCAACTCTCCGTGGACAGAAAATCTTTTTATGGCGAGATTTTTCGCTAGTCTCGCTATCAAACCAGATAATAAGCGAAGTCATCACTGTCCCCTCTTTTTACTACGATAGATTGTGATTGTGGTCGTTAAATCAATGTGAAAAAAAGGATTTCTAATAAAACATGAGAGCAGATATTATAAATCGATCTCCTATATCTTTTATTTATCTTTCGATCTCCGCGGCTATTGTAACCATTGTACTGAAGACCGTTGCATACTTGCTGACGGGTTCAATCGGTCTGCTTTCAGATGCAATCGAATCGCTTGTCAATCTGGTTGGAGCACTCATGGCGTTTGCGATGTTGACTATAGCAGCTCGTCCAGCCGATGAAAACCATGCCTATGGACATAGTAAAGCCGAGTACTTTTCAAGTGGTGTCGAAGGCACATTGATTCTGATTGCCGCAATAAGCATTGGCGTGACGGCTGTTCAAAGACTTATCACCCCCAAACAACTTGAACAGGTTGGGTTGGGATTAGGAATATCCATTGTAGCCTCATTAGTGAATTTGGCTGTCGCACTTTTATTGCAACGAGCTGGCAAGCATTACCATTCAATCACACTTGAAGCTAATGCAAAGCATTTGATGACTGATGTGTGGACATCAGCAGGTGTGGTGCTCGGAGTCGGCGCGGTAGCACTAACTGGTTGGGAGCGACTGGATCCTGTTGTTGCAATTATCGTCGCCGCTAATATCGTCTGGTCAGGGGGGCGCATAGTGTATCAGTCCGTATCGGGATTAATGGATACAGCCCTGCCACCTGAAGAGCAGAATACCTTAAGAAAAATACTAGAGCCCTATATCCAAACCGGGGTTCAGTGCCACGCCATTCGTACACGCCAATCAGGAATGCGTCGATTTGTATCACTTCATGTATTGGTTCCTGGTTTATGGACAGTCCAGCATGGGCATTATCTGTTGGAAAAAATAGAATCAGCCATTCGCCAAGCTTTGCCAAACGTGACAGTTTTTACTCACTTGGAGTCGCTCGAGGACCCCTCTTCCTGGAAAGATACAGATTTAGATCGTATAGAAGCAGCGCCGGTTGTCACCTTACAGCAAGCAGCAGACGGAGAGGTCAAGGCACAAACAAAATGAATAAATATAAGCAGCATGTCGATTTTGCCAGATAAATAATCTAAACTACCAATTGCATATGGAAGTGAAGGTAAGTATACCGTCTTGGAATTGTACCCACCTGCAACCAGTGCTCCCCCACATCCCGTAAGACATTTCGCTTTAGGCTCTCCTTCTGCTCTCTGCTACAATAAAGTAGGCATAACTGAATCAACTAGGTAACAAAAATAACCCGGCACTGCAGCGAAATTCTCATACCCCTGAGACAGGCTGCAATATATATTGTCACACAGTTTAAGACAACGAACTGCCCCGGAAAATCCGTGGCCTTGACCAATGGAGAGCAGGCAGTATTCTTTTACCATTAGGAACTTCGTGCCGACTAGTGCAACAAAGCTAAGCAAACTGATTGCCGGAAGATATTTTTTCATGGCAAATCTCCTTTCTGAAACGGTGTTTATTGGTATAACCTTTATACGCCTTTAGTATAGAGACAAACTGTGAAGGGATTTTGAATGGAAGGTAAATAAAGTGTAAATTATAGGAAATGAATCAGAGGATAGAAATTATAGTGCATATTTAAGATCCTATATCTTCAACAAAAAAACGGTGTAGTAAGCGTTTTTTAACAGAACTCTTATCAATATAATATGGCCTGTAAATTTTTAATCTCAAGTATGCTATACTGCATCCAATATTTTTTCTATTTGAAGCTCTTGTGATCCGCGTGAATATTTACCGCTCAGATAATACTCTAATTCATTGTTTAACCATAACCGCACAAATAACCAAAATTTCCGGTTGCTATCATAGACATCTCCGCCCGGCAGGAATAATGACAGCAAGATACAAAGGAGGATACGCAAATAAAAGCGCATCTCTCCCATTAGGATTATGAGTCAAAATCAGCCTTGATTTCTTCCACCCTCGTTTGTGCTTCGGCAGCAAGCTGATGCCAGGGTCTTTTTTTCGACTGCAAAATGAACATGGCCTTTGAATTGGCTGAACTGGTTCAATGTGCGGGCTACTTCATCGCGAGCTTTCATTTTTTTACCATCTAAATACCCTTTGAGAAAGCGCTTTACAGCATTTCCTTTTCCCTCTGTGTATGGAGCATATTTTTGGATGTCAATATTTGCGACTGTTACCAGGACAATCTTCTGGTCCTTGAAGTGATTGTTTAAGAGTAACGAATGAATCGGCGTGGCCAAATTCCATGACCAGATCGGGGAAGCGATAATGATGTTCTTATACCCTGAAAGGTTAATCACATCAGGAGTGATTTCACCGTGCTGGTCAAAAAAAGCTGCAATACCAGCAGTGATAAACCCCCATGTTCCCGCCCGGTCAGTGCCGACTTCCTTAATCTCTATGATGTCTGCACCCATCCCTTTTGCAATTGTTTCAGAGATAAGTTTCGTATAACCCGTTCGGGAGTAATAAAGAATAAGCGTGTCGCTTGCTGCAGATGCAGCTACCGGAATCACCAATGTGATGCACAATACTAGCAGAATGCTATAATTGAAACGTTTCATGTTTGTGCCCTCCATCATTGATTTATATTATTTATCACCTCAATTAGATTTTCCGAGTATTCGGCTTGCGGTGTTAAGAACAGTCAATAACATTGTCTTTTCAACCTTGTTTAAATTTAATCATGTAATAAATCTTTTAAGGAAATTTGAAGAAGATGTAAATAAAGTGTAAACGTTTTATTGTCTTAAAAAAGGATTTTGCTGATGGATTAAAGGGTTAGTGACCTGCTGATCCTGCAGTTCAACTCCGAAGCAAAATACTATAATTTTCAACTCTTCCTGGAGTCCACTGGTTTAAGATAAACTCACATTGAAATTTATACGCGTCTAAATGAATTTGTTTAACCCAAAACTCCCTCAGTCCCCTCTGAAATTTACACTTATTTTACATTCAACTCAAAATTCCTTCACATTTCTCCTGCATAATAGAATATAAAAGACATAAATGCAGAGTTCGCAGAGCAATTCTCCGTGGTCTGCTTTTTATCAAAAACCATAATAAGAAGGAAGAAATGTTATGAAAAAGTTTTATGCTCTGGCAGTAGTTATGATTTTGCTAACACTGATGGCAGAACGAGTATCTATTGATGATCGTTACTGTTCTCTGTGTTTATCGCGGGGATATGAGCTGCTGGTTACTTCACCAGAGTACTTCAGCAGTATTCCATCAATCGTACCTGGTCTGTTTTAAATACAGAAAGGAAGTGGCATATGCAAAAAGAGAGTTTGGAACTGCATGTGATGTGGCATCTGGATGCGTTGCTGCATATCTTTCCCATAACCATTGTAACCACGGTGGATACTTACGGAAGGATTAATGCAGCGCCATATTCGCTGGTGATGCCCTTTTGTTCTTCGCCGAAAAATCCGCAGATGCTTTTGATTAGCAACAAGAACTGGCACACGGCAAAAAATATTGAAGCAACGAAAGAATTTGTGTTGAACTATCCACGGGCAGAGCAGCTAAAGGATATAATCGAGACCGCACAATTTTATCCAGCCGGTATTAATAAGCTGGAATATACAACATGTACCACCATGCGGGCACGATTTGTAAAACCACCCCTTATTGTTGAATGCTACCAGCACGTTGAATGCCGGGTGCGTGACATTATGAGGCCGTCACAGCAACAGGTAAACATTATTGCAGATGTTCTTGACATTTCAGTCGATGCAGGGATTAACTCGCTTACGCGGTTTGAGCGTGCACGAATGGCCAATGCGCCCATGTATCTGGGGGTGGATGAAGAACGGGGACATATATTTGGAACAATGGGTGAAATAGTATCGGAACCTCTTGAATATAAATTGGAACTTGATGCTGGATGATGCCGCTGATTTCAGTCTTACCGAATTGGAGGCTCTGTCCGATTTTATCGAAAATAATCGAGTAGGAGGCAGGTGATTAGTTCACCTGCCGTCCTCTCACACCACCGTACGTACCGTTCGGTATACGGCGGTTCGTAAAGAACTAAGCCTACTATAAACAACAGCAAGACCCGTCTTCTCCTCCTGCTGACGCTGAAGCAATACTCGGCTCTCCTGCGTTACCTCGGGGTTCCACTCCTACTTCACGCAGGTAGTCCCAACTTTTGTCGGGTTGGCTGCTTTCGTTGCATTGCTCACAAGTCCTGCAACAGTTAAAGACCTCTCTACGTTCAGCCCTTCTCCCGACTTTGCTCGGGATACTATGGCCTCTGCTGACTTCTGACCGTTCAATCGTGCATTGCTGCAGCGGGTTGTTGCTTCTGAATGTATCATCCCCATCATACCGGTCAGATCTCCCCGGGTAAGATCGATAACTTTCATCCCATCTACCTGCTGCATTTACTTCATAAGCTTCGGGCAGTATTGGACTTTGTTTTGTTTGGCAAACTCGTCCGGCTTATGCAGCCTTACATGCAGTTTCTGTTCGTCAGGCCGGGACTTTGCCTCCGGCTTCTTTCAGATTCGAGTCACCCACGACACCCTTGCCTTTGGCTAATGATTCCTGCTGCCAAGTTCATAGCGGACTTTCACCGCCAAGTTATCGCCCATGCCGGGCACACGCAGAAGACCACGGGCGTGAGCCCGTGGGTATCAACTTTGACTGCCAATAACGATTGGCAGATCAAGCCTATAATAAATTTTGAACAGCGGACTTCTGCGGGGGATGGCACGAAGTCTACACTTTTACTGCACCTTTCTTTGATAAAACATCTTGACAAAATCTTCCACTTTTTTCATATAAATCCATGCCACAACATGTTGAAAGTCCTTGAAAAGGAAAAATCATATCGTGTAATTTTAAAATAGTTTACAGCAATAAATTGATAAAAGTATTACTGGGGATAGATTACATCTGGAGGCTACAACAGATAGGCAAACTGCTATTTGACGTAAAGTTCAGGTAGCGTTTTAGAGATAGAAGCAATTACGTAAAAGGTCTCTTGCTTATGATCCGGCGCAAGAAATTTATTTTTTTCCCGAAACACAAATACCTACAATATGCGGCCTATGTCGCAGCAATAGTGCTCTTGATCGCGCTGGTGGTATACGGCGTGATGGAGCAGTCAAACTTTGCCGATGCCCTGGTGGAGTCATTTGTTGAGTAAGCCTGCAGGACAGCAGGGCAGTGTCTGCCCGCTTCAGCCCAGGAGGGGTAGCGTGACGATAACAGTTGTCCCCCTGCCAGCTTCACTCTCCGCCCGGATATGCCCTCCATGGGCCTCCACAAAACGCTTGGCAATCGCAAGACCGAGGCCGGTACCGCCGGTTGTGCGCGACCGTGATTTATCCACCCGGTAGAAACGGTCAAAAATATGGAGAAGGTCTTCCGCCGGAATCCCCGCTCCCGTATCCCGCACCCAAATAGTAATTCCCGCGTTGTGCGTTTTTGCTCCCACCTCTATGGTTCCCCCTGCCGGCGTGTAGCGGATGGCATTGGCGAGCAGGTTGGAAATAACCTGGCCGATGCGTTTCTCGTCTACTGCAATTGCCGGCAGGCCGGGGGCAATGTCCTGTCTGAGCGTGACAGCCTTTTCTTCCATCTGGAGAAGAAAGCGCGCGGTTTCACGGGACAGCACCTCGCCGATTGAAACACGGGCGCGCTCCATGACGAGCTGGTTATTTTCAAGGCGCGAAAGCATCAAAAGATCATCAATCAGGCGGTCGATGTGAGTCACTTCCTCGCATATCGCCTGCAGATGCAGGGCCTGCTCCTCCTTTTTTATCTCCCGGTCGATGAGGATCTCCGCATCGGTCTGAATGCGGGCAAGCGGAGAGCGGATTTCATGGGA
>CAWDOY010000008.1:0-102425 GCA_963803975.1 uncultured delta proteobacterium
GCGATTTTGGAGATGCAATTATAAATAGGGCTTCTGATATATTTAATTCTTCTGCTGATCAGTATTTCAAAAATCGCGCCAAAGCCTATGTGAAGATTGCTGATTATTATAATGCAGTAAATGATTTTAACAATGCAATTGGATTTGGTTTATTCAATGCATTTACTAAGGGTATGAACATATCTCTCTTCCGGGCAATTTATCCAGAATACAGCAGCGTTTCAAATGACATTTTAATAAAGATGCTTTGTCAGAAATATTATCCTGATCAGGACTGCGAGTATTTTGAGAAAAGAATTTTAAAGGAACATGATCCACAGGAGGAACGCAATGCTTCCTATGAATTACCTGAACTCTATATGGGCCGGGCAGATGCTTATTTGCTGTATGGCGACTTTAAAAAAGCTGCAGTTGATTACAGAAGGGCAATAAATGTTGCTCCTAATAAGGACAGCAATATATATGTATTAGTTAGATTAGACAGATGGCGATTACTATTAGAAAAATCAAATGGAAAAGATATATATATTGATTTAAAATCCATTGATTTTTCACAAAAAAATAATATTAAAATTTGGATAAAAAAAGTTAAGTCCGGGACCTATTCTTTTTCACGAAAGTGGGATTATTCTATGCAAAACTTTGCCATCAATTGTTCAGCAAAGACAATTCGTTCTATATCACTGGTAAATTATGATTTTGCAGGAATTGCAACAAATGAATCTATCGATCAAGAATGGCGAGAACCTGCGCCTGATAGTTTGGACGAGTTATTAATGTCAGGTTTGTGTAAATAAATGTGACTCAAATGATTTTCATAACTTTGATGCTTATTTTTTAATGAGTTACCAGTTAGAGACAGTAAAAAATCTCTCCCCGTCTCACGCCAATTACTTTTCTTTAACTACCCGAAACCCATATGTGAAGTATCGCTGCTCGCCGTTATCCCAGATCCGATACGCAGAACGCGTAAGATATGGCGGCGTGTTCCAAGACCCTCCTTTCAGTATGAAAAGTTTTTCTAATCGTTTCTTCCGATCCTCCTGCGATCGCCGCAGCAGCTCATTTTTTTCACTGGTCTGTTTCAGTCTTTCATCGAAATTATAGTGCCCGGAGAATGCCCAAGTAGAAGTCGTCCACTCCCAGGCATTGCCGATCATATCGTACAGCCCGAACTGATTCGGCTTGAAACGCCCAACGGGAGAAGTAAAATAGTACCCGTCGTCACAGGCATGCATCTGGTACCATGCTCTGAGGGGAAGGCGTTTTTTAAATGAACGGTCCGCGACATTTGCGTATCTGCATGCACAACCTGACTTATCGCCCCAGTACCTTGATGATCGAGTGCCTGCTCGTGCTGCGTACTCCCACTCCTCTTCGGTTGGCAACCGGTATTTCTTCCCCGTCTTTTTCGATAACCAATCCACATATGCCTGTGCGTCGGGCATATTGATGCAGGTAACCGGGCGATCAAACCATTGTGCATATCCAGGATATTGCCAGCTGAATCTCATGCTGTTGCCCGCAAAAAAGTCTATGCCTAGATAGTAGTTGTTTGGACGAATCCAGGCGTCGCAATACCCGGCTTGATACCCGGATACTAAAGCAAATAGCCCAAATTCTGCCTGGGTGACCTCGTACTTTCCCATGTCAAATGCCTGCGGTATCGTAACAGTTAACTGCGGCGCCTCACGGCGGCCCCCGGATGAGTCGTAGAACTGACCAGGCTCTGTCTCTGGCGATCCCATCATGAAGCGCCCCGGCGGCACCATCACCATGTCCGGACAACCCTCACAATCCCTAAAAGATTGGGGGTGTTGCTGGCTTGCGGCAGGGTTCATCTGGTTTGCCCATTCACGGACCTCTTTAGGGATCAATATCTCATTTTCTAACCCTGGTTTGTGAATCTTACTGTGCCAGGGTTTTTGCTTATTACTGGTCGATTTGCGGACCTGGTCCGTAACCGATTGAATAATTTCCCTTAACGACATATCAGAGGTTCCCAGTGCCTTGAGGAGTTGTGCCGTAAACGGGCTATTGCGTCTGGTTCCATCTGCGTGGGTTTTTCCCGGCTGTGCGGCAGAAAAGAAAATTGTGTTCTCTGCCAAATTTTCTTTGTCCATCCCCTGGGTTAAATTTGGATAGCGCTTGGGATGAGGAAGCATGAAGCTGGCATCCGCGATAACAACGTTGAGTCGATTAGTCTCGGGTAAAGCCCGGCAGATAAATGGAAGGTCTATATTCAACAAACCATCCCATTGATCTTGTCCCTTTTGATGTGCATACTTTTCGAATGCCGAATTAAATTCGGGCCTATCATAGGTGGCGAGGTCCCAGTAACCTGAAAAATAAATCACCCCGATGCTGTTCTGCTCATTGCTCAACTGCCGTAAAAATCGAGTAATACCAAATTTTATTTGGCTTCTCACCGCCGGGAAAGAGAGTGACCGAGAACCCGGCATTGTGGAGTGCCCAGGCCACATCAGTCGCGTTATTGTATGGGGTTATGAGATTGATTTTATCGTCAGTGTAAAACGAACCGCCGCTGCCTATCACAAGCGCATACCGGCCAGGCCCATTAATATGTTTCTTGTTATCCTGGGGCTCCTCTCCAGAAGCTGCTGTCAGAAACAAAGTCAGGTTAAAAAGAAGAATTGCTGCTGTCAGAAAGCGAATCATTGTGGTTTTCTCCTGTTTCCAGGTAAACAGGAAGCGCCTGGTTTAACTTTTATTCAGTCAAGTTGCAGCTAATTAATTACAATCCTGTTGCTGAATCACAAAAGACTGGCGGATGCGGTCAATTATTGGAGAAAAAGATTTCCTTTGCTTTTATAAAAAATTATGATGGGGTCTGTAGCATTATTAAAAACAAATACCGCAATGATAAGGTATAAGTAATTTTCGCAATCTCCTCATTCTAATCTTTGGTAAAGTTATTCTTACATATTCACAAGACAGGCCTCCCCACTTTGAAAATGAAATATATTTAACTAAAATGGATTCCCCTGTTCTTTTAACTTCCGGTATATACGATACATGGTTCAGCGTTTTTACAGCTTCTGTGCCAGCACCTCTCAACGTACTTGAAAACCCTGTTGATGCTTCATCAAGTATTACTCCATTATCATTGTAATTTGCATGCCAATATAAATAAAATTGGTGCACAACAATTGTAAAAACAGCGAGCTGAAAAAAAGCTTCGGGGCGATCTTCTATCATTAAATCACCTAAATAAGGATCTTCACGGTATTCATAAGTGGAACAATATTCATCTATGCTTAATTTTTCACCATTTATATCACGGGAATATATACATGGTTCTCCGCCGATTCCACCATACGAATAGGCGTAATCAAGGATTTTCCCAGTTTTTAACTTAATCAAATCAAAGACAAGGTTAAAAACTTGTTTACATCAAACACAATACTTTCAGGATGTATGTTAATATCAGTTTCATTTAAAACGGTTCCATTATTTTCTTCTTCCATAAAATCTTTAGGTATTGGGCCAATAGTCTTTTTGAGATCATCAACACTTTTTAGAAGATTCACTGCGTACTGATTATCAATTTGCTCGTTCTGCGTATAATCTTCTGATAAAAAGTCATTTTCAATAAAGTCCACTGCATTGTCACCGTAGAGCAGGTTGAAATCATGAGGGAGATTATTAGCAACCCTTTTTCCTTCATTGTTTAATTCCCAAAATTCATGTGTGGAGTCTTCTTTTAGCAAATCATCTTTTTCAATGAGCTCTTGTTTCGCCATATTAAGTATATTTATCCATTTAGCTTCTTTGTCATAATATGTTATTTCATGCTCAGTAAGAAACCTTTTACCTTCTCCCTCTATAAAAAACCTTTCAAGCTCTTTTTGCAAATTAGATAATGACATTCTTTGTTGATTTTCTTCAACTAACTTTACCAGGATATAATTTTTGTATCCATTCGTTTGCATTATATTACTCCCAAATTGAGGGACATCCCAGATTAAACAACCTCACTCAACAGTGCCCGTTATTTAATTCTCCTCAACTTCTTTTATAAAATAAAAAGAGCCCCATCAGCGAATACACTGCACGAGGCCCTCTGCAATTTTCTATATACTGTAATGCTCCCCTCTTTTTTATCAGCGTACCGCGTATAAACTCTCCTTCTGTTATATCCTAATGCACCTGCTGGGAAATTATCTGGTCAACTTTCTTCTGGTATGAATCAATTTCTTCAGTGGCGTACGAGCGGGACGTGTTGAGCAGCGGGTCAAGGGTGTTAACGGGTTTGAAGTTCTGCAGCCGCAGCTTTGTCGCGCCGCTCGAGTTCCTGCGCGACCCGGAAAATATCTTCGGGCCGGTGATACCAGGGAACTACGGTGAAGCGGAACTCATAGGGCACTGCCCCGGAGAGAAGCAGGCGGGTGCTCTGCTTCACATCATCGACAAAATTTCGCACCCCGGTGACCGAGCAGTAGGCGTCTTCAACAAGCGGGGCCTTAATGTCCATGGCGACAAAATCAACCAGATGCTCCTGCATGAGCGAAGACGAGCACCGCGGGCCGGCTGCCGTTGGTGTCAAGCTTGGTGAGCAAACCCGAGCTGCTTGATGGCGCGCAGCAGGTGCGGCAGAAACGAATGGATGGTCGGCTCGCCGCCTGACACGCACACGCCGTCAACCCAGCCCCGCATGGTCTCCAGGCGGGCGATGACCTGGTCAAAGGGAATGTCCTGGATCATGTCGGAGCGCAGCACCAGGTCGGAATTATGGCAGTAGGAGCAGCGGAAGTTGCAGTTGGGGAGAAACACGACCGAGCTGATGTTGCCGGGCCAGTCGACAAAGGAGGTCTCGAGGAACCCCTTGATCAGAAAATCCTTACAGAAACAGCTCTCCTTGTGGTGCAGAGTACACATAGCTTGCCACCATCAATACCGGATCAGTTCCGGCACTGCTCCATAAGTTCTTTTAATTTTTGCGCGCTGGGCACCTCGCCCCTGAAATCCGCGATAGGGTTCTCTTCCTTGTCTTCAAGAATAAAAGTGGGCGTTGCCTGAACACTGTAGAAGGTTGCTTCTGCCAGGCCGTCTGCGGTTTCCAGGTTGAAATGAAGCACCTGGTAGCCGTCCTTCTGCATGACGCTTCCCACCTCTTTTGCCTGAGGACAGCGCGGACAATTTTCCTTCCAGAATAATTTTATAACCCCCATTGTTTTATAACCCCCATTTTCTTTATACCCTTTTATTGAAATAACCAAATAACCACAGAGAAAAGAACAAAAACTTGATTAAGCCACAGAATTTCACAGAACCACACGGAACTGTTTAAAATTTTTACAGTTTTTTTCAGTGCTTATCTGTGGCCCAATTATATAATTTCCTATACAATAAAATGAAAATTCCTGATTTCCTGAGTTCCAGATTCTAAATTAGTTTGCCAGGTCCTCAAAGTATCCGTTGTTGCGATAGCGATCGTTCAGCTCGCCGATTTTGCCCTTGTTCCAGCTCGACACCTTGGTGAAGTATCCGGTGATGCGGGTGATGCCCTCAACATCAGTGGAGCTGCAGTCCTTGTAACCGCAGGTATTAGAGAGCCCCCTGCTGGTTCTGCCGCAGGTATTGCAGCTGGTGAACTCAGGAGAAAAGGCAATCTGGTCGTTCAGCGTGCCCTTGAAGACCTTGACCACGAAATTGGCCAGGGACTCTTTTGAGGGCCGTGACTCGCCAAGCCAGATATGGGTGAGTGAGCCTGCCTCGATAATGGGGTGAAAGAGCCCTTCCATCCGCACCCGGTCAATGGGATTGGTCTTTGACGCGACCGCAATATAGGTGGAATTGGTATAGTAGACCTGGCCGGTGGCGATGTTTCCTTTAACCATCCGCAGCGATTCCGGCGAGTGGTATTTCAGATCAAGCTTGGCAAAGCGGTAGGCCGTGCTCTCTGCCGGGGTCTGCTCCAGCACAAAGCGCATGCCGTGCTGCTGCGCTGAATTTATCAGTTATAAGTTTCATGTGGGCAATTACCTTCAAACCGAACTTGAGCGACCGCTTGGACTCGTGGAGCTCTTCTCCGGTATGAATCTTGACCAGCTCATTCAGCCCCACCATGCCGATGAGATACGTTACCCGCTTCATCCGCAAATACGGGGCGCCGTCCTTATTCATGGTGAGAAGCGCCAGGGGGCCGCTTTCTCCGAGGGCCAGGAGCTGCTCAATAAAGGCCTTCTTTTCCAGATGGGCTTTTACTGACAGTTCCACCATGGCGCTTAAATTGGCAAACAGGGTGGTGTCATCCTTGTTGCTCTTGTAGCCGAGGCGCGGCAGGTTGATGGTGACATTCTGCAGCGCGCTGTAGCGCATCTTCCAGGGCTGCTTGGCGTCATCCAGATCGCTCTGCTCGAGCTTGAAGCTCAAGCGGCAGCACTCGGAAATTTTCGCGGTGTTGCCCCGGTCAAAGACAAAATAGGTATTGCCCTTCTCGCTCGCCACATCGCAGATATGGAGCAGGAACTCCTGGTGCCCTTCGGTGCGGAAAAATTTCTCCGTGATGTGCACCAGCGGCTTCGGGAAGAAGAACGGCCTGCCCGGTGCCGTCGCCTTCCTTGAAGACATCAAACAGATACCAGACAAACCGCTGGGCCTCTTTCTCATACTCCGCATAGGTCTTGCCGGTGAACTCCCCGCCCGGGCCCGATGGCAGGCACATCCTCAAAATGCTTGGGAACCTCCCAGTAAAGATTGATATCAGTAAAAATCGCCTGCCCGCCCCGTGCCACTGCCTGCTGGGAGAACTCAAAGATGAGCATCTGGGCAAGCTGCTTGACCTCACGGTCGGTTTTACCCACTAAATAGGGCGCAAAGAAGAGATTGATCGCGTCCCAGCCAATGGCGCCGGCAAAATTACTCTGCAGGGCTGCGGCAAATTTAACCATGTGCGCAAGCAGCACTTCCGGGTGCTTGGCCGGCTTGGCCATGGAAAGGGAATTGGGCAGGTTCAGGCCGAACTTCTTAATATATTCAAGTGACTGGCCCGAGCAGTAGGGCCGGTCGATGAACCCGAGATCATGCAGGTGAATGTCGCCCCGCATGTGGGCATCGCCCACGTCTTCGGAAAAAACCTTGAGCAGGGCGTATTCTTTTTTAATATTTTCCGCGAGCGTCAGGTTGGTTGCCTCAGGGCCGTGCGGCACATTGGCGTTTTCCTTGTTCGGGTGCAGGATGAGCTGGTCAACGTCCCAGAGCGGCACGCCAAGACGCGTATGCATCTTGCGGGCTTTCTCCAGCCCCCGCTCTAACAGCTTGGCATCAACCAGCTCCCTGATGAGCGGAGCCGTCACCCAGGTAATTTTTGACGCAAGGACAAAATCCTGAACTTCCCGGCTGATCTCCTCGGCAGTATCTACATCAATATATGTTTCGCGAACCAGCGCATCAACAATCTTCTGCCGGTTCCAGTCCGCAATATCATCCCCTGATGTCCTGACAAAAAGCGCCAGGTCAGTAGTTTCATTATTATTGCTGATTTCTTCCTTCTCCCAACGAGCTTCTACTACGGTCCCCATGAACCCCCTCCCAATATATTTAATTATCGATCCACATATCATCTTATTTTGTACGCGATGATAACTACACCACAATATGTAGTGCGTCAAGGGAATTATCCTGGAAATAAAAAAATATTTTTTCGCCTTGGTAAACAATAATTTTATCAAGGATAAACATGATTTTAGATATATTATGGGGTTTTAAGGGAAAGAGGCATCCAGGGAGAGAATGATGGTTGGCAGAGTGTACTCATGAAAAGGTGTTTTTACTGGGCTTTTCGTGCCCTTAAAATGACAGCCCTTGATTCATATAATATATTGAAAAATCTTCTTAAAAAGCCTCCTTTCCGCGGCCGCTGATTCTTTAAAAAGCTTTTCAGCTGTGATTTCTTCTCCGCGTCAATATTTAGAAATACAATGCCCACCTGAAACATGAAGTTTTCACTCTCAGGGGCGAGGTCATACCAGCATACCTCGCCAATAATTTTTAATGTTTTTTCAGTACCATAGAGCTCTACTTCCAAATCAAGCCGGTTCTTTTGCGCGCCCGGGCTCCCGGAAAGCATATGCACGCCGTCAATTTCAACCTGCCTGGTTTCTATGCATATGCCCTCCTCCGAGATATTTCTGCTTTTGACTATTATTGACGTCTGTCCTCCCGGCACCTTATCTTCAGTTATTATGGTAACTTTTACCTGAAGCGGTATCTCCAGTCTGAAAAATTTTCTTTTCTGTACGCCGCGGTGTCCTGTTCTTCGCATTGTTTTATTTAGCCGTGGAACTGCTCTTTATTATACGCTGAATAATCGTAGTGGTTGACAAGCCATCGACAAAAGGAAGGGATATCACTTTGCCGCCGGCGCCTTCCACCACATCCCTGCCAACGATGGTGTCAACGGTCCAGTCCCCGCCTTTAACCAGCACATCAGGCTTTAGTTCAGTAATCACCCGCAGGGGATCAAGCTCATTAAATATAATTACATAATCAACAGACTCAAGGCCTGCCATGACCTCGGCGCGCTCATCCTCCGGGACATACGGCCGCTCCTGCCCTTTCAGTGCCTGGACAGAACTGTCGCTGTTGATGGCTACCACCAGAACATCCCCCTGTTTTTTAGCTTCCCGGAGCAGCCGCACATGGCCGACATGGATAATATCATAGCAGCCGTTGGTGAAGACAACCTTTTTATTCGCGCGCTTAAGCTCCGCTCTTACTTCTTTCAGCTCTTCAAGATTTTTTACTTTATCCTGCAACTGCGTTACTCCGTGAAACGTGAAACGTGAAGGTCGAAGAGTTCAGCTCGTACTCGTAGCCACTTCACCGCATGTCACGTCTGCCTCGGTGCCTTCGCACTCGTTACTCCCCATTCCGCACTCAGCATTCCGCAATTTCAATTGCCTGTGGCCCCTGATTCCCTCTTGCCTCTTCCTATTCCCTATTGCCTAATTGCCTGACGCCTAACTCTCTTTCGCCGTGCAGCGCAGCACTTCGTGATAGGTGGTGGCACCCTTCAAGAGCTTTGCTAGGGCATTTTCCCGCAGCGGCTTCATGCCCCTCTGGCAGGCCTGCTTTTTTATTGCTTCAGCCGGTATCTTTTCATCAATCATCTTTTTAATCTCATCGTCAACCGGAAGAACCTCAAACACTCCCTGCCGGCCGTAGTACCCGGTCTGGCGGCAGAACCTGCAGCCTTTGCCGCGCTTCAGTTCGATATCGTGTTTGAAGGACACGTCAATCCCGAGGCTCCACAAATCCGCTCCTGACAGGGAATAGGTTTCCGCGCAATGCGGGCACACGGTCCGCACCAGCCGCTGGGCAACTACCCCAAGCAGCGTTGAGCTGATGAGAAACGGCTCCACCCCAAGATCAAGAAGCCGCGTAACAGAGGACGCCGCATCATTGGTGTGCAGGGTGCTCAGCACCAGGTGCCCGGTGAGCGCTGCCTGAATGGCCTGGTGCGCTGTCTCCGCGTCGCGTATTTCTCCAATCATGATAATGTCCGGGTCCTGCCGCAGAATGTTTCGCAGAATGGAGCTGAAGGTAATATCCACTGTCGGCTGCACTGCTATCTGATTGAAATCCTCGCAGACCATTTCAATGGGGTCCTCAACCGTGGTGATATTATTTTCCGGGGTAGAAAGTGAGCGCAGCGCTGAATAGAGGGTGGTGGTTTTGCCGCTGCCGGTCGGACCGGTCACCAGGATAATGCCGTGCGGCTGCTCGAGGAAATTGCGGAACTGTATGAGATCATGGGAGGAAAACCCGAGCTCTTCCAGATCCTGAAACAGAATCGAGGAATTGAGAATTCTCAGGACCGCTTTTTCACCAAACGCGACCGGTATGGTGGATACTCTGGTTTCCACGTCCCGCTCCTCGCCCTGCAGCTTGATGCGGCCGTCCTGGGGTCGCCTTTTTTCCGCGATATTGAGCCGTGAGAGGGCTTTGATCCGGGAAATTACCGCGTTATGCACCACCCGGGGCATGGTATAGATATTGTGCAGAATGCCGTCAATCCTCAGGCGCACGATGCCCATGTCCCGTTTCGGCTCAATATGAATGTCGCTGGCCCGCTGCTCAAGCGCATAGTGGAACAGGTACTCTACGGCGTTTTTTATGTGCTTATCGGTTGACTCGATTTCACTGACAGATTTTAACTTTGAATACTGTTCAAGGTTGCCGAGATCCACCAGCGGCGAAACCAGCTCCTGCTCCGCGAGCACGATGGAGCGCTTAAACCCGTAAAACTCTCTGATCAGCTTGATGATGTCTGATTTGGTGCTGACCACCGGAGAAATTTTTAGGCTGCTCACCCGCATGATGTCGCTGATCAGCTCCTCGTTGAGCGGGTCCACCATGGCGATTTTCAGTTCACCGGAGTCACGGGAGATCGGAACAGCCAGATTTTTTATGGCAAAATTTTTCGGCAGCGTCTTGGTCACCACCTCCAGGTCAAGCTCCAGCGGATCGATTTTCTTAAACGGGATGCCGAGCCCCGCTGCTACCTCCCTCATGACCTTCTCTTCGGTCAGGGGCGCTTCCATGCCGTCGTGCTGGACGGTGAGATTGAATGCAGCGACAATATCGGACGGTAAAACGTCGTAGCGGGTTCCGTTGCCGTTGGCGCTTATCTCATTGATTTTTTCGAGCCGTTTTGTCTGCAGCTCCTTCTCGTCAAGGATGCGCTGGTGCTGCTCACCGGTTATAATATTTCTCTGGAGCAGGATATCGCATACGTGGTTGAGTGTTAATCCCTGTTTCATACTGCACTCTGTTAATACATTAGATGGTTCACAATAAATCATACTCTTTCATCGTACCAAACAGCTCTTTTATTTAACGTTAATATAGCATAAGTCCTTCAAGCTCAATAAGTTTTCAGTAATGAGCAGCAAAAAAGGCACGGTTGCAGATAACCGTGCCCCTGGCAGTTGTCAGCGTTTCCGAACTATTTAAAAGCCTTCTTCCGCTTCCCCGCTCATTTTTTTTACATCAGAGGCCATTTCTATGGCCATTTTGATATATTGTTTGGCCATGGCCCGGCGGAAGCGGTTGCCGGAGAACATGAACTGCAGCTGTTTCAGGAATGCTTTGGGCCGCACATAGGTCTTTACCCAGAAGCCGCTGAAGATCTCCTGCAGCTTTTCCGGCGGGATATGGGTCTTTATGACTGATTTGCCGAAGCCGTAATCCTTCCAGTTAAAGCTGGTTATCATATCCCTGGCCTTCAAATCCTCATACATGTCCGTGCCCGGGAAAGGCACTGCCAGGGAGCCGACGATAAACGAGCAGTGGGCTGGATAGAGATATTTCCCGTAGTCAAGGATCGCCTGCAAAGATTCCTCGGTATCCTCAGGCAGCCCGAATAAGAGATACACCGACACCATGATGTCCAGCTCATACTCCAGGGTATCGAGCATTTTCTCAATAGCGCTGGCGTCAAACCCCTCTTTGCCGCATAATTGCCTCATTTTGGGGTCAGGCGTCTCCAGGCCGATCACAATCTTAATCAGCCCGTTTTTCTTCATCCGCGGCCATAGGTCCTGATAGCTCAAAAAAATATCTTCCCGGGTTTCATAATACCAGTAGAGTTTCTCCCCGCATTTTTCAAGCTCATCCAGGAATCCCTCCATCTGGGAGCGCACCAGAAACGAGGCATCATCCTGAAAAAAGAAGGTGTCGTGATTAAAGTTTTTCTTCACCCACACCATCTCTTCCACGATTTTAGCGGGATTTCTGCGGCGCACGCCTTCATGGACCTTCCAGGTAATGCAGTAGGGGCATTTATACGGGCAGCCCCGCGAGGAAGAGGTGGCAAGCAGCCGGTTGCCGACCCAGTGGTACTTATCCACCGGAAACAGGTGCCAGGCGGGAAACGGCAGGGAATCAATATCAGCGATGGGCGGCCGGTCGGGGTTGCGCACGATGGCTCCATCGCGGTCGCGGAAGGTTATGCCCTGCACCGTGGCAAGAGGCTCCCCTGCCTCAAGCGCCCTGCACAGATGGCTGATGGTCGCCTCGCCCTCGCCGCGCACCACAATATCGAGTTCCGGGCACTCCTCAAGTGATTCGCGGTCAGTAAAGCTGAAGTGCGGGCCCCCGGCCAGGGTTATAATATCAGGGCTTATCTCTTTTTTGGCGCGGCGGAAAATGTTGAGGGAGCGCGGCGCCACCGGCGTCTGGCCGCCGGCGCCGATCATATGCGGGCTGAAGGCGCGGATGCGGGCGATGATATCATCATAGGACAGGTCTTCCGCTGCAGCGTCTATAACCTTCACCTCCACCCCGTCCTGCTCAAGCACTGCTGCAATATAGGCAAGCCCCAGGTTGGGTGAAAGCTGAACCTTTTGATGATACATCGGTGGCTGAATTAAAAGAACCCGCATGAGTGTCTTTCTGCTCTGTTCATAAGTGGTGTGGCTCGTGACCCGTGACCTGTGACTGGTTATCAGTGAAACGTGGAAGGTGAAATTCCGACTCGCCGATTCATAGCTCATTCAGCCTTTTTGACCTCTTTGCCGATCTGCATCTCTGCATATTCCGCAATCTGCAATCTCAACTCCCCAACTTCCCTGCTACCGGTGGCGCATCGGCACCTTCGCCTGGTCAGTCGGCTGCTGGCCTTCAAACGGCGGAAACACTTTAATTGCTTCATACCCGCAGTGAAATTCACACATATGGCACTTCAGGCAGAAGCTCTGGTCCGGCGCACAGCTCTTTTTCTTTTTGCCCACCACTTTTAATTCAAGCAGATTGACCGGGCACACTGATATGCAGGTGCCGCAGCCCACACACTTTTCTTCATCAATTCTGATTTCTATCTGAACAATATCCTGTTCGGTTACTTTTGGCATGGTATATCCTCCTTAAAATAAATCAGCCGTCAGCTGAGCAGCTGATCAGCTATCAGCTTTTATTTATGACAGTCCCTTCATCACCAGAGACCCAAGCTCTTTCCCGTAACAGCGGAGCATTACCGATGTCACCGGATCCCGATCAAACAGCCAGTCCTGAAGTATCCGCTTGCGTTTGATGCAGTATTCCCGGTGGGCAGGGTCCTTTATGGGCTGTGCTGCCTTCACCGTTTCAGCCCACAGCGCAAGGTATCGCAGGGGCAGGTTGAGGATGCGCTCCCGGTATTCCGGCGTTCCTCCTGCCTGGGTCCGGAAAAAGCTGTAATAGGGGCCGGTAAGGGTCCTGAACCAGACATGCAGCGACGGCGGGCCGATAATGTCATAATATTCCCTGAAGGTATTATCCAGCTTATCCAGATAGTTCAGCCGGTAGTCTTCATTGAGCACGAGGTCACACAGGGGCATGTGATCAACCATGCCGTGCCCGGGGCCCCGTCCCTCGTCCCAGTCAATGAGCATTACCGGGAAATCATAATCATCCCGCGGAAAGCCGATGACCGCCCCTGATATGGACCGCCCGGAAAGCACCTGCCACCAGATGCAGACCTTCTCGATTTTGTCTGACTGAAATACCCGCACCGCACCCCTGGCCATGGGGGATTCAAGATTTTCCAGCAGAAGGTCCATATTGTATCCCTGATACTGGCCCGTTAACGGCTTTAAATCAAGGGTGCGCAGTATCTCCCAGCACTTTTCAGGAAACGGCCGGATGTTGGGAACATTTTTAGCCGGCCAGGTATCGCACTTGAACCCCACTTCTTTTTCCAAATGGTACTCTGTCATGGCATGCCTCCCTGTTAAAAATTAGTGATTATATTCATGCTTAAAAGTTTCTCCCGCCTTCCTGTGGCGGAAGTATGGTAATTGCCTTTACCGGGCAGTTATTCTGACACCCATGGTCTTTCATGCACAGTTCTATGTCGTTCACGCAGGGGACTTTTTTGCCGTTTTCTTCCACATACTCAATGATGTCCGGCGGACAGATGCGGGCACAGATGCCGCCGCATGTATCTGAACCTATGCAGAGCTCTTTATTGACGATAAACTGTATTTCAGCCATGGGAGTCCCTTTTCATATTAGCCCTGTTAGAGGTTTGGCAGAACTTCATCGATCTGCGGGATACACCCTGATAGCCTTCTCCGGGCACATCTGCTGGCAGCTGTGGCATTCAATGCAGACATCAAGGTCCACCACTTCCACAATCCCTTTTTCTTCATTGATGCGTATGGCATCGACATTACAGTACTCAACGCATATGCCGCAGCCGATGCATTTTTCTTCATCAATAACAATGCTGTGCTCATGCTCGCTCATTGCTGTTACCCTCCGCACTCTTTCTTCCGGGCAATGACCATCTTCTGGAACGCTTCATGGGAATCATAGTAGTCCTGCATGCCGAAGATATACGGCACCAGGGCAAAAACATGATGGCGGGCAAGCTCCATGTCACCCTTGACCAGCTCCGTGTAGGTGTACATCATCTTGGCCTCAAGGGAGTTGTCAATGACATCAAGCAGCACCTTTGCTTTCAGCTTCATGCCCACCTGGGAGCCGGGGTGCTCGCCCTCTTCCACTACTATCACGCCCTTATCCAGGCGGGAGGTAACAGCCGGCTGGTCATCCTCGAACCTCCAGAAGATTATATCCCCGTCCAGCTCAACCATCTGGGCCTTGAATTCTTCATCTTTGTTGACCAGCTCAGCACCTTTTTTCATAATTTCCAGCATTGACGCCATAGCATCCCTCCTTTTATTGTATTTAACATAATTGTCTTGAACATTTTCTTTGTGCCTTTGTGCCTGTTGCCTCCCCTGCGGTCTCTGTTTTTATGTATATCCCACGACACTCTTTTTCCCCAGCTCCGGACCAAGGGTGCGCATCAGAACAGAGCCAAGGGGATCCCGCTGCCGCAGCTGGGTCATCATGATTCGTTTCCTTCTGTTTACATACTGCCGGTACTGTTCATCTTTCATTGGCTCCGCCTTCCGCACCAGCTCAACCCAGTATTTAATATATTCCATCTCACATTTGAGGGCGCGCTCCCGCTTTTCGTTGGGGCTGTCAAAAATATGATAGGGGCCCTGCATGGCGCGAAACCAGCGGTAGGTTGAATTGACCCCGATTAAATCCTTGTACTCATTATAGACCGGCTCAATCCCATCCTGATATTTCTCGCGATACCACTCATATTCAACCACGTCCGCAATGGGCATCACATCAATGATGATATGCAGCCGCTTTTTTGACTCCTCCCAGGCAATAATCAACGCCGGAAAGTCATAATCATCATTGGGCCAGCCCACCCAGCTGCCGCCTGCTATACTTTTAGATATAAGCAGCCACATAAGGGCGAGCTTTTCGATCTTCTCGGTGTAGAAGTGCCGGAAGGTTCCCTCAGCCATCGGCTGTTTGACCATGCCCTGGATTGGCGTTAAATCTTCCCCTTCAACCTGGGTCAGCTTTTTCAGGTTTAATTCTTTCAGCAGCGGCCAGGTGCTCTCCGGAAAGGGATTAGGCTCAAAACCCTTTGTCTGCCACAGGCTTTTGGAATCGAATCCAATATCAGTGATTATCTCGCTCATACGCTGTCCCTCCAGTTGTTAGGTAAAAAATGACCACAGACCACAGAGAAATTTCTCTCTGATCTAGAAGGCTGATAGCTGTCAGCTGACAGCTTTTTTAGCCTGCACTTGTTACAGTGCAAATATCTTTGTCGCAAGCCCCAGAAGCCCGATAATTGCTCCGGCGATTACATCCCCGTACTTTTCAAAAAATTCAAGCTTAATCCAGGAAAGGCCCAGGTACCCCAGCCACGTAAACAGCACAATAGTCCCCAGGGTGCCGACGGTAAAGGATATATTTACCAGGATGACCGCCATGG
Source organism: uncultured delta proteobacterium (assembly GCA_963803975.1). GTDB lineage: Bacteria > Desulfobacterota > WTBG01 > CAIYCZ01 > CAIYCZ01 > JAPLIX01. The sequence continues at coordinate 15,821 of CAWDOY010000008.1, forward strand.
TGCCGTATTTGACCGCGGCAAAGGTCAGGGGCAGAAGCGCGATGCAGGGCGTTAAGCCAAGAATGGCAACCAGACCCCAGCCGGCCCGCTTGTCCTTAAGATCAGCCGTGCCCTGCGCATTGTTCTCATCGCCATGGCTGTGGACAAGACCGTCAATACCTTTTACGCGGTGTTTATGCTTGTGTTCATGCAGCAAATCTTCATGAAAGTGCTTATGCTCATGATCTTTTTCAGTGGTTGCATCAAAGCTGTGCATGTGATCATCATGCGTGACGTACACCACGATATCCAGCTTATGGAGGGAAATAATAAGCCTGCTGCCAATACTGAAACTTACATCCTGGTCATGACTGTGCGCTTGTCCCGGCAGATCATACGCATGGGCATTAATGCCGAGCCATTTATTGATAATTGGTATGCCGTGGGAGTGGCCCTGGGCTCCCACCTGCTGCTTGTAGAGGGCATAGGCAGCATAGCCAAACCCGAAGATTATCAGGAGCCAGGGAGTTGCCTCTTCAAAGAGCAGCGCAATATCTTTTGATGCCCCTTTTTCAGCAAACACGCCGACCAGCCCGATCACCACTGAGGTGCCCACATGCCCGATTCCCGCAAGCAGCGCGAGCAACAGCACCCATGAGGTCTTCCATTTGTTGGCCCTGCCAACCATGACAAACGGAAACCAGTGATCAGGTGATACCGTGTGGGTTGCAGCCAAAGTAAACGTAGCTACCAGCAGGGTCCAGAGTCCTGCCTGGGTTAAATCAATATCCACGCAACTCCCTTCTCCATGAACTTCTTACATTACTTTTTAAAGCGATAGCCGATGAGGCGGGAAGAATTACCCACCACAATGATTGAGCCGATGTTATGAATAATAGCCCCCACTACCGGACCAATGCCCCCGGTTGAGGCAAGGATTAACGCAACGCCGTTTATGGCAATTGAGATAAAGATACTCTGTTTAATAACAGCGACCGTCTTTCTTGAAAGCGCAATGGCTTCACTCACCTTGCTGAGATCATCGCCGGTCAGGGCAATATCAGCTGCCTCAATCGCCGCATCAGTGCCGATTGCTCCCATGGCAATGCCCACATCCGCCTCAACCAGCGCAGGGGCATCATTGATCCCGTCTCCCACCATGGCCACTTTTTCACCCTGGGCCTGCAATTTCTTTATGTAGGCAAGCTTTTCTTCCGGGAGAAGATCAGCGACTATGTCATTCAACCCCGCTCCTTCAGCGATTGCCCGCGCAACCTGTTGATTGTCTCCGGTCAGCATCAGGATTTTTTTTATGCCCAGGCTTCGTATATCCTGTATTGACTCGTGAACATCTTCTTTCAGCGTATCAGCTATGCCGATGCCGCCGATCACCTTTCCGGCAGCAGCAACCAGTATCGGCGTTGAGCCGGAAGCTGTCATGTCACTTAAAAACTGCCGTGCTTCAACGGGCAGGGTAATATTCTTTTCTGTAAATAACCGTTCATTGCCCACAATGATTTCCTGCCGGTCTTTTGTAGCTATGATACCCCGGCCCACAATAACTTCAGTGTCATCAGGGTCAAACGGCCATATCTCTTCTTTTCTGCAATACTTCAGAATGGCGTCAGCCAGGGGATGCTCTGAATGACGCTCTGCAGTGCCGGCACTCTGCAGCACCTCCTGCTCCGGCACGCCGGAAAAACCGCGCACTGTTTTAACCGTCGGGGTCCCGTAGGTCAGCGTTCCGGTTTTATCAAAGACAAAGGTTGTCAGCTTCCCGATTGCTTCTAAAACCGCTCCTCCCTTGATAAGAATTCCCCGGCGGGCGGCGTTCCCTATTCCTGCCACCACGGCAGTGGGTGTCGCAATGACCAGCGCACAGGGACATGCCACAACCAGCACCGTCACTGCCCGGATAATCTGCCCGGTTAAAAGCCAAACCAGGGCTGCCAGCGCCAGCATGGCCGGCGTAAACCAGACGGCAAAGGTATCGGCAATGCGCTCAATCGGGGGCTTTTCAGCCTGTGCTTTACGTACCAGCTCAATGATTTTTGCTATTGCTGTTTCCGTGCCGACGCGGGTTACCGCTATTTTGAGCACGCCGAGCTGATTAAGGGTCCCGCCGAAGACTTCATCTCCCGGTTCCTTTGAAATCAAGGCTGACTCGCCGGTAATGGGCGACTGGTTTATTTCCCCGCGCCCCTCCTGTATAAGGCCGTCAACAGGAATTTTTTCACCGGGCCGCACTATCACCAGGTCGCCAACGCGCACCTCATCGATGTCAATTATTCTCTCGTGCCCGTTGCGCAGCACCCGGGCCGTTTCAGACTCAAGCTGCATGAGCGCGCGCACCGCCTCACCGGTCCTGGCGATGGTAATATCCTCCAGCAGCTCGCCGATGTTCATCATGAGAACAACAATGGCCCCGGCAAGATATTCTCCAACCCAGATAGAGGCAATCAGGGCGCAGGTCACCAGCACTTCGGCATTCAGTTTTTTATTGCTTATGGTCGAGACGACGGAATTTCTGACAATGGGATAACCGGAGAGTACGGCAGCGGCAAGGGCGAGGTACATTCCCGGGGGCGTGTTCGCGCCCAGCAGCCAGGCCCCGGCAATGAGAATAACGCAGGCAATGGGATTAATGAATTCCTGGTAGCGGTCAATAAATGCATCAAAGCCGGGTGTGCCCGCCTGACGCAGAAACCATCAATTCCTGTTCCGATAAGAGCTTCCCGCGCGACATCATGCATGGGCTAATCATTCCTCCACGAAAAATTAAGCCGCAAGAAACTTCCGATGAGCAGGAACAGGGCAACCAGGGCCACCGCTGTGAAACGCCCCATGAAAAGCCCGGCAAGCAACACGGCTCCCGCAAGAATATCAGCGTTAACCGTTCTTTTACCTATGCACTCAAACACAGCATTCTTCATGAGCGGGAAAATACCGATTATCGCCGCGCATACCAGCATGCCGTCTGACAGGTATCCGGGCAGCAGCTTAAAATACCCCGCGGCAATTAAAACACCCATCAGCCCCGCAGCAAACCAGTCCCGTGCCGGATCTCCAAACACCTTGTGCATGGCAGTCGTATGCTCCGGATGGTGGGAGTGAAAATGACCGTGATAAAAATTATGCCCGTGGTCGTGGACATGGGTAAAAGCGCGGTCTTCAGTGCTCTCCGCGATCATGGCTGTGAACATGCAAATCATCCTCATGCTCTTCATATGCAGCATCGTCATGCTCGTGCTGATGCCCATGAGGGGTTTCAAGGTCACGATGATGGTCGGGAGCATGCTGTTCATGGTCAGTATCATGCTCGTGTTCATGATGCTCATGGTGCTCAGGGGAACCAGAATCATGGGCGCCGTGCCGGTCATGCTCATGGGCGTGTTCATCTCCTGAGCGCTGTTCTTCATGATCATGCCTTTGGCCGCTGTTTTTTATTTTTTTATTCTTACCCTGATACAGAAGTGAGTCCCGGTGAACATCATGCATGAGGCAGACCTCCTGAAAAACTCTAAAAACTAACTCATAGTTATATTTTCTTTAGTATCTGATAGGCCCCCTCCAGGTGGTTAAGAAGGGCTTTTTTTTCCGTCTCATCCAGTTTTGCGAAGAGCGCTTCAAACTCTTTTCTGCGCTTTTGGGTAAATTCCTGGCGGATTTTTTTACCTTTTTCAGTGAGGCGGACCTTTATAATCCGCCGGTCTCCGTTGTCTTTGAAGCGTTCAGCAACGCCATCCCGCTCAAGCCGGTCAACCATGTCTGTTATCGTCGAGCTTTTGACCCGGGCATTCCTGCCCAGTTCTCCGATGGGGTATGCTTTGTTCGCGTCCTGAAAGGCGTACAATGATTTAATGATGGTGGGGGTTAAATCGGACGCCGAACTGCTGCTTCCTTTCTGGAAGACTGTTTTATTATAAAACTCATCAATAAAGTCCCGCACGATCAGCATCTGGGTATCAAGATTACTCGCTTTTTTCTTTTCCATATCCCTCACTTCTTTGCCGCGCGTTTTTTCTGTGTGCCTTTTTCCGTTTCCGGATATTCCGTATTCCGGAATATTAAAGCAGGAACATTTTCCTGTCAAGGAGTTTTTTAAAAAGCGGTGAATCGTTGCTGACGGGACCACGACCGTGCTGAAACAGCACGCAGGGTGAGAAAAAGGATGGAAGTTACCGGAATGCGGGAGCAGTGCTGAAAAACGCGGGACGATGGGGCCGGTTACGGCTCATCATCGGAGCGCTCTGCGCGGGGAGCGGCAGGGGGTTTTGTGACCGGGGACGCTGCAAACAGCGCGGCCCCTTCGGCGACGGTCACGGTCTTTACCCCCTTCTTGTTGAGCCAGGCGGAAAATTCCTCAAGCTTCTCGACAGACCACGGCTCCCATCCGGTGTTATCGCCGATGCCATGGAAGCAGAAAACCACCCAGCCGTCATTTTCAATGGCATAGCGCTTGACCAGCTTTTTCAGCGAGCTGACGGTGTCATCGCTGCGCACCACGAATCGTCCGATGGAGTGCGGATCAAAACCTTCCCTCCAGTTGGCGTGATTGCCGCCGCTGGCTATCACGGCATAGTGCGGCTCGCTCAAGTCCCTGAGCCCTGCCGGCCAGCTGTTGTAGGGGGTGATGTAGGTGGTTATTTTACACCCCATCTTTTCAAGCTCTTTTTTTGAAAATTCAATTTCCCGCTCGCAGGAAACCGAACGGATAGCAAGCTTGCCGGTTCGCACTGAGCCGACCGGCCGCACGTACAGCTGACCGCGCTGGCTGTCAAAGTAGTAGCTTCCGGGGGATTGACGCAAAGCGTCCATGGAAGCGGCTGCGTTCATGATACTGCTGCCATCAAGGAGCCCGGCAATATTCTCATAGGCATACGGCGCCCGGTAAATATTCAGTTTTTTATCCTCTTTTTCCCAGCCGGTTATCTTTTCCTGGCTGTATACTGTTGGAATTTTTTTGGGATTGCTGTGCGTCAGGCCGTGTGATGCCACTTCCCATCCCTGCCCTTGCAGATCGAGAATCTGCTTGATGGTCATGAACTCTTTGCCGCCGTACACGCAGTAGGCATAGGTGATGCCGATGGTCGCCACCTGGCGGTTGCGCTTCAGCACCGGCAGCGCATGGCTGTAAACACTGGCAAGCCCGTCATCAAACGTGAAGCTCACCATCCCTGCCTGACAGCGCGTACCGGCCATAGGCAGCATAATCGCCGACAGCATGATCAGGATGCCAAACACTGTTTTTTTCTTCGTCATATACACGTCGACTCCCGGATTGCAGGAAACTGTTTCAGGGGACGGGGTTATCATAAGGGCACGCGTGTTTCCTTCCACGTACCGCCATTGTTCAACAGCCAGCTATTTTATTACTATATATGGCGAAGCAGTGCAAAAGATTTTCAGGCAGAAGACGGACGGGTCAAGAAAAAAGCGGCAGCAAAATGCTGAAATTATCCTTATCTCAATTAATCGCTTGGGAATATTAAAAATTATAGTGACACACACAGGTTAACTTGGTATATTGATAAAGAAATTCGGAACAAAAAGGAGGTGGATACCGGTGGCGTCAAATACCATAAAAACGAAGGCTATTCGCAGGCGGAAAGCGCGGCCCAACAGGGCAAACCTGAAGGCGGATCAGAAACGCCTGAAGAATAATTTAGTTACCCTTGCAAAATGTGCTGCAGAAGATAAGTAATGAATCTCCCGACGCCAACCATCGGTTTACGGGAATGAGCACGAAAGCCAGCCAACGCAAGGTGTCATTGTTTACTCGAACATCCCTCATAAACCCCGGTCATAAAAAAACCCTGGAAGACGTGCCTTGCCAGGGGTGAAGGTTATTAATGGCGTTCGCCGCTTGTATATATACGGATGGCGCCGTAAAAGGTTAAGATTATTTTCATTGCACATATGCATGCACAGTGAAACACGCTGTTTCAACCGAGGAATACCATGGTAGCAGTGCAAACCGCAGAAGAGCTCATTAAAGCCATTCAAAAAAATGAGCAGGAAATATTAATTGATGATGAAGAACTCGCGCGCAGAATCCTTAGTTACCGGCGCATAAAAACCTTCACCCGGCGGCTGCTGGCCGGCGTCGCTATTGTGGCGATCGCGGGCATACTCCTCTCATTTTTTTTCGGCGAGGTCCCGGCACTGATGGCAGCGGCCCTCACCTCGCTTGGCGTTGCCGCGCTTCTTATTGAGATATTCCTGGGGATGCGGATTATCGGCATCGCGTGCCTGTACACACTGGATAAAAATTACAGTATTGACCTGGTAGGCTGTTCAACACTCAAGATACGCGTTAACAGGATACGATAGCAGTTCCCCTGCAAGTCCGCCCCTCTCGCGCCGCAACCCGCCGCGCCCTTCAGCCTGAGCCAGCTTATTTAAAATCTTCCGCTTTCAAGCCGTATTTTTTCATCAGCCGGTAGAAGTCTCCCCGATAGCGCTGTGCCAGCTTTGCAGCCTGCACCACATTCCCCTTTGCCTGTGACAACAGCTGTATCAGGTACCCCTTCTCAAAATTTTCCTTTGCCATTTTATACGCCGGATTGCTGCTGCCGGCGGAGGAAATCTGCCCATCGCCGGCGCGCGTCATATGCATGAGATCCTGTTCATCAATGAGGTTGTGCGTGGTGAGTATTACTGCCCGCTCGATGACGTTTTTCAATTCCCGGACATTGCCCGGCCAGTGATACAGCATCATCTTCTGCATGGCAGCCGGTGTCACCCCGGTGACATCTTTCCCCATCTCGGTGCGGTATTGGTGCACAAACAAATCCACCAGCAGCGGTATGTCTTCCCTGCGCTCCCGCAGCGGCGGCAGATATATGGGCACCACATGAATGCGGTAAAAAAGGTCTTCGCGAAACGCTCCCCGCTCCACGGCCTGCCGCAGGTCCTTATTCGAGGCAACAATTACCCGCACATCCACCTTGATGGCGCGCTCTCCGCCCAGGGGCCTGAGCTCCCGTTCCTGCAAGACCCGCAACAGCTTGACCTGCAGGGCCGGGCTGGTGTCGCCGATTTCATCCAGAAATATGGTGCCCCGGTCTGCCTGGGCAAAAAGTCCCATCCGGGTTTCCCGCGCATCAGTGTAAGCTCCCTTCGTATGGCCGAACAGCTCATTTTCAAGCAGTCCCTCCGGCAGCGCCCCGCAGTTCAGGGCAACAAAGGAGCCTTTGGCGCGGCGGCTCTGGAGATGGATAATCTGGGCAATCAGCTCTTTGCCGGTGCCGCTTTCACCGTAAATGGCAATCGTTGCATCAGTCTGCGCCGCCCGCTCTACCTGGCCCAATACTTCTTTCATGCGCGGGCTCTGGGCCGCCATGTTTTTTGCCTGGAACCGCTCCTGGAGCATGGTTTCCAGGCTGGCAACCCGTTGCGACAGGCGCTGTTTTTCCAGGGCATTTTTTATGTGCACGGTCAGCTCTTCCGGCTTGTACGGCTTGGTGAGATAGCTGTATGCGCCTTTTTGTACCGCCTCTACCGCATTCTCGATGCTGCCGTGCGCGGTCAGTATAATGACCGGGAGCCGGGGGTTAATAAGGAACAGCTGCTCCATCACCTTCAGGCCGTCTTCTTCCGGCCCCAGTTTCAGGTCGACAATGGCCAGGTCAAGAACTGCCCTCCTGGCCTCGCTCAGCGCCTCTGCACTATTTGTTGCCGCGATGACCTCATAGCCCAGAGAGGTGAGCCGCATCCGTATCAGCTCGCGGATGTTCGGCTCATCATCAACGACCAGAATTTTTGCATTGTCTGTTTCACGGCTTTCCGGCATTGTGCATATCCTTCTTCTGCTGCTGGAACTGGAGGTCCACCTTTTTAAAAAGCTCCAGCTTTTTTTTAAGCCGCTCGTTTTCAGCCGCAAGCCTGGCTATCCGGCGGTCTTTTTCATCGCTATGCGCTGCGGCACTGTGAAATCCGTGCCTGTCTCGTCCTGCAGCTCTTTTTGCGCCTGAGCGACTGCGGGAAAGGATGTTCACCCATGCCGTGCTTTCATGCCTGAGAGCGCTTTGCGGGCACTCTTGTATAAGCTTCCGGAAATACTGAAGTGCCCGGGAATAATTTTCCGCGGCAGGGCCCAATTGCACCAGGCTGAGCCCTGCATAAAAAAGCGCCCGGTCATAAAAAGCGCCTCCGGGGTGCTGCGCAATGAGCGCCGCACACTGGTCCAGGGAGCGCTGGTACTGACCCAATTGGTAGCTGCGCTCGATCTGTTCAAAGGTTTCGCTATCGCTGCCGCGGTAGGTGCTGGTAATCAGGCTGCAGCCGGCACACAGCGCCATCAGGAGACACGCGGAAATAAAAGCCCTGATGGTCTTTTCTGAGAAAGTTCTGCATCGTAAAATCCCACTCAGTCCCTGCCTCTGCCGTTAATAGCATAGGCATGTGTCAGATACCTGCCGGCGCGGCTGCCTGCGCAAGCGGAAGCAGGATATGGAAGGTGCTTCCTCCTGCAGGTGCGCTCTCAGCCCGGATGACGCCGCCATGGTCCTCTATGATATGCTTGACAATGGCCAGGCCCAGGCCTGACCCTCGGTTCTGAACCCCTGCCCGGCCCTGATAGAATTTATCAAAAATCCGCGGCAGGTCTTCCGGGGGAATTCCCACGCCGGTGTCTGCGACAGAGATTTCGAGAAACATTTTATGCGCCGTCAGTGCATAGCCGCTTGCAGCACGGTTTGTGCTGTTCACTGCAAACTGTTCACTATCCACGGTCCGAGCGCTTACGCGCACGCTGCCGCCACCGGGAGTGAACTTTATAGCATTGCCCAGGAGGTTAATCAAGCACTGTGCCATCTTGGCCCGGTCGATCATGGCCCGGGGAAGACCCGCGTCAGGGGTAAACGCGATGCGTAATCTTTTTACTTTCCGCAAGCAGCCGCACGGAATCAACAGCTTCGGTGATTACCTCTGCGATATCAGATGGCATAAATTGATAGTGGAGAAGCCCTGACTCCATTTTGGAAAGATCGATAATGCTCTCAATCAGCCGCAGCAGGCGCGCTGCATCTTCCCTGATGATAGCGAGCAGGTGCTTCTGTTCCGGTGATATGGTCCCGCCGATTCCTTCAAGCAGGAGGTTATTGGCCTCGGTAATTGATGCCAGCGGAGTTTTTAAATCGTGCGTGATGTTTGAAATAAAATCCGCCTTCAGCTGGTCAAGTTCCCGCAGGCGATCACACATCTGGTTGAATGACGCGGAAACCTCGCCGATTTCATCGGCGCTGCTAATCTCTATTTTCTTTAAAAAGTCGCCCTGCGCTATATCCCGGGTGCCCTGTTTCAGCCGCTGCAGGGGGATATAAAAAGCCCTGGTGATGATAAAGCCGAAGGCAACCCCGCACAGTATGGCAAAGAAGGTGATAAACAGCGCGATCCTCGTCCCCCGCCTGCTTATCTTCTGAGATGACAGCATCTTGTTATCAAGAGTGCGCCGGGCTGCTTCGTTTAAAGACCTGATGCGCGCGCTGAGTATCATCGAGAAGCTGCTGCCGGCCGCCATCACCCTTCTCAGCGCTGCTCGCCGAACCCATGAATCCCCTGTTGACCAGGTCCACGTAGCGCTGGTAAGAAATCCGGATAGCGCTGACCATGTCTCTGGTCTCTGTATGGTCACTGAGCGCGGCCAGGGCATCAAGCCGGGCAAAGCATTCCCGGGCATTGTCGGTAAACAGCTTCCTGAAGGCAGCATCTCTGGTTATGATGAATTTTTTTTCATTGCTTGCCTGCACCAGCAGTGAATTCAAAAGAGACTCAGAGCCTTTCAGAATTTCAGAATCAACGGCAAGGGCAGTGTTGATGTGCCGGTCGAGGCGGTTAAGCTGGATAATGGCATAGAGGCTTATTATCAATACCGATAAAAACATCAAGGCAAAGCCGCTGGCAAGTTTTTGTCTGATGGTGAACTGTGCTGGTCTCTTCATCCCGGCTGATCCCCGCGTTGCTGCAGGAAGATAATAACACCATGCACTGAAATAATCAAAACATCTTCAATCCCGGTCTTAAAAATGCCCTTACATTTCAATGTATTATGGGATATATACATACTGTTTTATCTGCAATCTCACATCGATAGCGAAGGAAGGAGTTAATGTAATGTTAGTGCTTGGATTTTTAGGAAGCCCGAGGGTCAACGGTCACTGCTCAAAGCTGCTCAAAAAAGCGCTCGAGGGCGCAGAGAGCAGGGGTGCTGTCACCAAACGCTATGACCTGATAAAGCTCAATATCAAATACTGCATGGGCTGCAACACCTGCTTCGCAATAATCCCGATTTGCTCGATTGGCAAGTGCCCCCTCAAGGATGATATGGCGGCCATACTGGAAGAGTATGTGAAGGCGGACGGCTATATCTTTGCCTCACCGGTCTATGATGCCAATGTGACCGCCCTGATGAAAACATTTCTTGAGCGAAAAATCATGCTCTCCTACAAGGCGCCGGATGCCTTCGGAAAGCTTCCCGAGTCACGCTGCCCGGCAAATTTTAAACGAAAGCTGCCTTTATTGTTACCGGAAGCTGCCGCGGATGAATTCAAGGAGGTCATGGCTGACCCCTGCTTTGAGGCCATCGAATCGCACCTGATGCTGGAGCAGGTTGATACCGCCCATGAGATGTACGTGGGCGGTCTTGAAAATATAACCGAGGAGCGGTTTCGCGGAGCGGCTCGATGAGGCATACCGGCTCGGGGCACACCTGGTCGATGAAATTGAGAAGGAACTCAAGGCAGGCTGAGCCGCTGCCGGCGCTGTAAACGCTTCTATTCGAAAACCTTCTTTATGGTCCTGAACACTTCCTTCTGCGGATCGGGCTGCAGCGCCAGGCGGTCGCGCAGGAACTTCTCTATGTCGCGCGCCATTTTCTGGGGCGGCAGCTTCCGCGCACAGAGATAGGAAATATTTTCAACCAGCTCATCTTTAAGCCGCCGGTCAACCCGGGCGCCGGGGGAGATAGCCCCGTGCGCCTGAAGAGCTTTTATAATTTTTTCTGCCTGCTCTGCTTTGGAAGGCGCTTTCTGCCGCGGCGGAATAACGGTTCTTTTTCGTAACAAAATCAATAAAGGAAGCACTGTCCTGCCGGTCGCAGCCCTGGACCTGAACTTCCCGGTCTGATGAAACAATGCGCGCGGGGATATGCAGTGCCACGGCGTCTTCGCCGCATTCGCGGATCACCTCATCTGCCGAACGCGGCGCGGAGTACCGCACAACCAGGCTTCCCCCGCCCATTGATTCTACAGCAGCAGCACCGTCCCCATCAAAGACCAGGATCCATTCCTCCCCGTTCCTGAGAACTCCTCTGCACAAATCGATGAGCCAGTCCCGGGCTTTTTGATTTCCGTGCACCTCCTCAATGCCTTTGCTCTCCGGATTTGTTCTGATTATATTATAGGCGTCAATGATAATGCGCATACCATCCTCTCCATAAAAACATGCTGCTCTGTTCAATCCAAAAATATCATCATGAAAATATAATTAGCACATGCTATCATAGAACTACAGAAAATTACCGGATGCAGAAAAACAGAATAATTCATGGGCAGCAGTAATAATAGTGCTTGCTTTTCATATATAGCCATGATAATTATTTTTTTCAGTACACCGTTGTTGAGTTTTTTTAGATCTCAAGCAGAACATGTTTGTTTTAGTAAAGCTGGAGCATAGAACCTGTAGCAGAAGAATATAATCGCACCTATGGTGTTTCGCTCGAACCGTGGCTGCGATTTTTTTATTGCGGAAGAACTCACGTTGGCTGTACTTATTCTGTTCCGCCTCAGTGCGGATTTGTAACAACATTTAAGATTAAGAAAGGATTTTTACATGGAAAACGGAACAGTAAAATGGTTTAATGGGAAAAAAGGCTTTGGGTTCATTGAACGGCAGGGCGGTGATGATGTATTTGTTCACTACTCAGCTATAGCCGGCACCGGGTTCAAAAACCTGAACGAGGGTGACCAGGTTACCTTTGAAGTCGAAAACGGCCCGAAGGGTCCCCAGGCAGTTAACGTTAGCAAAGTCTAACTATCATACCTGAACAGAAATCCCAACCTAACGAGCGATAGGTTGGGATTTTTTATTTCCGGAACAGAACCTGTGCTATACTGCCACGCATGCTGAGCTTTTCGAAGGGCTGCGGGAGCATTATCAAGCATCTTCGTTGTATCGCATAGGTCAGCGTATTTGCGAATCGAAGCACTAAGCGAGATAAATTTTTTTCAAGAATTGCCGGATAGCATTGATTATCTGTAAAGAGACGGTATAATTCAAATAAGCGGCTGCGTTATTACAACATCTATCATCATACCATGTCAGAGCATTATTATCTAACGATAGCACTAATTCTGCTGATCATGTCAACAGCACTCTTCCTGCTGTTTCGCAGGGAACGGGCGAAGGTGAAAAAGTTTGAGCTGGAAATGACGAACCTGTCCGGCGTGCCGTTTGAAAAAGTGCCGGAACCAACGCTCCAGGATGAGGGTGCGTATCGTATTGTCGAGGCTGAGCGCAGCAGGGTCTGGAAAAATTTTTCCTCAGAAACGGTGCTGACTGCTGACTATGTTCTGGCCCTTAACCGGGAGCTCGTGGCAAAAATTGCGGCGGTCTATTACCCGGACACCGAAGAGCCGCTGTATCAGGTGTCCGTGCTGGGGCTGCTGCATCTTTTCAAGCGGGTTGCTGAGCGCCTTGAAGGCTATCTCAACAAGTTTCCGCTCACCGTCCTGCGGGACAGAACCATCGCGGAGATGATGTTCCTGCATAGCGGGTATGTAAAGGTTAAGGAAAACCCGGTGGTAAAATTTCTGGGAAATAAATTTGTAAATACCGCACGAAAACTTGTCTGGGGGGCCTATAATGTATCAAATCCCTGGTTCTACGGCAGGCAGATTGTGTGGTCAGTGGGTAAGGAACTGGGGATGCGCTACCTGCTGACACTCATCTTTACTATTGTCGGCGAGGAAGCGGTGCTGTTATACCGCAGCAAAAAAACAGCCATCAATCCCGAACGCGTTCGGGATTGATGGCGTGTTACCGCTCATTGTCCTCAAGCTCTATCTTCAGCGACAGGAACTGCAGCAGGTCTTTCAAGGTCACCATCCCGAGCAAACGGTCGCCGCTCACCACCATGAGGCGCGACACTCCGCGCTGACTCATCCGGGCAAGCGCTTTTGTGGCATCAGCTTCCTGCTGTATGCAGTTCTCAGCTGAGCACTGCTCCATGACCGCGCTGACGGGGGTGCTTTCCCATGCCTCACGCGGCAGCTCTTTTACCTGCCGGGTGCTGATGCAGCCGGCAAGCCGTTCGCCTTCCACTACCGGAAACATTTTATAGTGATAGCGGTATACGTAGTCTTCTATCAGTTCCCGGATGGTGATATGGGGCGGCACGGTCACCGGGTTTAAGCGCATGAACCTCCCTACCGGCTCACCCTGTAAAGCCCGCGTCATAATGCACCTGCTGGTAGGACATGTCAGCAGCGCGCTTAATGAACATGCCAATTATTATAAACCAGAATCCCCCGATGAAATTTCCCCACATCACAATCAGGGCTCCCGTAATAATCAGCAGCATGCTGAATACTGAACCGGCACGGGCTGCTATTCTGGTTGCCCAGCGAAGATTATCCTTCCAGCCCCAGAGAGCTGCCCGCAGGATGCGGCCGCCATCCATGGGAAAAGCCGGTATGAGATTAAATACAGCAAGCACTATATTGATCGAGGCAAGATAATCTATGACCGCTGTTATCAGCTCTGGCCACTGATGGTACTTCCCGAAAAAGGCAACTCCATAAAACACCAGGCCAAGCAGCACGCTGGAAGCAGGCCCTGCTGCAGCCATCAGCAACTCTGTTTTGGCATTCTCAGGCTGATCCTCCATCTCTGCAACGCCCCCGAAAATAAAGAGCGTGATGCCGCTGATGGGCAGCCCGTACTGTTTTGCAACCAGCGAATGGGAAAGCTCGTGAAAGATGATTGAAGCAAACAGGCCGATGGCTCCCGCTGCTCCCATCAGCCAGTAGTAGCTCTGCGGATATGTTTCATTCAGGGTAGACGGGAACCGCCCCTTGGCGAGCGACCAGGTGACAAGAACTGCAAGCACCACCCAGCTCATGTCAACCCGCACGGCAAAACCAAACAGCTTAAAAAGGGTTATCCGGTTGCCAAACATACGAGCACTCTGGCTGTCAGCGTTCAGTTGTCAGAGTATCACTTGACTCGTGATCCGTGAAACGTGAAAAGGGGAAGGTGAAAATAAAATTCCGACTCACCCATTCACCGATTCACCTTTGTGCCTCCCTACGCCTTCCTTACCCGGCACAGCGATGACTTTAATCCCGGGAACCCTGAAATGGGATCGCGCTGCGCATGGTCGGTGAGCAGATTACAGTCTGCATGACGCCAGCCATGAGGCAAATGCACGACTTCGGGGAGGATGCCCTCTGTCACCCGGGCCTTCATGGAAATGCTTCCCCGCGGTGATTCCACGATCGCCGTATCACCGTCATGAATCCCGCATTCACGGGCTGTTTGCGGGTTGATTTCAAGCCAGGGTGCGGGGAGCAGCTTGTTCAGGCTTGGGATGTTGCGGTGCTGGGAATGCAAATACATGGGCTGCCGCGCGCCCGTGGTCATGGTGAGCGGATACTCCCGGGCAACCCCCGGAGTGCTCACGATGCTTTCCATGGGCTCACGATACACCGGCAGCGGGTCATAGCCGTTTGACGCCAGCGATTGAGAATAGAGTTCTATTTTGCCGGAGAAGGTATAGAAACCATTTTCAAGAAATTTACCCGGAACAGCTGCCTCCATAATCCCTTCAGGATGTTTTTTGAGCTCTTCATAGCTGTAGCCGGCTGACTGCAGCAGCAGGTCTGCCGCCTCGGCAAATCCGCTCCAGGGAAAATGTTTTTCATACCCCATGCGCTTTCCCAATTCCCACCAGATTTTCCAGTCAGGCCAGCACTGGCCGCCATCCACTGCCCGGTTCTGCAGGTTGAGCGGCATGGTTGCGATTTCGTCGCGCTCCAGGAAAAAGGCCGCCGGCAGCACCACATCGGCATACTCTGCGGTTTCCGTCAAAAACTGATCAATCACGGCCATAAACTCAAGCTTCTGAAACGCCTCTTTCACCCTGCCGGTATTGGCAAGCTCCGGTATCGGCGCGCCGCCGGCAACGAGCATCGCCTTTATGGGGCTCTCATCTGTTGCAAGCATTTTTTCAATGACCACCAAAGCCTGCGCCTGGTTGATCATGCTCACAAACATCGGATGCTCATCCATGCCGATGGGGCTTCCGGCAGGGGCAGGAATGTCTTCAGCATCCTCCATGGAGAGAAAAACTGGAGATAGAAATGTATTGCCGCCCGGCACATCGATGTTTCCGGTGATAGACAGCAGTATTGAAAGCGCCCTGAGGGTCTGTACCGTGTTGGTGTGATGCTCAAGACCGTTACCGTTCATGATGCTTGCCGGTTTAGCCGCTGCAAACAGGCGTGCGGCCTGTTCAATCGCGCTCCGGGGAACCCTGGTGATCTTCTCTATTTTCTCCAGGTCATAGTCCGCAAGCATTTCCTTGAGCCGGTCAAAGCCGGCGGTGTGTTTTTCAACATAGTCCCGGTCATAGAGGTTTTCATCAACAAGGACCCGCATCATGCCCAGCGCCAGTGCTCCATCAGTGCCCGGCCGGGGCTGGAGGTGTATATCGGCAAGCTGAGCAACATCCGGGGTGCGGGGGTCAATAACAATGAAGCGGGCGCCTTTTTCTTTCAGCTCATTTAAAATCCGCATGCTGCGCGTATTGCACCCCTCAAGGCTGCCGCTGGCAAAAGGGTTGGCGCCCCAGATGATAACGCATCTGCTGTGTTTAACATCCGCCATGGGCAGACTGCCGAAGGTGGTAATACCGCACAGGAGCTGGGGGATAAAGCATTCGCTGGCAGCAGAGCAGAGGTTTGCCGTTCCGTACCGGGAGAGAAAGCGCTTCATGGAAAACATGGCAACGCAGTTTTTAAGGTAGGTCTGACCGTGATAGACCGCGAGGCTGTTGGCACCGTATTGTGATTTTACTTCTTCAAGCTTTTGGGAAATTATACCCAGTGCTTCATCCCAGCTTATTGCGATCCACTTTCCGTCAACCTTTTTCAGGGGAGTTTTCAGCCGGTCAGGAGCATACAGAATATCCTTTGCTGCCCTGCCCTTCACGCACAAATCGCCGCGGCTGCGCAGGTGTTCTTTCAAACCTTCTACTTTCTGCACCACGTTGTCTTTGACGGTGACCTGCATGCCGCAGGTCTTTTCACAGATGCCGCAATAGGTTGTAACTACCTGTTCCATCGACCCCTTTCGTCATAGATTACAAGTATCTCTGCGCTACTCTTACTGTCTGCGGTTAATTATTTTTTACTCTCTGCCGCTTTCTTGTTTTTTTCTGCAAGCCGGATTTCCCTGCGCGCCGCTGCCTGGCGGTTGCGCCGCTGCTCTTCTTCCGTTTCAAGGATGAGCGGCGGCACCTGGGTAGGGCCGGCCGTTGCGGTCCAGGGCAACAAAGGTGAGATAGGCAGAGGCCGTGTGCCGCTTCTCTCCGGTGAACAGGTTTTCTGTTTCAACCCGCACCCCGATCTCCATGGATGAGCGTGCCACCATGTTCAGGCTGGCCTTAAGCGTGACCAGGTCCCCCATAAACACCGGGTAGTGAAATATCAGGCTGTCGATTGAGGCGGTGACCACGTTGCTGCGGGAGTGCCTCATGGCCACAACGCCGCCGGTCATGTCAATGTGCTTCATGATGACACCGCCGTGCACATTTCCCGCAGGATTTGCATCCTCCGGCAGCATCACGTAGGAAATGGTGACGCAGCTGTCCTTGATAGTTTTCCTTCCATAGAGCCTCCCCCGAATAAGCTGTTCGCTGACATCTTTCAGCTATCAGCCTTGTCAGTATTTGTATGTAGCATTAATATTTTTCTCGCTGTCAAAGATTAATTAAGAGGTAAAAGATACTGAGGCCGCAGGGTCTGTGTTTAAAAAAGCCGCCCTGAAAAGCGCAATTGAAGACAACGTCACTTTTTTTTATTTGACACCTGCGGCTCTTCACCCTATACTCAGCCAATCTTCAAACCAATTGACACTGCAGAAACAAGTTAAAGAGTTACGAGTGAAGAGTCATGGAGTGGTTGACTCTTAAACTCCTCAACTCCCCCACTCATTAACCCCTACTCTCCGGGGTTAATTTTGCATTAAAAGGAGCAGCAATGGGATCAAATGAAAAACAGATACGGCAGGCGCAACAGCAGCGGTTTGTGCGCAAACTCGCTGAGCGAAAAGCAGCACTGATTGAACAGGGCGTGGCCCAGGAGAAGATACGAAAAGACCGGGTAATAAAACGCCTGCTGTCTGACATCAAGAGAAGCTCCCAGGCAATAGTCTCAATAGAGGCACGGGCCAAGACCATCGAACAGGCCAAACTGCAGAGGCAGGAACGGGCTGCACAGGCAGCAGCAGCCCCCAAGGGTAAAAAGGGGAAAGCCGAAGCCCCGCCGGTGAAAGAAGGCAAAAAAGAAAAGAAGGAAAAGAAAGAGAAAAAAGAGAAGAAGGAAGCTGAAGCATAACCATTCTCTGCTTGCCTGCATACGAACAGAAAGGATTTGCGCTGCGGCGCAAATCCTTTTTTTGTGCCCGCATAGTTCAATTTATAACTTTCCAGAAAAAAACATTTAATAATAAAATTAATTTGCTGGATATTTAATTGTCATTCAGGTAAAATTTCCCCGCAAAAAGGTTATTGGTCAGCGGCTCAAGAGTCCCTCATAAAAAAAATATCTGACAGATGAGGGTTCACAGCCTTGATTATATGCACCCGAAAGGGGGTTAAAAATCCGCAACAACCGTCTTTTAAATGTTAAACCATTTTAAACAAAGGAGGAGTTGCAATGGAGGATAATAAGATCCAAAGAAGATCGTTTCTGAAAATGACCGGAGCTGCCCTGGCAGGCATGGCGCTCCCCTTCAAATCCAGCCAGGCCGGTGCCGCCGTCGGCACGAACACCGTAAGCGGGGGCAAGTTCTGGGTGAATCCCGGAACCGGGCAGGAATATTTCCGGCAAAAGGTCGTCAATACCAAGTTTGTGCAGTCTGATAATACGATCTGGGCCAAGGTGGACGGCTGGTGGCAGAAATATGAGCTTGCTGAATATGACGACGATTTTTTTAACTGGTTTGTTGAAGATACGTTTAAATGGTATGATATTATTTTTACCAGGGTATATCACCGCCAAACGGCGGGCACCACACGCCCGGGATTTCAACCTATGGCAACAGAAAGTGGCCGCGGTGACAGCAGGTTTCATCTGAACAGCGCGTTCAAGAGCGTCACCATTGCCCCCAAAGCAGAAAATCTTGATTATTATCTTGGCGTATACGAGCAGGCCATTGCATTTAATGCCGGAAAAGCATCAAGCATCGGCGAATATTCACTTGACTGGAAAAAGAATCTGCTCAGAACCCCTGAATTCTGGGATCGACGGCGGCTTATCACGACCGACCTCTATTCCAATCAGAATGCCAAGACGGTTGACCTGAGCAAGCGGGAGACTGATGTCGAGCAGACTTTTGGCTTCAAGGAAAGCCACTATCTGCTGAACACCATGGTGAACCCGGTGGCAAACTTCCTGTATCTGGACAGCTTCACCAGCAACGCGGCTCCCACCTGGGAATTGCGCGGCATCGTGGCCAATACCCACTGGAACAATCCTGATCAGGATGAAGCAACGCTGCTCAATCAGAAATACCGGAAGGCGGTCATGTATCCGCACATGCTGCAGCACGGCCGCACGGAGAATCACATCGGCGTGGTCCTGCATATCGTGGAGCAATTTGACAACAAGGACAGCGAAACCCCTCCGGGCAGGGGCCTCAGGGTGGTGCCTCCCGGATTCAAATACCTGTCTCATGCTGAGTATAATCTGAAACGGATGGCAGGGAAAGTCTGAGCTGAGCGGAAAGTTTAGAATACCTTTGCAGTGAATAAATCTACGGGAAATGCCAGTCCTGCTGCACCAGCGGGACTGGCATTTTTTATGGGCTGCTGCAACGGCCTTTATTTATTAACAAAAATAAACTCTTTTTGTTTTTGACGAACGGCCGGATATTTTATAGAGTTGCTAAACAGGAGGGAATGCAACAGAAGTTTTCTAAAGATAACCAAATACTATTCAGGTGAGGAACTATGAGCTGGTTTGGGAAAATAATGGGTGGAACGCTGGGGCTGCTTTTCGGCGGTCCGCTGGGCGCTGTTGCCGGTGCGACATTGGGGCATTTTGCATTCGATAAAACAACCGAAGCTCCGGAATATGGGCAAAAAAGGCTCAACCGGACGGAACAGATTCAGGCCGCCTATTTCATAAGCCTGTTCTCGGTGCTGGGGAAATTTGCGAAGATTGACGGGGTCGTCACCCGGGACGAAATTGCGGTCATTGACCGGTTCCTCCAGCAGATGGGGATAACCGGCACGGAACGGGATTTCGCCATCGGCATTTTTAATGATGCGAAAGACTCCCCATACACTATACAGGATTTTGCCGGCCAGTTTTACGAAGTAAGCAGGCATCAGCAGGCGCTGCTCTATTCTTTCATAGACCTATTGTTCCAGCTGGCTCTTGCCGACGGCAGGGTGCATCCTGCCGAGGAACAGTGCCATTGATGATATGCGGCGCATCTTCTGGCATCAGCGACACTGAATTTGCCGGCATACAAGGCAGGTATGTTGACGACGCGGAGAAATACTATACGGTTCTGAACTGTACCGCAGCCTGCACGGATGAGGAAATCAAAAAGCAGTATAAAAAGCTGGCAAAAGATTTTCATCCCGATACGATTATAGCCAAAGGGCTTCCTGAGGAATTTGTAGCGTTTGCCACGAAACGGTTTCAGGACATTCAAGGTGCCTATGAGAAGATAAAGAAGAAAAGGGGAATTTAATTTTCCACAGCTTGTGTGGAAAACTTGTTATTAACCGCAGTTCAAAACAACGCAGAACTGCACAGCGAAAAGAGATTCAAGCAGATTGCTCAGTTTTTGAGCAGCGCATGATAACCAGGCGCTCCATATTTATTTACTCCGGACACTGTTTCCGCGCAATTGCAGGAAGCGGCAAAATGTTATACTTACTATCTTATGAAGACTTCTAAACTGCTATTCGTTTGCATCGTCAGCATGCTTCTGGGCTGCTCCCCCAAGACGGCAATACGAGTGGACCTGGACACCTACATGCAGCATACCGGCCAGTATAGCGGAAAAACTATTATCATTACCGCCTCAATCGAAGACCTGCTAAAACGATACGAACTCTATAAAAATAAGGAAGTGGAAGTAGCCGGAACTGTCTCATATTACGGCAGCAAGAGTTTCTGGACCTGGTACATCCTGCTTGAGAAAGCTGGAAAAACCGTGCGCTGCTATGCCCATCAATACAAAGTTGAACCGGGCCGCGATGCCCTGCACATGGTGCGGTGGGCGCAAAGCGAGAAGGGTGAAATAGCCGTGCAGGGCAAAGTCAGAAATGACGGCCTTGAGATTGTATACATGAAGTATAAGGGAGATACCGTCACGCCATACTATAAACCACCGGACAATTATAATCCGCTTCTTAACAATTTTCCGTTAATCAGATAGCTGCAGAGGAACTACCGGGAAGTGCCATTGTACAACGAGCCGGTAAACTATTATTAAATTCAGGGGAGATCATTATGAACAATAAAAAGGTAATGCTGCTATTCTGTTTTTTGTTCGTGTTAGGGTGTTCGGTAGAAACAAAGAAAGAGCTGTATCCCAGCGGCAAGGTAAAAGCAGAGAAGCGTTATAAAAAGGGCAAGCTGGAAGGCATCGCCAAGGAATTTTATGAGAGCGGCAAATTAAAGGCAAAAATATATTACAAAGATGATAAGCCGATGACCTCAACATGCTATGATGAACAGGAAAATATCATTCCCTGTCCACAGCAGTAGCTCCTTATTGGGACTGGATGAAACTTGACTTCGGCTGAGCTCGTTTAGTCTGAGCCCATAGGCCTTGAGCTCGTGGCCGAAAGGCTCAACGTCGGAGACAGTCGAGGCCTTACCGCTAAGCCATCGCTCATGCCGGGCGGACTAAAAAAACGGCAGAAGTCACTGGGTAGCTTCTGCCGTTTACCATGCACGTTGTTTTTTCCTTATTTACTTAATGCCATAGATGAATAGTGGTGTCGCGCTAACCGGGCCATGAGAAGTTGCAGCGCCATTAACGTCTGTGTCTTCAAGCTTATAGAAGTAGGTCCTGCGATTCACTACATCCCTGTCTGCATATGTATACGTGGCCCCGCTGGTTGCTGTGCCCTGTGCAGGAATAAGCGATTCGCTTAACCGTACATAGGTACCATCTTCTGTTTCTGCACGGTAGATATTAAAGCCAGCATTTTCGATTTCGCTCTCTGTGACCCACACCAGCATCACTTCCCTGTTGCCGGGAATGCCAATAAATGAAGCCAGCGTAATAACCGTAGGCGGCTCTTGGGTGGTGCTCGTTGTTGTTGGAATAGTCGTCGTGGTTACCGGTATTGTGGTTGTTGTCGCTTGTATGGTCGTGGTTACCGGTATTGTAGTTGTTGTAGCTTGTATGGTCGTGGTTGCCGGTGTTGTAGTTGTTGTTGCTTGCATGGTCGTGGTTACCGGTATTGTAGTTGTTGTAGCTTGCATGGTCGTGGTTGCCGGTATTGTGGTTGTTGTCGCTTGCATGGTCGTGGTTACCGGTATTGTAGTTGTTGAGCTATCTATAATATCTCCAAAAAATATTACCTGGCGTGTGTTAAACTGGCCTAAATAAAATACCACCTTATTAGGAGTTGTGCTGGTACTGCCTGGAGGGTCAGACTCTTCTATCTGGTAAATACCTGCTTTATTAACAGAAAACAAATACTTACCTTCAGCGTCTGTTTCAATAGATGCTACATCCTTAAAAGAAAATCCAAAAAAAGAAAATCGTCTTAAGGTAACAGTTACCCCTGGTATTCCCTGTTCTCCCTGGTTAATCTTTCCATCTTGATTCACATCATTAAAACAAGTGCCGTTAATGGAGCCTTTCAAAACATTGACTCCTATTTCTGTAACAGTTTCAGCCGTGTTGCCAATACTTATACCCAGCAACAAGCAGCACACGATTAAAACGATAGGTACTATTAATTTTTTTCTTATCATATACAATCCCTCTCCTTTACAATTTTACCTGAAAAACCTCTGCCATATGCTTTTGTTCTTTTTTAATTTGATCTAGTCCAAGCCCTTAGTTCTGAAATGTTATCATTCAGTTCTTTAATTCCGTCCTTGGTATCTTCAAGCGTTTTGATTGTGCTGACGTAAATGTGATTTTGAGAAATAAATTGTTCTTTAAATGATTCAAGGTAACTGCGAGCTTGCTGATGCTTGGCTACCTCTTCTTCCAGGCTTTTAATGCTATTTGTTAAAAACCATATGTACTCAATAACGCCCTGTGAATCACTGCACCCTTGATTCTTACTAAATTCGTTTAATTTCTTGTAAACAATTTCATCCCTTTTCTTTTCCAAGTTAAAATTAATTGTGGTTTTCTTCTTGAGCGCCATTATTAGCCCCCTTTCTTGCTAATTATTAATTTTTAATTAAATAAAATTTGTTGATTTTTTGCCATAATTACCCCTTTCTTTGTTTTATTTAGGCAAATATTTGCAAATAATACCTTACTTTTAACCTTATTTTAGATTAATTGTTCTTAACTTTTGCCCTATTTATGACTTATAATATATTAAAAAATTATCATCTGTCAAGTAAATCTTACTTAAATTTTTAAATAGACATTCATCCCCGTCCACAGGACGGGGTATTATGGTTTATTTTCATAAAAAAGGAGACCTTTTTGGTCTCCTTTTAATGTATAATCTGCGATCATTTATTCTGGTGCCGAACACTTTCGATTTGTAATAACAATAAAGACTTCGTTATTTATATTTCTTCCATATCCTTTACTATATCTTCAAGCACCAGGCAGAGGCACCGCTCTTTTGTCGTGATGCAGGTCTCCTTATCTCAGCCATAGAAAGCGTAATAGTCGTCAAGCACGGTATCAAGCATTTTGCGCAAAACCACCGTGAGTTTTGCAGAACGTGAATATTTAGGCGGTCTTCTTCCGGATTTTACAAAGAGTGCCCGTTCTCTATAGATGGGTATAAACTACTATCTGGTATTTACAATTCCATCGTATGTGTGTTAAGTTTTTTCATCATAGGTTTTGCTGCCTCGCTCGCGGGGCTTTTCTATGTGGAAAAGTCTGCTTTATCTTTACGCTTCCCCAAGCTTTCCAAGGGTCACACCGCAGAGACCGCGGGTTGAGCTAACACTGAAATGAGCGATTTTTCACGCCCAAGACAGCGGAAAACAGAACAGTTTAAAATAACAAGTCATTACCGCACAGGGGTAAAGTTATCTGGATAACCATGTTTTTATTATCCGGTATGAACGCTATACAATGCATATGCACCAGCATGCTATGAGGTTCGTATGCCCTATGTAATGGTTAATAATTACAGCTGTTACTATGCCATCTCCAAGCGTGCTCCGGAACACGGTCCAGCGGCAGTTTGCCTGCACGGCTCGGGCGCGGACGGTATTGTCTGGTCGTATCAGCTCAGCAGGCTGAGCAGTAAGTACCGGGTGATTGTGCCCGACCTGCCGGGACATGGCAGGTCCGGGGGGCAACCGCTTGACTCGGCTTTCGCATATGCCGCATGGCTTGAAGACTTCTGCCGTGCGCTAAACCTCGCCTCTTTTTTTCTCCTGGGGCATTCCTTTGGCGGTGCGGTCGTCCAGGAGTATGCCCGCTGCCATCCGCACAAGATAAAAGGTGTGGTACTGGCAGCTACGGGGACGCAGTTTATGCTGTCGCGCACCTATCGGGACCTCTGTGAGCGCGGTGTGTCACCCGCTGCAGATGTTCATGCCGTATCTGGAATGCTGCCTGAGCCATTAAAGAAGGGATATGAACTGCTGCTGAGTCAAAGCAACGGGTCGTTGCATGCAGACCTGTTCGCAGCAGCGCAATTTGACAGCTCGGCCTGGGTTGGCTCGCTCAAAATACCGGCCCTGGTCATCTGGGGCAGCAGGGATGAGATAACTCCGCGGGAGCTCCCCGAAGAACTGGCCGGGAAACTTCCTGAGGGCCGGCTGCATATCATTAACGGGGCCGGGCATGTTGTCATGATTGATGCGCGGGATGCATTTAACAGAGCAGTTGCCGATTTCATCGAGCAGCACAGCGCGGCGGTGGATAGATGACCTCACCGGCACTTGTGCAGCTGTCTATTCAGGGCCTGTTTCCCGGCTGCGTTGCCACCGCGTGCTGCAGGATTGCTGACGCGGACGCCAAACTGGACCCGGAAGAGCACGCCGGCATTAAACACGCGGTTGCCAAGCGGCAGCAGGAGTTTATTGCGGGCCGGATATGCGCCCGGCAGGCTCTTGACCGCCTGGGTATCACCGCCGGCCCCCTGCGCAAACTGCCCGATGGCTCAATCGCGTGGCCTGACAGCATTATGGGAACCGTATCCCACAGCGAAATATGGTGTGGCGCAGCCGTTGCCCGGCGTTGCGATGTCGCCGGCATCGGGCTTGACATTGAAACCGTCACGCGCGTGGGAGAAAATCTCTGGCGCCAGATACTGACTGAAGAAGAGCGCGCCTGGCTCGACAGGCAGCCTGTTGCAGAGGCTCAGCAATTGGTGGCCCTCATCTTCAGCGCCAAGGAGGCTCTCTACAAGTGCATTGCTGCGCTGCTTGAGAAACGAATTGGGTTTATGGATGCCGTCATTGTCCCCGATATGCAGCGGAGACTCTTTTGTTGTGAACCTGAATGAGCTGGTCGCTGCACAACTTCCCCGGGGCCTGCGCCTGCAGGGGCGTTCCTTCTTTTTTTCCGGGGCGGTCTTTACCGGCCTCGTGCTTGCCTGAGGCGTGACGGAGAGCTTTTCAGTTGACAATTTATGGGCGGTATTTTAGATTAGCAGCTTATTAATATATTGGTAATTTTTGGCTAATTTTAATGGGAGGTAGATGCGATGGCAAAATGGGCTTTTCTTTTTCCCGGACAGGGTTCTCAGTATGTGGGCATGGGCAAGGATCTCAAGCAAAATTTCAAAGTAGCCGCTGATGTTTTTGCAGAGGCTGATGAAGCCCTGCACGAGGATCTGTCAAAACTCTGCTTTGAAGGTCCTGAAGATGACCTGAAGCTGACACGCAACACGCAACCGGCAATCCTTACCGTCAGCATTGCCGCGCTGCGCGTTTTACAGCAGGAGACCGGCCTGGTCCCCGCAATGACAGCCGGACACAGCCTGGGTGAGTACAGCGCCCTGGTGGCCTCAGGCGCATTACAGTTTACCGATGCGGTGGCCATTGTGCGCAAGCGGGGAACTTTCATGCAGGAGGCGGTCCCGGTCGGCGTGGGCGGCATGGCAGCGGTACTGGGCATGGAGACCGAAGTGCTTGAGCAGATCTGCAGGGAAAGCGCTGAGGGCCAGGCCGTGTCACCGGCCAATTACAACTGCCCCGGCCAGATCGTGATTTCCGGGCACATGGAGGCAGTCAAGCGGGCGGCTGCCAGGGCTGAAGCTGCGGGTGCCAAGAAGGTGGTAATGCTGCCGGTCAGCGCTCCGTTCCATAGCGCTTTGATGAAGCCGGCAGCCGAGAAACTGGCCAGGGCACTGGAACCTGTCACCGTACAGGATCTTAAAATACCGGTGCTGTCAAATGTTGAAGCCGACTTTTATCCCTCAAAAAATGATGTTAAGCGACTCCTCACAGAGCAGGTTGATCATCCCGTGCGCTGGATTGAGGAGATGGAAAAAATGGTCAGGGAGGGTGTGGACAAATGCGTTGAAATCGGGCCCGGAAAGGTGCTGAACGGCCTGGTGCGCAAAATCAGCCGCGAGACCGCCATGCAGAGCATTGAGAATCCTGACAGCATTAAGGATTTTGTGGCCAGCTTGTAATAGAATGCCTAAGGAGATGAAACAAAATCTAAACTGAGCATTTTTCACATCCACGCCGGTTCAAGGCAGCTCAGCTTTAATAACAAAACCGACCCTTGACAGGGTCGGTTTTGTTATTTGTGTCGTATACTATTTAATAGCTACTTTTCGGAGAGCATCTTCATGACCAGATCGACAGCCTGATTGAAGGTTTCGACCTTGTCCTGCTCATCCCCATCAAAAAACAGGGCCCATTCGTCTTCGCACATGGTAAAGAATTCAAGCCTGCCGGAGGAGCTTAAGCCCTGATCGCGCATCGGGACATCCGGCTTGATCTCTGCAGCCTTGTTGGCCAAGGCCCTTCTGATGAACACTATCATTTTATCAGCTAATTCCTGTCGTTCCATTTCTGTCTCCTTGTTTGTGTGTAATTACCCAAGAACCGTCAGGCTGTCTTACTTCCCAAATTTATCCCAGTGGGATTTAAAGATATTGTTCTCATCAGGCTTATTTTCCGGAATCGGTGAGGAAACCCAGGTGTAGTTGACCATATGCTTCCACGTGATGTTCTCATTGGAAATGTTGTTGCCCCAGGTGCCACAGCTCAGGGACATGGTAAAGGGCATGCCGTTGGTGAACGCGCCGCTGTTGGCAAGGCACTGCGGCTGCCGGACCATCATCCGGCTGACATGGGCCATTTCGGCGAGCTCTTTGATCCGCTCCTCGTTCACGCTGTGGATGCTGCAGCAGTGGCCTTCGCCGCGAACCGCCAGTATCTGCTTGAGGTAGTCCAGCGCCTCGCTGAAGGCGGAGAATTTCCAGAGCGTCATGGTCGGCGACAGCTTTTCGTCAGCAAACTTTTCCGTGCTGACCGGGGCTTCCCCCAGCACCATGAGAAAAGTGGTATTCTCCGGGACCGTGATGCCGGCAATTTCAGCGATTACTTTAGCTGACCGGGCAACGACCTTCTGGTTGATGTGTTCGCCGTCAGGCCAGAGGGCCTCTTTCAGTTTTACTTTCTCCTCAGGTGAACACAGATAGCCGCCCCGGGCCTTAAATCCAGCCAGCATGCCGTCCCATTTTGAGGCATGGATAACAGCCGAGTTTTCAGCGGAACAGGAGGTGGCATTGTCAAAGGTCTTGCTCAGGAATATCTTTTCAGCGGCATCTTCCACATCAGCGGTCTCATCAACAATGCTGACTGAGTTGCCGGCCCCGACGCCATAGGCAGGCTTGCCGCTTGAATAGGCGGCCTTTACCGACTGGGTTCCGCCGGTTGAGATTACCAGGTCAGCGGCAGCCATCAGGGCCTGAATGTCCTCAATGTAGGGCCGTTCCATGCACTGCAGCAGATCGGCCGGTGCGCCTACCTTTTCCAGGCCGGCGCGCATGAAATCAACGGCCAGCGTGCTGCACCGCCGTGCGATCATGTGGGGTGCAAAGATAATTGCGTTGCGTGTCTTCAGGGCATAGATTCCCTTGACCACCGGCGTGGCGGTGGGGTTGGTGCAGGGGGTTGGCGCGAAGATGACGCCGACGGGCTTGATGACCTTGAAAATGCCCCTGGCCTTGTCCTCGTCAACAATGCCGGTGGTCTTGACGCCGACCATGTCCCGCAGCGCGCCCAGGGCTTTGTTGCGGTGCTTGGCCAGCTTATTTTCATAGACCCCCATCTTGGTTTCCTTGACCGCCATATCTGCGCATTTGGCGGCATGTTCGGGCTTGATGGCCTCCCAGGCAGCGGCCAAAACCATTTCATCAACTTTTTCCTGAGACCAGTGTTCCACGACAGCCTGCGCCTTGCGCGCCTTGTCAAGCAGTTGTTGCAGTTCTTCCTTCATGATGCCTCCATACGTGTTAGAATGTTACTCGTAAAGCAGCACGCGGATGCGTCTTGCAGCGGAAGGTGCCTTGCACCATCCGCTGCACTGCTCTTTCCCCGTTGGTCAGGGATTATCGTTCACTGAGATATTTTTCAAGACATCGAAAACCTGCGGGGGATGTCCTGTTCGCTACTCGTACTGCGTCGAACCGGTGTTTGTGAAGGAGGGTAAAAGCACGTGTTTTTTGGTCTTAAAGATGAGATATGTATGGAAGATGGCGCACTGCAGTGGTACCGCCCTTGTCCATCAGCTGCGTATGCAGTATATGCTTTTTACTTCTCCCGGCGCAGTAAGCAAGACGTTACATAATCCTGTAAATTATGAGTTTACTTTGTTTTTATATACGCTGGGAAGCGATATGTCAAGAATTAAAAGGATCTTCCGCAAGCGGCATATTTAACTCTTGACCGTATATGTTAAACTATTTATATGAGTATATTTTGAGCAGTATGCAGAAGATACCTGCAACGCTCTGCTGCAGAAACATGAAAGGAGCAAAACGTGTTCAGAATTTTAGAAACAAGGGAGATGGCGCAGGGTACCGTATTTCAGTTCTTGGTGGCTGCCCCGCTCATTGCCCGGAAAACCCTGCCGGGCCAGTTTGTGCTGCTGCGGGTGAATGAAACCGGAGAGCGCATGCCATTAACCATTGCGGACCGTGACCCGGCTGCCGGTACCATTACCCTGATATTTCAGGTGGTGGGAAAAACCACGGCTTTGATGAGCACCCTGAAAGCAGGAGATTGTCTGACAGATGTCGTCGGACCGCTGGGAAAGCCCACGCACATTGAACGTCTGGGAACCGTCGTATGCGTCGGCGGCGGAACCGGGATTGCAGTGCTCTACCCGATAACCAGGGCGTTTAAGGAGAGCGGCAACCATGTCATTTCAATACTGGGTGCGCGCAGCAAAGGGCTTTTGATCCTGGAGAAAGAGATGCGCGCGGTCAGCGATGAGCTCCTGATCACTACCGATGACGGCACCTGCGGCGAGCACGGGTTTGTGACTGATGTGCTGCGCAGGCTGCTCACTGACCGCAGCGATATAAAGCTTATCACTGCAACCGGGCCGGTGTTGATGATGAAATTTGTTTCCCTGCTGGCCCGGGAATTCGGGGTGCCGTCCATGGCCAGCCTGAACTCAATCATGGTCGACGGCACCGGCATGTGCGGAGCGTGCCGCGTTACCGTGGGCGGAAAGACCAAATTTGCCTGTGTGGACGGGCCGGAGTTTGACGGCGCGCACATTGACTATGATGAACTGATAAAGCGTCAGCGCGCCTACCTGAATGAAGAGCGGGTTTCCCTCGACAGCTTTACCCTGAAGGCAAAGAAAGGTGCAGGACATGACTGAGCAGAAGAAAAAAGAAAAAATTCCCCGGCAGAAAATGCCGGAACAGGACCCCGCGGTGCGGGCGCGTAATTTTGCAGAGGTTCCCTGCGGGTATACACCGGAGCTTGCGCAGCTGGAGGCGCGCCGCTGCCTGCAGTGCAAAAAACCAAAGTGCCGCGACGGGTGCCCGGTTGAAATTGAAATCCCCAACTTCATCGCGCTGATTGCCGAGGGTGATTTTGCCGGAGCAGCACGCAAGCTGAAAGAGCGCAACAGCCTGCCTGCCGTGTGCGGAAGAGTCTGCCCCCAGGAAGACCAGTGTGAAAAACTCTGTATTGTGGGGAAGAAGGACGAGCCGGTTGCCATCGGCAGACTGGAGCGCTTTGCCGCTGATTGGGAGCGGGAGCGCGGCAAACTTTTCATTCCTCCCAAAGCACCTCCCACGGGCAAAAAGGTTGCGGTAGTGGGGGCCGGCCCCGCCGGGTTGACGGTAGCGGGTGACCTCATTCTGCAGGGCCATGACGTGACTATTTTTGAAGCGCTGCACCAGGCTGGCGGGGTGCTTGTGTATGGTATCCCTGAATTTCGTCTGCCGAAAAAAATTGTTCAATATGAGATTGACTACCTGCAGAAGCTTGGCGTTGACCTCAAACTCAATCATGTAATCGGGAAAATAATCACTGCAGACGAACTGCTCCGGGAATTTGATGCTGTCTTCCTCGGCCTTGGAGCGGGCCTGCCGCAATTTATGAACATTCCGGGCGAAAACCTGTGCAACATTTATTCTGCCAACGAGTACTTGACCCGGTCTAACCTGATGAAGGCCTACCTGTTCCCGGAATACGACACACCGGTTGCCCGCGGCAGACAGGTTGCGGTTATCGGCGCAGGAAACGTTGCCATGGACTCGGCCCGCACCGCGCTGCGCCTTGGTGCTGAACAGGTGCGGATTGTGTACCGCCGCTCACGGGCTGAAATGCCGGCACGACTCGAGGAGATTCATCACGCAGAAGAAGAAGGTCTCCAGTTTCATTTTCTCACGGCGCCCATAAAATGTATCGGCAATGAGGATGGCTGGGTAACCGGCATGGAGTGCATCCGTATGGAACTGGGCGAACCGGATGCTTCGGGCAGGCGCAGGCCAATACCGCTGCAGGGTTCTGAATTCATTATGGCGTGTGATCTGCTGGTGATAGCTATCGGAGCAGGCGCCAACCCTCTGCTCGCCAATGCCACACCGGGGCTTGAGTTGAATAAGTGGGGCTATATTGTTGCCCGTGATGAAAACGGCGCAACCAGTAAACCGGCGGTCTGGGCGGGTGGTGATATTGTTACCGGTTCGGCAACGGTGATCCTTGCCATGGGTGCCGGCAGGAAAGCTGCCAATGCAATACACCAGTATTTGACGAACAGATAACAGGTTTTAGAGTAACCACGAAAAAAGGGAAGGCGAAAAATAAGCACCTTCCCTTTTTCTATTATATATACCAGTACATTACTCTACAATAATTTGCCCCTTTGATACTCTGGGCGCTGCAGTGGGGTTTTGCGCCGGTGTTTCCTGGGTAACGGTATAATCAAACGTGCCCTTTTCAACAAAGCACAGGCTCGCTACAGCTCCCGGTGGAATTTCATTGGAGGTAAAAGAACCGGCTTCATCAACAAGAAAGTGCACCGGGCTTTTGCAGGCCAGGGTGACCTGTTTGCCGGTGAATTTAATTTTAGCTATGCTCCGGCCGGAATTCATCCAGATAACCGTGGTGCCCTTTTGAACTGTTACCGTCGCCGGGTCAACCCCAAAAGTGTAATTGAGGCGAATAACCTGATGCCCTGTTCCCTTCATTTCCGGCACAATTTTCTCATTCTGGGCTTGGACACTGGTAAAGGAAGATAGCATCGCAAAGCATGCTACCATAGCCAACAATAAACAAAAAAATCTAATCGCTTTCATAATAGTAGTTTCCCTTCCTATATCAAAATTACTCCACAATAACCTTCCCCTTGAACTCCTTGGGCGTTGCCTTATAGGATTGGCTGGGTTTGAGTGCCCTTCTCACGGCATAGTTAAAGTTCCCCTTCTCAATAAAACAGAGACTTGCCACTGCTCCCATGGGAATATTGTTGGAGATGAAAGATCCCTTATCATCAACGACAAAATGGACAGGGTTCTGGCAGGCCATGGTAATCTGTTTTCCCTCAAACTGAATTTCCACCGGACTGTCAGCCTGATTAACCCAGATAACTGTGGTTCCTGGTTTGACGGTAGCCATTGACGGATTTAATTGCCCCTGGGCACCCATGTAAATAATCTGCGCCCCTTCAATTTTCTTCTCAGGCTGTATTTTGTCGCTCTTTTCTGCCTGACTAAATGCACTATCAACCGATGCTACTAAACCAAAACACAGACATATTACGATCGCTAACCAGATTTTGCTCATTGCTTTCATCATCAATTCCCTCCTTCTAGTGTTTTACAAAATTAACCCAGACAATCTTGACCCTATAAAAATTTTCTTAAACACTGTATCTTATATTCTACTCTATCAGAATCAGGACAATTTTTCAATAATGCGGTTTTTTCAACCAGGCTATTTACCGTGTAACATAGCAAATTAAAATAGTTAGTCAACTTTAAAATATATAAAAATTATTATGCCATAGGATTTTCTGGCAATCATAATAATATAGCAGGTAAATTAATGAGTTAAACACGTTGGAAAGCACCTGAAAATTTATCTGGACGGGTCACGATAAGAGAGGGATGAAATCAAAAAAAGGTAAAAGGCAGGAGCCATTACAACCTCTGCCTTTTACCTTCACGCATGAGTTCTTAAAAAAGCGATGTACCCTACGGGTGCTGTTTGGCTGGGGGATTTACGCTTTGCAAATCGCCACAGCTGCGGTCCGCGGGGTAGGTGCAGACTTTTAAAATCCGGAGGCTAACATCCGGGTCACTGAGTGCGGCCAGTCTTTTATTGAGCTTCCCGGCTACTGACGCTGCCCCCTCTTGATCGGTGTCCGGCAGTAGCACGCTAATGCAGTTATTATCGAGGATGCCAATGCGATCTATCATCCGCAGCGATTGAGAGAGCTGTCTGGCTGCTGACAGCTCTAATTGTTCCGTGTGCCCGTTGCCCCCGATTACCGCGACATGCAGCAGGGAGAAGGGAGCGCCGCCCCGGTCTGAGCGCTCCCGCTCATAACGCACCAATTGCGCAAAGGTGGTGTGGTCAAGGACATTGTGCGCAGCTGCTTTGGCGTTTTTAGCACCGCCGTTTAGAGCTTTTAAATTTAGCCGTGCGTTCATAAAGGCTTTAATAAATTACCGATTTGTGCTTCTTTGGTATTGTCTGCTGACTGCCTGAAGTTAATAAGCAGGCAATCAGCAGGGGTTGATTATTTTTTTATCTCCTGCTAAATTAATTATCGGCAATTTATACAATTTATAAAGTATAAAAAATCAGGGGTAACACTGTCGATGGATGGTACGCGAGATTACCCTTGAGAAAATCGAGGGGAAATCGAGGGACATCCCACAATACGTGATATTAAAACTACCAACGGAGATTATTGTTAGTGGCCGTCCCTGATAAACCGGAGTTCAATTACCGCCGGTGGTGAAGTTCCACTGCGGCCCCGGGGTTTCATAGCCGCCGGCGTCCCGGGCGACTATTTTCCAGAAGTAGGTGGTGCGGGGAGACAGGCCGGATACTGTGCAGGCCGTTTCCGCCTGATTGCACGACACAATGTGAAACTCGATATGATGCAGCGTCATCACGCCTGTGTAAACATCATAGGTTACCCCGTCTCCCGCGTCCGGGTCGCCGCCTTCCCAGCGCAGGGTGACAGGCACCGGATTGTCCCTGCTGCCGTTCCCGGGAGTTGGTGACGCGGGAACAAGCGGCGCGCAGTTGCCGCCGCCGGTTAAACTGATATCAACATGCACTGCCGCGCCGGGCTGTACGGCTATATCGAGCATCCAGGCAGGCGCAAAGCAGTTTTTCCGGGCATGGATCATGTACCTGCCCTGCGGTACGCACAGCTCAAAGGTGCCGTCGCTGTCCGTTTTTGCCAGGTACGACGCGGCTGTGACAAGGACTCCGGCCAGCGGTGCGGCATTGGCCGCGCTTACTATCCGGCCCGAAATACTGCCGGAGTGTTTCACACGTGTAAGAACGTAAATTTCGTTGTCCACATCGGACACACCCTCGACAATGCCCGTGCCATAGTAAACAATAGTGGAGCCGTTTCCCGAGATAAAGGGCCGGAACCCGGACGTCACTCCGCGAGTAAGATTCACCGGTGTCTGCCAGGTTCCCTGCACATAGTCAGCTGCATAAATATGTTCACCAACCCCGGGGACTGCTTCGGCATAGGTGATGCGCCTGCCTGTCGCGTCAATCGTCGGGTCGAATTCATAGTAGGGCCCCGTGGCAATGGGGAGCGGCGGCTGCCAGACGCCGTCTTTATTCTCAAGCAGGAATACGTCCGCCAGTGCGCCCGGCAGCACATGGGGCAGGAAAACTTTGCCGGTTGAGTAGTAAACGATCTTTGTGCCGTCGGCATTTATCGACGGCTGGCAATTCTGCGCCTGGCTAGCGGTGAGGTTGAACGGTCCCTGCCACGCGCCGGCCTGTAAGCTTAGGCTGTACATGTCCCGAAAGCCGTCTTTGTTGACCGCGTAATAGGCGATGGTTGTGCCGTTGGCGCTGATCACCGGAAACATGTTGTTGTCGGTTTCCGCCGGCATCATGAGGGGTTCCTGCCATGCACCCGCTTTTCGCTCCATAAACCAGATGTAGCGCTTTTCTGTCGGGTCTTTCGCCTGAAAGGTGATTCTGGTGCCGTTGGCGTTCAGGGAAGGGAAATAGTGGTCGTCGGGGCCGAATGTCAGCTGTATCGGCTGCTGCCAGCTGCCGAACGCATGCTCCATGAAAAAGATTTTCCGGTCATCAACAGTCCCCCCGATATATGCTATGGCACTGCCGTCAGCGCTGATCGCCGGCATGGTGTCAGGCGTATCATTGTCAGTGAGCCGGCGCGGCTCCTGCCATGCGCCGCCGGCAAATTCCAGGAGAACTATCTCATAATCTCCGCCCTCATCGCTTGCATACACGATTGTTCTGCCGTCGCTGCTTATCGCGGCGGTCTCGTCAGAATAGATATTGTCGGTAGCTTCACCGGGGACAGCCAGCGGCTGTCATCAGCGCACCCGGCAAGAAGGGTAAGAATAAAGAAGACAGCGGCATTCGCCGCCATCCGGCTCGTGAGGGCAGCTTTCATAAAAATGCCTCGCGGGGTTATTGGGGAATGGTTGTTTCTATTTTATCAGAACCGTACTGATGTACTGAAAATCATTTAAGTATCGTTGTTATTCCATTTTTCTATTATACAGGAATTATGGTGCAAACATTTCAGCAAGGACGGACAGCACTTCATCCTGCGTCTGCTTATCAATCCTGCCAAGTTTCTTAACAAGCCGCACCTTGTCTATCGTTCTGATCTGGTCGAGTACCACCTGACCATGCTTGCCCTTAAAAGCACAAGCTACCCGTGTCGGATAATCACGGCCCTTTGTTGTCATAGGCGCAACAATAACCGTTGCAATAAAGCGGTTCATTTCATCCGGCGATATGACGAGACATGGCCGGGCCTTGCGAATTTCGCTGCCGATGGTCGGGTCC
Organism: uncultured delta proteobacterium; assembly: GCA_963803975.1. GTDB lineage: Bacteria > Desulfobacterota > WTBG01 > CAIYCZ01 > CAIYCZ01 > JAPLIX01. The sequence continues at coordinate 50,734 of CAWDOY010000008.1, forward strand.
AGATTCACCAGGAAAACATCAAAACGTGCAGCTACCATTCCCATTCTTCCTTTTCCCACCGGGTCTGAACATGGGTTGCGCTGTCAACCGGCTTATCATCTTTGTGCTGAGCCATGAGTTTGAACTTGTCTCCCCACCCATGTCGGGGGTGCCAAGCAGAGCGAATAATGATTTGCTTATCTGACACTTCCAGCTCTACATCCTTTTCAAGACGACTTTGTTCGAGCAAAACTTTCGGGATGCGTATCCCTTGAGAGTTGCCTATTCTGATAATACTGGTCTTCATGTTTAGTGTCCTCTGCAAAATTGCATGGATGATTACATTGTAATTACATTAGTAATGTTCGTCAAGCAGTTTTATGCTCTTAAGAATGGCTGCTGATGGAGGGTAATAAATAAAGGATCTTTCAACAGCGAGCGCTGTTGTTCACTTTGTTTTAATATGGGATGAAAGGCTTGATATAAAAAGCTGCCAATGGATTTTTATATAGTGGCCTTGTCCCCGCCCCCTTTCAGAATCTGTGTCCTGCATTACGAAATGTAAATATAATATTTGAGAGTTGAGACCAACGCCTAAAAGAATCGTGGTAATTTTACTTGACGGTCTTTGAATCTATGGGTATATATTCATATAGCTATTTAGCTATATGATAGCAATTAATTTAAAACAAACCACTGAGGACATTAAACGGTGCTCGCGACTCGGGGTTCGGGATTAGGGACTTGGGAAGTCGGGGACATACTTATTTCAGATTTTAAACACAGCAGTTTTTCTCTTTGTGCTATTGCCTGATGCCTGTTTCCTCTACTCATTACTCAGCACTCGACACTGCTTATAACGCTGTCAGCTAACAGCTTTTTTTTATTATTTCTCCGTGCCCTCTGTGGTTCACCTTTTAGGAGTTTATTATGAAAGAGATGGTCAAAGTATTCAAGGCAGTCGCGGACCCGAACCGCATCAGGATTTTGAAAATGCTGCAGCAGAAAAAAATGTGCGTGTGCGAGCTTTCCGCGGTGCTGGGGATAACCCAGCCGAGCGTCTCACGCCACCTGAGCATGCTGCGGGATGCGGGTCTGGTGCGGGATGAGCGGGACGCCAGTGGATAAACTATGAGCTCTGCGAAGAGAAAAGTAAATCAGTATGCCCCGGTCATCATGGGCCATATCCGCAAATGGATAAACGAAGACCCGCGGATCAGCAGGGATGCTGGTATGTTAAAAACCCTTAACCGGGAAAAGCTCTGCAAAAAAATATAATTTCAAATTGAATCTGGAAATCAGGAACTCCAAAGACAAACAAAATTTCCTGATTTCACGAGTTACAGATTTCTATCTTTTCATCCCGGATAAGCTGGACACAAACCTGACCGCAAAAAAATAATAAGACTCAAAGACGAATGAATCCAAAAGCCAGTAACTCATAAATGGCAAACCAAATATTTTCCTGATTTCTTGAGTTCCAGATAATATCACAGGAGGGACTTATTATGACTGCATCAGTTGCAAAAAGGCTATCGTTTCTGGACCGGTTTTTAACCCTGTGGATTTTTCTTGCCATGTTCATCGGCGTTGGCTGGGGCTACCTGTTTCCAGGGGTTGTCAATTTCTGGAATCAGTTTCAGGTTGGCACAACCAACATCCCGATCGCCATCGGCCTTATCCTCATGATGTACCCGCCCCTTGCAAAAGTAAAATATGAGGAGCTTGGAGAAGTGTTCAGAAATTACAGGGTGCTGGGGCTTTCTCTCGTTCAGAACTGGGTCATCGGCCCGATATTAATGTTCATTCTGGCAATACTTTTTCTCAGCGGTTATCCCGCCTACATGCAGGGCTTAATTATGATCGGCCTTGCCCGCTGTATTGCCATGGTCATTGTCTGGAATGACCTTGCCAAAGGCGACACCGAATACTGCGCTGGACTGGTTGCTTTCAACTCCATCTTCCAGGTTCTTTTCTTTTCTGTGTATGCATATATCTTTATCACAGTGCTCCCTCCCCTGCTTGGGCTTAAAGGAACTGAAGTCAATATCACCATCGGCCAGATTGCTGAAAGCGTTTTCATTTATCTGGGCATACCATTTATTGCCGGAGTAATTACCCGCTTCGTGCTTATCAATGTAAAGGACAAGAAATGGTATCATGAAAAGTTTATCCCGAAAATCAGTCCCATTACCCTTATTGCCCTGCTGTTCACCATACTGGTCATGTTCTCTCTCAAGGGCGAATACATTGTAAAGATTCCCTTTGATGTTGTCCGCATTGCCATACCGCTGCTTATTTATTTTGTCATCATGTTCCTGGTGTCCTTCTATATGAGCAAAAAGGTTGGTGCCACCTATGCCCAGAGCGCGACCCTTTCCTTTACCGCTGCCAGCAACAATTTTGAGCTGGCCATTGCCGTGGCAGTTGCCGTGTTCGGCATCAACTCAGGCCAGGCATTTGCCGCAGTCATCGGTCCTCTGGTAGAAGTGCCGGTGCTCATAGGCCTGGTAAATGTGGCTCTCAGGTTTAAAGCAAAATATTTCCCATTGGCAGCAGAAACACCCGCTGGGGTCTGTCAAATTGACTGTAAATAGCTTTTAATGAGCCGGCGCTTTCTTGTGCAAAGGCAATTCTAACATGAAAGCGACTTCAGAGGCTGTTATTTCAAGGAAAACTGATCACGACAAAAGAAGACTACTACTCAAAAAGAATTGGAGGCAGACAATGCATAGGAAGCATAGCCAGTGGAAGTTAATGTGTCGCGAAGGAAATGTCTTGGTGCCGGTCTGGCCATTGTAACTGCGGCAGCAGGAGCGGTCGGATGCAGCATGCTGCAGAAGTCTAAACCATCCGCTTCAGCCGCTGCAATTCCGTGGCCCTATGCGGAGTTTGATGTCGAGGCTGTGCGCAGGCGCGGATATGAGTACAAATATGAAAAGGCCTGTATGTACGGCGTAGCAAAAGCAATTGCAGTTACCGCAGCAGAACAGAACCCGTATCCGTGGAGCACCTTACCGCTTGATGCCTTTTCCTATGGCCGGGGCGGAGCTTACTCATGGGGCACTTTATGTGGTGCGCTTAACGGCGGTCTGCTGGTGCTGACACTGGCCCTCGGAGACTGTCCCCAGGCTGCAGATGACCTGATGACATGGTATATGAAGACGCCGCTTCCCTCTCTGAAGCACGAGCAATACTGCCGATTCCGCAGTCAGCCGCTGGTAGTTCCGGGATCGCCGCTGTGTCATCAGTCTGTTGGCGCGTGGATAAAAACATCGGGAAAAGGCGTACATACTCCTGAACGTATCGAGCGTTGCGCAAAACTGTCGGGCGATACGGCGGCGTATGTGGCGGAAATCCTTAACCGTGCCCGTCGTGGGGGATATAAGCCGGCAGCGCTTCCCCCTGACCCTGTAAACGACTGTCTGGGATGTCATTTCGGCCCCAAGACAGACAGGGATGATACCATCTCCAAAATGCAGTGCCTCGATTGCCATGAGGATCATCGGACGTAAACGTTTTTCATATGTCTGTCTAAACAGTTGCTCGTTTTCAACTTTTAAAACACTCTTTTAAAGGAAAATACCAATGGACAGCAAAGACAAAATCAAAGACATCGTTAAAGAAAAATACGCTGAGATTGCGAAGAAATCTGACGCGGGTTCTTCATGCCCCTGCTGCTGCTCGGGCGGCCCGGCAGAAGATATCTACACAACGTTCAGCCCGGACTACTCAAAGAAAGACGGCTACGTTAAGGATGCCGACCTGGGGCTGGGCTGCGGGATACCGACAGACACCGTACATATAAAGCCGGGAGAAACGGTTATCGACCTTGGATCGGGCGCAGGAAATGATGTCTTTATCGCGCAAAGACTTGTCGGCAAAACCGGCAAAGTCATTGGCATTGATATGACGGAAGCCATGATTGAGAAAGCACAACAGAATGCTGACAAGCTTGGCTATGAAAACGTTGAGTTCAGGCTTGGCGATATAGAACAACTGCCGGTTGATGATAATACCGCAGATGTCGTTGTCAGCAACTGTGTCATAAACCTGGTGCCTGATAAACTCAAAGCATTTCAGGAAATTAATCGCGTGTTGAAACCTGGCGGGCGATTCGGTATTTCAGATATCGTAATCAACGGAAAGCTGCCTGCAAAAATACAATCTGCAGCAGAGATGTATGCGGGCTGTGTGGCCGGGGCGCTCAACAAAGACGCGTACATGCGCATTGTTGCCGAAGCAGGATTTGTGAGCGTTTCCATAACAAAAGAAAAAGTGTATGCCATGCCGGATGCTATTTTATTAAAGTATCTCTCGCAGGATGAATTAAACGACTATAAGCAATCAGGAGTGCAGGTTTTATCCATCACCGTGTACGGTGAAAAACCGTGCTCAGATGCATAGTGTAATGAATAGCATCCTGGATACAGAGTCGTCACAACACCGATACAGAACATTCTGAAGAGGCGCTATGAAGAAAAAAATTCTCTTTCTCTGCACCGGAAACTCTGCCCGCAGCCAGATGGCGGAAGGGCTGATGCGCCATTTTCGCGGAGATGAATTTGATGTCTTCTCCGCCGGGGTGGAGCCTAAAGGGGTCCATCCACAAGCCATCGAGGCCATGCGGGAAATCGGCAGTGGATATCTCCCGGCAGCAATCAAAGCACGTGGATGACTTGCCAATAAAAGAATTTGATTACATTATAACGCTCTGTGACCACGCGGCGCAGAACTGCCCGGTGTTTTTGGGTAAAGGCGTGCGGCTTCATCACGGCTTTTCTGATCCGGCAGCAGTGCAGGGCAAAGAGCAGAACGTGTTGGAAGCATTCAGAAAAGTCCGCGATGAACTGAAACAGTTTATCCTCGCAGGTTTGATACTGACTGAACAGTATGGAATACGCACAGGATAAGTTCGAGAAATTGTGGCTGCCCATAGGGATTTTGACCCTGGCGCTGTGGCTGACGGTTTATCTGAACCTGCAGCGCTTTGCAGAGTGGTTTGCCTACCAGTGTTTGCCGTTTGACCCGCAGTCCCGATCTGGGATCAGCAGTTGGATTTTTTATTTATGAAGCTCCCAAAGTATTGATGCTCCTCTTGCTGGTGGTGTTTGGCGTCGGCATTGTCCGCTCGTTTTTCACGCCGGAGAAAACCCGGGCACTGCTTGCGGGCCGCCGGGAATCGGCCGGCTCTGTTCTGGCAGCTTTGCTCGGGGTGGTCACGCCGTTCTGCTCGTGCTCGGCAGTGCCGCTCTTCATCGGTTTTGTGACCTCAGGGGTACCGCTCGGAGTGACCTTCTCTTTTCTGGTGTCGGCACCCATGGTCAATGAAATTGCCCTCGTGCTGCTTTTTGGCCTGTTCGGGTGGAAGATCGCACTGCTGTACATGGTCACCGGACTTGCCATTGCCATGGTATCAGGGCTGGTATCGGCAAGCTTGGAATGGAAAAATACATAGAGGACTGGGTGAATGCAGCCCGACCGGTTCAGTCCGCATGCGTGTCAGAGTCGTACAGCCTGCAGGAGCGGATCAGCTTCGGGCTTGATGCGGTGCGCGACATTGTGGGCAAGGTCTGGCCCTATGTGCTTGCGGGCATTGCCGTGGGTGCGGGAATTCACGGCTATGTGCCGGAAAATTTCATGGCATCCATTATGGGCAAAAGTGCCTGGTGGAGTGTGCCCGTGGCAGTGCTGATCGGCATCCCCATGTACTCAAACGCTGCGGGAATTATCCCGGTGGTGCAGGCACTGCTGGAAAAAGGGGCGGCCCTGGGAACCGTGCTCGCGTTTATGATGGCGGTCATTGGCCTGTCTTTGCCTGAAACAATCATACTGCGAAAGGTGCTTAAGATACCGCTCATCATAACCTTCATCAGCGTTGTGGGCTGCGGCATTCTTATCGTGGGGTACTTGTTTAATATAATTTTTTAAGATGCGGCTTAATGTTCAGTGCGAATCATGCCACGGCCCCGGCAGCAACCACAAAGAAAAAGGCACTATATTGCGCACTGTCGGACCGGAAGTGTGTGTAAGTTGTCATGCTGAACAACACAGCCCCCGGTTTGATTATAAGGAATATGTTCCTTTAATAACCTGTCCATCAGGCCATTGATGAAGAAAGGGAGATGCTATGAAAACAATCGAAATTTATGAGCCGCCGCTCTGCTGTCCAACTGGCGTCTGCGGACCAGCGCCCGACCCTGCGCTTGTTGCGCTGCAGGACACAATCCTGAAACTGAAAAAGGACGGATGCGTCGTGGAACGGATCGCCATAAACCAGCAGCCCGTGAGATTTATGGACAACCAGCTGGTAAAAGACATCATCACTGCGGAGGGGAAGGAGTCTTTGCCCATTACCTTGGTTGACGGCAAGCCGATGATGAAAGGGCGCTATCCAACCTATGAAGAATTGGTCAAGGAGGTGATGTAAATGCCAACCTATGAATATACCTGTCAGCAGTGTAATACGGTTTTTGAGAAAAAGATGACCGTGAAGGAGAAAAGCAACGCGACGATAACATGCCCTGCGTGCAACGCTGAAGATGTGCGCCAGATATTTTTTGGTGTGGGCCTCACCGGCAAAAAAACCGGCGGCGAGGATGTCTCGGAGGGTTGCTGCGGGGGCAGGCAATCATGCTGCTAACTAATCCGCATGTTTCATATGCATGCGTGACACGAGGAGCTATACAGCAGTGCCGCTTGACGAGAAAACACGAGAACTGATAGCAGTCGGCGCCGCCATAGCGGGGAACTGTCTGCCGTGTCTTACCTATCATTTTAAGAAATGCAGAGAGCTTGGAATTTCTGTTGATGACATAGACGAAGCGATAGAAACGGCAAAAACAGTAAAAGAAGTGCCGATTAAAAAAATATACGAACTGGCGTGTACATTACTGGAAAAGGAACAAAGAAGCGATGAGTAGTTATATATTTTTCACCGGGAGGGCGGCGCAACCTGGGGGATTTTGAAAAACAAATAACGCCCGATCTTTTCGATGCATCGCGGCCATGCGGGACAGCTCCAGGACCGAATTTTATCTTGTTTTGAAGCCGGAAAAGACTTCATTGGCTGAGACGCTGCGCGCCCGAGACGAATTAAGCGGACTGGGTATCGGAAATTTTCGCATTACAGTAAATGGACTATTCCGGGAAGACGAAATCACGCGCAGCCGATACACCAACCTTGCCAAGCTGCAGGCGCGGTATCTTGCGTCGATTGAAGAATCCCTGCCGTATCCGACGAATAAAGTGTATCTCCAGAGCGGTGAAATCAGGGGGCTTCAAACCATTAAGGATTTTTCTAAGATTGTGTTTGAGGGGAATGGGAAAGCTATCGCCGCACATGCATACGGTTCGGCAACCTATGATAATTTTTCAGACGGCGACAGCCTGGCAAATATTATCAGCAAAAAACGAGACACCAGAATAGTAATAATAGCCGGTAAAGGCGGGGTAGGAAAAACCGTCACTGCCTGCGCATTTGCTGCGTACTTTGCCGGCAACCGCCAGAAAACACTTCTCGTCACAACCGACCCGGCAGCTCACATCGGACATGTGCTTGATGAGCCGATTGCGGATACGATTGCGCCGACAAAGTCACTGCCCACACTCTGGGCTGTGCGCATCGATCAGAAGAAATCGGTTGAAACCTATAAGCAGAAGATCATTGGTGATGCAATGCAAAACGGCTACTCCGATGACATGCTCCTTGCGCTGAAGGAGGAGCTGGAGTCACCCTGCACAGAGGAAATGGCTGTTTTTGAGGAATTTTCCCGTCTTGTTAACACAAACGATTTCGACTATATCGTTTTTGACACAGCGCCGACCGGACATACCCTGCGGCTTCTTGAGCTGCCCTATGATTACGCCCGCCAGGTGGAAATGATGGTATCCATAAAAAAAGACGGGTCTTTTGCGGATGAAGCAAAAAAGAAGCTTAAAAAACTTGTCAATACGTTGAAGGATACTGATTACTGCACGTTCATGCTGGTAGTCTATCCCGAGTATACACCAATTCATGAGGCAAAGCGTATGCTGGATGATTTGCATAGTGCGGGCATCACTGTTCAGGCGGTTATTGCCAATACCGTACTCGATGGCGGTGGCGCCTCCTCGGACTTTTTCCGCAGGAGATACGGCATGCAGCAGCATTATCTCGGAATCGCGGACAAGCTGTTTAACCTTCCCCTTTTTAAAATCACTATGTTCGATGGTGAAATCATCGGCCTTCCCATGCTGAAACAGGTTGCCGAGAGCTTATTCCAAAAGGAATGCTGCCCTTTGGGACTGGCGGCAAACTAAACCCTGCGTCATTATATCCTTGATGCAGTCATTATAACGGTGAAAGCTTTGACCGGCGAAACGGTTTCATCGGTCAAACAAAAAACAACTCAACTAACGATGGAGGTGCAATGTGAAAAAGTTTTTATTCTACGCAGTTCTTGGGACGCTCATGTTTTTTAACTGCCGCTATGCTCTGGCTTCGGTGCAAACCGATATCGAACAGGCAAATAAAACCGGTAAAGCAGTCTTTCTGGTTGTGACTGAACCGGGAGTAAAGGAGACCGGGCAGGCTCTGGACATTGCCAAAGAAGCCCAAAAATTGGCTCCCGCAATCAACCGTGCTTGAGATGAACCGGGCTGATACGGCTAACAGCCAGTTTGTTGCAAAGTATGGACTGGCAGGGGCTCCGGTGCCGTTGATTCTTTTGATAGCCTCTAATGGTGTGGTTGCCGGAGGAATGCCGGCCGAAAAGGCACAGCCCTGATATGCTGGTTAAAATGATTCCATCTCCCGGCAAGGCAGAAATTGTCAAGGCCCTGTCTGAAGGCAAAGCTGTTTTTGTTATTGCAAGCCGCAACTCCATGGGAGATCGTTTTAAAGTTTTGGAAACCTGCAAAAACGCTTCCAAAGAGCTGAAGGATAAGGCGGTTTCTGTAACACTTGATATGGACGACAAAAAGGAAAGCTCCTTTCTGCAACAATTACGGGTTAACATGGATTCCACGGAGCCCGCAACCCTGGTTGTTAATTCTCAGGGGCAGGTTACGGGAAATTTTACCGGTCCGGTCGAGGTGGCAAAACTGACGAAGGCTGCTACCACCGTAGCACGTAGGCGGCTGCGGCCCGGCGCGGTGGCTGCGGCCCCAGCAACAAAGGCTGCGCTGTTCCCCCTGCTCGCTAAAGGAGAAAATGAATATGAATAAATACAGCCTGGTGTGGCAGGAACTGCTGCACCGGAAATCACAGTTGGTGTCAGGGCTTTTGGCCATTACTCTCGGCATTGCGGTTATTGTGGGTATCCGTTCCGTGGCGGTGTTTTCTGAAAAGGCCGTAGCGATCAAGCTTGATAATCTCGGTGCCAATATTCTGGTGCTGCCCCAGGGCGCCGGGGTGGATGACTACTACAGCGCTGACATAGACGCTCCCACCTTCCCTGAAAATTATGTGGAGCGGATTACCGCATCAACGCTTCCGGGGGTTGATAACCTGTCGCCAAAGCTGACGCGGCGCGTGAAGATCGGCAAGCATGCAATCGTGCTGACCGGCATTCTGCCCGCAGGCGAGATAGCCTCAAAACCGATTTGGCAGACAGCCGGTCTGGTAGGCGCAGACGTGCAGGCCAGCTGCGCTCCAACAAATCCCGGTCAACCAGTCGCAGGGGTTAAAGGATGATCGGCTCCAGCGAAAAGCTATTGATGCTTTGGGCCAGAATGACTGCTTTGTTGGTAATGCAGCAGCTCAGCGCTTAGGGCTTGCAGAGGGCGGCACGGTGACTATTGAAAAAAAGGAGTTCCGTGTTGCCCGGGTGCTTCCCGAAACCGGCACTGTTGATGACGACCGTATTTTTGCGCACCTGCATACCGTTCAGACCCTTTTGGGGACGGGCAGTCAAATAAGCGCTATCGAGATAATGGGGTGCTGCAACGCGATTTCTGACGGGTTGCTGGGCAAGCTGCGCAATGTTCTTCCCGATACCCGCATTACCACCATCGGGCAGATTGTTTCCACGCAGATTGAGACCAATCGCTTAATGAACAAGATATCGTTTATTTTTCTCATTATCATTCTTGTTGTCGGCGGCATTTCAATCGGCAACTTTATGTGGGCCAATGTCAATGAACGGCGCAGGGAGCTGGGATTCTGCTGATGATCGGCGCTTCCAAAAGAAGCATTTATACCATGCTTCTTTTAAAAGCCACTGTTCTGGGATTGTTCGGCGGTGTGCTTGGGATATGTGATTGGCACCGTAAGCGGAATGATACTGGGTCCGCAGCTGGCGGGAATTGTGGTGCAGCCGGTTCCGGTTCTTAATTATCTGGTCAATTGTCTTGTCTGTTATCATTGCTGTTGCGGGTTCGTTTATCCCTGCATACATGGCGGCAAAGCTTGATCCATTCACCATAATGCAGGAGTTATAATATGCTGTTGCGGGTTGAAAATCTTTCAAAGCAATATAACCACCACACCGACGGGCTGGTTGATGCTCTCAAGGATGTTACTTTCACCATAGAAAAGGGCATGTTTGTTACCATAACCGGGCCTTCGGGTGCGGGGAAATCAACATTGCTGCTCATGCTGGGAGGACTTGTTCACCCGTCTGCAGGGCAGGTTGTTTTTAACGACCAGCCATTATATTCCTTAACCCATGATGGTTTGGCCGGGTTTCGCCGCACACACGTCGGTTTTGTAATGCAGAATTTCGGACTCATCCCCTACCTCTCGGCGCTGCGAAATGTCATGACCCCCCTGTCCCTCCAAAACATGGATGCGGATGCTCAAAAGACAGCGCGCAAGTGACCTTTTGGAAAGCGTGGGGCTTAAAGATCGCACAAATCATTTTCCGCGGGAATTATCAGCCGGTCAACAGCAGCGGGTGGCAATTGCCAGGGCGATGGCAAACAACCCCTCAATGATACTTGCTGATGAACCCACGGGAAACCTTGACCCCGCACTTGCGCATGAAATCCTTGATCTGCTCAAGACCCTCAATACTGAGAAGGGAATTACGGTCATTATGGTCACCCATAGCCCTCAGGCAGCAGATTACGGAACATTGAGAATACACCTGAAGGAAGGGAAGCTTGTTCCAGGTAATAATATCTCGGAGTCATATCATGCTTGAAATTACAAAAAAGACATTATCCCTTGAACCCCAGGAAGTTATGGAACTCGAACGGATTATTATTGATGATGACCGCGAAGGCGCTTTTCAATTTTTAAAAAAGAATATTTACCAGAGATTTATTGCTTCGCAGCAAGATCATCTTAAATCACATCTGGACGGGTGCAGCGATCCTGCTGGTTCATTTTCCCAGGGACAGGCAACAAAAAAATAATCTACTGTAAAAGCCTAACACATTTTCAGTGGTTATATGCTTTTTGATTTCAATCATATGAAATATCTAAAGAAGTTTTTCTTGAAGCTGAATGATTTTATGAACCACTATTTTCCCTGTACATGCCGCGGGAAAATCAGGAGTAGAAGTCTTTTATATTTAAATAAAAAGGACAAGCGTTATGGAAAATATTACAACAAATAAAGCAAGCAACATGAACATTACAATTATTGGCGTTGTTCCTCCCTGTCCACGGTGCCAGCGGATTTATGATTTAACTGTTGAAGCAGTTAGCGAATTGGGCGCGAAAGCAGAGATAAAGAAAATAGCGTATGATTCTGATGAGGCAAAAAAGTACGGCAGAGTCGGCACTGCCCATGACATTGCCATATGGGCGCAGATGAAAATTGAGTGGAGTAAAATCTGGGACATTGCTGCTGAAGGATGGTCACCGGAGCTCGATAATCTGATGATGCCGTGTAAAGAACGCGCAGGTGTTGAGGGCTGGCTTATGACTCCGGTGCTGTTGCTTGACGATAAAGTTATTGTTATGGGCTATGTTCCGGATAAGGAATATATTAAGACAGCTATTAAGCAGTATTTACAGAGAGGAGAGGATTGAAAATGAAGATCGAAATTCTGGGAACCGGCTGCCCGAAGTGCAAAAAGCTTTTTGAGAATGCACAGGAGGCGGTAAAAAATCTTGGAACCAGCGCTGACGTTGTAAAAGTCGAAGATATCCAGCAGATCATGAATGCCGGAGTGATGTTCACCCCGGCACTGGCAGTTGACGGAGAAGTGAAATCTGCGGGAAAAGTTTTGAGCGTCGATGAAATAAAGAAAATTATCAGCTAAAATAAAAGAAGGAGATTACTCATGGCAGAAGAATGCTGTTCACCATCAGAAATTTTAATTTTTACCTGCTCCGGTTCTTCAAACGTCGGCCAGGTCGCGAACCAGGCTGCTGTTGACCTGCAGCAGGAAGGGGTCGGCAAAATGCTCTGCCTTGCGGGCATCGGCGGTCACGTATCAGGCATGATTGCATCAGCGCAGGCTGGCAAGCGGCTGATAGGTATTGATGGATGCTCTGTAGCCTGCACGAAAAAGACTATGGAGCATGCAGGGCTTAATCTTACTGATTATGTCATGATTACAGCTCTGGGTTATGAAAAGGGACCTTATTCAGGGACTATGGACAAAAAAGCAGTGGATAAGATCAAAGACGAAGTAAAACAGCAAATCGTAAAACCGGTAAGGATAGAGGTGAAGTGATGAGAAGATTAAAACTGACGCGTATTGTTCTGGCAATTTCCTTGCTCTGCTTCCTGCACAGCGCTGATCCTTCGGCAGCCAAAGCGGCGCCTGCGGATTCACAGAAAAAAGACGGCAGCACCGTGATTGCCTACTACTTCCACGGCGACTATCGCTGCTACAACTGCATGACCATCGAGCAGTATTCAAAAGAAGCCATTGAAAAGTATTTTCCCGAACAGCTTAAATCAGGAAAGCTTACGTTCAACGTCCTTAACATCGACCTTCCTGAAAACGCGCACTTCGTTAAAGACTATCAGCTCTACACCCGGACGCTGATTATCGCGGAGTTTAAAAACGGCAAACAGGTCCGGTGGACCAGCCTCACCAAAGTCTGGGATTATATTAAGGACCGGGATGCCTTTCATAAGTATGTCAAAACGGAAATAGCATACCTATTTAAAGAGCATGTGATGGATACTACCTCAATTCCGATTGCTGTCCGCATTGTGGCTGGGCATCCTCACCTCGGTGAACCCCTGCCCGCTTGCGTCAAATATCGCCGCTGTCTCCTTCATCATGAAGAAGATAGACCGGACCGGCGCTGTTTTTGCCTCGGGAATTCTCTATACCCTGGGCAGAGTCGCGGGATACGCGGTGCTGGGAATGCTTATCACCTCATCGCTTCTCTCCATACCCGAAACCGCCCGCTTTCTGCAAAAATACATGAACCAGCTTCTGGGGCCGGTGCTTATCGTGACCGGCTTATTCCTTCTCGGGCTGTTCAAGTTATCGTTTTCAGGTTTTTCATTTTCCGGAAAAATAACTGGCCGCCTGAACAGGATGGGCATCCTGGGCGCTTTTCCCCTGGGCATCCTTTTTGCCCTGTCCTTCTGCCCGTCTTCTGCCGCGCTGTTCTTCGGCAGCCTGATTCCCTTATCCCTCAATAACAACGCCCCGCTTCTGTTTCCGTCTGTTTACGGCATCGGCACCGGCCTGCCCGTGCTCATTTTTGCCGTGGTAATCGCGTTCGGGGTGAAAAATATAAGCGGCATATTCCAGAAGGTTACGGTCATGGAATACTGGACCAGAAAAGTAACCGGCGTGATATTCATCCTGATAGGACTATATTACGTATTAATTCATATTTTTCATATTCAGATACTGTAAACGATATACTTTTCACCTTCCACGTTACACCATTTGCCGAGTTGTCATGAAACTCAAAGCTGAATTACGAGCAAAGATAGATAAGCAGGGCCGCCTGGTGCTTCCCCCGGAATTAGTAAAGCGCTATGGATTAAAACCCGGCGATACGCTGCCGGTGAGTGAGAGAGGGAATGAATTACGCATCCGCCAGCCTGTTACGCGCCTAAAAAAGCTTTACATAGAACCGACCAATCAGTGCAATCTCTCCTGCCGCACCTGTATCCGCAATACCTGGGATGAACCGCTGGGGCAGATGAACAGCATCACTTTCGAGAAAATAATCAATAGCCTTAAAGATATGTCTCCCCTGCCAACAGTCATATTCGGCGGTTTTGGCGAGCCCTTGCATCACCCGGATATTGCAGCTATGGTAGCCGAGGTAAAGTCTATCGGTGCCCCGGTAGAACTGATTACCAATGGGACGCTACTGCACGAAAAGCTCTCACGCGACCTTATGGCAGCAGGTATAGATGTATTATGGCTATCTCTTGACGGTGCAACACCTGAAAGCTATGCAGATGTTCGGCTGGGCGCCCTGTTGCCGGAAGTGATTCAAAACTTAAGCCGCATGCGATACAGCAGCTGGGCCTATGAGTACCCACAGTTTCACCTTGGGATTATCTTTGTTGCCATGAAACGAAACATTGATGACCTGCCTGAAGTATTACGGATAGGAACGCAGCTTAAAGCCGACCGTTACATTGTAACGAATGTTCTTCCCTACACTGCAGAGCTGGTAAAAGAGATGTTGTATGAAATTGTTATGGGTGAATCCACCGATGTACCATCACCATTTTCGCCGTATCTCAACATTTCAAAAATAGATATGAATGACGATACTCGAGAAGCACTCTATCGAGTCATCAAGAGCTTCCGTCTTGGGAATCACTCCAGGGAGGAGACTGTTAATATAAGCAATTCTTGTCCGTTTATCGAAAAGGGGGCAGCGGCAATCGCCTGGGATGGAAGTCTCAGCCCGTGCTTAGCGCTTATGCATTCTCACCCGAGCTATCTTCATGACCGCACGCGTTTCACGCGGAAACATGTCATTGGTAACATCAATAATGATACGTTATCTAACTTATGGATTGCACCTGATTATGTTGAGCTGCGAACGCGCGTACAGGATTTTGACTTTTCGCCATGTTCATTATGCGGTGGCTGTGACCTTTCATTAGCAAACGAAGAAGACTGCTTCGGCAATGTGGCAATGGCTTCCCGACCTGCGGCGGATGCCTGTGGGCACAGGGAGTTGTTCAGTGTCCATGAAAAATAAGTGAAAAGTTCAAGGTGAAATGTGGAAAGTGCCATCAGCAGACCATCTTCTTGACCAATCTTTTCACGTTTCACATTTGACGTTTCACCTTTAGCTTTTTATGAAACTAAAACCCGACTCCTACGCGCACGTTGACAACGAGGGCCGCCTCATAATCCCTGCTGAAACAGCTTCCCGCCTCGGGCTGCAGCCGGGCGCGTTGGTGCCGTTTGCTGAAGAAGCGCATAATCTGCTTCTGCGCCTTCCGCCGACACACCTGAAAAAGGTGTATCTTGAAGTGACCAACCGCTGCAACCTTGACTGCCGCATGTGCATACGCAGGACCTGGGATGAACCAGTGGGCCAGATGACGCATGACACCTTCAGGATCGTCATCGCGGGATTGCAGGCTTTTTCTCCTGCCCCTGCAATTTTCTTTGGCGGGTTTGGCGAGCCGCTATCGCACCCCGATATTATTGACATGGTTGCAGAGGCAAAGAGTCTAAAAACCCCTGTAGAATTAATTACCAACGCAACACTTCTCTCTCCAGCCTTATCAAAACGATTGACTGCAGCGCGTCTTGATGTGTTATGGGTTTCCCTCGAGGGAGCAAAGCCCGAAAGTTATGCTGACGTGCGCTTGGGCGGTGAACTGCCGGATGTATTAGATAACATCAGACGTTTCCGTGACAGCAGGCAGGCGTACCACACCGAGATTGGCGTCGTCTTTGTTGCCATGAAGCGAAATATCGCGGAGCTGCCGGATGTTATGCGCCTTGCTAAGGAACTCGGCGCGAGCCGCTTCCTGGTGACTAACGTGCTGCCCTATACTGAAGACCTGAGAGAAGAGGCGCTCTATTCCTGCGAGCCTGAGGACTTAAGCTTTACATCCCCTGCCGCCAATGCCGGCTTTGAGCTCTGCAGGATGGACAGCAATGATATAACCCGCACAGCGCTGCAGGGAATTGTTCGAAACGCGCGCGTCACTGATGGCACGGTAACCAGCGCAGGCGATTTGCACAACTACTGCCCGTTTATTGAATCAGGATCTCTGGCAATAAGCTGGGATGGAGGCGTCAGCCCGTGCCTGCCGCTCATGCACAATCACACGAGCTATCTTGGCGAGCGCAAGCGCCGCACCAGGCGTCTGATCGCCGGCAATGTTAACGAAAGGAATCTCTCTGATATCTGGGATGCACCGGAATATCTGAATATCCGCAGGCGCGTGCAGGCTTTTTATTTTGCCTCCTGCACCTCCTGCAAGGGATGCGAGCTTGCGGAGAAGAATGAAACAGATTGCCTCGGCAGCGGCTTTCCTGCCTGCGGCGGCTGTTTGTGGGCTCAGGGATTTATTCGTTGCCCATAAGGGCAAAGGCCAAATGACAAAATCTAAATGTCAAATAATAACTGCAGGATTCAATGATTCAAGGGGTCACGGGTTTAAGCGATTGTATTGCACTTTAATCATCCAATTCTAAAATCCTGTATTTTTTTCATTGACATTTATTCAGTATGTGGGCTTTGAAATTTGACCGGTTTCATGCCTCGCAAGCCCCGCTTTGTAAGCGGGGTCAAGAGGCATGTATCGGAAAAGGATAATTAAACTCCGGGAAGCCCCGCCTTGTGGCGGGGAGCTTCACATTGTATTTCAGGAGATATGTATGCTTACCATCAGAATTTTAGGCACCGGTTGTCCCAACTGCGATCAGCTGCACAAAGAAGTTATTAATGCTCTGGCAGAGCTGAACATCGCCGCCGATGTTCGCCATGAACGAAATGTTGCAGAATTCTATAAATACGGCGTGGCCGTAACTCCGGCCCTGGTTATCAACGGGGAGGTAAAAGCAGTGGGCGGGGTACCGACAAGAAATGAAATTAAGGGCTGGTTACAATCAATGCGGTGAGAACAACGCTTCGAAGAATACGGTATCAAAACACAATCCCTGCTTTTCAGGGACTTTTTATTTCATGTTGTATTTTTTCATTTTTTCCAGAAAGACACTCGGCTCAGTCGCGTCTGCACCGCAGCCTTTCGGGTTCATGCGCTCCTACTTCAGACAAACGGCAGCGGCTTTCCGGTGCGGAAGGCAAGCGCCTGGCAGAAGGCAATGAGACGCCCCTCCTGGTCGCTCACCCGGATATCATAGCTGGCGGTCTGTCTGGTGCTGCTTATCTCCCGCGCCTCTGCCCGCAGCCGCGCCCTGCCCTTCGGGCTCGCCACGTAGGTCACGCTGACATTGAGGGCCACGGTCACGGCCCCGCAGGTCTGGCATACGGTCTCAAACGCCTCGTCAATGAGCGAGAAGATGGCTCCGCCGTGAGCGCGGCTGAAAAGGTTGTCCATGGTTTCCGGCTCATAGGTCATCTCCACCGCTGAAAAGCCCTCCTCCAGTTCCTTCAGCTCCATCTTCATGCTCCGGGCGAACGGCTCACGCTCAACGCCCTGCTGAATAGCCTCTTTTATTTTGTGGTCCATGAGTATCCTCTCCTGCAACTGCACCTGGTGTGGGTCAGCATTGAAAGCACCGCTGCCCTGCTTTCAGGTATCATTTCGCGATGCCGGCCACAGCGGCCTCGTGCGCCCTAAGGGCGCTGAGAACCTGCGGCGTCTCGTTCAATCCTTCCAGAATCAATTTGCACGACTGCGTGGCCCCGGTCAGGGCGTCCACATCCTTTTTCAGTTTCAGGGGCATCTTCTGGTCAGCCTTCTCAATGACCCGCTGCAGGAAGTCTTCAGCTGCAATGGGCACGCCATATAAATCAACCGATTCAATCAGGACGATGTTCTTGATTTTGCCCTTCTCGTCAAAAGAATACACAAAGTGAACATTGGTGCAGACATCACAGAAAACATCTTTAAAAACCTCCCGCACTAAAATCTTTTCCCCGTTTGTACCAATGCCGCATACACGGTCTGCTCATCATCCCGTCACTATTTTTTCAAACTTCTGAACGCCCGGAGCGGCCTTGTTTATATAGTCCATTAGCAAATTGTCCGGCAGTTCTTCCAGGTAGTAGCTTCTCACCTTGGCCAGAACCGCCATCAGGTTATCAAGGGAAATCTGGTCTTCACATAGCGGATCGCGCCCTTCTTGTTGATAATGAAAAGCTTACTACTTATGTGGAGAGCTTTGGGGCGGGACAACGCCATACAGCTTTGCCACCTCACCGTTTTCATCAACATAGACGGGAAAATTAACATAGTATTTCTTTCTGAAGGCTTTTACCTCTTCAAGGCTGTCTCCCACAGCAATGCGGATTATATCAAGGTCCTCCCGTTTATACCGGCTGTACACGGTTTTAAGAATCTCTATGGCCTTCTGGACGCCCTCGCTGCGGACCGAGAAAAACCCCAGGGCAATGGTCTTGCTGCCGATACTCTCATACAGGTGAAAAGGCTCTCCCGTCGCTGTTCTTAAGGGTAAAATCCGGGGGCTTGATTCCACAGCGCGGCCCCCACCGCACACGTTCTTTTCTCTGCAAGCGCCTGCTCCATAATGGGCGCAAGCTCAGCATCAATGGGCAATTCCCCCCGGTACCGTATGGTTCCGGTCCGGTCTATGATATCGATGAGGGGCACCGTGCGCACAGCGTACTTTGTGTATATTTCCTTCTGCGGGTCCGGCACCAGCGTCATAGTCGGGCTTGAAGTTCTTTTTGAACTCGGCAACTTCTTCCGCGTCATTGGCTATGGCAATGCCGATAACCCGCAGATTTTTATATTTCTGCACGATGCTGTTTATCTTCGGCACTTCTTCCCGGCAGGAGTGGCAGTAGGTGTTGAAATGCACCAGCATCACCACCTTGCCGCTGAGGCGCGCCAGGGACACCGGATTGCCGTCAAGATCCTTCAAGGAAAAGTCGGGCGCTTCCACGCCGGTCATGTCTGCCAGCGCCGCACCGGAAAGAAACAGAACCATACAGAAAGCTATCCATAATTTTTTCATAACCCCTCCATGTTTAGTGCTGAGTGCTGAGTGATGCGTTCAGAGCATATCCGTTTTCCGTAGTCTGTCCTCTGTTGCCTCTTTTTCACTGGCCACAAGCCACTGATCACCAGTCACAATTCCGCTGACCCCAGCAGTCACTACAATCGCGTACCACAGCACCGCGAAGAAGTGACAGACGGTTCCCAGCAGAACAAACAGATGCCACACGAAATGGCCATACCGGACCCGCTGATCGGCGGCATAGAAAATGATGCCCCCTGTGTACGCGAGTCCTCCAGCTATTATCCACAACCACCCTGAGACAGGCATGCGTTGCCACAGAGGCCGTATCGCGATCACCGCGATCCATCCCATCACGATATACAGGACGGTTGAGAGCCGGGGATAGCGGATACCGCCAGCCACCTTCAGGGTGATGCCGAGAGCCGCAACGCTCCACACCAGACCGAACAGCGTCCAGCCCCAGGCGCCGCGCAGGACGCCGAGCGTGAACGGGGTGTAGGTCCCCGCGATGAGAAGATAAATTGCACTGTGATCGATGACCCGGAACAGGCTTTTCGCCCTGTTCCGCGGAAGGGCGTGATAGAGGGTGGATGACAGGTACAACAGCACCACGGTTCCCGCGAACACGACCGCGCCGGCAATATCCGCCGCTCCTCCATGTCTGCTGGCCGCCAGTACGAGGAAAGGACCGGCGGCGAGGCCTCCCGCAAGACCGACCCCGTGGCTCACGCAGTTTGCGATCTCCTCGCCGGGAGTGTGCGCGCGTTTGTGATCCGGAAGAGTGTAGTTCATAGCTCTCTAATCTTACAAATAATATTTAAGCTGTCAATTTTTTTAGTATTGCCGCTCAGGATGCACGGCGCGGGAAACTGCGGATAACTGGACAAAAGTGAGGGGGTTTTCTGGGATTACGGGAAAGGCAGGCACTGATTGTCTTAATCAGTGCTTGCCGGCCTTGTCTTGATTGTCTTTTTTTTCTCTGTCGCATAGCTGAACTGCGCGACAGCGGGAGAGGCTTGCGTCAGCAGGCGCTCTGCCGGCTCGCCTTTTACATAGTGATTCATGAAGGCAAGGCTGTACGCGATAATTTCCCTGCGCAATGATGTTCTTGCCAATGTTGGTCCAGGCAAGGTGTCCGGCCTTTTTAAACTCCACATAATATTTCGGCGCCGGCGACTGCTCATAGCTCAACCCGGATTTATCTATCCTTGGTGTGGCGCCGTAATCCCAGGTGCCGCCCTGGTACATCACCGGCACGGACAAATCTGCAAGCGTCTTGTGCAGGATGAACGGCTGGCTGTAAGGCGAAAGCGCCAGCACCGCCTTTACGCCGGTGAGTTTCCAGCTTGGCCAGGCCCCGCATAATCCAAGCACCGTGTACCCTCCCAGGGAATGTCCCGCAAGCCCCAGGCGCGACCAGTCCACGCATGTCCGAAAACGCTCGTCTGCCCGGATGGCATCGATCAGTCCGCGAATATCATCGGCGCGGTCGTGGTAACTGGTGTCATTCCATGTCTCAGGCTTGCGCAGCGGCTTTGCTGCCCTGCTGTACCAGCGTGCTTTACCGCTCGTTACAGACGGCATCGCGGTGATTGGGAGCAAAGACTATATAGCCGGCGGCCGCAAACGCTTCCATCAGAAAGCGCGACTGCGTCGCGCAACCATGAAAACCGTGAGAAAAGATAATGATTGGCTGCTTGACGGCCTTCTCCGTCTCCTTCGACCATACGGTCACCTCCAGGCCTGCGAGCTTGACTGTCTGTTCTGAGGCTTGCGCTGTGGCAAAGCTCAAAAGAAAGGTCACGGCTATCAGTATATAAAAGCGCATTAAACTCTTGCCTGCCAATAGGTTGAAATTTTTTAATCGCTCGCAATGACACGCGCCGGGACTTTTTACGGGACCATCAAAGTTAGATTGGGGAGATTATAATTGAGGTATATTTTGTGGTGGAGATGAAGGGACTCGAACCCTCGACCCCTACCGTGCGAAGGTAGTGCTCTCCCAAACTGAGCTACATCCCCACCGATTAACGCATAAATAAGTTAAACTATAATACCACCTTAATTGTTTTTACTCAAGCGTTTTTACTTCTGGATTTTTAATAAAAATTTCTGCATAATCTACTAATATATTCAAAAGTGTCTGGAGGACTACATGCTTAATACTATCAAATCGCATTTAGACACTAAGCTCTGGATTGTCATTCTGCTCATCGGGCTTATTCTGTGCTTTATGGGCAATCAGGTTTTTTTAAAATCATTGTTTGTGTTTGGCTTTTTAGCGCTGGCGCTGCCGGGGTACCTGGTGGGCAACCAGACCTACGGGCTGCCGGGCGGGATATTCGGTCTGTTTGCAGGCGGCATTCTCGGAGGCATATTATTTATAAGCCTCTATCAGGTTGGCCTGTTTATGCTGGGACTTCTTGTGGGGGGAGCTATCGGATTGATTCTGAGCGGTGAAATGCTGCTGCCAGCTGTTCTGGGTATTCTCACCGGTATCGCCTTTGTGGTGTTCTCAGGGGAATTCATCATTTTTGGAACAGCGCTTATCGGCTCCTATATTGTCTGTGAAAGCCTCTTCGCGCTGCTTCTTCCGGGATGGATAGTCGCTCCGGGGATGGTTTTTGCTTTTAAGCTCATTATCTTTGTGCTGGGGATGCTGTTTCAGATCGGCATCCAGGGCAAACACTGATATCGACTGCGGGACCTTCACAAAAGCTTCGCATATATATCCTCAAGCTTCTTTGCCTGCTTCTTCCCGTCGTATTCTGCTTCAACATGTTCCCTGCCGGCTTTCCCAATCTCCTCCCACTTCTGCGGATGGGTGATTAAAAATTCAAGCCGCTCTGCTAATGCATCTGCATCTCTCTCCGGCACCAGAAAACCGCTCCGGTTGTCAAGGATAACCTCCGGTATATCGCAGTGGAGGGTTGATACGACCGGCATTCCGTAAGCAGACATCTCGATAAGCGTGACCGGCGCGCCTCCTTCTGTTTCCCCGTCAGAGCCGCGCATGCTCGGCGCAAGGAATATATCATGCTTCTTTGATTCTTCGATAAATTGCGGGTAGGGAAGAAACCCGAGGTAATTAATTGTATCGCGCAGGTTTTTATTTTCAATGACCCGCATTATTTCCTTTTTGTACTCAACCTCCCGCTGGCTCCTGCCCGCATCACCGATAAGCGTAAGCTCGACCTTCGGGTATTTTTCAATAATCTTTGCGAACGCTTCAAGCCCGTAGGTGATACCCTTTTTATCCCTGAAGGTGCTGGCCATGAGAATTCTCACCTTTCTGTCTGCTTCCAGCCGGCGCGGAATGAACGGTATCTTCTCCAGGTCAACCCCCAGGCGCTGGACAGTGACTTTTGATGCATCGCAGCCAAGCTCAACAAGGGTCTTTTTCATGTGGTTACCCTCAGCCAGCATGCAGCTCGCACCGGGCAAACAGCTCTTTGTACCTGCTGCGCCACTTGCTGTCCTGGGGCATCATTGAAGCATCATGGCCGTAAAAGGTGGTGACCTGCGGTATATTCAGTTTCTCCTTTAGTCTTAAGATCATAATAGCCGCGGTTGCCAAAGTGCGATTGCAGCAGAGCGGGATTTTTTTTCCTCAAGACTTTGTAAAAGAAGGGGTAATAAAAATCGGTGCGCTTGGCATAGGCGCGCTGCAAAAACCTGTTGAGCGGTGCAAGGTCGCTGATGAAGTACGCGTCCGGCCAGGGAAAGATATCAAGGTTCTGCTTGCGGGTGGCAATGACCAGGGAATCAAACCGGGTCACTTGTTTAAGCTGGCTGTAGATCCAGCTCCCGGTGCGGAACAGATAGGTATGAAGGGAATGTACAACAAGCTGTTTCATGTAGTATGTGCTCTGCTCTTGAATCAGTTATGACCATACCGGCGCGCCAGCGGTCTATCGGGGCCTGAATAAGTTCGAATCTCTGCTGATGACCTTACTTCTTCTTTCAGAAATAACCAGCGAGCAGGGCGGAATAAAATCATTTCCACCGATAGGATGCAAAGTCAAGCTGCTCCGCCCCGAATGATTTTTTAAATTTAATAACCCCTTCCATGTCCATGCTGTGCACCCATATCGTAATACGTAAAGTTGTTTTCACACGCCCATTTAATAGCCTCATAATGAAGCAGATTGTTTGGATAGTCTTTGAAAAAATCTTCCCGCGAGCACCCGTGCCAGTACAAAAGCTTTTTCTGCCAGGCAAGCACGATGATTCCCGCGATAACCTGCCCCTCTTTTTCAGCAAGGTAAAAATGAATATGGGGATCTTTTTGTTCAAACAGATTGAGAAACAGCTGCCGCGGATAGAAGGCGATCGTTTTCCCTCCCCATCTTTTTAATGTCTGTTCGTAGATATCAAAATAGCAGGTGATGCCCTGTTCTGTTTCAGCCCTGCGGACCGTAACCTGTTTTTTCTGCGCCTGTTTGATATTGCTTTTCTGCCCGCGGCTGAATCCCTGCCAGAGTTCATCAAAGCCGGGGGATAGATCAATTACCTGCGTGTACATCTCTTTCGTTTTCATTTGCGGAGGAAACAAAAATTGCTTGAACGGGTTCCCGACAATGCGTCCCTCGGTATTTTTTATATTAAGTACATAATGCAAGTATCTCGTCAACCTCCGGCTGAGAAAGCTCCCGGTCTGCAACAAGGCCGCCATAGACACCCGGCTCCATGGATTTATACCGTTTCCCGGTTTTTAAAAATTTTCTTTTTTCCTCAACAACAAACGGGATAACAGCCCTGGCGCCGCTCTCCATAATAAACCCCAGCGTCGCAGGGGCGTACTGGGGAAAGGTTTTTGCGATAACCAGCGCCCATCCCGGCGCATGAAAATAGGTCGCCCAGGGGCACGCCTCAGCAACGTCCTGCCAGAAGTCGAGCGGCGCAGGATTTAAAACGCGCATTATTTTTTTCTCCAGCGGTACTTCCAGTGGCCTGAAAGAAATTCATATTTTTCAGCGCCAAAGGACTGCTTGAACCGCGCCACCCCGTGCTGGCCGCCGCTGGGTCCAAAATCATAGCAGCGGAAGCCCTTGTGCAGCGCATCGCTCATAACGGTCATGTGCAGGAGGTTGTTCGGGTAGCAGTCAAAATAGTCCTGCAGCGAAGCGCCGTGCCAGTATGACACCACCTGGTTCCAGTAAAAGATAATCGCACCGGCAATGATGGTGCCGTCTTTTTCTGCCACCCAGAGCTTCGCCGCGTCTCCCCCGTGCCGGTATATATTCAATAAGAGCTCCTGCGGATAAGCAAACAGGGTTGCTTCGCCCCATCGTTTAAGGGTATCCTGGTAAATGTTAAAATATCGCAGCACCTCCTCTTCACTGCGGGCAGTTCTCACGCTGACACCTTTTTTCTTTGCCTGATTAAGATTACTTTTCGCTCCCCGGGAAAGGCGCTTAAGAACCTCTTCTTCTGTGGTGTCCAGCGCGAACACATGGGTAAAATCTTTTTTCAGGGTAAACGTGTCAGGTATTGCATACTGAGAGAACGGGTTGCCATCGACAGAAATGCTTGCCTTCAGGGAAAGGAGATAATCATACATAGCGCTCTGCTCAGGCACTGAAAGTTTGCTTTCCGCTATGATCCCTCCATAGCCGCCGAAAACAGAGGATTTCAAACGGGCTTTGCCCTTCAGCAGCCCACCCTCCCTGGTCTGAATGAGCGGGAACACCGCCTTCCTGCCATCACTGAAAATGAACCCCCGCGTGGCAATAGCGTAATCCGCATAGGTTCTGACCACAAGGTCATGCCACAGCGGCGTGTGAAAAAATGTGCTCTCAGGATTTTTGCTGACGACCGCATTCCAAAAGGAAACGTCAGGCCAGATTTTAATTTCCATAGTGTTTACAAATCGTGGATAATCAGGAAATACTAAAAAACATTTGCACCTCATTGTCAATACATTCTTCCGGCAGTAAGGCATTGACAAAAGGCAAGGGGTAACATATAAAAACGTGGCAGCGAATTGACCGCTTACAGCAGTCCCGATGAAACCACTAAACATCCTTCATGTTGCCAGTCATAATGTAATCCAGGCAGGCGGCGCGATCCAGATGATGCGTCTTGCCCGGGGGTTGAAAGAGCGCGGCCACCATGTGGTCTGCGCTTTCAATATCAGGCAGGATGATGACATTCCCGGGCGCGGCACCTTTGCCCCGCTGCATGAAGCAGGCATAGAAACGCTCAGCTTTCCCATGCAGCGGCTGCAAAAATACGGCGGCATGCTGCGCTTCAGAAGGCTTTTGTCTGCACGCCGGTTTGATGTAGTCCACGCCCACCGCTTCAGAGCCCTCAGGTTTGTCTGTACGGCAACGCTGGGAATGAAGCTCCCCGCTCTTGTTGGCGACCGGAAAAACAGCTATCCTGTTCCACGCAGCTGGGCCAGGGTGTACGGCAAAGATGCTGTTGACCGGATTATAGTCAACGCGGAAATCATCAGATCAATACTGCTCGAGACCGGCCGTGTTGACGCGCGAAAGATTGAGCTGGTCTATAACGGGGTGGACCTCAAAAGCTTTCATCCGCAGGTTGACGGCAGCTTCATCAGGCAGGAGCTGGGCATTGATAAAACGATCCCCGTCTTTGGTTTGATTGCCAACTTTGCCGCAAAAAAATCTCACGATGTTTTTTTTGCCGCTGCCATGAAGGTGCTTGAAGAAGCCCCGGAGGCCATCTTTCTCCTGGTGGGCGGCGGAGATCACAGCCGCTACGAAGCACTGGTCAAAGACCGGGGACTCGATACAAATTTTATCTTTACCGGCTTCCGCTCTGATATACCCCGGGTCATCGCGGGCCTTGATTTCTCTCTTATCTCCTCCGGGAAAGGCGAAGGCCTCACCGGC
Source organism: uncultured delta proteobacterium (assembly GCA_963803975.1). Taxonomy (GTDB): domain Bacteria; phylum Desulfobacterota; class WTBG01; order CAIYCZ01; family CAIYCZ01; genus JAPLIX01. Next base: position 76,584 of record CAWDOY010000008.1, read on the forward strand.
AGCCTGGTTGAGTCGATGGCCATGGCAAAGCCGGTCATTTCAACCGACGTGGGCGCAAATGCTGAGTTCGTAAAGGAGCGGGATACCGGGCTCCTTGTCTCTCCCGGCAGTCCCGAGCAGCTTACCGGAGCAATGCTGTATCTGCTTCGAAACAGGGCAGAAGCTCTGGCAATGGGGCAGCGGGCGTATGCCTTTGTGAAGGACAAGGTGGACAATGAACAGCGCACCCTGCGCATGGAAAAAATTTATTACGCTATTTTAAAGGAAAAGGGCTTAGCCACAGATTAACACGAATGGACACCAATGAAGATATAATTCTCTATAAGGATCTGTCATATAGAATCATTGGACTTGCCATGAGAGTTCATAGTGTCTCGGTCATGGCTTTCTGGAAAAAGTCTATGAAAAAGCATTGATGGTATTACTGAGAAGGAAAATATTGAAGCAGCACAACAGGCCCCGATAACAGTACTTTGAAGGCGAAGAGTTGGAAACTATTATGCTGATATTTTAGTTGAAATAAAATAATATTAGAAATTAAATCAGCAGAACAGATATTGATGCCACCGGGCACAAGCCCTTCATTACTTGAAAGCAACCGGTCTCGGTTAGCGATTATTCTGAACTTCGGTAAAGAAAAACTGGAATACGAAAGAATGGTAAAATAAATTCGTGATTCGTGTAATTCGCCTATGAAAACAATCATTCCAAATTCGTGACTATTCGTGTAATTCGTGGCTTATGAAAGCAATTATTCTTGCTGCCGGCTCAAGCAAACGGCTCGGCAAACTGACTGAACATACGCCCAAGTGCCTGCTGTCGCTCGGGGACAAAACCATACTGCAGCACCAGATTGAAAACCTCATCAGTAACGGCATCAGGGATATTGTCCTGGTGACCGGGTTCTGTGAAGAGATGATTAAACAGGCGTGCGGCTCCGCCTGCCGCTATATCAGCAACCCGCTCTTTGCGACCACCAACAGCATCTACTCCCTGTGGCTTGCGCGGGAAGAGGCACGGGAAGGATTTGTCGTGCTGAATTCTGACGTGGTGTTTCACCCGCAGCTGCTTGCCCGGCTGTTGAACTCACCCTATCCGGACGCACTTATCATCTCCTATCACGGCAGCCTGGGTGACGAGGAAATGAAAGTGAAAATTCAGGATGAACGGGTATGTGCTATCAGTAAAGAACTGAACCCTGAAGAGGCGCAGGGAGAAAATGTGGGCATCGTTAAATTTTCCCCGCAGGGCGCCAGGGTTCTGTTTGATAAAATCGAAGAGTTGGTAAGCGGGGGAACAGTCAATGCGTGGCTGCCCCTGGCATTTCAGAAAATCTGTTCTCACTACAACCTCTTTGCGGTGAGCACCGATGGGCTTCCCTGGACTGAGATAGATTTCCCGGAAGACCTGGAGAAAGCCCGCAAAGAAATATATCCCCGAATTCTTACCGCGAGCAGATAGAACATGAAAAGAATTTTATTCTGCGCTTCCACTCCGTTGAGTTACGCCATGTTTAAGCCCATCCACCGCAGGCTCAAAGAGGATGGAAGAGTTGAGATCTGGTTTACTGCCAACCACGATGCCGATGCGCTCTATGGTACGGTGGGCCTGCACAACGAAAAGACCGTCGGCAAATACCGCTCCATGCTGATGCGCTTTGACCTGTGTGTCTGCCCGAGCTTTTTCTACACGAGAAAGAACGCCCCGGTTAAGGTGCAGATCTTCCACGGGTGCTCCCTTAAAAACCGTGCCGTGCATAAGGATGCCCTCGAGTATGATAAGCTGTTCCTGGTCGGGCCCTACATGCAGCAGAAATTTATTTCCACGTGGAATCTGAAAGAAAATGACCCGCGGTTTGAAGAAATCGGCATGCCCAAGCTCGATGCATTTTTTGACGGCTCTCTCAATAAAAATGAAATTCTGGAAAAGCTCGGGCTGGACCCCGCGCTGCCCACGGTTATCTATGCCCCGACCCGCCCGACGCCGACCAGCTCATCCCTTTCCATGTACGGCCCCGAAACCATTGACACCATCGCGCAGATGCCGGTCAATTTTCTTATCAAGCTCCATGACCGTTCATTCAGACAATGGCGGCCCAAGGGCAAGATTGACTGGGCGCAATGGCTGCAGAAATATGAGGGACATAAGCGGGTGCGGGTTATTCATGATTATGATGTCGTGCCCTATCTTTTCGCCAGCGACCTGCTGGTGAGCGATATCAGTTCAGTGGTCAACGAGTTTTCGCTTCTTAACCGGCCCATGGTGCTGTTTGCCGTGCCCCGGCTCATCGCCTTTCATAAAAAGGTGGAGGCAAAGCGGGGTGTTGAATCATCTGACCTTGCGGACTGGGGGCAGGATGTGGGAACAGCAGTGCAGAAGCCGGACGAACTGCAAAAAGCTATTGCCTATTGCCTTGAGCATCCCGCGGAGAAGGAAGCGATGCGCAGGGAGTTTGCCCAGCGGTTCTTTTTCAATCCAGGACAGGCAACAGAAAAAGCAGTACAGAAAATCTATGAGCTGCTCGCGTTAGAACCCGCGCATAAAACAGCGTAAGGAGCATGCCATCTCATGGGAACTAAAGAACCGATTGAACAAATAAAACCTGAAGATGAGCTTTCCACCTGCCCTGACTGCGGATATACTGACGGGTTTCACGTCTCATTTAAAAAATCTACTCAGCCTGCCGGCTGGAATGTGCTGTTAATCTGCCCCCAGTGTCACCGCAAATACGCAGCAGCATGGCGCATACAGCTGGATGCTTGACCGGGGCTATATGAGTTTGCCCGTGACCGTATTCTGCGAGAACCTGGTGCAGCACAATAACCTCTCAGCGCAGGGCTTTGCGCAGTGGGCGTTCTATCCGGGGATGCTGTTCAACGCGCAGGATAAATGGTGGGGTGATGGAGGGCGCCGTGCCAGTCCGCATGAGGGGATAGATATCTGTTTATACCGGGACAGCAGCGGCGCAATACAATTCATTCCCAAAGCAGCCAGGATTCCCGTTATCTATGCGGGACAGGTTAAACGCATATTAGATGATTATCTTGGCAGCACCCTGTATCTGGCCCATGAAATCTATGACAGCAGGGGAAACCAATGCTACACGATATATGGGCATGTTGCACCCTGCGCTGGTATTGCCCCTGGTGATAGCATACGGGACGGGGAAATAGTTGCTGCCATAGCAGATACTGAAGATAGAAAGATAAACATACTACCCCATGTCCACATATCTGTTGCCTGGATCCCGGAAAGCTTTCCCTCTGAACAGCTCAACTGGTCGATGCTGAACCAGGCTTCAGTCATAACGCTGCTGAACCCCCTTGATATTTTTTCCTGCACCTACACGGTCCTGGAAAAAACATAAGAGATGCTAATGCAGGGCAATGTTGTCCGTCATAAAAGAGGCGGAACAGACCTGCTTTCACCGAAGCGCATGATCCAAAATTGGCTGTTGCCCATAGCGGCGGAATCAATAGCCGCCTGCAGGGTTTCAACCGGCTCGTTCTGTTTATCATCACCCAGGCGGAAGGTGCCGAAATGCATGGCACTGCTGGTGCGGGCTTGCAGAATGAAATGCGCCCTGAGCGCATCCTGCGGCGAAAGGTGATGGGGCGACATGAACCACACCGGCTGAAACGCGCCGATGGGCAGCAGGGCCAGGCGCATGCGCGGGAAGCGCTGCGCTATCTGTTCAAAGTGCTGCCCGAAGCCGGTATCGCCCGCGAAATAGACAGCCCCCGCCGGACTCTCAATAACAAATCCACCCCACAGCGTTTTGTTGTGATCGCACATCCCGCGGTTGGAGAAATGTTTTGCAGGAACAAAGTTGACGGTAAGGCCGTCACTTCGTTTTTTCCTGCTGCCACCAGTCCATCTCTTCCACCCTGTCGATTCCCTCCTTCGCTAAAAAAGCCCGGTTGCCCATGCCGGTATAGATTCGTGGCTTGTCGCGGGCCGTGATTTTTTTAAGCGTTGCCAGGTCGAGATGATCATAATGATTGTGGCTCACCACCACTGCATCAATCGGCGGGAGATCATCCAGAAGCACGCCCGGCGGCTGCACGCGCCGGGGGCCGGAAAACGAGACCGGGCTGGTGCGCTCAGACCAGATGGGATCGGTGAGGATATTCATGCCGTCCATCTGGATGAGGAAGGTCGCGTGATTGATAAATGTTATGTGCAGCTCGCCAACGCCGACCCGTTCCGCAAATTTTTTGATGGACAACAGCTGCGGAGACCGCACGCCAGTCAGGCGCATCGCGCGTTGTCACCCACTTTAAAAAACTGAAGAACCCCTGCCGGGAGCTGTTGCCCTGGTTGTAAAACCGCGTGCCGTCAAAATGATCTGACCGCACCCCCTTGTAGCCAGGGGCTGAAAACATGCAGCACCCGGAAATAGTGCCGCACACCAGGGTAACAAAAAATATAAATGCAAGGACAATCCACATATATGCTCAATGAGGAACGAGCCCCTCTTGCTGCGGCAACGCGGCTTGATTTGTGCACATTGGTCCCCGGACAATATCATAGAGCGTCTGAGTAAAGAAATAGCTTGAATTTGACTAAATGCCCGACTTGACTCGCGCCCCAAGTGGCGGGGTATTCTGGCCATTTTTTTATAAATTAGGAGCTACGGATTAATAAAAGTACTCTACAAAAAAGGGGGCGGTAGCACTATGGCTGCACCGTCCCCTTTTGTATGCCTGTCATTTTTTCTTTACTTGGCTGGTCTCTTGAAGCGGTTTTTGTGTTCGTTTATCTTATCCTGTATGATCTGCCGCTGTTCCGGGGTCAGAATCTGTGCGGCTTCCAGCTCGGCATTGAACTTGATACCAGCCATCTGTATTGTTGGTTCAACCATCTGGCTGATGAGAGTTGCGGCCGCTTCCGTATCTACCGTTGCGGCCAGCAGCGCCTCAGCAAAATCCTTATGCAGCGCGCCCATCTGCTCGGCAACCGGCTTCATGGCATCGGCGGTTGTATCCTGCAGAGCAATTAATGCTGTTTTCTGCTCCTCGGTCAGGTTCAGGAATGCGAGCTTTGAGTCGATCATGGCCTTCTGTATGCGCTTTTCATATTTATTGCGCAGATCATCAAGGCCCGGGTATGCCATTATGTATTTAATAAAACTGGTAACATCGGTCATAACCCCTTTAATATCCGCCCGCTGCTCAGGGGTGAGAATCTGGGCAGCCTGCACTTTAGCATTGGCTTCGATGGGAATAATCAGGGCTTCAATGTCAGTTATGCCCTTGAACAGCTCTGCCGCCTTGACGGTATCGATGGTTTCTGCCAGGAGCGTTGCCTGCAGCTGTTCACTGAGCGGTTTGATCTGCTCAAAATACGGCTTTATGGCCGCGTGGGTATCCTGCCGCACCTTTTCCAGTGCTGCCTGCTGCTCGTCTGTGATGTTAAAAAAATTGTAGATGAATTTCTTCATGGGACACTGCGGATGATTTTGTCCCGGTGTTGTAGTCTGGGCGAACGTTAGGGAAGGCACGCATAGTGTTACTGCGAGAAAAAGGGAAATTACATAGAGGACTGGAGTCTTTCTTTTCATTTCGTTACCTCCTGCAGACGCTTGGCTGCTTATGTGGTTTTTTGTTGACGGGTTCGAAGCTTTTCTCCATACATCACAATTAATCTGGACAGTACCTTTTTTCACCTCCCTTCATTGATTGAAGCCTCTGCCCCGGAATAAGTAGTTCCAAAAACGCACTGAGAGATCTCGCTGGCAGCTGATATGAAATGTTATTATTAGTGATTGTAACATATGCGTTCAACACCTGCAATGGGTGATAAATAATTCATATCACATCATAGTATCATTCCCTCGGAAGAGGGAATCCGGGAAAATTTTCATGGATTATTGTAGATTCCCGTCCCCGACTGAAACCTTCGAGGACGAGCTTACTCGGGAATGACATCCCTACATAGAATAATGCCGCGTCCTCATTGGGCAAAGGCCCGTGAAAGTTTACCCCTATGTACCCCTCTGCCTTTTACAACAGGTTTTCTACTGACATTTTCATACGGCTATTAAAAATAACTATAATTTACTTGCTCTGTATATACTGGTCATGTTATTTCTGGAGCAACCAGAGGGTAGTTAATTAATGTCAAAATTATGGGGCTCCTTCAAATTACAAGTATTCTGACCGGCGTCATTCAGCCAAACCGGGCTGACTGGCGTTTTTCTGTTTTTCATGCATAACCTGCACTGCTCGACTGGATTCTCTTCCACACACCCTCCTCCATGCAACCTCTTGTGCGGGAAAGCTGATTACCCACTGAAGATATATACAGACAAACAATAAATTCCCAAAACACTAAAAAACCTTTTCAGCCTGAACCGGAAACATCCTCTGCCAATGGTAAAAAACAGCCCATGCAATGGTATGGGCAATAACCAGCTTTGTTAACCACTGTATGAAAGGAGAATGTATGGAGCGCAGAAAAATCACCCTACCCCTCATTCTTGTTCTGGCCGTGGCCGCGTGCCTGGCACTATCTTCATGCACGAAAACAGACACTGTCGGCGTGCTCTATGTGCTGCATGGAGGAATGGACACCAACAAACCTCAATATATGTGGGATGCGTCAGTGCAGATGTTTGCGTATGATCAGAACCATGCCGTCTACAAATTTGTTATAAAGGACCCTGCAATGTGGCCTACGGTATTGAACCCGGAAACCACGGAATTTGCAGTCCGGTTTATGCGGAAGTATGACTTCACCTATACACGGATCGGGGGCGTCGATCCTTTTCAATCGCTGTCTGAGAAGCAGCTTGCGGACATGAAAACCGCATTGGATAATAACCCCTACGGAATCAAATTTGAAGTTGACTGGACAAGCTGGCTTGCCGCCGACCACATTGACCATCTGCCGTATCCCCGGTTCGTATATAACGCGCCGGGAAATGGCGTTCAGCTCAACTATTGCGGAGAGGGTGATAAAGGCGGCCCGTGGGAAAATTGTGATCCTGAGCGCTATAACGTGGAAGGACCGGTGGAAAAGCTCCTGAAAAAAGGGGTCTCGCGCATTATTGTTATCGATATGACGGTGGGCGGAATGAGATTTTACAAATCGTTTGACGTGGTGCAGATGTCCAAACAGGTTGTTAATCAGTGGAATGCTGAGCACGGCACGTCAATACCGCTCATCTGGGTTAATGACTACAGTAACCTTATGGAGCGGTCCTATCCTGAAGACGAGGGATGGACTTCTACTGCCGGCCCGCCGAAAAAGGACCGGCACGCCATCATCCAGGGAAGCCCTAACCCGGTTGCCGCTGATCCGGAGCTTGCTGCCTTCCATGTAGAGGGCATCGAGGCACGGATGTCGCAGAATGTCCCCGATGCAGAAACCGGCGTGCTCATGTTCAGCCACGGCCTTTTTGATGCGAACAGGAGATTCTTTGACCCTAAGATAGATGATGTGGTCCTTATGCAAAAAAATATCAAGGCGCAGCTTCGTGAACGCCATCCGGATATAGATCCGCAAAATATTGTCGGCGGTTTCGGCGGGGTCAAGCAGCTCAATTCTGAAAATGGCCTGACGGAAATTAACCGCAGCATGCGCGGAGAAAACGTGGCGCATTCCTACCTGCTTGAAGGTGACAAGGATATGCCGGGTGATGAATGGGGGTACCGCTACTGGGATGCGCTCGAATATCTCAAAAACCGCGGTGTCAAACACATCGTGGTTGATTTTACCAATTATGTATCCTATTCCGTGCTGGTTCTTGAAGTCTATAACCAGATTTCCAAAGAGATCGGAGTGAAGACGTGGTTAAAATATAATACGGGTGACTTTGACACCTATCCGAATGTGGGGCATCCTTTTTCTGAGTATTGGGGCAACTGGGCAAATACTGACTGCGGCGGAGAAAAGTGCTGCTTTGAAATGGGCGGCTGCGGCGATGGTTACACTGCCTACCCGCCGCCGCGCCAGGGCGCTCTCAACAAGTCTTTGAGCGACCTTGACCCGTCGCTTGTCTTTGACAACAGCGATTACGGCCACCTGGGCTATGACCCGGCCCTGGGTGCGCCGGACCCGAACAAGCCCGTGCAGAACCAGTACACCGGCACCTGGGACGTGTTTGCAACCGCAGATGATGACCCTCTCTTTGGTAAAATGCTCGCTAAACACGTGCTCAACGCGGCCATCAAGCCAATGGTGTATATCACCAATACGGATGTTAAGACCAGCGTAACGGCGGGTGAAAGCGTCACGTGGGAGGCGAATGCGACCGGCGGCAAACCGGGATACACCTATCAATGGTCAATACAAAAACAGGGAACAACAGATTGGCAGGCAGCCGGCCAGAACAGTGCCACCTGGGACTGGGCGCCCGGCGCAGCTGATGCAGGCGTCTATACTATCCGCTGCAGGGTAACAGATGCTAACCTTCGTGCTGGTGAGGTTACCTGGGAAGGATTTATAGTATCGTAAGCTCACAAAAAGAGGCAGCGGCCATCACCTGGCCCTGCCTCTTTTCTTATTACAATTTTTACCTCATTGATGCGTGGGTCATATCGCCACTTGCTGGGCCCTTGCATCAAACCCCGCTTGATGACGCGGTGCTCGCCCTGCGCGCCGCGTTGGTAAAATAGATTCAGCTCACCGTGAAGGGTGCCACTGGTTATTTCCCAGCAGCGGCTCAGGCAGAAGACAACATATACCTTGACACTGAGTAACAATTGTGTACATAATTAAATACACAATTGGAGGACATAGAGTATGAAAATATTAAGTGTGCGTGACTTGAGAACCAGGGCCGCGCAGGTCTGGAAGGAATTGCCGGCGGAACGGGAAATGGTTATCACCAACAATGGAAGGCCGGTTGCCATTCTTGCCGCCATTAACGAATCAACCCTTGAGGAATCGTTATCGGCATTCCGGCAGGCCCGGGCGGTTGAAGCAGTAGCAAGCCTGCAGCGGCAGTCCGTTGAACGGGGGACCAGCAAAATGTCTCCGGAAGAAATCAATGCTGAAATCAGGGCAGTCCGCAGAAAGCGTGCGCGATGAATATCGTTCTGGATACCAATGTTCTGGTCGCAGGGCTGCTGACACCTTCGGGCCCCTGCGGGGAGATTATGAGAATGGTTTCATCCGGGGAATTGAGGCTGAGCTTTGATGCGCGAATTCTTTCCGAATATCATGAGGTTCTGCTGCGGCCCAAATTCAAATTCAAAAAAGATAGTGTGATAGCCCTGCTCGAGTATATCAGGCACAGCGGCAGAGTAGTGGCTTCTTCACCGCTGCCTCATTCATTGCCCCACCAGGATGATAACGCCTATGTCTACAGATTTCTGAAAATACAGTATGTCCTGGGCAAGCCGCAAACTGAAATAATTTTCGAAAAATGGAATCCGATCAATCGGGTTACCGTTACCCCGGATAAGGAGGTGGGTGGGCAGAAGACCCTCCTTATTGATTATGACTCTTCCGCCTGCTCTACCATGATTGCTTTTGACGGGGACACGGAAAAAGCAGGCTTTTGAACTCCCATATCAAGTCCTTTTATTATCAAATTTTGAACTCTGATGCGGATACTTTGATTATTGGTATTGGTGGCGGCCAAGATATTCTGAACGCCTATGTGAACGGGATTAAAAGAATAACCGCGGTTGAGATAAACCCTGTTATCGCCAAATTGAATACGGATCTTTTCAAAAAGTTTAATGGGGACCTTTTCAATCGCGCCAATGTAACCCTGCACATAGATGAAGGACGAAGTTTCATCCGTATTCTGGAGAAAAGTATGACTGCATCCATTTGGGCAATGTGGCCAGGCTGTCGTGTCTGGCAGTCAGGCATGAAGCTGTTACACATTTGCTCCTTGTAAACCATTCGTATTGACTTGCGGGCACAGGAAAAACTATTCGCAATGATTTTAACGTGTTATCCGCTCCTTGAAAAAGAGCCATCCGATAAACAGAAATCCATCAAAGACGAGGGACCGCTTACTGAATTAATGGCTGATATTTTGATCACCTCTTTTAAGCTCTGGCACTTTGTCCTTTACCCCACCACCAGACAACGTCCCATTTTCTCAAAATATCTCAAGAATAAACATTATGTCTGGAAGTTCCCCTCTATCCGCACCCACTTTACGTATCCAGTATTCATGTTTAAATCGCTTTTTCTCATCACTTTTCTCATGATCATAATAAGCATTTTTCTTCCTTTGCTGTGGTTCAGAAAAAAGGTTTCACCGCACGGACCTGCCCCGCTGCGCGGTTACTACCTTTTCTATTTTTCCTGCCTCGGACTCGGATTTATGCTTGTAGAAATCCCTTTGATCCAGAAGTTTATCCTGCTTTTAGGGCAGCCCCTCTATTCAATTGCCGTAATCCTTGCCGCTTTACTCATTTCCTCCGGGGTCGGGAGCCTGCTGTCAGGAAGGATTTCTGAAAAAGCCAGCTCGTCCGCTCTGCGCGGTGTTATATGTGTCATCTGCGCTCTGGTGATCAGCACTATCTATGGACTGCCCGTCTTGTTTGATGCATGTTTGGGCATGTCAACAGCTGTCCGGGTCCTATTTCCATCATAGTCGTCCTGCCGTTGGGAATCTTGATGGGAATGACCCTGCCCATTGGCATACGGCTCCTCGAACAGGAGATCCCCGCCATGATACCATGGGTCTGGAGTTTAAATGGTGCATGCTCGGTTATGGGATCAATCGCAGCCTGGGGATTATCTCTTAACTACGGCTATCGTGCAACCCTTTGGACGGCAGTGATCGTTTATGGTTGCGCTTGTCTAATTATGATTCTTAAGTCTCATACCGGGAGACAGCAGCGACAGGTTGGCTTCAGTGCGAGAAATTCTTAAGGTCAAGTACTAATCTATTCGGCCAAAGCAATACATATTCACGTCATCAATTTACTATGTATCAATGAAAGAAGAAAAACTACTGCAGAAGGGATGTAGAATAGAATATATTGATGGGTTGCGAGGGGTAGCTGCAATAATGGTATGTTTCGGGCATTTTATAGGGGCTTTTGCTCCTGAGTTAATAATACGGAGACCCGGCCGCGCCTTTTTTCCAGCAGCATCCGGTAATAAAATATAAGGGGGGTGGCGGGATTGTCAATGGCTGGAGTTTAGCAATCAGCTCCGGAATATTCTGGATGACAAGCAACCACATTTTTTCCTGCTGTATATCCCTATAATTACTGCCTGTTTAATTCCGGTTCGTCCAGATCAGGATTTAGAAGCACATAAGGATGGACATTGGTAGATTTATTCGAGACAAACACAAACCCTTTTATTCTCCCGCGCTGCACCCCAGCTCAAAATCAAGCTCCACTTCGCCCTGGCAGTTTATAAACGTGTAGCGAAAAACTCCGGTGCGTTTATTGAGGCCGCCATAGATTCGGTATTTCTTGAATTGCAGCACGCCGCAGCTGACCGCTTCCCTGAACCATATTCCTGCGCCAATCTCCCGGATATGTGACCGCGAGAACGGATAAAAAATGTCCGCCCAGTTCCACCAGAACTGGCCGAAGTTCTCGACAAAGATCAGCTGCCCGGTGGCCGTGTCAGTGTACCCGATACGGCCGCCAATGTAGTAGATATCCTGCCGGTCACGCGCCCAGTCTCCGCTTGCCCCCTCCTCCCGGCCGCGCACCACGCAGATGTCAGCTGCTTCAACTGATATCAAAGCTTTGCCCGAGACATTGGGATTGGTCACCGTGTCGCAGCGTGCAATTTCACTATGGTTTACCGGAAGCAGGCCGGGATCATCACACTGAGAAGCGCCTGCGGATGTAATCCGGACAATACCGAGCAGGACCACCGCGCAGCTGACAATTTTAAATACGTGCTTGATGCTCATGGTTATTTCTCCTCACCCGCAACACGCGCTTGACCGCGCCGTCGCACAGCATCACGGATTTATCAGCCTTTTTTAAGAAAATATTCTTTAAGGGGCGCATACTCTATCACCATAAACAGGGTCGTGCCGATGACCATCATCAACGCGATGACGGGTGGCGGAATTGCACCGGGAAAAAGGACTGACGGGCTATAGCACGCGATCGCGGGTATCAAAAGCCCTCCCAGCTTGCGATAAAAGCCATCGCGTTCCCGCCCTCCATCCCGTATCATACAGATGGCGATTGCCAGCCCCTGTATCACCCACGGCACGATGCGGATGGTGCTCCACACGGGCGGGGGATGCGGGCTGGTCAACTGATTCTGCGGCAGCAGCACCAGAATGATGCCCAGCACACCGCAGGCCATGAGAAACCGGTACAAAGGCTCCCCGGTTTTTTGAAAGCGCACGGCCCAGATATTGGTGAAGAACAGCAGCAGGATGTACATTGCCAGCAGCTCAAGAATAGTGCTGGCTGCTGAAACGCCCGGACCGCTTTCAAGATTGCCCGAGACTATTGCTACCAGCCGCGCTCCGACATGCGCGAGATCACCGACAAAAAAGAGCAGAAATGCGAGCCGGAAACGCTGCGCGATGGCCATATGCTCCGGTTTGACGCGTTTCATCCGCAGCGTCATTACCAGGATGATACAGAAGATAAACGTTAAATAAATAACATTGAATCCCAGCTCCATATACTTTGGATTTGCCATGGGCGACCCTCCGTTTCCTCTCTAACAGGTTGTTGAAAAAGCAGTTTTCTCCCGGGCTGGTCAAAAACATCCGGATGCAAGGCGAACCTTTCGAGGTATGCAACCGACCACAACTCACACGGTAACTACTTTTCGCAGCTGGGCAATGTCAGACTGGCCGCACAGCACTTTCCATATACCGTCCTGCATGAGCGTTGTCATTCCTTCCCGGATAGCAAGTTCCCGGAGCTCACTGACGGAGGCTTTCTGTACAATCAGCTTTTTTACATCGGGTGTTGCCACCAGAAGCTCATGAATGCCGGTTCTGCCGCGGTATCCGGTAGTGCCGCATTTGTCACATCCGGCCGGCCTGGCAAGCTGAATGTCGCCCATCGCTTTCAGCATCTCGTCAAACCGCTCCTGCGGCTCTCCATACATATGCCGCAGCTGCGCTATATCCTCATCAGAAGGTTTATACCGCTGCTTGCAGTCGCACAAGGTGCGCAGAAGGCGTTGCGCAAGTATTCCCAGCAGCGCATCCGCAAAGTCCATGGGGTCAAGCTCAAGGCCAAGCAGGCGGGTGATGGTTTCAGGTGCTGAGTTGGTATGCAGCGTTGAGAACACCAGGTGACCGGTCAGGGACGCCTCGACTCCGATGTGTGATGTCTCACGGTCGCGCATCTCCCCGATGAGGATTACATCCGGGTCAGCACGCAGAAAGGCGCGCATTGCTGCTGCAAAGTCAAAGCCGATTGCCGGCTGTACCTGCACCTGCTGCAGCCCGGGCTGGGTTATTTCCACGGGATCTTCCGCAGTCCAGATTTTAATATCCGGCGTGTTGATATGGCCAAGAATTGCATGCAGGGTCGTCGTTTTGCCGGAACCGGTAGGGCCCACCACAAGGAAAATCCCGTGGGGGTGATCAATGATCCGCTTTGTTTCGCGCTCATTGCGTTCAGAAAAATTGAGCTTGTCAAAAGGCACCGCCGCCTCACCTGACGCGAGCAGGCGCAGCACCGCGCTCTCGCCGTCCACCGTAGGTATGACGGCAACGCGCAGCTCAACGGTCTTATTCTGAATTTTAACGCCGATTTTTCCGTCCTGGGGCTTGCGGCGCTCCGCGATATCAAGCCGCGACATGATTTTTATGCGTGAGATTACCGCGCGGATATGCGTTGCCGGAATCTTTAAAATTTCGCGGCATTCGCCGTCAATGCGCATCCTCACCACGGCAGGCTCTTTGCCCTTGCGCGGCTCAACATGTATGTCAGATGCCTTGAACCGCGCTGCATCAGCAATAAGGCGGTTCACCAGCTGTACCACGGTTCCTTCATTTTCATTAATGTCCCCGGTATCGCCGATAGCGCTCTCGCCGTCCCCCAGGCCCACTTCGCCCTCAAGCTTGCCGAGCAGCTCTTTGAGGTTTTTTTCCATGCCGGCGTGCTGGACTGTTGCCACTGCCTCGCCCAGGTAGCGCAGAATATCCTCGGGGATACCCACCCGGAAATCAAACCTGGTGGCGTGCTGCTCAAGGGTCTGATGAATTTCCATAATGCGCTTGATATCATTGGGGTCGTCAATGAGAATGGTCACCTGTTTTTCAGCAAAGGCCAGGGGCACCCAGAGCTGGCTGACGAGGTAGGATTTTTTCAGGTATTTCATAATTTCGGCAGGCGGCTGGATTGACGGGTCATACTTTAAAAATGGCACCTGGTAGTAACGCTCAAGTGATTCGCCGATTTCTTCAGGGCTGAGCTTCATTTCAGAGATAAGAAGCTGGGCCTGCGAAATTTTGTCTTTTACCGAGCGGTGCTTCAGTTCCTCAAGCTTTTCGATCGTTATCAGCTTGCGGTGCAAGAGATAGTCAAACGGACTTTGTGTTGCCTGGAAATCATACTGGAACTTCTGGCCGATAACCTGGGCAAGCTCCGCTGCAACCTGCATCTCATAATCAGTGAATGGTCCGTTGACATGGTTAATGATTTGCATGACGCCCAAAGGCGTTTCCCTGAATTTAATGGGGATGACAATCATCGAGCGGGTTTTATAGTGCGTCTGCTCATCAAAGCTGGAGTCATAATGCAGCTGGGGATGGATTTTTACCAACTCCTGCCGGTCATAGACATTGTTAATTATGACTGAGCGCTGGCTTAAGGCCACAAAGCCGGCTATGGATGTGGGGCTTAAGGGGACTCTTATTTCTCTTATTTCATTGCCGGTTTTATATGTTGAGACGATTTCAGTGTCGCGCCGGTTGCGCCGATAAACGGTCAGGCGCTCTGCCCTGAGCAGAGCAAGCATCTCTTTTTCCACATAGGGAAGCACTTTGACAAAGCTTTCGGCTTCATGGATGGTCTTGGTAAGCTCATAGAGCCTGGCCTGATACTCAGGGGAAAGTTGTGCTCCACTTGGAGTGCCGTCGTCTTCCATCTTTTTTCCTTGTAAATGTTATGCGATTGAAACGATAGATAATATTTTTCAGTACCGGCACTCCTCATGCGTGGTGCCGGTATAGCCGAAGATGCGCTTGAAGCGCTCGATGTCCTGTTGCTCGCCGATTGCCTTTGCCAGGTTATCGCTCAGCTTTACGGTGGCGTGGCCGCAGGCTTCCACCACCTTTACCACCAGCGACAGCGCGCCGAATCCTAAATCGTTGGTCAGGTTGGTGCCCCAGCCGAAGGCGCATTTGATCCTGCCCGCGAAATGCTCTGCGAGCCGGCAGATGGTTTCAATATCAAGCCCGTCGCTGAAAACAATCATTTTCTCTTGCGGGTCGATGCCAAGGCTCTGATAAAATTTAATGGCCTTCTCCCCAAACGCAATCGGGTCTCCTGAATCCTGACGCAGGCCCTTCCAGTTGCGCGCCTGCTCTTGCGTCATGTCCCTGAAAAAGAAATCAGTACTGTAGGTATCAGTAAGGGCAATGGAGAGGCCGGCGCCGTAGTATTCCCA
The DNA here is from genome assembly GCA_963803975.1 of uncultured delta proteobacterium. GTDB lineage: Bacteria > Desulfobacterota > WTBG01 > CAIYCZ01 > CAIYCZ01 > JAPLIX01. The sequence continues at coordinate 92,118 of CAWDOY010000008.1, forward strand.
CCAGTCCTCAAGCACCCGGTTGTGCGATGTATATATCATCGCTTCATCTTCGTGCATGATGCCTGACATGACCATGAACATTTCATGGGCCATGGTGCCGATGGGCGTCAAACCGTATTTGCAGGCTAATGAGACATTGGAGGTCCCGGTAAAACTGGTCTGCGGCAGCTCTGCGCAGAGCCTGCTCACCACCAGATCGTGCCACTCGCGGGAGAACCGCCGCCGCGTGCCGAAATCAGAAAAGCTGATGAGCGGGTTTGCTTTCACCAGGGATATTTTCCGGTCCAGCCGCTGCAACCCTTCGGCAAATACCTCTCTCTTTCCGTTGTAGTGAAAGCGCGCGAGCAGCGAGCGGTAATAGAGCTCATTCAGAACGGATAAAATAAATATCTCCCAGTAGATTGCTTCGCTCCAGTTACCGGCAACACTGACATCAAAGTTGTTTTCGGTGACAATGATGGTATAGTCAGGAAGGCGCATGCCCCGAAGAAACTCGATGTAGCGCTCGCTGAAAAGCGGCTTACCTGAACCCTGCAGGCCGCGCAAATACGCGGCCTCTGCTGCACTCAGGCGCAAGCTTCGGACATGGTCGAGCTCTCTGCGAAAATCTTCCTCATGTATATGATGGGCGAGAAAAACATTGGAGGTGCGGTTCTTGAAGGAATACTTTACCGGCACGTCGGGGTACTTTTCAAAAATAAGCTGCCCCATGGTGAGCTTGTAGAAATCAGTATCCAGTAAAGAGGTAATGATATAGTCAGGATTTGCAGATCGTTCCCGATTGATTGTCTTCTGTCCGGCATCTGAAGCAGTCATTGGAATATCCCTGCAGTGCCCGCCCTATTGTATAATTTAACCACAGAGTTCAATCGCTGTCAGCTATCAGCGTTCAGCCGTCTGCATTCTAATACATGTCCAGACTGTCTGATCTCAAGATTAATCTTGCATCCCTGTTGAGGCCACAGAGCATCTCTCTATGGCCTCTGTGGATTCTTCGTGGCGACTGTTTAGTATCCTCTTAGCATGTCTGCCGGGAGTTGTAAATCAATTACAGGATTGCTTACGGCAAACAAGATGATTGCAAAGATTTGCAAGGTGAGGTATATTCATTCAGAGTTTAGGAGTGAGGAGTTAAGGAGTTCAGAGTTTAGGGATACAGGTGTTGAGGAGTCGTGGAGCTTAACGTTTTCTCTTAGCAGAAAATTAAAACTCTGCGCTCTCTGCCATTCGGCCCCGAGCCTTTCGGCAACGAGCTCATGGCCGAGGGGCGATCTCCGCGGTAAATTTTTTTAATTCGAACTTTAGAGGAGGTTTTATTGTATGGCAATCATTGATTTTGGCGGTGTGAAGGAAAATATTGTGACGCGGAAAGAGTTTCCCATGGCAAAGGCGCGCAGCGTACTGAAGAACGAAACCATTGCCGTGATCGGATACGGCGTGCAGGGGCCCGCGCAGTCGCTGAACATGCGGGACAACGGGTTCAACGTGATCGTCGGCCAGTCGAAGGCCTTCAAGAAGGACTGGGACCGCGCGGTTGCCGACGGCTGGAAGCCCGGCAAAACCCTGTTTGATATCGAGGAGGCTGCGAAGCGCGGCACCATTATCGAGATGCTGGTATCTGACGCTGCCCAGCGGACAATCTGGCCGGTTATCAAAAAGCAGCTCACCCCGGGCAAGGCGCTGTTCTTCTCCCACGGCTTTTCCATCGTGTATAAAAGCCAGACCAAAGTCATCCCGCCGAAAAACGTGGATGTGATCCTGGTCGCACCCAAGGGTTCCGGCACGTCGCTGCGCCGCAATTTCCTCTCCGGCGCCGGCATCAATGCAAGCTTTGCCGTTGAGCAGGACACAACCGGCAGGGCGCGCGAGCGCTGCATCGCCCTGGGCATCGCCATTGGCGCAGGATATCTCTTCCCCACCACCTTCAGGAATGAAGTGTACAGCGATTTGAGCGGTGAGCGCGGGGTGCTGATGGGCGCTCTGGCAGGCATCATGGAAGCACAGTATGACACCTTCCGCAAGCACGGCCACTCTCCCAGCGAAGCATTCAATGAGACCGTTGAAGAGCTGACCGAGAGCCTGATCAAGCTGGTCGCGGAAAATGGCATGGACTGGATGTATCTCAACTGCTCAGCCACTGCCCAGCGCGGCGCCCTTGACTGGAAGCCGAAATTTAAAAAAGCGGTCATGCCGGTATTCCAGGATCTGTACAAGCGGGTGGTGACCGGAGCTGAAACCAAACGCGTGCTCACCTCATGCAGCAAGGCCAACTACCAGGACCAGCTGAAAAAGGAGCTCGATGCCATGGCCAATTCTGAAATGTGGCGTGCCGGTAAGGCAACGCGCGACCTTCGGCCCAAGGAGCCGGCAAAAAAAATCTCAAGTGCGACCAAGGGTCTGGCAGGAAGAAAAACTTATTAATAGTTTCTAAGTTAAAAAGAAAAGGCGCGGTTCCGAAAGAATTCGGGACTGCGCCTTTTTAATAATACTATATAGTCTTCACCCTCCTCTTAATCCCCTCCCTTCAAGGGTGGGGAATTTTTTTACATTCCCTCTCGCCTCTTATCGGAGAAAAACCGGTTTGCCCGGCGCCTGCCGCGATGAAGGATGAGGGCAATCCCGACCATGTCGGGACAGACGGGGGTTTTTCAGCAGCCTGCTAAAGCCCTGCCTTTTTCTTTACATAATTCATCAGCCCGCCTTCTTTTAAAAGCACCTGCATAAATTCCGGCACTGGCTGGGCGTTAAGCTTTTTGCCGTCTTTAAGAATGCGGATTTCCCCGCTGCCAAGCGACACCGCCACTTCATCTCCCTCGCCAATGCTGTCAAAAGCCTCCGGGCATTCCAGTATGGGAAGGCCGGTGTTGAACGAGTTGCGGTAGAAGATGCGGGCAAAGCTTTTTGCGATAACACAGGCAACGCCGGCAGCTTTTATGGCAATGGGCGCATGCTCGCGTGAAGACCCGCAGCCAAAGTTTGCGCCGGCAACAATGATATCACCCGCTTTCACCTTAGCCGGGAAAGACGGGGAAGCATCCTCCATGCAGTGCTTTGCCAGCTCTGCCGGGTCTGATGTGTTCAGGTACCGCGCGGGAATAATCGCGTCAGTATCAACGTTGTCGCCAAACTTCCAGATTTTTCCTTTGAGTTCCATTATCTGAGCCTGTTAAAAATATTCCTCCCCTGGCGGGAGGAATTGATTGAGAATATCATCTATTGAACTTACAGCTCCTCCGGCGATCCGATGCGCCCCAGCACTGCTGATGCTGCGGCAATGGCAGGATTGGCCAGATACACGTTACTTTCCGGGTGGCCCATTCTGCCGACAAAGTTTCTGTTGGTGGTGGCAATGGCTGTTTCACCCTTTGCCAGGATGCCCATGTGCCCGCCCAGACAGGGCCCGCAGGTGGGGGTGCTGACAGCAGCGCGCGCTTCAAGAAAAATTTCCAGCAGCCCTTCTTGCAGCGCCTGCTTGTAAATTGCCTGGGTTGCGGGGATAATGATGAGCCGCACGCCGGGTGCAGCTTTTTTACCTTTCAGCACGCGGGCAGCAACCCGCAGGTCTTCGATGCGGCCGTTGGTGCAGGAACCGATGACCGACTGGTTGATCGGGACCGTTCCAACCCTGCTGATGGGGTGGGTGTTTGCCGGTGAATGGGGAAAAGAAACCTGGGGCTCAATCCTGCTCACATCATATTCCCGCATTCCGGCATAATGAGCATCAGGGTCGCTCTCATACACGGTGAACTGCCTGCTTGACCGTGCCCGCACATATTCAAGCGTTTTTGTATCAGGATGAAAGATACCGCATTTGCCGCCCGCCTCGATTGCCATGTTGGCCATGGTCAGGCGTCCCTCAAGGGAGAGGTCATCAATAACAGGACCGGCAAATTCCATTGCCTTGTAGCGCGCGCCTTCAACGCCGATGTCGCCGATGGTGTGGAGTATCAGGTCTTTTCCGCTCACCCAGGGCTGAAGTGCACCCGTGAAGACAAATTTTATGGTTTCCGGAACCTTAAACCAGGCAGTGCCGGTAATCATGGCAGCAGCCGCATCAGTGCTTCCCACTCCTGTAGCAAAGGCTCCCAGAGCCCCGTAGGTGCAGGTGTGGCTGTCAGCACCGATTACAACGTCTCCCGGCACCACCAGCCCTTTCTCCGGAAGCAGGGCATGCTCAATCCCCATCTCGCCTATCTCAAAGTAGTATTTCAGGTTCTGTTCTGCGGCAAACTCACGTAAAATTCGGCACTGCTCGGCTGAAGCGATGTCCTTGTTGGGGGTGAAGTGATCGGGAACAAGAACGATCTTCTCCCGGTCAAAGACCTTCTTAGCCCCTGCCTCCCGGAACTCGCGTATTGCAATGGGTGCCGTGATGTCGTTTGCCAGCACCAGGTCAACCTGCGCTTCAATGAGCTGTCCCGGCGTTACGGAATCAAGCCGCGCATGTTTTGCCAGAATCTTTTCAACAGTGGTCATGCCCATGATGTAATCTCTCTAAATTAATAGCCCCGCGTATTAAGCGGGGCGTTTGGGTATAATGTCAAAAGCCGAAATTCAAATTCCAAATAAAAACTGTTTGTACTTTGGTCAATTTGACCTTTGGCCTTTTATCGATACATCCCTTTAACCGACCGGCACTTGATATGCTCAAGCCGGTTCAGCGCGTTCACATAGGCCAGAACGCTGGCCATGATAATATCGGTGTGCGAGCCCTGCCCCACCACAATGCAGCCGTCCTCCTCAAGCCGCACCGACACCTCACCCTGAGCATCAGTGCCGCCGGTAATCGAGTTAACCGCATATTTGAGCAGCCTGCTTTTGGTCCCGGTGACCTTGGCAATGGTTTTAAACGCTGCATCCACCGGCCCGTCGCCAAAGCCCACATCCTTGATAATTTTTCCATCAACGTCCATTTCAACGGTAGCTGCCGGGATGGCACCGGTGCCGCTCATCACGTTCATATTGATAAGCTTATATTTATCCGGCGCCCGGAAGGCAACTTCGGTAATGATCGCCTCTATGTCTTCGTCGTAGATCTCTTTTTTCTTGTCCGCGAGCTCTTTAAACCGCTCGAAGGCAATCTTCAGCTCATCTTTGCTGAGATTATATCCGAGCTCTGCCGCTCGCGCCATAAACGCGTGGCTGCCTGAATGCTTGCCGATGACGAGCGCGCTTTTCGCGAGACCGATAGATGCCGGGGTCATAATTTCATAGGTTATCTTTTCCTTGAGCAGCCCGTCCTGATGTATTCCTGATTCATGAGCAAAGGCATTGGCGCCGACGACTGCCTTGTTGGGCTGCACCGTCACGCCGGTAATGGAGGTAATGAGCCTGCTGGTGGTATAAATCTTTTCCGTTACAATCCGCGAATCTACCGGAAAAAGATCCCGGCGGGTTCTGAGAATCATCACGATCTCTTCCATGGCAGCGTTGCCTGCCCGCTCGCCGATGCCGTTTATGGTGCACTCCACCTGCCGCGCGCCATTGGCTACCGCGCTCAGCGAATTTGCCACCGCCAGGCCCAGGTCATTGTGGCAGTGCACGCTGATAACCGCCTGAGCAATGTTCGGCACATGCGCCCTGATATAGCGGATCAGGGCGCCGAATTCATCGGGCACTGCATAGCCTACGGTGTCAGGAATATTTACGGTTATTGCTCCGGCATCGATTGCTTCCGCAAGAACTGCGCACAGGTAATCCCGGTCAGTCCGCGTGGCATCCATGGCAGAGAACTCCACGTTGGGCGTATATTTCCTGGCGCGCTTCACCGATTTCACGGCCAGCGTCAGCACCTCATCACGGGTTTTTCTGAGCTGATACTTGAGATGGATGTCAGAGGTTGAGATAAAGGTGTGGATGCGTGGATATTTTGCCCCCTTGATGGCATCCCAGGCAACATCGATATCCCGGTCATTGGCACGGGCCAGGCCCGCCACTTCGCTTTTTTTAATGGTGCGGGCGATTTCCCGGACCGCTGAAAAATCACCCGGTGAGGCGACCGGAAATCCGGCCTCGATTATATCCACGCCCAGGGTTTCAAGCTGCCGCGCCACCCGCAGCTTTTCCTGGATGTTCATGGTGTTGCCCGGGGACTGCTCCCCATCCCGGAGGGTAGTATCGAATATTTTTATATGCTCAATGTTTGATCTTTTGCCAGCCATGTTTGGTCTCTACCCGTGTTTGCGCGCTTTCACCCGGCGCCGCCTCTGCAGTCTGTCTCTTTTTAAACATATGCACCATCTGAGTAGTCGGCCCGGATAACACATAGGCAAAACAGAGTGAAAAGAGCATTATCTGCGGCGCCGAAACAATAAAAAAGATCAGCAGCAGCACCACGATCACCGCGTTAAACGGCTTTCTGCGCGCCAGCTGCAAATCCTTGAAGCTGTTGAATTTAACCGTGCTTACCATAAGGAAGGCAAGCAGGTAGGCGATTATAAGAAGCGGTATCTGCACCATTTGCGGCTCGATGCCAACGTGGGAAAGGAAGATGATTACCGTGGCAACCAGGCCGGCAGCCGCGGGAATAGGCAGCCCCTGAAAATATTTGCTCTCCACGGTATTTACCTGCACGTTAAAGCGTGCCAGCCTGATGGCGCCGCACGCGACATACAGGAACCCTGCCAGCCATCCCCATCTGCCCAGGGGCCGAAATGCCCACCAGTACAGGAGAATGCCCGGTGCCACGCCGAAGGCGATAACATCGGACAGCGAGTCATACTCCACGCCGAACTTGGTGGTGGAATGGGTGAGGCGCGCAACCCGGCCGTCCAGGCCGTCAAATATGCCCGATACCAGAATCGCCCAGGCAGCATTGGTGAAATCCCCGTTGAGCGTCGCGATAAGAGAATAGACTCCCGCCAGCAGGCTCAGGGACGTCAGAAGGCTCGGCAGAACATAGATGCCTTTTTTAATGTTAGTCATGCGGGGCAGGTCTCCGCCCTCGCCTTTTCGTGCAAATCGCGGCTTCATATATATATGCCCGGGATTTCCGTTTATGTTTTTCGTTCTTTGCTTTCGCGCTGCAGCGCGGCTTTGCCGGTGCGCGCAATCTCTTTTATGCCCAGCGGCTTGAACAGCTCGATAATGGCTTTGATTTTATCTTCGTCACCGGTTACTTCGATAGTATAATAATGCGGACTGATGTCAACCACTTTGCCGCGGAAAATATCGGCAATGGAGAGCACCTCGGAGCGCCGCGCTTCATCAACGTTCACCTTGATAAGCGCCATCTCCCGGCCCACGTAGTCGCTCGTCTCAAGATCGATCACTTTAATGATATCAATCAGCTTGTTGAGCTGCTTCATGATCTGCTCGATGAGCTGGTCATCGCCGCGGGTCACCAGGGTCATCTGCGACATGGTGGGGTCAAGTGTTTCATTGACCGAGAGGCATTCGATATTGAATCCTCTGCCGCTGAACAGGCCGGCAATGCGGGCCAGCACTCCCGGCTTATTATCGACTAAAACTGAAATGGTATGGCGCATAGTTCACCTTCCCTGTGAGCTTGCAGCGTCGTGTTACAGAAGGATCATTTCGTTGATCGGCGCGCCGGCAGGCACTATGGGGTAGACGCCCTCCTCGCTTTCCACGACAAATTCCATGACAACGGTCCGGGGCGTGGCGAGTGCTTTCTTAATGACCGGCACCACCTCCTCAGGCTTTGTTGCCCGCAGGCCCACGGCCCCGTATGCCTCCGCGAGCTTTACAAAGTCCGGATGCGCGGCAAAGGTTGAGTGCGAGTAGCGCTTCTGATAGAACAGCTCCTGCCACTGCCTGACCATTCCCAGGCTGTGGTTATTGAGAATGGCGATCTTCACCGGCAGCTGGTACTGCACCGCGGTAGCCAGCTCCTGGATGTTCATCTGAATGCTGCCGTCACCGGCGATATCAATAACGGTCTTATGGGGGAACGCCACCTGCGCCCCGATTGCCGCGGGAAAGCCGTAGCCCATGGTGCCGAGCCCGCCTGAGGTGAGCAGCGTGCGCGGCTTGTCAAAGGTGAAGAACTGCGCGGTCCACATCTGGTTCTGACCCACCTCGGTGGAGATAATGCAGTCACCTTTGGTGAGCTCGTGGAGCTTTTCGATCACAAACTGCGGTTTGATGGTATCTGTCTGCTTGTAGTTCAGGGTATGGGTTTTCTTCCAGTCCTCAATTTCCCTGAGCCACTCGTCATGCGGCTCTTTGCTCACTTTCTGCTCGCTGGCGATAGCCAGGCAGTCTTTTAAAATTTCCTTCACATCGCCCACGATGGGAATATCAACCTTTATATTTTTACTGATCGAGGTCGGGTCAATATCCAGGTGAATAATTTTTGCAGCCGGCGCGAACCGGTTCACATCTCCGGTGGCGCGGTCATCAAAGCGGCAGCCGATGGCGATCAAAAGATCGCAGCTGGTCACCGCCATGTTGGCGCAGTAGGTGCCGTGCATGCCGAGCATTCCCAGGGAAAGAGGATCGGTCGCGGGAAATCCGCCGAGGCCCATGAGCGTCGCGGTAACGGGAATACTGAGCTTCCGGGCAAAGCTGGTAAGCTCTTTTGATGCATTGGATAAAATCACCCCGCCGCCGGCAATGATGACCGGCTTTTTAGCCTGGGCAATTTCCTCCATGGCCCGCACGATCTGGCGCTTGTTGCCCTTGTACGTGGGGCGGTAGCTGCGCATCGTGAGCTGCTCCGGGTAGTGGAAGACGGCGCTTTCCCTGAGCACGTCCTTGGGAAGGTCAACCAGCACCGGCCCCGGACGCCCCGAACGGGCAATATAGAACGCTTCCTTAATCGTGGCTGCAATCTCTTTCACCTCCCGCACCAGATAGTTATGCTTGGTGCAGGGCCGGGTAATGCCGACGATATCCGCCTCCTGAAAGGCATCATTGCCGATGAGCATGGTGGGCACCTGCCCGGTGAAGACAACGATGGGGATGGAGTCCATATAGGCGGTAGCAATACCGGTCACGGTATTGGTTGCGCCGGGACCAGAGGTCACCAGGCACACGCCCACATCACCGGTGGCGCGGGCATAGCCGTCTGCGGCATGCACTGCTGCCTGCTCATGGCGCACCAGGATGTGCTGCAGCTTGGACTCGTAGAGATAATTATAGACGTCAAGCACTGACCCGCCGGGATAGCCAAAGATCACTTTGACCTGTTCCCGTATCAGGGACTCTAAAAAGATTTGCGCTCCCTTCATCTTCACGCTTGTCACCTGCCTGCAAGTATTGTATCAAGCCTTTTCCCGTACCAGCGGGATGAAACATCGTGCCTGGTGGTACGGCAAAAAACCACTCACCTCATCCTGTACTAAGTATACTATATTTTTTATGTTAAATGAACAGGGATTCCTGTCAGTGCGTCTGGAGATTGCGGTACTTTGCTAAAATTTCCTCAATTTTATCCCGGCCTCTCAGTTTTAATTTTTTGATCCGTTTTTTCTCCACTTCCTCTTCCGGGGTCAAATAAGCTCTTTTATTAAGATCGTTCAGTATTTCTTCAAACCTGCTGTGCTCCGCAACCTCTCTTTTTAATTCTTCATCAACAACACTAAATTTTTCAATCAATTCAATATCACGTTTCTCCATAAGGGTATGCCTCCTGATAAAGAAGTTACTATATTTTTATATAAACACCTCTTACCCGTCAATCCCTGTTTCAGCTTTTCCCGCCGGACGCGCCGGCAACTCCCCCGGTGCCCGGCTGAGAGTTCCCGCCGTTTTTCCCTCCCGGAAGTTCTGCACCAGGCGGTCTGATATAGCGGGGCGCCATGGCTGCCGATGCGTGTGCTGCAGCGCCCTGATACCGGCACTGCGCCAGGGCTGCAACTGAGGAGGCGCGCGGCAGGCCTGCCAGGTAAGGCAGGACGCGGGCCCTTTCACCCAGCAGCGCTGTTATGGTTTCCCGGTGCAGAACCGCGCCGCTTCCCACAAACACCGTGTCCCCGCTTATACCTGAAAGCCAGGGTTCAGGATCAGTCACTGTTTCCGCCCTCACCTGCTGCAGATCACCCTGGTCCGGGCAGCGGTAGAGGCCGGTAAAAATCTCCTGCCCGCGCGCAGTGATCATGGGGCAGATCTGCTCCCAATAGCCGCGTGCCTGAAATGCAATGGCTTCAAGGGTAGGGACGCCAAGCAAATCTTTTCCCGCAGCCAGGGCCAGTCCCTGGGCGGTGCTGATACCAACCCGCAGTCCGGTAAATGATCCCGGCCCCAGGGAAACAGCGAGCAGGTCAATGTCTGCGAGCGAACAGGCGCTGTCAGCCAGCAGCCGGTCAATCATGACCAGCAGCCGTTCCGAATGCGCTTGCGCCC
>CAWDOY010000009.1:0-152039 GCA_963803975.1 uncultured delta proteobacterium
CTCATGGTTTATCCTCTATTTTATATGTGCCCACCGCTTCTTCAAACGCAACATGGTACCGCGCACAGCTTATTTCAAACTGCAGATGATAAATCTTGCGGCAATTATTATCTATTTAAGAATGGGCTTTGGCATTGCTCCGGCAGAATATCACTATATTGTAACCCGGTTCCAGTACCTTTTTGGAGGAGGCATGTAATATGGCTTTGACTGCTTTTACCCGCGAGGAATTTGTCAGGCATGTGCGAAACATGGCCCTCATGGGACTGGTGTTATACATCGGGGGAATTCTGACCGGGTATGTGACCAACTGGGTTTGCCTGATGCTCGGACTGTGCGCACTGACGCTGTTCTTTACTGATTTCTATTACGGCAGGACCAAAGGAGCATCGTATTTCTGGTTTTTTGTTTTCATATACGGCATGGGTAACTACAAGCCCTTCCGCTTTCCCCTCAACGCAGAAGCCTGGAAAGTGCAGACCAATGACATAATAGACTGGATCGTGGGCGGCAAGGGCGTGATGCTGTTCCCCAAAGCTGACTGGGTGATGCTGACGCCTCTTCTGGCCTATACACTGTACATTGCCATCCGGCTTCTCAAGACCCCGCCGGACCCTGCAGCAAAAGCAAAAATGACCGTTCCCACCAAGAAATGGCGCATGTTTACCCAGACGTTTGTGCTGGTCTGGTACTTTGTAATTTTTGCTTCCGGCATGACCGCCCGGCCCATCGAAAACCCGGAGCTGCTGTTCTGGGCCCTTGCCATGCTCCTTGGCTCCCTGCTCCTGCCGTTTTTCATCGGCCGCTGGTTCTGCGGCTGGTTCTGCCCGGTCGGCGCACTGCAGGACGGCATACTGAAGCATTTTAAAAATTACACGGGAATTAAAATTACCGATAAATTCCGCTCCCAGATTAACCGTATTTATGTCCCTGCCATTATGGTTGGGACGATAATTGTTGTCTATACCTTTGAGCGGGTATTCCAGCTTGCTTCATCCGCGGAGATGATCACCTCTCCTGACTGGAAAAATCTCTGGAAACCGATGGTGTGGACAAAAACCCTCACCAACGGCATGTTCCTCGGGTCAATCCTGTTTGCCTACCGCGTGTACTGCCGCTATTTCTGCTGGTATATAGGCTACCGGGTAACGCTCGGTCATCCGTCCCTGTACCGGGTGCCGTTTAAAACAGAGCGCTGCCAGATTTGCCCGGAATGCCCGCCGGAACAGCACTGCACCATGGGATACCAGTTTCAGTCAAAGCCCGAAGGGGAAGAGGGGCTTTCCATACGAAACATTGGTGAAGCGCCGGCCACCTGCACCCTCTGCTATGAATGCCGGGACACCTGCCCCCACGGCGTGTTCCGCGGCAAGATTAAGCGGATCAATGTCGTGCCTGAGCGCTGCGTTGGCTGCAGGCTCTGCGAGCTTGCCTGCTCAGGGGGAAGGCTTGGCGTATTTGATCCCGTTCGGTCAAATATTCAGATCGAGATGGAGGGCATTCCCGAGCTCCCGGTGCCGAAGATCAAGGACACCTGCGATGCCTGCAACGGCGATCCCAAGTGCATCAAGGTATGTCCGGCCCGGGTGATTATCTGGGACAAGGAAGGGGTACGCAAAGATATAAAAGTCAACCGCCCCGGTGTGGTAAAGAAGTTTTTCAGAAAGATCAACCCATTCTCAAAGGCACCGGCAGCGTGTGATACCCTGTGTGGCGCGTATCCCCAGGGGTGTCCCAGCTGTGAAAGCAACAAGGCCCTGCCGCAAGAGCAAGCCAAAGGAGTAGCCGCATGAGCAGAGCGATGCTGTATAAAGGATATACCAGAAAAATCCTCAGGGTAAACCTCACCGAAGGCACGGTAAAAGCGGAGGAGCTTCCCAACGGGCAGCTGAGAAAATATATCGGCGGTGCCGGCCTTGCCGCGCGGATGCTCTATGATGAGCTCGCCCCGGGCATTGACCCCCTGTCTCCGGACAATAAGGTACTCTTTCTTGCCGGACCGCTGGCCGGGACCATTGCGCCCACGGGAAGCCGCATCGGGGTGTATACCAAGTCGCCGCTCACCAACGGTTTTTTCCATTCTTCAGCAGGGGGGTATTTTGCCCCGGAGCTGAAATATGCCGGCTACGACGGCGTGATTATCGAAGGTGCCAGCAAAACCCCGGTGTATCTCTATGTCGATAATGAGCGGGCAGAGCTGCGCGATGCCTCGCGCGTCTGGGGAGAGCGCACTGATGCAACCCAGCAGTGGTTGAAAGGCGATATCGGGGACGAGGCAGCGCAGCTCGCCGTGATCGGCCCTGCAGGAGAGCGCATGGTCAGGTTTGCCAACATTACCTCAGGATGCCGGAGTCTGGGCCGGGGCGGCATCGGCGCAGTGCTCGGATCTAAAAAGTTTAAAGCGCTTGCCGTAAGGGGAAAAGGAAAGCTTGAAGTTCATGATATGGAAGGCACCCTGAAACTCTCTCGTGAAATCATGCAGATTATGAAGGGTAACCCCTCCACGGGACAAGTTCTTCCCTGGTTCGGGACACCGGTACTGGTCAATGCCAACAACAGCCTCGGCGTATTTGGCGCGCGCAACTGGCAGCAGGAGACGTTCGAAGGGGCTGAAGGTTTGAGTGCTGAAACCATGCGGCAAAAAATTGTGGTGCGTGATAAAGCCTGTTTTGCCTGTCCGATCAAGTGCAGCAAATACAGCGTGGTGACCAATGCCCCGTTTGAGGGATACACGGTTGAAGGCCCTGAATACGAAAACATCTTTGCCCTGGGCTCCATGTGCGGCATTTCCTCCATTGAAGCGGTTGCCGCAGCAGAGCGTGAATGTGATGACCTGGGTATGGATGCCATAGAAACCGGCGTCTCCATTGCCTTTGCCATGGAAAATTTTGAAAAAGGAAATCTCTCTGCCCGGGATACTGACGGCCTGGAACTGAGATTCGGCAAAACAGAGCTTATGCTTCCCCTGATAGGGAAAATCGCCCGGCGCGAGGGATTCGGCAATCTCCTGGCAGAGGGCGTGAAACGGGCAGCTGAAAAGATCGGTAAAGGCTCCGAGGCTTTTGCCATGCAGAACAAGGGCATGACCTTTGCCGGCCATTCGGCCCGCGGCCTGCCGGGCTTTGCCCTTGGCTATGCCACCGGCCCCCGCGGCGGGTCACACCATGACAGCCGCCCCACCGGCGAGCGCTGCGGCATTGTGCAGCGCGACACCATTGAAGGCAAACCCGCCTATACGGTAAAAGTCAATCACCTGATGATATTTACTGATTCCATGATTATCTGTCATCTTGCTGAAGCGATCTGGGGCCCCATAGAGATTAATCCGGTGGTGGTCGATATTTTAAACCGGGTTACGGGGATGGATGTCACCACCGGGGAGGCGGAACTCACTGCCGAGCGCATCTGGAATGTTATCCGCGCCTTTGCCGTCCGTGAGGGATTGCGGCGCAAAGACGATACCCTGCCCCGGAGGTTCCTCACCGAACCGATACCGGATGGTCCTTCCAAGGGTATGGTTATAACAGAAGAGACGCTGGAAAAGATGAAAGATGAATATTACGAAATAAGAGGCTGGGACAGGGCCACCGGCATTCCCACGCCGCAGCGGCTGCTGCGCCTTGACCTTCCCGATATTGCTGAAGACATGAAACAGATATTAAGCCAGGAACAGGGGAGGTGATACACGATGAGTCGCGCTAAATTCTGGATTTTAATTTCAACAGCAGTGGTACTCGCTATAAGCATCTCTGCGGCATTCTCAAACAAGCAGGACGACCAGAACTACCGTCACGACTATGTCTACCAGGATACAAAAATAGTGGGCAAGCCGGGAGTGCTGCTGACTGCCCTCGGGCAGCCTGAAGATTATGATTTTGAGTTCTTCAACCGCTACATCACCCTGATCTTTAAGACCGCATTCCCGCCCGCGCTCAAGCTCCTTATCATGCAGGACAACGGCACCGTGCTCATGGACCCGGAGCATCTCGCGGACACCGAGGAGTATGAGCCGAAAGTCCTGATGGACTGTTTCGGCAAAACCGAAGATGAGGAAGAAGAGCCCTATGTGGACATCGAAGATCTCAAATGGGTGCCCTCCCGGGATGGAAAAACACCCGGCCATTTTCTGCTGGAAAAGAAGAACGGCTATATAGACGCTGTGGAGAAGGTCGGGGTTAAGATAGTTGCGTCATATTATCCGAAGATGCCGAATCATAAAGTCCCCTATACCCGGCAGCACCTGGAAATTTTTAAAGAGGCTGAAGAACTGCTGAAAAAAGAGTTCCCCGAGGTCCCCATGCGCTGGGCCTGGACCATGGATCCGGAAACAGTTGAAAAGGCAATTGATGAATTAATCAGGGAAGATAAGGTCAAGACTATCGTGCACTGTGATATATTTCCGGTCTATTCATCGCTTGAACACTTTAACACCCTGTACCAGGATGTTAAGGATGCGGCGGCAGAGCGCGCCAAGGTGGTCTTCACCCCGTATCCCGGCGCATACCCGTCTTTTCGCAAAGGCATAGAATTGATGGCTACGGATGAAATCCTTCCCCTGCCGAAAAAAGAGCGCAAGCTCCTGGTGCTCACCCGGCACGGCTGGCCTGATACTCCCGGAGATCCGTATCCTGAGCTTGCCCGCGTTTACTATGTGAACCTGAAGACTGAAATTGAAAAAGCGCTTGAAGGGACCAACACCCTGGTGGTCTACGCCGACACGGACTTTGCCGGAGACGATGTCGACAAGAAGCATACTAAGCTTGCAAGCTTTGAGGCCCTGGATTACGGCCTGGAAGAAAAGTATGACCACATCATCTTTCAAATGGTCGACTTTACCAGCGAGAACACCGACACCATCTTTGCCATGCGCCTTGAAACTTTTGAACCCCTTAAATTCAAGTATGAGGGGAATGTTCCCTACTCTGACTGGTCCAAACCCTTCAGAACCGAGCTTAAAGGAGGCAAGGATTTTCATTACACGCTGAAAGAGGAAAACAGGGAAAGCACCAGCAGGGTGGTTGTGCTTGGGGTTCCGGTCGGGCCGCGCTATCGACCGTACGTCTCGCAGGGCCTGGTTGACTGCATTGCCACGGTGTTAAAGGGAGAAAAGTGGCCGCAGCTGATTCTTGAAGTAAAAGAAAAGAAAAAAGGAATGTTTTAATCGTATTGAACCCGTAACCATAAAACGCTCAGGAGGCGGAATATGCTCAAAAGAATTAAACAACTGTCACTGCTTTTTGGATTGCTTTTTTTATTTTTCTCGGACGCTGCCAGCGCTAATGATCTGAGGGGTTATTTCCCCTTGTATGATGGAAGGTTCTGGAATTTTACGGGATCACCGGACGGCACTACCTCAACCTGGGCGGTCAATGGAACGCTCACGCTGAAAGATGTCGGGAGGGTGACTCTGCTGGCACTTGATAACGGAAGATTCCTCTGCCTGCGTGAGGACTGGGAGGGAATCCGTATATATGGAGAATATAGTTCTGATGAGTATCTCATTCCCGATAAGCCGCTGCTGTTTTTGCCCAGCGCTCTAAAACCTGAGGAACCGATTGAAGTATCAGTAACGCTTAAGAAATTTTCTGACCCGGAGGGAAATATTAATTTCAAAGAGACCGGAAAAATTAATCAGAGCATTAAATTCATCCATAAAGAGTTTGAGGATGTGACCGTCTCCGGGCGATTATTTAAAAATTGCGCTGTTGTTGAAAAAATTACCAGGGAGCAGAATACGGTGACCGCGGAGACGATATATCTGGCCCCCGGCGTCGGCCCGGTCAAAAGGGTCCTCTTGAAAGGGAAGGAAAAAGTTGTTTATATCGTCAGCTCCTTTGCGGGTAGTGATACGGTTGCAGCTGAAAATTTTCCCCTGAAGGCGCTGCTGCCGTTTAAACCGGGCATTACCTGGACCTATAGGGACCAGAAGGGAACTGTCTGGCGGACTACCACAAAAAACAAAGAACCCGTTCAGGGCACGGCGAGCCTGCCCTTTGCTGAAGAAACCGGGGATATTTATTATTACACTCTTGACAACCGCGGACTGTTATTGACCCAGAAGTACTGGTCCCTGGTGGGCGGCTGCACTGATTTTCGCGCGCCGGATGCTCCGCTGGTGGTATTTCCGCCCACATTAAAACTGGGGGCCTATTATTCATCGATATCCAATGCAAGCGTTCATACCTGGCCGAGCATGACGCTGATGGAAGATTTTTATCCGGAGATGCTCTGTGCAAGCATAGCTGTTTTAAAGGAAGATGTGACGGTCCCCGCAGGGAAATACCGGGATTGCCTGAAAGTATGCCATTTTCTCCGTGTCAAGAAACTTCAACATGAATAATGAGCAGGTCCGGATCGGTTATATCTGGCTTGCGAAAGATACGGGCGTTATCAAGAAAAAGCTGGTCGACATGACCAACTATTTTAACCCCCAGCGAATAAACAGGATCACCTCCATCAAGTTCTGGGACTTAACGAAAATAGATAAAAAGGGCAGTTAGCCGCGCATTCCCCGCCCCCCAAAAAGAGTGCTCAACACTGCAAAAAATATTTATGACTCTCACTTGATAACGCTGGCAGTTGTGTGATAGGATGCGGTAGTATGCTTTAAAACTACTACAGCTGCCGGCTGGTAACTGAAACAATGATAAAACCGTAAAAAAGCTGAAGGAGGCGTTATGAAGAGAAGCTGCAAATTCCTGCTGGCGTGCACTGTTGCCGCGCTTATTTTCACCCTGCCACTTGGCGTATGCCCAGGAGAGCGGTGCGGGGAAAATCCTTATCCTGTATTATTCCCGGACCGGCAATACCAGAATGACCTGCGAGGCATTGCAGAAGGCTTTGAATGCACAAATGCTTGAGATCAAAGATTTGACAGACCGTTCAGGCTCCTGGGGCGGGCTTACCGGTATGCTCAATACCCTGTTTAATATGGAAACCGGCATTGAGCCTGAGCATCCGGATCTTTCTTCCTACGCAAATATTATACTTGCATCGCCACTCTGGGCAGGGAAATTTGCTCCGGCAATCCGGACCGTAATCGCACGCAACAAATTCGATAAGAAAAATGTTGCTGTCCTCACGACCGGCAATGCCCTGTTAGATCCGGCAAATCAGGAAAAGAATAAAGCCCCCATTATTGCCACGGGCGGTAACGTGGTTGGTTATTTTCAGGTTGCCGTGCAGGAAAAGGTAAATGATAAAAAGGTGGACCGGCCAAAGGAAAAAGTTATGGAGGATACGCTCAAACTGGTCCCGGAAATCAAAAAGGCTTTTAACCTGCCATAAATAATGACTAGGAAAACACGGAGAAAAACTATGCGTTATATTAGTTCCTTATTCACTGCAGCCTCCCTGCTCATTGTTCTTGCTGTTCTCTCAGCACCCCTGAGCGAAGCTTTTTCACAGGAAAACCCCGTGAACAAAACATTAATTCTGTACTATTCCCGCACCGGCAACACCAGGCTGTGCAGCGAAGCATTGCAGAAAGCTCTGGGTGCAGACGTGCTGGAAATAAAGGATCGTAAAAATCGCGCCGGCGGATGGGGCTTCTTCACCGGGGCAATCGGTTCGCTGTTCAACGTGCACACAAAAATTGAGCCTCTGCATCCCGACCTCGCGCCTTACAGCAATATTATCATCGCATCCCCCATCTGGACCGGCACGCTTTCCACCGCGATCCGCACCCTGATAGACAAGAACCGGTGGGACGGGAGGAGGGTGATGCTGTTCACCACCACCAATGCCGCGGAAAAAGAAAAGTACATAGAAAAAAGCAAAGCACGCGTTGCACAGCGGGGCGCGCAGGTGGCCGGCTACTGCCAGGTTGTGGTAAAAAAAGAGGTGGCCGGTAAAAAAGTTGATAGACCAAAGCAGGAAATCATTGAAGACGCGCTCAAGTTTGTCCCGGAAATCAAAAAGGCATTTTCTCTTCCCTGACTAAAAGTGCCGTAACTACCACACACAGCATTACACACAAATAAAGGAGGACAGTATGTTTCACAGAAGCTCTGGTCGGACGTTATTGATATCAAACGTACTGATGTTGTCCCTGATGTTCGTCTTGCTCCTGACGATGACCGGCAGGGACACGGTCAGCGCACAATCAGCCCCGCCGGCGGCAGCAGTTGCAGTGCACGGCTCAAAGCCGCTGATCATCTATTATTCACTCACCGGTAAAAACAAAATCATCTCTGAAGAGCTGAAAAAGCAGCTCAACGCTGATATCGCGAGAACTGAAAATAGTTTCTGAGCGCTCCGGCATCTGGGGTTTTATCGTCAGCGGATATGAAAACATATTTGACAAGGATGCGGAGCTGCAGCCGTTTACCATGGATTTGGCATCCTATAATCCGATCATCATCTGCTCACCCATCTGGATGCAAAAGCTGTCTTCGCCGGCCCGGACCTTCTTGAAAAATCCGGCCCTCAAGGGAAAGGATCTCTATATTTTTGCATCATTTCAAGGCCGCTGGGGCGAGGATAAAGAGGCGGAGCTGGTAAAAAATCTGACCGGGACGGGGATCGTCGTAAAGGGTGTTTACCGGATGGTGCTGGGCAAAAAAACCGAAGAAGAGATAAAAAAAGAGGTTATAGCCCAGCTGGAGAAAAAACCCATCCTCTATACAAGCGGCAGCCACTCACTGATATATCGCCGGCAGCGGGCATTGTTTCTCCGACGGCCCGCGCAGCAAGCTGCTTTTGTGCACGGCACCGGCAGGGCCGTTTTTTTGAAGCAGCTCACAAAAAGAGCCGCACAGAAGGATAAGAGGGGGCAAATCCTTCCGGCGGCTCACGAACCTCCGGTCTCCCGGAGGAGCATGTTCATGATCACCAGGGGGAGCGTATCTGCCGGCATTGGTCAGGCATACACGCTTCCCGCAGTTTTTTGCAGCCTTATTTTGCTGCTTTTTTCTTGGCAGCGTATACTTTGATCTTCTCGGCAGTATTGGTACCTTCTTTGAGGATCACCTTAACCTTATCCCCCTGCTTTAAGGTGGAAATCTCCTTGGGATCTACCACGACTTTCTTTTCTGCGTTGGTCGTCTTCTCTTTAATTACTACTTCATTCTTTGCTGCATCAATGGAAACGATCTCACCCTTTACCACCTCGGCTTTAGCCTTTGGCGCCGGTGCTTTTGCTTCCTCTGCTGCAAACCCCACTGCAGAAAAACTTATCATGACCAGTCCCGCTACTAATACCATCAGTATCTTTTTCATCTCGCACACACCTCCTTTCTTATTATAATTAATGCACGCACAATAGCATATCTATAATTAAATAAAGATTAGAAGCAGATTAGAAAATTCTAATGGTTGGAAGCGAGTGCGGGCAAAAAGACGGTAAAGGTCGTACCCCTGTTCAGGCTGCTCTCTGCTGAAATGGTTCCATGGTGTGCTTCTACAATGGATTTGGCAATGCTTAAACCAAGGCCAAACCCGCTGCTGCTCCGTGCTTTATCCACCCGGTAAAAGCGATTAAAAATATGGGGCAGTTCCGCTGGCGGGATGCCGATGCCGGTATCCTGTACGGTAATGTGCACCGTATCCGCTGCTGCAGCGGCAGCTGACACCGACACTGCTCCATGCGGCGGAGTATATTTTATGGCATTATCCAGGAGGTTGAGAAAAACCTGCTTCAGCTTCTGCTCATCTCCCGGTATCATGAGGGCCTCATCTGCCAGGAGGGTAAGCGACAGGGTTTTTTCGCGGGCCAGGCCTGCCATGTCTTCCACTGCTGCCCGCAGCACCCGCTGCAGATTAAACTCCTTGACGTCAAGTCCTGTTGCCTGATCTTCGACGCGGGCCAGCAGTAATAAATTTTCCACAATGCTGCTGATCCGCCGTATCTCCTCCAGGCTGCTTTCCAACACCTCTTCATACTCGATAACCGGGCGGATTCTTTTCAGGGTCACCTCCAGCTCGCCTTGTAAAATAGTCAGCGGCGTCTTCAGCTCATGGGATGCATCCTGAATAAAGTGTTTCTGGGAGGAGAATGCCTTCTCCAGCCGGTCAAGCATATCGTTAAACGTTGCTGCCAGCCTTTCAATCTCATCCCGGGTGCCGGGCATCTGGATGCGCAATTTCAGATTCTCGGCAGTGATTTTCTGTACTGTCTTTATGATTCGATCAACCGGATTGAGGGTAATTTTTGCCAGAAACGCACCAATGATACCGGTAACAAAAATGGCCAGGGGCAGCAGCACAAAAAGTATTTCCTTAAAGTCATCAAGCGCCCCCTGTATGGTATCCAGAGGACAGGCCACCTGCACGATATACATGATGTCCTTATCCTGAAAAACAGGCTTGGTCAAAACCCGCACGGTGAGATCTACGGCGTCGGGAAATGCAAAGGTGGTGGTATCAAAGCGGTGTGTTCCCTGCAGGGCGGTGGTAAAAAAATCCCGGGAAAAGGTAATATTGCCGGGGATATTTTTTGAGGAAACCAGAATGGTGCCTTTTGCGTCAAAAATCTGCACGATAATATTCAACAGCTCAGGCGCGTTGGATTCTTCATCGACCCAGAGCCGCGCAATTTTTGAAAAATTAACAGTATCAATTTTTTTTACGGCATCGGTCTTTTTCCCTGCCTTTTTTACCTGCAGTTTTTCAACTTCCCAGTAGGTATCAATGGAATCCTCAATGCCCTCGGCCCGGGATTGCAGCAGGTTATCAGCATTGCGGTACAGGTCATTCTGTAATTTATTATAGAGCACTATGGTGAACACGGTAATCGTCAGCGTCAGCAGTACCATGTACAGCAGAATGATCTTAAACCGTATGGTGCGGAACAACATATAGCATCAGTCCTTTATCATGTAGCCCCTGCCGCGGATTGTATGGATCAGCTTTTTTTCGTACCCCGAATCAATCTTATTGCGCAGGTAGTTGATATACACATCGATGATATTCGTGCTGGTATCAAAGTCAATCTCCCAGACATGCTCGGCAATCATGGTCCTGGTAACCACTTTCGCCGGCATTCCTCATGAGATATTCCAGCAGCGCATACTCTTTCATGGTCAGAACGATCTCGTGGCCGCTGCGCGCTGCCGAGTGGGCCGCCACATCAAGCACCAGGTCCCCCGCCTGCAGCCTGGTCTCATGCCTCACGCCCTTTCGCAGCAGGGCACGGATGCGTGCCTGCAGCTCTGCAAAGGCAAACGGCTTGGTCAGGTAATCATCCGCCCCGGAATCAAGGCCCTTCACCTTATCCTGCACCGAGTCTTTGGCCGTAAGCATCAGGACCGGGGTAGCTATGCCATCGTGGCGCAGCTGCCGGCACAGCGTTATGCCGTCTTTTTTAGGAAGCATAACATCAAGGATAATGAGGTCATACTCATTTTCCGCTGTCAGCCGGTAGCCTTCTTCACCATCAAAGGCCGTATCAACCGTATATCCTTCTTCTTTGAGACCCCGCTTGATGAAGGAAGCAATTTTACGTTCATCTTCAATGACCAGTATGCGCATCAGGTTATACCCTCGGGTATGTGTAATCGTTGGAACCAGCCCGGCACTGTTCTGCGCCGATGCTTTTTGCGAAAATAGCAGAGCAGCGCGAGGAAAATCAAAGCAAAGTTGAAGACAAAGGGATTGACAGGAGAGGAAAAATTGGTAAAGATGAGAAACTCGTAGCTATCAGCATTCAGCCGTTCGGCTTTCAGCTATATTAAAATAAAAGATTCTATTTATGGACTTTGAACTAACCAAACAGCAGAAGCTTGCCCGGCACGTGGCGCGGGAATTCGCTCAGCAGGAGCTTGAGCCCCGCGCCCAGGAACTGGATGCAACCATGGCCTTCCCCCGGGACGCCGTGCAGAAAATGGCCGGCCTCGGGTTCATGGGGATTTCCATCCCGAAAGAGTACGGCGGCGCGGGGCTTGACACCGTGAGCTATACCCTGATCATTGAAGAGCTTGCCCGGGCCTGCGCATCAACCGCCATAATCGTTGCCGTGCATAACTCGGTATGCGCCTATCCCATACATCTCCTCGGCACTGAAGAGCAGAAACAGAAATACCTCGTGCCTCTGGCGCGGGGCCAAAAGCTTGGCGCCTTCGCCCTAACCGAGCCGAATGCCGGCTCAGACCCGGCATCGATTGAAACCACGGCTGAGCTGCGGGGCAAACACTATATCCTGAACGGCACCAAGATATTTATCACCAGCGGCGCAAGCTCTGACATCGTGATGGTCATGGCATCAACCGACCGCGCGAAAAGGGGCCGGGGCATCACGTGCTTTATCGTGGAAAAAGGGTTGAAGGGATTCTCGGTCGGAAAGAAGGAGGATAAGCTCGGCATACGGGGATCTGACACCTGCGAGCTTATCTTTGAAAACTGCGCGGTGCCGGCTGAAAATGTCCTGGGCAGCCCGGGAGAGGGGCTCACCAGCGCCCTCACCACCCTTGATACCGGAAGAATCGGCGTCGGGGCGCAGGCTCTGGGAGTTGCCCAGGCAGCTCTCGACGAATCCGTCAGATACAGCAAAGAGCGCAAACAGTTCGGCAAACCCCTGGCGGATTTCCAGGCCATCCAGTGGATGATCGCTGACATGGCGACTGAAATCGCCGCCGCGCGGTTTCTCGTGCACCAGGCAGCGTGGCTCAAGGACCAGGGACGGCCGTTTTCAACCGAAGGCTCCATGGCCAAGCTCTATGCCTCTGAGGTTGCCATGCGCGCCGCTTTAAAAGCGGTCCAGATTCACGGCGGCTACGGGTGCATGAAAGACTACAAAGTCGAGCGCTTTCTGCGCGATGCCAAGGTAATAGAAATTTACGAAGGCACATCTGAAATCCAGCGGCTCATTATCGCGCGGAATGTCATAGGCAAAAGAATTTAAATCCTGACCAAATAAGTTCAAATATCAAAATCCAAATGACAAATAAAGTTCAAATACTAAAATCCAAATTTTATAAGGAGTCATTTGAGTTTTGATATTCATTTGGCATTTGAACTTTGGCCTTTGTCATTTATATCTGGTTAGAATACGTGTTTAGATTTTTTTCGGAAAAATATAGATGCCCAGGAAGAAAGACCTCCACATCATCGTAACCATCAAGCAGGTCCCGGACACCCACGAGGTGCGGATCGACCCGAAGACCAACTCCCTCATCAGGGAAGGGGTCCCGAGCATAGTAAACCCTGAAGACCGCAACGCGGTTGAGGCGGCCCTGCAGCTCAGGGAAAAGCACGGGGGGAGCATTACGGTGCTGACCATGGGGCCGCCCCAGGCGGAAGACGCCCTTGCCGAGGCCCTTGCCATGGGAGTCGACCGGGCAGTGCTTCTTACCGACCGCGCCTTTGCCGGCGCTGACACCCTGGTCACGGCCTTTACCCTGTCGCGGGCGATCCGCAGACTTGACGCGTTTCAGCTCATCATCTGCGGCCGCCAGGCAATCGATGGCGATACCGCGCAGGTCGGGCCGCAGCTGGCAGGGTTTTTAAATATCCCCCAGGTGACCTACGCAACAAAACTCGCACTGAAAGACAGCCTCCTGACCGCTGAGCGCTCTCTTGAGGACACCATGGAAACCGTACAGGTGAAGCTGCCGGCACTTGTTACCGTGACGGGAGACATCAACCAGCCCCGGAATCTGTCCTTGTATAATATTATAGATGCCTGCAGCGGCAGCCGTATCACCCGCCTGGCAGGCAAAAGACCTTGACGTGCCCCATGACATGCTCGGTCTCTCCGCCTCGCCCACCTGGGTGAAAAAAATCTTCACGCCGGAGCAGCAGAAAAAGGGAATGATTATCCCCGGCACTGAAAAAGAGATGGTGAAAACCCTGCTTGATAAACTGAAGGAACTGAATTTTATCCAATAATTATGCTCCCCTCCTTACCAAGGAGGGGCTGGGGGAGGTATCGTTCTCCCCTCCTTGCCAAGGAGGGGTCGGGGGAGGTCTTCCAAGCCGGTACAATGACAAGGCTCTTTAACAGAACCGCGGAAAAAGAAAAAAGAAGAGCATTGCGAAATGACATGCCGGAGCCGGAGAAACGCATCTGGGCACGGCTCAGGGCTAGAGCAGCTGAATGGCTGCAAGTTTCGGAGACAATACAGCATTGGAAAATTTATAGTGGACTTTTACTGTCCGGAAGCAAAGCTTGCCATAGAAATTGACGGGGATACTCATTTTACTCAAGAGCTAAGACCGTATGATACTGCGAGGCAAAAATATATCGAATCTAAAGGAATTCATTTTTTACGTTTCACTAACAAAGATATTACTGAAAATATTGACGGGGTGCTCGTGCATATAGCAGCTTCCCTCAAGCACGAATAATTCACCCCCTCCTGCTCCCCCTTGAAAATGGGGAGAGACCTAAATTGATCTTTCCCCTCCTTACCAAGGAGGGGCTGGGGGAGGTATCGTCTCCCCTCCTTACCAAGGAGGGGTTGGGGGAGGTCTTTAATTTTAACTCCGTGCTCTCTGTGGTTAATTTTTAAGATTATGATTAAACTTATCCCCGAAAAATGTGTAGCGTGCAAGCAGTGCATCAAGATCTGCCCGTTCGGCGCCATACAGCTTGAAGGTAAAACGCCGGTCCTGACAGATGCCTGCACCGGATGCGGGGCATGCGTGGACGCGTGCCGCTTTGAAGCGATTGTGCTCTCTGCTAAAAAAAGCCCGGGCATGAAACACCTCGACACGTATCGGGGCATCTGGGTCATTGCCGAGCAGCGCGACAGCACCGTCCATCCGGTCACACTTGAGCTGCTGGGAAAAGCGCGCGAGCTTGCGCAGCTGCGCTCAACCGGGGTTGCGGCAGTTCTTCTGGGCGCCGGCATTTCCGATCTTTCCCCGCTTCTCATCCGCCATGGCGCTGACCTGGTCTATACCGGCGATGCGCCGCTTTTGAAGCATTACCGCACCCTGCCCTACGCGCGCATCATCGCTGAGCTCATCGTAGCCCACAAGCCGGAGACCGTGCTCTTTGGCGCCACCACCATGGGCAGGGACCTTGCGCCCCGGATCGCCAACCGGCTCGGCACCGGCCTCACCGCTGACTGCACCGGCCTCGCGATAAGCCCTGAAGACGGCGCACTCCTGCAGACCCGGCCCGCGTTTGGCGGCAACATCATGGCAACCATCGCCTGCCCCGGCCACCGCCCGCAGATGGCAACGGTGCGGCCCGGCGTGATGCAGGCGCTGTGCATGCCTGAGCGGACCGGCGAGACAGTTCCCGTTGAAGTGAAAGAAAAACCAGGAGACAGTCTCCTTGAAATTATCAAGCGGGTGAAAAAAGAGCGCTCGAGCGTAGAGCTGGAAAAAGCCCAAATCATTGTCTCAGGCGGCAGGGGACTGGGTGCAGCGGGAAACTTTAAGTTAATAAAAAAACTGGCTGCTGTTTTAGAGGCCGAGGTCGGCGCTTCGCGGGCAGTGGTTGATATGGGGTGGATCAACCGCGATCACCAGGTCGGCCAGACCGGAAAAACCGTGCGGCCGATCCTCTACATTGCCTGCGGCATCTCCGGAGCGGTGCAGCACCTTGCCGGCATGCAGAGCTCTGATATCATTGTTGCCATTAATAAAGACCCCAAGGCCCCCATCGTCAGCGTCGCGCAACTTTGCCCTCATCGGCGACCTGAACCGCATCATACCTGAGATGATTAATCAACTGCAAAGCAAGTAGATTGCTGCGTCCCGATATTCCGGCAGCGGCCAGCTCAAGCTTTGTTGTGGATCACTATGCCCTGCAATGCGGACGATGTGAAGATGCGCTTTATGAGGCGCTTACAGCGCACCAGCTATAGACTTTGCACAACCTGCGGTCTGTAATTCAACAAAATGGGCGCTGTCATTATTGTTTTTGCTTTAAGCCCTGTTGGAATAGTCGCATGCGCTGTGCCAGTTCTCCATCAAGATATGATAATTTTTTTTGTTCTTCAAGAGCACTGTTTTTCTCGCCTATTTGTAAATATGCAAGCCCCAGGTTATTATGCGCATCAGCATGATCCGGGTTCAGCCTGATAGCCTCCTTGTAAGTTGTCATTGCTTCCTCATAGAGGCCTGATTCGCAGAAAAAGATTCCCAAGTAGGGGTATGGGGTCAAACCGCAACTATCAACTATTTATCCCTGCAACTCTTTTTTCAAAATATTTCAAGCACTCAAAGCACATCTTGAACCTTTGCTGCTTTGTGAAAGGCATTAAGCATGTGATTGGCTCAATGCCTTTTCGTACCATTCAGTTTTCATCAATTCTTTAAATCCGACCGATTTGTAAAGGCGAAGCCCCCCCCGGTTCTCACCGTCCGCTGTTAATTCGACGATGGTGATACCGTTGCTTTTGAGATATGACAACCCGGCCAGCAGAACTTTTCGACCGATACCCTTTTTTTGGAAATCAGGATCTACCCCCAGCATATGGATCTCGCCGGTCATTATCCCTGCCGCTCGATTCTTTTCACTAAGCATCCGTGTCCAGCAGTACCCGACGGGTTTATCTCCCCGGTAGGCCATGATGATATTTTTCGGAGAGCAGCTGCTTAGATTGATGCGGTAAGCAATTTCATCCCGCGTATTGGGATTAAAACCCCAGGCATCCGCAAACGAGCGGTTCTGTATATCGGTTAACAGCTGCTCTTCACCCTGCTTGAGATTGCGGATGATATATGCTCCCGGCGTGCCATCAGGGAGTTGCATGGCAGCGAGGTCCAGCTTAAACACAATGAATCTGCGGACATATCGAAGCCCCAGGACTGACACAAAATTCCTGGCCGCCAGGTTGGTTTCCGCTATGCATACCTGAACGACCTTAACCCCTGTTTTTTTTGCATATTGGATGGCGCGGTCAAACAGTTCAGTTGCAATACCCTTGTTTCTGTGCAGCGGATGGACCAGACCATCCAGCAGCGCGCGGCCAATACCCGGTTCCAGGAAAATGGCGACATAGCCGACTAAACGTCCGCCGCGCTCTGCGATAAACAGATCACTGTGCGGGTGAAAACTGGGATGCCCCAGATTCTCTGCTAAACGCTGCTTTGAAATATGGCGTCCGGATCGATCGCGCTTTTCAGTCGCAACCTGCAATCGGACATAGTCGTCAAAGTCACTCGGGCGATAGTTTCTAACTATGAAATCGGGTTTCTTCATTTTATTGTAAGATTCTATATCATAAAAACAGCAGCAAATAAAAACACAAACTTTTTCAACAACCTGTTCGGAGAAGCTTTTAACCGGGTTGGGATCATTTGGTAAGGGATGCTTTTTGATGCTAAAAAAGTTTCACGAGCCGGGGCTACATAGCGGTAAGGCACGGATGATGTAAAATCTGGCTATGATGAAAGCCACACAACATCCCCGCAAAGCTTCGGGTCATGGGGTTTTGAGGAAAAAATATCGAAATTCTGTTTTTCTTTTTTGAGAGTTGTAGCGCCGCCGTGCCCGGGATACACTTCCGTCTCATCCGGAAGCACAAAAATTTTACTCGTTAAGGATTCAACGATTTGCTTAAACGCAGCGGGGGACCATGTTTTTCCCGGCCCTCCCGGAAAAATCGTATCGCCTGATATTAAATAGCTGCCCGTCAGAAAGCACAGGCTGCCAGGGGTGTGCCCCGGCGTATGCAATACGGTGATTTGAATTTCTCCAATCGATACCACGTCGCCGTCACTTAAATTTTGATCAGGCTCCAGCGGCAAATTACCGGCATCGGCACTGTGTACCGCAACCGGAACGCTCAGCTTTGATTTTAACTCCAAAAGCGCACCGACATGATCCATGTGATTGTGGGTCATCAGGATGCATTTGGGATTTGTGCCTTTGAGTCGTTCCAGAATTTTGTCTGCTTCTCCCGGGGCATCGACGACAGCGCTCATGCTTGTTTTGGGGCAGGTTAAAATATAGGTATTGGTGCCGAAGGGCCCCAATTCAAGTTTTTCAATCCGGATGCTTTCATTTTTTACGACAACTGCCATTTTATACCTTCCTGGCTTAGTGCTTCGATTCGCAAATACGGTAACGTATGGGATCCAAAGAAATGTCTTGCAATGCTCACTCAGCCCTAAAATTTGCACCCCTTTAATTTTTAAGCGCGGCTATTAAAATCACACGACTGCCCGTAATGGCCGCACTTCACGCGTCACCTGCCAAACAAAACCAGATCCCTCTCGCCTTATCTATATAAAAAAAGCAATCCTAAGTAATACTGAATGCTTCGATGGCTGATGTCTTAAAAAATGTCTTTTACTTTTAGTAGTGATAGCGCGCCTGGAGGAAATCGATACGGTCGTCGCTGACGACATACACAATGCAATGTTCCTTGGTAAGACGTGTGATATACCTTGACAGCAATTGCCAATATTATATAGGCTCCGGCTTCCAATACCGGAAAAGGGTGCGCACAAAACGCTTCTGCTTTGCGGACAGCTATACTGAGATCAACCGCAAGACTTTAGATCTTCGGAGATTTGGCTGGAAGACATCGTGGCAAATTTGAATTAGTGCTGGAGGGGCATGAGACTGCTGCAGAAAAGAGATTCGCGACACGCGGAATGATCTCAGCGAAAAGATTGAATTGAATCTCTTCCCTGATTAACGTGCTGAATAAAAAAATTGATGGTGTAGCTGCCGATCTTACTGCGCACCGTGCCGACACGGAACGTCACAGCACATATAAGGTTTCGGAAAATAAAAAATAAACCGGCGGGGTCTCAGTAACAAAAGGACTAACAGAGGACGGGATTTTTTAAAAACCGTCTCTTTTAATTTATGACAACAGTAACTTTCAGCTTATCATCCATAGCTGAGACAATAGAAAAAATTGAATAAGAAAGATTTAGAAACGCTATCCCTCTTGCTGACTGATCAGAAAAAATAATTACTGCAGAGAAAGAAGGACTTAATAAAGAGAAAAGTAAAAACCGTATCCCGGGATGAGGTTTTTACCCTCTCTCCCCGAATATAGCCGTCCCAATCCGCACCAGGGTTGCCCCTTCTTCAATAGCTATTTCAAAATCACCTGACATGCCCATGGAGAGTTCTTTAAGTGAGACATTGGGTATCTTTTCATTGGCCAGCTCATCCCGCAGTTTTCGCAGGGCAATAAAGTACGGCCGTGCCTCTTCCGGGTTTTCAAACCACGGCGGCATGGTCATGAGCCCCTGAACAGAGAGACTGGGAAGCAGCGCGACCTCCTGCAGCAGCTGCCGCGTGCCGGCAGCGTCAATCCCTGATTTTGTCTCCTCACCGGAAATATTTACCTGGATGAGCACCGGCAGTATCTTATTTCTTTTCCCGGCTTCCTTGTTAAGCTCTTGCGCCAGGGTCATCCGGTCAACCGAGTGAATCAGGGAGAACAGTTCAGCCGCAGATTTTGCCTTGTTTGACTGCAAATGGCCGATGAAGTGCCACTCCGCCTGCCCGCCAAGAAGCGCAATTTTCTCCCGCGCCTCCTGTATATAATTTTCACCCAGTATCATTGCGCCGGCGTTCAGTGCTTCCCGTATAACTTCCGCAGAGACGGTCTTGGAAACAGCAACCAGTCGAATCTCATCAGGCTGTCTGTTGCAACGCAGTGCCGCCTGCTTCATCCGCTCGCGTACACATGCAAGGTTATCTGCTATGGCCATCACGTAAAGGTACTCTATGGTTCAGGGTTTATGCTAACAGAACTATAATCGAATATAGACCACTCAACCATAAGATTCAACCGGCTTTTGTACAGACAAATAATCTTTGACTACTGTACGACTTTTTTATTATAGTACTACCAGGATGTTTTTGACCAGCCTGATAGTGTTGTAAAAAAAATCTGCCCGTCAAACAGCTAAATCACACCATGAAAAATTGCCGGCAAAAAGGCTTTACCCTTATAGAAATTATCATCCTCGTTTTGATTATCGGGGTGCTGGGTGCCGTTGCAATTGCAAAATATGTTTCCCTGACCAGAGAGGCGGAACAGGCAAATTTTAAGGCAGTGCTCGGCAACCTGCGGTCCGCTCTCACTATTTATGCAAGCGGGCGAATAGTCAGCAGTCAGCCGATAACTGCTCACAATCCATTTGATGACCTGGGCAATACACCGTCAAACTATGCCGGAGCTTTTGGCGATGTTGACGTGGGCAACTGCAATCCGGGGCAATGGGCATACCAGGCAGGGGTCCCCGCGAATGGCAACTGGAAGGTTGTCGTGTACCGCCCCAAAGAGAGAATTTCTGCCGGATTCAGCTGGGCAGGTGAAAACTGGATTATACTCGTGGTCTCGGAAGTCCAGGACGCACAGGGCAGGGTTACTGGTCTGTCTTTAGGCAATCATTCATCCTATCCCTACCAGTGGTAAATAGTGAAACAATGAAAAAATTCATTATTGTTCTTATCCTCTTCCTTTGTATGCTTTCCCCTGCTCTGCTCCCGCCCCCGGCAGAAGCTTCCCCGTATTACTGGTCACCATTTACTGATAAGGATGGGCTCATATATAATTCTATAGTTTCTCTTACCATCGACCCCGGGGGCTACGTATGGATAGGGACCGGCGATGCTGCTGTACCTGAGAAAGGCGGCTTGTCGGTATTAGACCGGATGGGCCAGTTTGTTTCATATACAACAGCACAGGGCCTCGGCAGTAATTACATCCAGGGTATCGCTTTCGAAAAAGTTCCGGAAGCGCAGCTTGATGCCGCAGATCAGGGAGCAATCTGGATCGCGACCCGCAAGGGCGTGAGCGTCCTTACCCGCAGGGGCGAGTGGCTGCCGGTTCTGCCGGGCAACAGCACGCTGCCGGGCGATGATGTAACCGCGGTTTTTATTGACCGGGCAAACACCAAATGGATCGCCGTCAGGGGCGGCGGCGTGTGCGCCATAGACAGCACCGCGGCCTGGGTGAACTATTCGGCAGCACAGGGATTATGCAGCAATACTATCCTCTGCATCACCCAGGACAGCAGCGGCAGCATCTGGCTCGGCTCCCAGGACAGCGGGGCAAGTTACCTTGACCCCAAGGGCGCCTGGGTAACATTTTCTTCTGAAAACTCCGGCCTTATCGGGAACTGCGTCAGACAGGTTGTGGAGGAAAAGCCGGGGACGCTGTGGTTTGTCACCGCAAGCGGCGTGAGTGTCTTTGATGGCCGGAACTGGATGTCATACACCGCAAAAAACAGCCCTGTCGCAGGTTTCATCCCTGCCAGCATGGCAATTGACCGGGCAGGAAACAAATGGATTGGCACTGAAAACGGCGGATTATTCAAGCTCGATGCCTTGAGCGGATGGACTCGCTTCACCAGGGAAAACAGCGGGCTTATTGATAATAAGATAACAGCCCTGGCCCTTGACCAGGGGGGAACACTCTGGATCGGAACGCCTTCCGGCCTGTGCAGCGCATCCGCTTTACCTGAGCGCTCACCGGCCATTACCGCAACCGGCAAATGCAGCAGCGCACGCCCCTTGGGCTGGGCAAGGGCCGCTACAGCCCGTTTCAGGATGCAATGGTCTGGTCTCTCCTGGAGCAGACCTCATCATTGGTCAGCCTTTCTTTTTACCTCCCGACGCTCTTTGACACGGGCAAGCTCTGGTTTTACGCTGCATTCTGGGCTGACGGGAATTTCAAGGTGCAGGATAGCCGCTACCATATTACCGGAACCCGGCAGGGAAGTCTCTCTGCAGCCCTACAGGGAACGTTCTCCCAGGCACAGATCCTCATAGCCGGGGCTACGCTGCTCAACACCGGGGACATAGCCATTGATAAAAACCGGGCCTATCCGTTTCCTCAGCAAGCCGCGGAGGACCTTGCCGTGTACCTGCAGCCCGGAAAGAATATCCCCTGTGATGACCCTGAGGTGAGAGCGCTTGCTGATTCCCTGGTCCCGGCGGAGTCCCGTACTGACATGTACCGCGCGGCACGCGCTATTGTCTATTCGCACGCTGTTCAGGATATCGCGCTCGACACCACGCGGGATACTGCCTCCGGCGTAGAAACCCTGCAGGTGCTGAAAGAGAAAAAAGGCGGGCGTCAGGAAAAAGCGCGGCTGCTCTGTGCTCTGGCACGTGCTGCGGGAATCCCGGCACGGATCGCTCTGGGCAGCGGGGCAGCGGTGTGGGCGCAGCTCTTCATAGAAGGGGCCGGCTGGATGCCGGTTGAGCCCTCATACCCCCTATATGATTATGTGCGGCCTTCCCGCACCTTTATGCCCAAGTCTTTTTCTTCTGCGGACGCTGCCGCCCTGGCCATTTCAGGAGCTGATGATGATGTGCAGCGCTTCTCCTGGGAGCCGCAGGTCAGGGCTTCCTGCAAAAATGCTGCGCCGGAGCAGCTGCCACCCCTTGCCAGTGCGAACCTGCTCTTACTTAAAATTAACGGGGAAGACCGGGTGCCGGATGATGCTAAGGTAAACCTGGGGAAAAATATATTTGTGCTGGCCGCTGAGGAGCAGGGAGAAACCTTGCTTCTTTTTCATGACCGGGCAGGAAGGACGATAAAATCAGTTCCCCTCTCTTTTAATGGCCTGGCCTGCACCGTAAATATCGCCGGCCAGCTCCCGTGGCGGTTTATTCCCCGGCGCATCGGCCGGATTCTGGCCCTTGAGAATCTTGAGTACCAGGCAGATAGTTCCGCGCCATCCCCGTCCCCGCTGCCAGCCCAACCATAATCAAAGCAGGGTTCAGGAGGATAGGTGAAGAGGTTAAAGAGGTCAAGAGGTGAAAAGGGTGAAACACCGTTACTTGGGTGCCTCTTAGCCTTTTTACCTTTTAGCCTGTTTCCCTTACCCTTCCCTATTTACAAACTCCACCGCAACCTGATCCGCAACGCTGCCGGTATCAACCGTTATTATAATTGTTATATCAAACTCTTTTTCCAGTTCGCACAGAGCAGCGCGTTTCTGGTTCAGCAGATACTGCGCTATCTGCGGCGCCAGGGTTGCATGCACCAGCGCCAGCTTGCCGGCGCTGGCCTGGGTGTGAATATTTCTCAGAATGCTCAGTGACAGCAGTTCCGTGGATTTGACCTTGCCCCTGCCTCCGCAGACGGTGCATGGCGTATAGCTCAGATCAGAAAGCGAAGGCCGGATCTGCTCTCGGGTCATCTCCAGCAGCCCGAATTTTGATATTGAGGACAGTTCAATGTTTGCCTTATCAACCTTAAACGCATTCCTGAGATGGCGTTCAACCTGCTGCCGGTTCCTGGTGCTCTTCATGTCAATGAAGTCAATCACAATCAGCCCCCCCAGGTCACGAAGACGCAGTTGCCGGGCAATCTCATCCGCTGCTTCCATGTTGGTGATCAGGGCGGTCTCTTCAGGGTCCTTGATTTTGGTGAACCGTGCTGAGTTGACATCAATGGCAACCAGGGCTTCCGTTGGATCAATAGAGATACTGGCGCCGGATTTTAAGGAAATTTTTCTCTCATGAATTGACGCTATCTGCTCTTCCAGCTGGTAGCGTGAAAACAGCGGCTCCCGCTCTTCATAGTGCTTGACCTGCCGGTAGTTCTTGGGAATGACCTGCCGAAAAAAATCTCTGACCTTTTTGTACATCTCTTGATTATCCACGATGACTTCTCCGATATCTGAGGTATAGTAGTCACGGATGGCCTGGATAACGGTGCTGCTCTCCTGATAAATAAGAGCGGGGGCCGGGGAGGCTTTGCTTTTTTCCTGGATGGCCTTCCACAGGCGCAGCAAATAGGCCGCGTCCCGCTGCAGGTCTTTTTTATTTTTGCTGAGCCCTGCGGTTCTGACGATAACGCCCATGCCGTCGGGCAGATGCAGCTGGTGTGCGATCTCTTTCAGTTTTTTGCGCTCCGCATCATCCTCTATCTTACGGGAGATGCCGCTCCGGTTAGACCCCGGCGTAAGCACCAGATACCTGCCCGGCAAAGACAGGTAGGTGGTGAGTGATGCTCCCTTGGTATCCTTTTCCTCTTTTACCACCTGCACCAGCACTTCCTGGCCATTGTGCAGCATTCTGCCGGGGGAGATGGAAGTTTTGGACGGAGAATCGATGCTGTAATAATCCGGATGAACCTCATCCAGCGGCAGAAACCCGTGCCGACTGCTGCCGTAATCCACAAACGCGGCGCGGAAACTTTGCACAATCTTTTGCACCGTTCCTTTATAGATATTGCCCCGCTGTTTCTCGCGGCTGCTGATTTCAATTGCCAGGTCCGAAAGGATGCCGTCTTCAATGATGGCAATGCGGCTCTCCTCCGGATGGGAAACATTGATGAGCAGTTTTCTTTTGCTGACGGATTTGTCACGGCTGTGCGTGAAGGAACTGAAGAGCATGTGCTAACCTTTCATAGTAGGGGTCGTATCAATAATTCGGGTTCCGCCGATAACCGTACCGCACGGCAACCATACACCGCCGGGTTCAGGCCCTGCCTTAGTCACCATACCGTGCATGTGTCTCGTCATGTTTTCGCAGGCGGAGCAAAACATTCTTGAGCAATGCGCCATCACGCACGTTAACTTCAGGCGGATTTATAATCTTTAAGTAGTGCCATTTTATGAATGTTGCTTCAGCATAGGCTTCGGGAAACGGTCCCATGGTCTTGGTAAACGCCGGGCCTTTGGCAAAAAGAACCTCAGGCTCGCTGCCGTCTACTGCTATGGCCACATAGGATTCCTCGATGTTTTCTTCAAATAATACCGCAACCATGCGAGGCATACGCAGTATTCCCGATAATAAAATGCACAAGGATCCTATAGCTATTGCAGATAGAGCCCGGCATCATTGGCCTGTATCTCCGCACTTATTTTTGCAGCAGCAGGAGCGGTGAAGGCAAGGCAGAGCAGTGTCGCAATAAAGATACCCGACGCATACGCAGTAATGAAGCGTCGCATACGTTTCTCCTCCTTGCATTACCTCGCTTGTTCTTTAAATACCTGGGCGGTAAAAACATAGAGCTCCGCCCCCTCTTTCCACGCCCCGTCAGGAAGACCCGCCTTCTGGCAGACGGCGTTAAGAAAATCAGCCCTGTTCCAGCCCCATTCAAGAGGCACCTGAGGAAGGAGCACCCCCCGGTGCATGCCCTTGGAAATAATAAGGCCATGTTTTCCTATTTCAATTGCCTTGATGGTAGCAATCTTTTGGGGGGGTGTCAACACTGAGATTTCTATGTTCACTGCTTGCTCTTCCCCTGACTGTAGGGAAGCAAACCGCTGGTCGCGGGTAGCTGCTTCCACCGTGCAGTCCCGTACTGCTTCACGCAGGGCCTTTGCCCCGTAGATATACCCGATGCAGCCGCGCAGCTCGCCATTGTTTTTATTCTTCAGGGTAACGAAAACACCGCACTCTTTTTGCAGGCTGGCAGTTGCGGGGTACGCTGACAGCGCCGGCACCTGCTGCTTGTTAAGATACAGCCGCAGGGTATCGCGCGCTATCGTCATGAGCACCTGCTGCTCGTTGTTATTGAGGAACTCGGCGGCCAGGGAAAGCGGGCACGAAGAAAACAGTACCAGCACAGAGAGGATTGCGGTGAGGATCGGGGACATGTGCAGCTCCTGCATCCATTCATGGTTTTTAATAATTTTTATTCTAAGATTTTTATTTGTTCAAAGCAAAGAAAAATTTGAAAATAATGGAAAAATAAACTATAATCCGTTCCCAACATCAATGAAACGCGCCATCGGGGATGCAGAATTTTTATATCACAAAAAAATTTCAGCCATCACAAGGCGACGCATGGTGACAGCCTCTGGAAAAAACAGTTTCAAGCTCCCCCAATTTCTTGCCGTTATTTTCATTCTGTTGTTTATTGCCATCTCCCTCACCGGATATCTCTACTATCGCAGTCAGAAGACCATCATAATAGCAGATAAGAACCGGGAGCTGTTAACGCTTGCGGCCCTGAAAAAATCGGAAATCGCAACCTGGCGGCAAGAGCGCATAGAGGATGGGGAGGCTATTTTTGAAAATATCTACTTCCCCTATCGTATCCAGGAATGGCTGAACAATGAATCGCTGCCAGGGCACCGGGGAGAAATTCTCTCGTGGATGGCAGGCCATCGCAGCCGCCCGGATTATACGGATGCTCTTCTGCTTGATGCGCAGGGCACGGTCAGGCTTTCAACCGCTGCCCGGAGCGAACCGATTGACGGGCAATTACATAAAAGTGCCGTTGCCTTACTGAGCGCCCGTAAGCCTGTGCTTTCAGACCTGTTTATGTCAGATAGCGCCGGCCATATTTATATTAATCTCGTGATCCCGATTATAGCTCCCGACGCCGGCGATTCCCCTGCCGTTGGCGTTCTGGTGTTCCGCATTGACCCCCATAAAACCCTCTATCCCCTTATCCAGAACTTGCCCATACGCAGTGCTACCGGAGAAACGCTCCTGATCAGACGCGAAGGCAACAGGGTGCGGTATTTAAACGAGCTGCGGCACAGAAAAAACACTGCCCTGACCCTGGAGCTTCCGCTCACCGACCAGCACTTGCCGGCAGCTCGTGCCGCACAGGGGCAGGAAGGCTCGTTTGAAGGCATCGACTATCGGGGGATGGCGGTTCTTGCCGCAGTTACGGCGATACCGGATTCCCCCTGGTTTCTGGTAGCAAAAATAGATGAAGACGAAGTGCTCGGCCCGTTCCGGAAAGAGGTCTGGTTTATCACCCTGCTGGTGCTGGCACTTATCTCTGTGGCGGGTGTCAGCATTATGCTTTTCTGGCGGCAGCAGCAATCAGAGGCTGAGCGCCGGCAGTATGCGCTTGAGCTTGAGCGCCGGAGTATCTCGCAGCAGTATGAATATCTGAAGAAATATGCAAACGACATTATCCTTCTGTTTGACGAGCAGGGAACTATCCTTGAGGCCAATGACCGCGCCCTGTCTGCATATGGATACAGCCGCGAAGAATTGCTGCAGACTCCCTGTCAGCACAGCTGCGAGCGCCTGCATCCCGTTCATCTTTGGAGGCAGATATCCGGAAAATAGCTGAACAGGGCGGACTGGTGTTTGAAACCCTCCATCAGCGGAAAGATGGAACAACCTTTCCTGCGGAAATCAGTGCCCGGGTAGTCGCGGTTGAGGGAAAAACGCTTTATCAGAGCATCATACGTGATATTACCGACCGGAAACAGGCTGAACAGGCATTGCGGGAAAGCCAGGAACAGTTCCGCGCGGTTATGGAAAAGGCAAATGATGCGGTATTCTTTGTTGACACTACCGGGAACATTCGCTTCTGGAACCGCAAGGCAGAGGACCTATACGGCTACCGGGAGGATGAAGTGCTGGGGCAGCCGTTCAGCACAATCGTGCCAAAACAATTTCAGGAAGCGCATCGCCAGTGGCTGGAGAAATTCCTGGCAGCTGATGAGGAAACCGCCCCGCGCGCTGCGGTCGAGGGGCTGGGTGAGCGCAAGGATGGCAGCGTATTCTATGTCGAGACCTCCACCGGCATTTTAAAGCGGGGGCATGAGAAGTTTTTAATCGCTATTGTCCGGGACATCTCCCAGCGCAAAAAAACTGAAGAAGAGATAAAAAGAAAAGACAACCTGCTCACCGGCGTTGCCCAGGCTACCGGACCCCTCCTCTCGCAGGGCGATTTAAAGAGTGCCGTCACAATGGCATTGTCAGCACATCGGCCGCGCTGCGGAGGTGGATCGCGTGTATGTTTTTAAAAATCATGCTGATCCGCAGACTGGTGAGCACCTCATGAGTCAGATCTACGAGTGGGCGCATGAAAGCGTAACAGCGCAGATCGATAATCCCGAGCTGCAAAGCCTTTCCTATGCGCATTTCTCCGGCTGGCACGAAACCATGGCGCACGGCACACCAATTAAAGGCCTGACCCGGAATTTTCCTGCTCCTATCCGGGCAATTCTTGATCCTGAAGCTATTCTCTCTATCCTGCTGGTGCCTATTATCATCGCCGACACCTTCTGGGGGTTCATCGGTTTTGATGACTGCAAAAAAGAGCGCGCCTGGTCGGACAGCGAAATATCCATTCTCTTGACGCTTGCAGGCAGTATCGGCAGCGCCATGCAGCGCCATCAGGCGGAACAGGAGCTTATCAGTACCCGGGATTTCCTGGAGAATATTTTCAGCACCACTGCTGACGGAATCATGGTGAGCGATGCCCGCGGCTATTTAGCTGCGTGTCAACACTGCAATGGAGAAGATGCTAGGATTTTCCCGGATGAGCTCACCGGAAAACACACTGCAGAATTAGGCCCCCAGGATGAGCACCACTATGAAATAGGCATGCACATGCTGACTGATTTCCGCGAAAAGGGTTTTATAAATAACTTTGAAGCCGAATGGTTGAGAAAAGACGGCACGCTGCTGCCCTATTGAGCTCAATATCAGCCGCTTGCAGGATAGGGCACGGCAGCAACGCTGGGGGCAGTGTCGGTCATACGCGACATCACGCGAGCGCAAACAAATAGAAAAAGAGCTCCTGAGCACCAGGGATTTTCTGGAGAATATATTCAATTCCAGCGTGGACGGTATTATAATCAGTGATTACCGGGGATATATTACAAGGGCCAATGCAGCCGTTGAAAAAATGCTTGGTTTTGTTCAGGATGAGCTTATCGGCAAACATACTGGAGAGTTGTTACTCCAGGATGAAAAACATATCGAGATGGGCAGCAACATGATGAATCTTTTGTTTGAGAAGGGTTTCGTCAACAACATAGAGAATGAGTGGCTGCGCAAAGACGGCACCGCCGTGCCGCTTGATATCAATATAACCTTGTTGAAAGACGGCGAGGGCGTTCCAATTGGAGCAGCCGCTTTCGTTCGTGAAATCACTGAGCGTAAAAACGCGGAGGAGGAGAAAGCACGGCTGCAGACACAGCTCTATCTATCACAAAAACTGGAGGCGGTGGGCCATCTGGCAGGGGGCATTGCCCATGACTTCAATAACATCCTCACGGCAATTATGGGCTATGGGAGCCTGCTGCAGACAAAACTGAAGGAGGATGACCCGCTGCGAAATCATGTCGACCAGATCCTGACGTCAGCCGAGCGGGCCGCAGCGCTGGTGCGCAGCCTGCTTGCCTACAGCAGGAAACAGATCATCAACCCGCGGCCGGTTAAGATTAATGAAATCGTCATCAATGTGGAAAATATGCTGCACCGCATCATCGGCGAGGATATTAATCTGCAAACCGTGCTCTCAGAGCAGGATACCACGGTGGTGGCAGATGCCGGCCAGATTGAACAGATTCTTACCAACCTTGCCACCAACGCGCGCGACGCAATGCCAGCGGGCGGCGCTTTGACTATTGAAGCCGGCGTAACCGAAATGGATGAGCAGTTCATAAAGGCCTACGGCTATGGAACGCAGGGCATATATGTTCTGCTCACGGTGAGCGATAGCGGCAGCGGCATGGATGAAAAGACCCGGAGCCAGATATTTGAACCGTTCTTTACTACCAAAGAGGTGGGTAAAGGAACGGGCCTCGGGCTTTCAACCGTGTACGGCATTGTCAAGCAGCACAACGGCTTTATTAACTGCTACAGTGATCCAGGCGCGGGAACAACCTTTAAAATATATCTGCCCCTGGTCAAAACAGCAGACCCTGCTGTTCAGCCATCAGCAATTTCCACCCCGCCGGTCCTCAAGGGCGGCAGCGAAACAATACTGCTGGCAGAAGATGATGATGACCTGAGAAAGCTCATCAAACAGGTTCTTGAGGACTTTGGCTATACGGTGCTTGCGGCAGCGGATGGTGACGAAGCGGTGGGACTGTTCAGGGAGCACCACGACGCCATCAATCTGCTGCTCCTTGATGTCATAATGCCGAAAAAGAACGGCCGGGAAGCGTATGCTGCGATGCAGAAAATAGAGCCAGCGGTTAAAGCCCTCTTCACCAGCGGCTACACCGCGGACATAATTCATAAACAGGAACTTCTGGAAAAGGGGCTTGAATTTATTTTGAAGCCCGTCTCACCTACCGAGCTGCTGAAAAAAGTGAGGGAGGTGCTTGATAAGTAGGAATTGGGGGTTCGGGATTCAGCGATTAGTGATAAAAATTTCCCTAATCACGAATCCCCAGCCCCAATCCCCAATTTCACTCTGCAACAATATTGGTTATGGTCCTCACCACTCCCGGTATTGCCTGAATGCTCGATATGATCCGGCCCCAGAGAACCTGTATATCCTGGGCACTGGCAAACACGATAATATCATAGGGACCGGTGACAATGTGGGAGGAAGCAACCCCGTCGACCTGCGCGATTGCGTTAGAAACCTCCCGTGATTTCCCCTGGGTAACCTCGACAAAAATATAGGCACTTGTATCCATACGCAACACCTCCTTCTTGTTTTTCCTGCTATTTATTTCTCTCTATTTTAAAAGAAAACCAGAAATCCTGCAATGCCTGAAATTTTATTTTTTCAGCTGCGTTCATGTTTTACTGGTTATACCTACATATTGTTTATCTAAAATAAAGACATACTATATATTGTTTTTTCTTGACAGAAAGGTTTGTTTTTTTGTATATATGGATGCAATCGAATTTTATCGCATATTAATATTTCAATGCGCACGATTAAGTATCAGATAAATAGCCCGCTATTTTTAATCGCAGCATACGGTTACTGTTCATAAATTCACCCTAAAAAGAGGGGCGATGATGGAGCATAATAAAAAGCCGGGGCGCACACTTCAGGACTATGCCCATCTTTTCCTCTCCAGAAATCAAGACCACGAAAAATCAGCTGCTGCCCCGCAGAAAGCCGCTACTGCTGATATAGCTGCGGGGCTGCCCGGCAGCCAGCCAGCGGAAGATGAAACGATTGCCCCATCCCGTCGTTTTTTTTCCATCAACCCTCCTCAAGAAAAAGATCGCACTGAGCAGCCGCTTGAACCGGCTGCTGAAAAATCCCCGAAATTCCCCTGTGCGATTGCCCTGTGCTGTCCTGACCGGCCGCTTGCTAATTCATTTCTCACCTTTAACCTGTGCATCAATGGTGTGCAGAGAGGTCTGCAGGTGCTGGTCATCAATGCCGACCTGAGCTTTCCCAGCATGAATTTTCTGGCCTCGCTGCAGCCCCAGGCTATGAAGAGCATCGCAAGCCAGCCGGAATCAATGCGCGCGCGCAATCCTCATACTCTTCAGGTGTTCACGCTCGATATGGATATAACGGTCCTCAATTCACCCTGGCCGGATGAACAAAACCCTGTCGTAGAGGAGATTTCCGAGGCCGGGCGCAACGCTGATATTATTCTCATTAACACCGCTATCGGGTTCAGCGCCAATGCCAAAGCCCTGTTTAAAGCTGCGGATGAGACTATAATCATTTCCGGCACTGAGCCGGCGCAGCTCATTAATGCCTACAGTACGGTCAAAATGATATATCAGATCGCCGCACCGCAGCCCCGCATCAGTGTCATAATGACCGGACTGGAAGATGCAGCGCTGCGGGGTTTTAATAAACTGCAGGAAGCGGCGCAGCAGTTTCTCAACAGATCACTCAACTCCTATGGTTATTTCCCCTGGGACGCTGACGTTATTAATGCGATCCTGCGGAAAACCGCGCTGCTGGCTGATGGTACTGCGGCACAGCGCCTGCAGGAGATCAGTGAACGCGTGTTCACGGAAAATACCCGGCAGCAGAAAGCGCGTGAGCCTCAGGAACCCGGGTTTACAGAAAAACTGTTTGTTACCAGTGGTCAGGAAATGGGAGTTACCTACGATGCAAGCAGGCAACAGCGCTGGAGCC
The DNA here is from genome assembly GCA_963803975.1 of uncultured delta proteobacterium. Lineage (GTDB taxonomy): Bacteria > Desulfobacterota > WTBG01 > CAIYCZ01 > CAIYCZ01 > JAPLIX01. The sequence goes on from CAWDOY010000009.1 coordinate 31,605, forward strand.
GGTGATGGCAGGAGATAACAGAAAAACAGCGACCTTTAGAAAGGCAGAACCGGCAGACCGGAGCCTGCTCGTCGCGCACCTTCTCAGCAGCCCCGGGGCAGTAGCGCATGGTTTTACCTTTTTGCCGGCGCGCGAAATCCCCGGTGAAGAATTTCTCCTTGGCATGAATGAAGAAAAACGGCTCTATGTTGTGGAGCTTGCCCGCCAGTTTGAAGAAGGCCTTCTCTATCGCTCGCTTGCGCACCTTAAATGGACCATGAACAATGTTTTAACCTGGGGAAAACAAGACGAATCGCTTGCCATTGACCAGCGGCTCATGCCGGGCATCATCTATATAGTTCCTGATTCACCACCAGCCTTTATTGAGGCATTTGAATTTATCAACGACACTATTCCCCTTGCTGTTATCAGATACTGGTATCTGGAATCAGACCTTGAGCACGGTTTCTACTTTGAACCGCTCCTGGTGCAGGAGAAAGGGAGCCGGGAAAAAGCACCCGCTCAAAATGACACCCCGATTGCTTCCCTGCGGGAGCAGGCAGGCCTGACCCCGGAAGAGATTAAGAAATTCCTTTCTTAGAATATCCATCAGTACTGCTCTTAATTACGTGAGCGTGCTCTTTACTCTTTTTATTCACATACCATCAAAGTATCCCGGCGCTGGTATTTTCAAAAACTATTAGAATAGAGTTGTGTTATAATTGTATAGGTACTATTCAGCAAAGTAGTTACCATACCTGTTCCACCATACAACATGAGGTAATGCCGATGCAGAAAACAAGCGTTATAGTAGCGGCTATCGTTTTCTCTGTCATTTTGTATCCTTCGGCAGGCAATGCGCAGCAGCAGTCGTATCTGATCCGGGCCGTGGCGCGGCTGCACGGGGCTATATCACCATCGGGATGGATAAAGGCCAGTGCCGGCGGCAGTCAAACATTCATCATAACACCGGATAAAGGCTATCGGGTGCAGGAGGTACGGGTTGACGGGCTCTCGCAGGGGCCCATTCAAACCTACACATTCAATAATGTTCAGAAGCGCCACCGGATTGTGGCCGCCTTTGTGCGCGATGAAGGACAAAGCGATTTCTCCTCAGCATTGCCCCAGCGCGGGCGGGGATTTGGCGGCGCCGGCCCGCCCGGAGACGGAGGTGGTGGTGAGGTAAAGGATAACGAGCGGACCATTGAGGAAGGAGATATTGTCAAGCACTATGACAATACGCTGTTTGTGCTGAACCAGTACCGGGGACTGCAGCTTATAGATATAGCTGACAAAAATACTCCGTCGCTGCTCTCAACCGTACCGGTCTATGGATACCCGGTTGAGCTGTATGTGCGCAACGGCACTGCCTATGTGGTTATTTCCAATTATTTCAACTGCTGGTACGATACCGTAAAGGCTGCAGCCGAATCATTTCAGGGCAGCCGGATTGTAGCAGTGGATGTCCGTGACCGCAGAGCCCCGCAGATACTCGGCGGGATTGACATCGACGGCTCTATTACCGACACCCGGCTGGTCGGCTCTATTCTCTATGTGGTTGCCAACCAATACTCGTATTACTACTACACGACACCGGAGAACGGGAACCGTACCTCCATATCCGCCATTTCTATCGCTGATCCTGCACAGGTACAAGTTGTGGATCAGATGTCATTCCCCATGACCAGCAACTCATATCAGAATTCCGTGCACGTCACCGCTGATGCCATATTTCTCGCCCAATATGGGTGGGGATATACGGACAGCAGCGGTATCTGGAAGGAAAAGAATGCCACGGACATCACGTATATCGATATCTCAGACGAACAGGGAACGATCAGGAAGGGCAAGACCTTTACCGTTCCCGGCGTGGTGATGAACCGGTGGCAGATGGACTATTATAACGGCTACTTCCGGTTAATAACCCCTGAACAGTACTGGGGCAATGGATACCCGTCGCTCTATATCTATAAGGTTGACGGCATTGAAACCATAACTCCGGTCTCAAGCCTCACCCTGAAAATTGACCGGCCTGAAGCCCTCATGTCAGTGCGCTTTGACCGCGATGCCGCCTACGCAATTACCTATGAGAGAAAGGACCCGCTCTTCACTCTTGATCTTAAAGACCCTGCGCAGCCCCGCCAGCTTGCGGAAATTCAAATGTCCGGCTGGATCGACTATATCGAGCCGAAGGCCGACCACCTGGTGGCACTTGGCCATGACGATGTTAATGGCATGACAACCCTTGCTGTTTCTCTTTTTGATGTGGCCCGCATTGATAACCCCGTGCTGGTGCAGCGGGTGACGGTGGGCGAAGGCTACGGCTGGGTGCCGGCAGATATCAATAATATGCATAAAGCGTTCAGGGTGCTTGATGACCTGCAGCTCATTCTGGTGCCGTTCAGTTCGTGGTCATACACAGACAATAGAGACATCTCCGGCGTGCAGCTCATAGATTATTTTTATGACAGCACGAAAAAGGGTCTTACCAAGCGGGGCCTCATTGACCATGCCGGGTGGATTGAACGCGCCCTTCCCTATGACAGCAGTACCATCCTCACGGTTTCCAGCGAAGCGTTTCAGACTGTTGATATCAGCAACCGGGACCAGCCCGCGATCATAAAAATGCTTGAGCTGGCACGTAACGCTGTTGATATCAGCGGCCTTACTGAAGACACCGCGCTTGAGCTTTCAGCAGATACCCGGTGGTATTCCTATAACCAGGCACAAAGCAGGCTTTCAGTTGTTCCGCTGAAGAATCCGGATACACCGGAGCCTCTTAAGACACTGGATTTGCAAGGCTCATTTGACCGGCTTTTTTCAATGAAGAACTGTACCCTGCTCTCCGGCTACCGCTATGATGAGAAACAGGGGAACCTCATCACCGTAAAGACCCTGTCGTATGATGGCACTGACTTTACCACGCTCGGGTCACTCGAGATTCCCGGGTTCAACAGCTATTACTGGCTCGATATGCAGCCCCGTTATTACCCGTATAGTCAGTCTGTCGAGGTGGAGAAGCTCTCTGACACCGCGCTCGTCTATACGGGATATGAATACAGTTACGAGAACCCCATGAGCACTTCATGCACGGTGCTTATGAAGGCCGTCGACGTATCAGAAAAGCAGAAGCCGCAGCTGGCATCAGACATCAAAGTTGCGTTACAGGCAGGCACGCCAACATCTATTATGTGGATAGGCCCTAAAGCATATGTCTCCTACGCTGAGCCCATTACCGCAGGTAATGCCGGCATGCAGTATTACAAGTGCTATTTTAAGGTGGTTGATTTTACCGATATCAATAACCCGGCCGCCTCGGACAGCATCAATATCCCCGGCTATGTGGCAGGGAGTTCAGCAAACGGGAACTACCTCTATACCATAGACTATCAGTATGCAGCGACGCCGGAAAGCTACCAGTATGAGGTCTATCTGAATACCCTTGAGCCCATCGGGGACAAGGCATACTTGCGCGACCGGGAAAAGATCGTGCCGGCCCCGGCTGACAGCCATGAATCCTTTTACTGCGGGAGTGTGACAATTAAGAACGAGAAAGCCTACTATGTCATAAACCGCTCGGCATGCTCTGATGATTACAGCTCATGCCAGTATGATGGAACGCTGGTCACCGCGGATCTCTCCGATCCGGGGAATATTCAGTTCCCGTCATCGCAGGCTCTCCAGGTGCAGAGCGCTGATATTGTTGCTGCGGTTCAGAATAAGCTGTTCCTTTACACCTACTCCGGTTTTGGCGGTATTATCATCTACGGGCTTGATAACCCCGGTGAACCAGCGTTTGAGACATTTTACCGGACCGATTCCTACCCGTCGCAGATCAAGGTCATACAATGACGCGGCCTATCTGCCGTCCGGCATGTATGGCGTGAAAGTGATACCGCTGAAGTAACAGGCAGGCACACAAAACAATTACGGGGAGGCTGAACCTTTAGCCTCCCCGTTTTCTTTTCACTGCTGCCTGCTGTTTTATTTTTCAAGAATAATGCGCTGCGCTGTTTCCAGCAGCGCTTTAATATCCTCCGGTTTTGCCAGGCCCTGCCCCTGCCAGCGTATGATGCCCTGCCGGTCCAGCAGAAACGCATACCCGGAATATACATCTTGAATTTTCAGAGCCTGCTTGTACGGCTCGACATCGCCGTAAAAGGTTATGACATTTTTATGCTTCTCATTGGGTATGGCTGCCCGCATGCCGCTGTCAATCAGCGGCGCCATGAAAACAAAACGCCTCCTGATCATGGGGACTTCATAAAAGAAGCAGCCCTGCCTCTTGCCGAACTCCTTCTCAAACGGCCCCAGCCATGAATCATTCTGGCTTTGGGAATCGCGCTTAAAGGACATCACAATCAGGGTGACCTTTCCTGTTACCGAGTCCGGAAGCGTCACTGTATCCCCTGCCAGAGAATCAGTGGTCAGGGTTGGAAATTTCATGCCGATTACGCCCTTGTTGCCGGCCTGCTCTGCAGTGATGCCAAGAGATGCCATGCTGAGCACTCCCGTAATAAGTGAGATTGACAATACCTTGTTCATACTTGAGCTCCTCGTTCCCGGGTACAGCTGTACTTCATGAGGATAGCATTAAGCAGGCAGCTCTGCAAGCATCTGCTCAAAAAACCGTTCTATGCTTTCCCTGGCCGAAAGAGGCACGCCGGCAGAGAGCGTCAGGTTGCTTCCATATCCGCTGAAGCCGATGTAGAGAACCGGGGGATACACAACAGGAGGAAGAATCCAGCCATTCGCGGGATGGCGGTCAAAGAAAACCGTCCCGGGTTCTATCAGCCCCAGGTTAGTCAGCCCGCTGGGATAGTTCCGGCTTTTAATTCTTTCATGCAACAGCTTATCGCAGGCTTTCACCAGCAGGTTGTAGGGGACCAGCCCGGCAAGGGGCACCGTGCACAGCTCGCTCAGCCCGATCCAGCCGGACTTCTTGCGTTTTGTAATCGAGCTGACCCGGGACAGTGTCGCGGCGAAGTCCCTGCCCGGTTCCCGGCCCAGGTTTATGTGCTCGTAGGTGCTCAGGTTACAGATTCCTTCCGCCTTCCCCGAAGGAATGTACCAGCGCCGCAGGTCTACCGTAGTCTGAATTCTGAGCGCAGCCCGACCGTCCCATGCTTCCGCCTTTGCCAGCGCCCGGTAAAATGCCGCAATCATCAGGTCATTTATTGTTGCCTGGTGCTGCCGGCCGTAGGCTGCGAGGCACGCGACGCGCTCAGAAGAAAGATGCCGGATGATAAACGTTAACGGCGTGCGCGGACCCGCAGGAACCTGCAGGGCATGAGACTTCTTGGGAATTTGATTGGACAGGGTGGTGCGCAGAAAATTAAAAACCAGCGCCGGGTAAATGTACCACGGCAGGTGACGCATAATCTGGCCGCAGCCACGGGCTCCGTGGATGTTAGGCTGGGGCAGGTAGCCGCGGTTGTTTGCAAGCTGCGTATAGATGCGCGACAGCTGCGCAGCGATATCATTCAGCCCGGCTGCATCGCACGCCTGGTGTGCAACTTTCAAAAGCAGGCGGTCACCGCCTGCTGCGCGCAGAACACAAGCGTTGATCTGCGGTCCCTGGCGGCTGTCAATGGGACGGTCTCTGAAGCAATCGAATTCAGTTTGATCTGTAGTAAGAAAGAAGGTGTCCTGGCGCGGCGTTGTGAGCCGTTCCCAGTAAACCTTTTTCTTCTCTGTTACCAGCCGGCAGCCCAGCACCGGCTGGGCATCAAGCATAAGATCAAGAGCGCGCGCCAGCCGCTCCGCGTCAAGCCCGTGCTCAAAAACAAGCTCCATCTGCAGCATGAAGTCTGCAATGCCGATATCCTGCCCGCTGGAGATTATTTTATCTATTGCCGCTGCCGGAAAATGGTCCGGGATTTTATCAGCAAGTGATACTTTTATAATTAGGTGCTAGATATAATCGGGCTGGCTGTTATCGATGAATGCAAAGGAATTCATGGGGTCAAACCTCAACTATCACAGAGAAACGCGAGCGGCGCATATCTCGGCCTTCAGAAAAAAATGCGGGGGCATTGCTGCTCCCGCGCTTCTTTTATTGCAGCTTGTCGCTTACATCATAAGCCCATGATACAACATCAGCATAATCGGTCCAGTTGCCCGGTTGCGCAAACATGGAATGCAGCATAATCCAGTCCTTGGGTAACAAAATCCGGTAATCGAGAGCCCCTGCAAACACCACAGCATCCTTGGGGACGATTTCGGGAAACTGGGTAGTTATCTTCTTGATATAATTCTCTGCATATTCCTTTTCCTTGCCCCCCAAATCCATACCCAGAATCATGCAAACGCAATAATAGGCAACCTTCTTAGAAGCAAGCTCAGTCTTATTCTTCTCAAGAAACGCCACCGCTTTCTCATTCCAATTTTCAATATAGATGTTGCTTCCGAGAATCACGGAATCATATTTGGAAAGATCGATCGTGTCATTGTCGGCAAATTTCAAATCGACTTTGAACCCCTCGTTGCTAAGCACCTCGGCAATGACGTCGGCAATCCTGTAGGTGGATCCATAATTGGTTGCAAATGCGATAAGGACCCTGGCGCCGGTATTATTGTCGCCGTATGATTTCTCGACCACATAATCCGGCAATCCCCTTTTTGCATGGCTTAAGCCCGGCAGGCACAACAGCATCATGCACACAATGCAACCGGCAATAACAAACAGCTTCTTTTTCATTGGCTGGCCCTCCTTTTGTAGTTTTAATTGTTAACCACTATCCTTCATAATTTTAACTTAAGAGATTTCATCAACATTTGCAAATAATTTCTCATGGAGAGGCAATGGGATCACCCATTAAAGGTCCTATTTGTTTTTTGGATCAAATTCATTTTATTATTCTACTAACGTCCTAAAAATTTTCCCAAAGCTGCACCATATAAAATACAAGATATGGTCCTTTATAGTAAGGATACAGTTAAAACAAACTCATATAGGCCATAACAATTATGCGCATTTGGTATTAAGGTTCATTTCAACTATAGCCAATAAAACTACAGGCACACCTAATATTGACCTAACCACCACCTATTTGCATATTTAAAATTCTCACTGCTCAACAATTGAGCAATCCTGCATAAAAGCACGCTGTTTAAACGTGAATAAAATATATTAGGTGTACTTCACAACAGGAAGCGATAATGGGGTCAAACCTTTATAGGGTTTAGGCTTGGAGACATAACAGAAGCATCCAGGTAGTAATAGGAGTGCAATGGGGTCAAAAGACCTCAACTATCAACTATCTATCCCTACAACTCTTTTTCCAACGACTCAAACTGCTGCAGCAATTCTTTACGCTGTTTCATTGCTTCTTCAAGGCGCTTTCTGTTTATCCATATCGCTGCACCGCTGATATTGCCTATCCTCCGCCCTAACTCTGCTATACTAATCTTTCTGCTTAAATATCTCCTGCATAATTCTATAAATACGGATCGAGCCTCCCTGTGATTACTACGCCTCACATACAATGCTGCTGCTTCTTTTATAGTGTATGCTTTTGCTACGACCGCAGCTACCGCTTCGACTGATTTCGCTTTCCTGCCCACTTCCCCGATACCCGACTGCTCTTTTGGGTCGATTTTCATGCCAGTCAAAAATCGATCTTGTATATAATTATTAAAATGTTCCGATCCCAATACTGCCTGCCCTCTGACTTCTTCCCACATGCTCTTCTTCATTTTATTTGCCATGCCCTCAAGCACAAACTGCGCGTACACCTTCCTGCCTTTTCCATCATCCCTTCCCGTCAACATTCCCAACACCTTTTCGTAATGAACAAAAGGCTGACGCCTTCGCAGTGAAACATAGCCGGCATAGCTGCTCCACTCATACTTCCTTATGATGTCTGCCTTTTCCTCAATACTGTACGGTGAAACCCTCTTTATACTCACAGGATTTAAATGTACATACCGGCTCAACTCCAATAAATAATTGTCCGCATCTATCAGTATCGCCTTATAGCGTCCCTGATATAAATGTCCGCTCCGGTTATGTTTTCGATTGTAATATACCGTGTAGGCTGTGCTGAATCTCTGCATGAACTTCTGAAGGTTTGCTTCGAGGGTATTGACAACCAGATGAAAGTGATTGTTCATCAATACATAGGCGTGCAGGTGGACATTATAAAGTGCCATACTTGACGCCAGTATCTTAAAAAATTTCTGCCGGTCGGCATCTCCTTTAAAGATCTCCCGCCGCTCGTTCCCACGGCTTGTTATATGATACCATGCGCCTGAATATTCTATTCGTATAGGTCGTGCCATGTTTCATGCATAACAAAACAGACGGATTATGTCAATAGTTGATAGTTGAGGTTTGACCCCGTTTGTTCCATTTGTACGCACATTATCGTCATCTGCTTTGAACAGATTGTGACTGTATGGAATGTTATTGTTATCTACCGAATAAAAGATTCTCAACGTTGCAGCCAATAATACAGGAGTACTGTCCAAGCTGCACGATAAGTTTAAAACAAACTGCACAGGCATATATTATGTGCATCAGGTATAACTAGATTCAATACTTGACAACATAACTATAATAGGCTATAACACCTATTTGCTATCTCTGCAGACTAATTCAGACTCAGTCAACTGTGAAATAATTTAGTCAACTATAGTTATATGATAACAGCAATAATACTACCACCATTACACCAATGAAAACAGGGAAAACGTCACCATTAATAACGCTGCCATACATAAGTGATATTATTGCATATTCCAGATAAGAAAATTGCCATTGTAATAAATGAAACAGTTGAAAACATCTTTTTAAACAAATTAAAACAACTAACACATCAGTATTCGCAGAACCAAAACTATGTACTAAGGAACATCCGCAGAAAAGCCGCGATTGATAGTATTGAATAATTGATATCTCTTTTTCTATTTTAATCATTCATATTATAAGATTGCAGACCAACCATGGAGGCCAAGTAACCGGATATGGTCCATTCTCTGATAGCATGTTGACATAACATCCAAAAGCATTACTGTTACTATGATAAAACATTTGCAACCTTATGCATACTACAACATTAAGATTACAATATTTACAATAAGGGTCCTCTCCACATCGTTTTTCATAATTTGTCCATGATTTTTCGCACATTTAAATGCCGTAAAACACATATCATGATCATTGCAACAACTTCTAATGCATTTTGTTTCAAATATATTTGGCACTCTATCACAACCCGACTTTTGTGAAGCAAAAGGCCTCTCTGGATCAATTTTTATAGTGGGATTATTCTCTGCGTATACATATGGCAGGAGTTTATTGGGAACGAGAGGGAAAATAGGAGCTACAAAATAACTTTTGCTATTTTGCATAAAAAGTAAACGCAACGGATCACTCGTCACATACCTCCCCGTCCTCGGATCATAGTATCGGTGCCAGTTATAGTGCAGCCCGCTTTCTTCGTCATAGTACTGCCCCGGGAAGCGGAAGTTGTTGGTGACGGTGGATGACAGATCAACTTGCGCTTCGCCAAACGGGTCATAGGCTGCCTTCCACACAACGTTCCCTCCAGCATCGGTCATGGCCAACGGTGTCCCCAGGTGGTCATTGTGATAATAAAAAATATTATCACTGCCGTCAATCATCGCAAGCCTGTTCCCGCCTGCATAGACATAGCCTGCAATCAGGCTTCCCATTCGCCGCAGTTTCCGCAATAAGATTTCCCTCCAGGTCATAGTGATATATCGTCGTCTTCCCCGCTGCCACTTTCTTCACCCGCTGCCTTTTGCATTATATAGATATTCGCCCCGCACTGACCCGTTCTCAACTGTTATGAAGCTGATTATTGGCATTAAAGGAATAGCTATACTATGCCGTCAGCGGTGATATTGCCGTTTGCATCATGGGTGTAGGGGATGACGCTTCTCCCGTTATCAATTGATGCGATCAGGTCTTTCCCTGATGAATACGTATAAGTATCACTTCCGGTATAAATCACCGGCCGGGGCAGTGTATCAAGCTGGTTGATAGAGCGTATATTGCCGCTGAAATCATGGGCATAGGTCCTGTTGACAACGGTTCCCGCCTGAATTCCCTTAATCTGATATTTGGTATCACGGCTCACGGTTGTCTGAATATTCCCGGCAGAAAAGTTCATTGTCTTAAATTCACCGAACGGTTCATAACTGAATCCTGCAGCTATTGTTTCTCCATTCAGAGCAACGCTTGCGATATTTCCGATCGCGTCACGCTGGTAAGCTACCACGGTACCCTGAGGATAGGTAATTTTCGTCAGAGCATTGTTCCTGTTATACTCATAGCGGGTTACATAGTTCGTGCCGCCGATGGTGGCGCGCTGCTCTACAACGCTGCCCCGCTCATCATACTCATACCGCGTTGTACCGGAAGCATCAGTCACCGTGGTCATTCTGCCCGCGCCATTTTGCACATCAGCTTCATCATAGATATATGTAATGTCCGGCTCATCAGGATTATCAATTCTTGATCAATCTGTTAAGCGCGTCATATTCATAGCTGACGGTGACGCCCTTTGCATCGGTTTTCGTCTTCACATTGCCTGCTTCATCATAGGTATACTCTGTGCTGCCCGTATCAGGAGAATTGATTGCAGTCACTCTCCCGAAATCATCGTAGGTATAGCGGGTAACTTTTCCTTCCGCGTCCTTCACCATGGTAAGATTATCGTGAGCATCATAGTCGTATTCAGTGCGTGCTTCCTGCGGCGCCCCCTCAGCCTGCACAACGGTTTTTAATCGGTTGAGCTCATCATACAGGTAGGAGGTGCTTATATTATCAGGCACAGTCATCATAAGGCTGCGGTTGCCGTTAGCATCATAGGAAATGGCACTATAAGAATTATCCGGGTTCTTTATTTTATTCACACGGTTAAACTGGTCATATTCAAAATCAAGGTATTTCCTTAATGCGCCCTGCGGATCGCGGATCTCTTCCCGCGTTTTATTCCCGGCATCATCATAGGAATAGGACATATAATTTCCCAGATTATCGGTAATTTTTACCAGGCGGTTCGCGTTGTCATACGCATAATCAACCTTGTTCCCCTCCGGCATTGTTACGGAAGAAATGTTGCCATTGGCATCATAGGCATAGGTGGTGACGCGGGAGCCAATGGTGACTGTTTTGATCCGGTTTGCATAGTCATAGGTGTAGCTGGTGACAACGCCATTCAAATCAGTAACGGAACCCACGTTGTGGTTCGCGTCATACCCTGAATAGGTGACCACGCCGCTCGGAGTTGTGACGGAGGTGAGATAGCCCTTTGACCGGATCATAGGCATTAACCGTCACGTCCTGAACATCTGTTCTCGGCCCGTTTGTCTGAGTAAGCTGCCCGTGATCATTATACTGATGCGTCGTGGTATAGGAAGCCAGCTGCCCGCGGGAATACCCCTGTACCGTCTCAGACAGCAGATTGCCCGCAGCATCATACTCATAGGTTGTCACTTTGCGGCGGGCCGGATTGTCAGCGCCGGGCTCGCTCATGGTCAGAATTTTATTAAAGACCGGGTGATAGGTATAGGTGACGGTCCGCTCAAGCGGGGTATTCTTTGCTTCGGTTCTCGTGAGCATGTTTCCCCGCTCGTCATAGGTCATCCCGGTGATCACGCCGTTTGCATCAATGCTGCGCCTGATATTCCACTTCTCATCAAAATCATAGTGCGTTGCGGATGCTCCGCAGGATGAACAGCCGCCACTGGTTTTCCCGGTCTTCTCGATGAGCCAGCTCTCGCCGTTGAATTCATTTCCCTGGCTGATGATTACCGTCTCCCTGCCGCCCCGTGAATCAGTGGTGACCACCATGCTCTCATCATGTATAGACTTCATCTATCGCCACGTTGTCTATATAGATATCGCTCACGCTGGCCGTGCGCCTGGACGATGACCGAATCCAGTCGGCCTGCTGCGCGCTTGAACAGATATTTACCGGCGTATTCGCAGTCCAGCCAGATTTCAAAATACTGATACCCGTGGTCCAGCCGCGTATCCGCTTCGATTTCAACCCGGTGCCACGTGCCAGCCGCCACGCTGCTGCGGATAAACTCCCGCAGTTCTTCCCCGCCGTTCACCAGTTCTGAATACAGGTTGCGCTCTTTGGTAAAGGTAAGTGTTACCCCGTATTCATCACTCCCCCTGGTGCTGTCAAAAACCTTGACCCGGAAGTCCTGGTTCGTCGCTGGCGCAACCCACAGGTCAAAGGAAAGCTTCAGTGCCGCAACACCGCCCGCCTCGCTGGTAAATCTGATGCTTCCCGGATGCAGCCGCACTGCGCTGTTGCCGCTGTGGCTGGGGTCAGGATCATCCGCCTGGTTAACCGTTCCGGTCACCGCTGCCCACTGAGGGCTGATGCCGGCCTGAAAATCATCTGCGAACAGCGCGCGCTCCGGCGCGTAGTCAATCTCCACGCTCCCGGTACCGCCGGCATTGCTTTTACTGATAATGCGCCCCTGCCGATCATAGCCGTACGTGGCGACAATATTGTCATTGTCGTCAATCACTCTGGTGAGATTGTGTGGCTCATCGGGATCAGAGTAAATAAACTGTTTTCTTGAGCCGTCCGGATAACTAATTACCGCCAGGTTTTCATTCTCATATAAAAAGACGTGCTGGCTGCCGTTCGGGTCGGTGGCGGTTTTCAGGTGGTTATCCTCATAGGTAAACCGCAGTTCCCTGCCATGGTCATCGGCAGCCTTCTGCAGCAGCCCGTCCGTGGTATAGGTCAGGGTCAGCGTGTTATTGCTGAGGTCCGCTACGCTCGCAAGCCTGCCGCTACTGTTGTATGTGTAGCGCGTGCCGTCCCTCAGCGTTGATATAAACACCGCGCCCTGTTTGCGCAATATGCTTCTGTCATAGGGTGCCGACTCATAGGTCCCGTCACCGCGTGAATGATAGACCCAGCCGAATCCGGTTTCACCCCGTATGGTAACAGTGCCCGAGGATGAATTTTCATGGAGGGTGAGCATATACGTATGCGACCAGCCCTTCCCCATGCCCCGGTCAAGCTGCAGCTTATTATTATAGTGAATCTCAAACTGCGGTGCCGGGCTGTGTGGCGCTAATTTCATCAGGGTGAGCATAAAGCCGCCACCGCCGCCTCCTCCACTGCCGGGACCACCGCCGCCAGGACCGCCGCCGCCAAGACAGCACATATCTTTAGGGCAGTCAGGAGGTGGAAACCCGCCGCCATCAGGAGAGCACGTAGTATAATATTCATCCGAGCAATAAATGCGTGTGCCATGATGCATTTCCTGGCACTGCGCCATGCTGTCGTAAGCGCAGAGGTCAATGGGAAAGCAGGTGGGCTGGCAGAGGCATGAGTCACCCCCGCAGTCATACTGCCGTTCATACGCGGCATATTTTATAAACGGATACCCGTAGAGTTCGCCCACCCACGGTTCGCACCACTGTTCCACATATACCGGCATGTAGGGGGCCCGGTTACAGCTGTTGCCGAGGCAGGCAGAAGGGAAATCAACCAGGTAGGGACAATCCCCGGCTGCCCTGGAGGAGAAGCCAAAGACAGATAATAATATTATGAGCGCTGCTGTTCTGTTAAATGTTCGCACCATATTCTGTTCTGTTAATCGCAGTTTGTTTTCAGCGTTTTCCTGAACGCACCCGCGCCACCCATTACTCTCAGCGATCTATTCACTGCTGCGGCCGGGCCATAGCGGTTCGTGGCGCCGCCGGTCTCAACTTCCTCCAGCAAATACTGCCAGCGATTGCCCGGCCGCGGCGGAACATCAGTATAGGAGTACCGGGCACCGGTTGTCGCACTGCCCTGTGCCGGGATCAGTGACGTATTAATTTTCTGATAATCGCCCTGTACCGCTGACTTGCGATACAGGTTAAACCCCGCGGTTCTATTCTCCGTCTCAGTCTCCCACTGTATAATGACCCCCATTTGCGTGGGGGTTGCGCTGAAGCGCGAAACCTTAACAGCAGTGGGAGGCGCCTGACCGGTTTTATTAACCGCGAGCCGGTTTCCTACCCGGTCATAGGCATAGGTGATCGCTGAGCCGTCCGGATACAGCGCAGCGATGAGCCGCCCCAGAGCGTCATAGCGATAGGTTACCGCATTATCTGCGGGCTCCTGATTTCCCGCAATAAAGAACCCGACCCGCACAATATCGGTGTAGACAGCGTCTGCGGTATGCACTTCAAGCCTGACCGTGGCAACAGGCTGATCAATGCCGGTCGTGTCCCACGCTGCCAGCTCCGCATTGAGCCGTGAACTGTAGACCGGACCGCTGATTGATACCCACGAGGCGGGATTTTCTCCGCTGCCGTATTGTACCTCATAATACTGGCCTGCTCCCGGCTGGGCAGTGCCGGCTATAATGATTTTAGAACCGGGGGTGAAGAGGCTTCCTGAAACAGGCTGATTAATCCGAGCGACGGTCTGATTGCCGAGCATGAGCATGCCACGGACCGGCGCTGCCACCCCCGAACTGTTTTCCGCTTCAATCCGGTAAAAGCAGGGGCCGCTTACCACGCCGCCGCCCGTGCCCGTGCCGTTCCAGATGACCGCGTCACCCGCGCTGGTTCCGGTTGTTGACCAGAGGGTTTCCAACTGCTGGTTTATAATGCTCAGCGTCCAGGTGGCTGCCTGGGAAAGCGCAAAAGAAATCGTGGTGTGCCCGGTCAGCGGCTCAAACTGCTTCGGGCTCGCGCTGGCAGAGGTGACCCTGAGGGGCTCGGTGAACTCTTCTTCCAGCCAGGGCTCGTAGCGCACGGTGCTTGAAACCACCGCGGAGGAGCAGAAATCATCGCCTGGGCCGTTTGGGGTGCCCCAGAAATTAAGCTCCGCGCTGACCGTTTTTTTATTATGCTGATCAATAATATCGTAGAGTGAATTTGCAGTAGAAATTCGAGTTGTGAATCAACACTGAACCGGCATTCTGGCCATAGAATCGAATCCCGTCGCTTTTACTGTAGCGGATGGTGCTGTGCTGCAGGGTGGATGCCGAGGGTACGCACTCATTAAAAACCAGCGCAGCATCCAGTTGAGTGGTTGCATTCTGTTCTTTGTGTTCTCCGGCATATTCCACCGTACAGTAATCAAGTCGGCTGTTTTCAGCGCTGGGACTCCAGGTAAAGCTAATGCCGTCCCAGTACTGGCCGGGGCTGATAGCGGTCAGGACAACAGGGTGCGCCTTGGTACCCTGGGCATTGAGGATGCCCCATCGTTTCTGGTATGTTGTTCCCCCGCCCAGATTCAAACCCAGGCCGGGACTGAATTTAACGATTGTTCCCGGTTCAATGGTGAGCGTCAGGGTCTTTCCGGCGCTGTCAGGGATTGTTATATCCTTCTCCCGCACCAGGTAGGGGATACCAAAGTTGTGCCAGGTTATGTTCTCAAAAATGTTGCGGCCGATTACTTCAATTGCCTGCTGGCCGTTATCGGAAAACGTATTATCTGCAGCAATGCGCATGATTGCAAGAACGCGCAGAGGATACGAGCCGTTCTCTACAAAACGATTGCCTGCGCCAATATCAGGGTTGCAGTTATATCCTGAACAATACAGCCCATACGTCCCGTTGCGGGAGATTTCACAATTCTGAAGCACGGGGGAGCATACACCGGTTACACTGCTCCCGCTCTGAGACTCTAAACTAATTCCCACCTCTTGATTATTGGTAATAATAGAATTGCTGATCTGTCCGCCGGCATGGATAGTATCACCACTGGCAAAATAAAAGCCGTTATGCAAACTGTTATGGATAGTGCAGTACTCTATTAGAACATATGAGCACCGATTTATGACATTGGCCTTACCATTTTCGTTATAGCTATCCGGTGCAGCGCCATACTCAATAACGCAGTGACTCAATTTATTATACAGTCCCGCACATTGTCCTGTCGGCGGTAACCACATGAAGGATATTCCCTTCCAATACTGGCCGGCAACATTTGTGGTGAATGTGATGGGGTATTTGTCACTTCCCTGAGCTATGAGGAATCCATATTCTTTATTAGAAAAATTTCGTCCTATTCGCATCCCCTTCCCTGGATTGAATTTAATAATAACAGGGGCTTCACCGCCGCCGGTAAGGGCTGTAGTAATCGTGAGGGTGGCACAATTAATTAAACTGATATCAGAGGTGACAATGTAGGGGCTGCCGTCAGGCGTCCAGGTTTGATTGGAGGAGTAGGTCCCTCCCACGTTGGTCGGGCCGGCTGCGTAGGCTGTCGAGGAAAACAGCAGCAGGAAACAGATTAGTAACTTCTGAAAAAATACAGAAACCCTGAATGCTTTATGCATGCAGCGCACCGGTAAGAATTATCGCCAATTTTTTGCAGATCCCGTTGAGTAGCAGTATGCCTGTCCCAATGGCTGCAAAAAGAAATGCCTGCTGGCTATCTCTCCATGATGCTTTCTATCTGAATATCCCGTGAGAGCGTTACGATGTGGGTCCAGTTCTTGTTATATTTTTTCCCCAGCTCACGCGGGTCTTCGATCTTTCCGTCAAGCTCAAAGTTTGAAAACACATCTCCGTCCCGCGTCACAAACACCAGGTGTCCCTGCCGGTAGGTGTCCTTGAATTCCAGAATGTCATAGATGGTGCCGGGCATGAGCGCCGCGCACAGCCACGCGCTGTCATCGCAGTCGCCGTACATTTTCACGCACGTCGCCCACGGCTGGGTGATGGTATCGAGTTTGCCCCCCGCCGGGTCCTGCTTATAGGAAAACATGTTCAATGCCTGGCCAAGCGCTCTGGGCCCGGCTTCAGCCGCCATTTTGAGCTGGTTGAGCTTTGATTCTCCCAGGGCCTTTTGCCCGCCGTAGAGCTGCTCGTCAATGTCCACCTTGGCAAGAGACGCCGTCCGCCACAGGCTCATGAGCACCCTGATCTGCAACTCATAGGTTGCCTCCACAACTTCCGGAGGGACTTTGGGCTTTGCTGTGCGGTGCTTTTTATGCCCGCCGACACCACCGCATCCGCACAGTATTATAGATAAAATGATTATTGTAAGCGCTGTATGTTTCATATATCCATAATTTGCCATAATAATGTATCGCTATAAAAAATAACTGATTATATTTTATTTTCTTATTTGACAAAGTCTTACCTATCATGAGCTTTTAATATAAGTCAATCACTTATTAGTTCCTGTAGAAAATTATTTGCTCTTTATGGTCAGTAATTATTTTATATGTATATAAAAATATATTTTGACATTTAAAAACTGAATATATAGTGTTTTAGTGTGTTGCTCAAATGCTGCATTAGAATGCAGCCCTGTAGAGATGGTCTATGCCAGGCAGCAGGGAGGGGCTGAGTAAGCATGAATCTTGGGGGAGAAATTTTAAACCTGCTGAGAAGAAAATATTCTGTAATGTCACAGAGGCATTTGTGTTAAAATATATATAGATATAGAGCTGCCATAGATGTGTGCATGAAACAGTTTAATTTTCACAGACAAATATCACCGCTTTTTTTACTGCTGACTCTGCTGGCACTCATAACCGGCTGTGCCACAAAGAGAGAACAGACAATAGTGCCGGCCTACCCCGGCCTCTATACGGGTGCGGCGTTGCCTGGAGAAGGTGAAACAATATTTGATCGTGAAGCGGCGGACGACTTCATCTTCGACACCCCTCAGCCGGAACAGACAGACACCTGTTCAGGCACTGCCGGCAGGGAAGCCCCCTATTATGGCCCAGCCGGATGGCGCTATACCCCCTATTACGGTTATGGCCGCACCTTTGACCCGTTCGACCCGTATTACTGCGACCCGTTCCTGGGCGAGCCGTTCTGCTCCAGTTACAAATCGTTCCACGACCCGTACTGGTATTATTATAATGCGTACTTCTATCCCTATCAGCCCTACTACCCATTCTATCCCTATTTCCCCTATTACGGCTACTATTACTATGATGATGATGACGATCACCATCACAAAAGAGGCTTCTGGCATAGTCTTAAGCACCGGGCTGACGAGCGCAAAGACGCCCGCGATAACCGGGTCAATGAATGGCGCGAAAAAAGAAAAGACGCGTGGGATGAAATTCAGGATGCCATCCGCGACCGGCGCGACGCGCGCATGGAGCAGTGGCAGGGCATCAGGGACCGGGCGCAAGACCAACGCGAGGAGCGTGTAGAGCACTTGCAGGATTTCCGCGGCCGCGTGCAGGACCGCGTCCGGGAGATGGGAGAAGAGCGCAGGGAGCGCTGGGACAATTTTTCCAACAATGCGGGGAACGCGTTTTCAAGGATTGGGGAGCAGCGGCAGGAGCGGATAGAACAACGGCGGGACTTCTTTAAAGAGCGCGGCCTGCTCCGCAATGATAATCACCAGCCCCTTGTTAATCGGGGCGATAACTAATAATGGCAGCGGGAACGGACTCTTCAACGGCGGCGTATTGCGCGGCTGGGGCGGCAGGCGGTAACAGCGGTGACTTGTTGGAAAAGAAAATATGGCAGATAAAAGAAGAGCGCAAAGGTTGCGCAAACGCCTGACAGCTGAACGCGCCTGCGGGAAATTTTAGTTTAAGCCAGATACCCCAAAGGCGGAGCCGTTGCTGGCTCCGCCTTATTTTTTGATATTATTGTAATCCGATAGTCATGGTCATCGTCAATGCAGTCCTCTTTGCCATGCTTGTGCCTGGATTAAATATCTACTGAGCATCGGTTTTTTCAAGCTCTCAAAAATTACTGCTTTTAGCTTACCCGACCGTTGCCAGGGCCTCAAGCGGCAGGCGCTCAACCGCAAGCACCTTGTGAAATTTTCCATGTCCGATGCGGGCGATCTCCCGGGCAAGCTGCTCGCCCTGGCTTTCTCCCTGGCTGATAAAGATGACTGAGATCTTAATGTCCTTGCGGCTGGTTTTCCCTGCTTCGGTGAGCGCGTGCTGGGTGCCGATGAGTTCTTTCCGCTCCATGCTTATCTCGCGCGAGTAGGAGACCACGCGCCGGGTGTCGCGGCTTGCGTCCTGTTCTTCGATGAGCGCTGCGTTGGGCTGGCCGTCGGTTATGAGCACGATGTACTTGGGGTTGCTGTTTTTTTCTTTGAGCAGTATGCGCCGCGCGCAGATGAGGCCGTTGCCGATGTTGGTGTACTGCTCGGCCTTCATGGTCATGGCGGCTTCAAGGATGGGCTGCATCTTGTCGGTGAGCGGCACCACCACCTGCCCCAGGTTGGAGAATGATACAATGCCCACCCGGTCCTGCTTTGCCAGGGCCGCCTTTGCCAGTTCCGCGATCGCCATCTTGGCATAGCGCAGCTTGGCATGGTCTTTCATCGATGCTGAGACATCAACGCAGATGGCGACATCAAGCTGCTGCGAGGGCCTCTTCTCAAACGAGCGCAGGTCCGAGCGGTTGATATCATCAATCGCTTTTCCCTTTCTCATGAGCCGGCGCAGGCTGTGGCGGACCGAGATGTGGCGGAACACGTCGCCGGTGCGAAAGCGCCGCACATCGCTTTTGTCTATCTCCATTTCCGGCTTGAATGCGCGCCGCGCAAGAGACTGGCTCTGCTGGCGCTTCACCAGCTTCTCCAGGAGTTTGCCCAGGGCAAGGCTTGAAAGGGTAAAGCGCTTGCCCCCCTCCCCGAGCGCTACCATCCCCTTCTTTTCCAGGTCGTGGATGAGAATTTTCAGCTTCTCGTAATCAATCTTCTGCTGGGAAACTTCCAGCCCCTTTTTTTCGCTCAGGGTGTAGTGCACGTAGAGGTCTTCCAGAGAGGAAGTCTGGGAGCGGCCCTGGTGCTGAAAGTCCATGAGCTCGGCCAGCATCTCCCCGAGAGCCTTTGGCGGAATGGAAATCTTTTCTCCTTTTGCCCCCGGCGGCTTGGGCATCCCCTTGGCATTGTTCAGGTATTTGGCAAGCTCTTCAGGGGTTATCTCCCCCGTGGCCAGCATCTCCTCAAGGCTCTTTTTCAAGTGCTTCTGCCCTTCATCGCTCATCGTCATATCCGAGGAGCCGGAGAGATCAAGGTAGCCCCGGTCTTCAAGCTCTTTCAGCAGGTCCTGGTAGTTTTGCTGCATGTTATTGAGCAGGCCCTTCTCCATGGCATCTTTTAACGCCTGCTGCACCAGCGGGTGGTTCATCGCTTCCTCGGCAAACCCCGGATTATCAAGCGGCAGCCCCTCTCCGGGACCAAGCTGGCGCACAGCCGCATCAGTAAGCCCCATGAGGGCCCGGGCAATCTCCTCGGGCGTGAGCGGCCGTGCAGGACCCGGCGCGCGCTCCTGTGCTTCGGGGAACAGCGGGATGCTATACACCACCCGGCTGATAATGCTTTTCAGGATTTCTGCAATGGAAGCGTCTTCACCGGGGCTCGCCTGATTGCGATGGCAGAGCGCAATACAGGCAGCCTCGGCAAGCGTCCTGCGGGTAACCCGCCCGCGCAGCAGCCCGTAGGCCTGGGCAATGTCCCGGGTGGCAAGGGTGCCGCGCACCCCGCCCGGCCGGGCAATGAGCGGATGGTGCCTGGTTGCCCCGGCTATGGCGCTTGCAAGGCGGTCAACCTCGTCAGGCGACAATTCCTCGCGCATCCGCTTCTGCAGCAGCTCATCAAGCACTTTTTCCATTTCACCGGACAAACCCGGCACGGTATGTTCACCGCCTGACAGCTCGCACACATCCAGCGGCGCCATGCGCAGACTACCCTGCTCCTGCGGTTCCGGAAATTTGTATATCTCTCCGTAGAGAGCTTTTTTATCCAGAAATGTTTTTGCCAGCGAAGGCAGGTCGAGCGCATGGGGCAATGAATACAGCACCAGCACCGTGCTGCCTTTCGCTTTCGCAAACCCTTCGTAGCGGCACAGGTCAAGGAGCCTGCTTACCGTGTAGCAGGCCTCGTTGATGGCGTTTTCCCGTTCAAGGTTCAAGTCAAGCCCGGTGGAAAATACCGAGTTCATAAGGCGTGCGGCCTTTTTCCCCAGGGCCTGCTCGCTGCCGCCTGGATGAGCCTGTTCGGCAAAGAGGTTGTCAGCGGAGGCAAGAAGCTCGCTGTAGGTTTTCTGGTACTGGGAGGAAATGAGATGCGGCCGCGCTGCCAGGGGCACGAGCGGAAGCCGTGAGCGATAGCAGTAGGCTGCAAGCTCCGGCAGAAAATCCCCCGGCTGAAAAATGCTTTCTTCATGGCAGGCCTGGCCCTCGCACAGGCCGACCCGGGCAGGTATCTTCAGGGCATAGAGCAGGGAAAAGCCGTAGTGCAGCGCTGCCCCTGCAGCAGCCGCAGAAGCATCGATGGCAATGGCTGCAGGCTGCAGCTTCCGTATGAACGGGGCAAGGTATGCCTTTACATTGATGCCGCGGCAGGGATAGGGGATAAAGGTCAGGTCTCTGACGGTTGCGGTGCGGGAAACATGTTCCGCGTAGGTGCCCTCGAGCCACTGTGATACATAGGAAGCAAGGTCCGGGCTCAGGCGGCGCAGCAGATAAAGCGGTGCGGCTGCGGTTTCCTCGGGCAGCGGCCCTTTCAGCTTCTTAAGCAGTGCCTGCTCTACATCAGGCAGCCGCGTGCCCCGCCACAGGGCAAGGCGCAGATCTTCTCTGGTTATGTCAATGGGGGAAACCATGGGGAACAGGTTCTATCAGTTTGTTGAAAAGCTGTTTTTCCCGGGCTGGTCAAAAACATTCAGATGCAAGGCGCGCGACATCACGAGGAATGAGGCGTACTTCGCAGTACGCTGCAATGACGAGGGATAAGCGCAACGCAGCAGATGGGTGTTTTTCAACAGCCTGCTATTTCTTTTTTGCCTGCTCGATTACTTTTTCGATAAGCAGGTCCTGCTTGTCGTAGTAGCGGCTTTCCGCGCTCACCACCAGCCGGCCCTGAAGCACCCTGCGGGCGGCCTTTTCCACGTGCTCGGCTTTCACCTGTTTGACATTTTTCAGCCGGGCCAGGGACTGGGCCTGCTCGTAGATGGAAAGGCTGGTGCGCACGCTGGGCAGCCGTTCAATTTCCTCGGGCATGGCGCGGGCCGCGTTGGAGATGGCGACCGCGCGGTGCAGCATGTCCTCGGGGACGCTGACCGCATCGAGTGTTTTCCCGTACTGTTTCAGGATGGTTACCTCGTCTTCAAAATCCGGGTAGCTGATCCTGATCTCTTCAAACCGGTCAGAGAGGGTTTCGCTCACCCGCTCAACGCCGGCAAATTCCTCGGGGTTCTCGGTTGCCACCACCAGCGTGTCAACCTGCGAGGTGAAGTCAAAACCGGCAATGGTGGTGATGCCCTCTTCCAGAACCTGCACCAGGGTGTTCTGGGTGCGCTGCGGCACGCGGTTGAGCTCATCAATAAACAGGATTTTCCGGTGCGCCTTCTGGATTTTTCCCGGCGTGAACGCCCGCGGGTCCTGGATGCCCAGGCGCATGGCCATGACCGGGTCAAGGTCGCCCATCAGGTCCTCAGGCATCATTTCGGGCGAGCCCTGGATGCGCACAAAGCGCTTGCTGCCGGGGGTCTTAACTTTTTTATGGCTCTTTTTGCCGCGGCAGTCCGGGCAGGACGGGTCCTCGGGATAGCAGTTGTAGCGGCAGTCGGCAATGGTTTCCATGGCCGGAAGAAGGGCGGATATTATCCGCGCCAGGGTGGTCTTGCCGGTGCCCGGCGGCCCCTCGAGCAGCAGGTGCCGGCCTGCCACCAGCACGGCAAGGATTGCCTCGCGCGTCTGCTCATCACAATAAAACCCTTCAAGCGGATTCTCTTTCTTTGCTACCCGGCCCAGTATGGCCTGCCTCAATTCCTCGCGCAGTGATTTAGCCATGGCGAATTAGCTCCCTGAAATGTTTTGGCTTGCAAGCCTGCAAGCCGTCAATCTTATTTCTTCTGTCTATTGCCTGTTGCCTGGTGCCTGTTGCCTGCTTTAGAAACATCCCAGCTGGCAGTTCTGCACCTTGAGTCCGGCCACATCCAGAAAGGCTTTCATTTTGTTCATCTGGATATTGTTGTCCTCGGCAAACTTCTGCGACTGATAGCAGCTTATCTTGCCATCCTTGGCTAAACTTTTTAATTTGGCCTCAAGCTCCGGGGTCATCCAGTCCTCTCGTTTCGGGTTTACAAACATGTCTGCTCTGGTCACGGTTAAGTCCTCCTGTAAATAGATTAGTTATTTCTTTGATACACCTATAGCATCGCTTCCGGTAAGCAGTATTGACTTAGGTCAAACAGATGCAAATATTCTTTTTAATACCACACCCCTTTTTTAACTGCCAGGCAATACGTTACCGGGCAGGCAATTTCCGCCCGCTGGAGCTCTTCTTCTCTTTGGCCTCACATGCAAAGCGAGAACATGTCGAAAGCCACTGAAGTTTCTGCTCAGGATTCAACGCTTTGAACTCGGTGTGGCCGTCAAAAAGATTATCAGACATGGCGCGCACCAGCTCTCTGAATCTCCCTGTTTCATCAGTAACGTCTTTTTTCTTTCTGCCTGATTTCATGACCGATTCCCCTCTTCTCGCAGGAGTTTTTCCAACGCCTGAATGTCAAAGATGTCTTTATCCCGCAAGGGTGTAATTGATCTTTTCAGTTCAAGCAGCTTCTTTTTAGACAAAAGCTTCACCGTATGTCCACTGATAGCAAGTTGCTCCGCACCACCCTTCAGCGCATTAAACGACAGTTCCTCGGTTAAAAAAATGTCAACCTGCCGGAAGGGGTTGCTGGTGTCAATAAAGGTAAAAACCAGCGCATTCTTTTCTTCGATAAAAACCCTGCGCTGTTCAGGATCAAGTAATGATTCAGCAGGAACAGGAGCCCGAGGGGTGAGTTTCAGCTTTTTCATGGCCGCGAGAAATTTTCGCAGATTGTGTGCGGTCATATCTATGGCCAGGTCAATATCCATGGTCATGCGCTCAATGCCGTGCAGAACCAGCGCCACCCCACCGCAGATTATAAACCGCACCCCGTCTTCATCAAGTGTTGTAATGATTTCTTTGAGATGATTTTTTTCTTGTTCAGCCATACCAGTACTATACCACTTTATGTTGAGCTTTCGTGAATCAATATTTCCGTCACGCCCTGCTTCACTATTCTGAATGCCCGCACCTCCGGCTGCTTCCTGTTTTTCAGGGAGATTATGAAATAGACCGCGTCAGGGTGAAAGGCAAGGCTGATGTCCATGCCCGAGGGGTCTGACAGGGCCTTTGGGGTGCGAGTGATAAATACCCAGCAGGCTCCCGCTCCCTTCCCCCAGTTCGGTGAATATTTCTACCTGCTCCTCAGGGGACATGAAATAGGAGTCAGGCGCGGGGTGGACGCTGGTGACGGGGATCACGCGCTCAAAAACACCCTGCTGCCCGATGAGCACCCCGCAGCATTCATTGGGAAGCTCCCGCCGGGCATGCTCTATCATGGCGCTGAGCAAATGGGATGAAAGCGTTATTGCTGCATGTTCCATATTTTCCCCCGGCAAAATAATTGACATATTTTGGGGACTGTGTTAACTTTGAAATCCTGATAAGGAAGAGAATTTTCAACACATAACAGGCCTTCCGAGCTGCTTGTATACAGGCAGCCGATAAGGCTGAAGCAACCCTTCAGCCCGCCGTGTTTGCGAAGGAAGCCTGCAGGACATTGTCGAGGTGCATGTTCT
This sequence comes from uncultured delta proteobacterium, assembly GCA_963803975.1. GTDB lineage: Bacteria > Desulfobacterota > WTBG01 > CAIYCZ01 > CAIYCZ01 > JAPLIX01. The sequence continues at coordinate 56,152 of CAWDOY010000009.1, forward strand.
GTCAGGCTTTTTTTATGCACGTATTGTATGTGAATTCCTTCCACATTTCAATTCTAATTGCAAGCATCAGTTTACGCATTATATATAACATAAGCGTACTGCAGATTAATATCCCAATCCACAGAGGAACCATGTATGAAGGCTTTTACGTTTAAACCGGAAAAATGCGATCTGTGCCGGAAGTGCGAGGAAGCGTGCGTTGCGGTCTGCGGCCCGGCTCAAGAAAAAGTCATCCGAATATGTCCCCCACATACGGGTATTCCAGAGCCCGGAGGGCCCCTATATCAGGCTCTGCAGGCACTGCGAGGAACCGCCCTGTGTTGATGCCTGCATCGGGGAATCCCTGCAGCGGGGCCCGAACGGGCTGGTCATCCAGGACGAGGAGCGCTGCATCGGCTGCTTCATGTGCAACATGGTCTGCCCGCACGGCGCCATGAAAACCCTCATGAGCCAGGAAAAGGCGTTCAAGTGCACGCTTATGTGCGGCACCAAAACGCAGCCCACCTGCGTGCTTGCCTGTGACCGGGGAGCCCTGTTCTTTGAAGAGGTTTCCGCCCATAATAAAAACATCCGACGCGCCAAGCTTAAGGAGTTACCACGAAAATGAAAACCAACGGCAGACAACACCTGATTATCGGCAATTGCATCGCGGCAGTTTCAGCTGCAGAAGTGCTGCGGAAGCAGAACCCCTCCGACACGATAACCATCATCGGTGATGAAGAGGTCCCCTCCTATTCCCGGTGCCTCATTACCTATTATCTCGGGGACATGATAACCCGGAAGCACCTTTTGTCTCACAATGAGAAGTGGTATGCAGACCGGGACATTGACCTGCACCTCTCAACCAGGGCGCTCTCGGTCGACGCCAAAAAACATACGGTTATTGCCGAGCACAAGGGCAAAAAGAAAAAGTTCGAATATGACAAGCTGCTGGTTGCAACCGGCTCCACCCCCATATTTCTTAAAAGCTTTCCCTATGATCCGGCCGGCATTATCGGCATGCGCAACTACCGCGATGCCGAGACCCTGAAGCGCTGGGCAAAGAAGGGAAAAAAGGCGATCATCATCGGTGCCGGGTTTGTCGGCTTGAAAACAGCCTACGGCCTTGCCAGGCAGGGCGTACAGGCAAAAGTGGTGGAGCTGCTGCCCACCGTGCTGGGGCGCATGACCGATCTTGAGGCCAGCGCAAGGATTGTTGAGCGCCTCACCAGCCACAAGCTGATCGAGATTGAGCTCAACAACTCGGTCACCGCCACCCGGAAGCAGGGGGACAAATACGTGGTCACCTATCAGAACGGCGCGGAAGAAGCGGCTGACTTTATCGTGGCCTCGGTCGGCGTTAAAGCCTGTGTCGAGTTTCTCGAAGGCACCGGCGCAGCATTAACGCGCGGGACCCTGCAGGTGAACGAGCGCCAGGAAACCACGGTTGCCGACATCTATGCTGCCGGTGATGTCTGTATATCTCCCCACATCATTTCCAGAGAATGGATCTATAACGCCATCTGGCCGGTTGCCGCTTCCCAGGGCCGGGTTGCCGCCTATAACATGTCAGGACAGCCGGCTGCCTATGCCGGCGATATCCCTATGAACAGCGTTGATTTTTTTGAGATGTGGATCACCGCCATCGGCAATGTCCAGGTCGAGGGTGCTGACATTGAGACGCTAAAATACATCAGCCCGCGCGTGTATCAGAAGGTGTTCATCCAGAAGGGAATCCCGATTGCCTTCATGGCGGTTGGCAATGTGGACGGCGCCGGTCTCATCCGCGGCGCAATTGTCGCCGAGATGCCGTGGAAAGAGTTTGTAAAGAAGCCCCAGGCACGGGTGCTGCCAATAGCGGGGGAAGGAATGTAAATAAAAACCCTAATGTCAAAGCTCAAATGACAAATGAATGTCAAATCCTGAATTACCAATGAAACAGGGAGACCACCTTTGACATTTGGATTTCATTTGGCATTGGGATTTTGAAATTTGACATTGTTTAGAATTCAGCTATTTAAATTTAGGATTTCTTATGACCCAAAAAACCACCAGCTCTCCACAGAAGAACATCCCCACTGCCCGCGTAAACGGCGTCATGATCAGCCAGTTCCAGCTGGAGTCAGGCGTTGAAGCGCTGCTGAAGCCATACGCGGATGTAAAGGGGAAAGTGCGCCTCCCCCAGGAGCAGCAGTACGCAGCGCGAAAAGCCGTGCTCGAAAACCTCATCATGCGGGAGCTTCTCTACCAGGAAGCATGCCGCAGGGGTATCAAGGCTACGGACGAGGAAATAGAGAAAGTTATGGCTCTGGCAGTGGAAGAAGCCGGCTCCGAGAGGACCTTTAAGGCGATGATGGTGATGACCGGCTCAAGCCCTGAAGAGTACCGCAGCCAGATGATGAAAGATCTGGCGGTAAATAAAATGGCTGCCTCGGTGGTGGAGGGAAAGAAAAAACCGGTCACTGCGGAAGAGGCGCGCGCGTACTACGATGAGCATACGGCGGAAATGAGCGGCCCTGAGGCGCGCTGGCTCCTGCATATCATGCTGCCGCTTGATCAGTACGCCGCGGAGGCTGAAGAAAAAAAAGCGCGGGAGAAGCTCGAAAAGATACGCGCTGCAGGACCCGGCGGGTTTGCAAAAAGTCTGCGCACGCAGGGCGAGGACATGGGCTATGTCATGCGCGGCCAGCTGCACCCCATCCTTGATTCAGTAGTGTTCTCAACGCCGGCAGGCCAGATTACCCGGGTCATGCGGACCGAAGAGGGCCTGCATCTGATCCTGGTGAAAGAAGTATTGAAGGCGGGCGAGGTGCGGCCGTTCAATGCCGCCGTGGAAAAAGAGCTGCAGGAAAAGCTCTATGAAATGCGCTCAGTTGCAATGCTCCAGGAATTTACCGCAAAGCTGCACAAAAAAGCCGAGATAGAAATACTGGATACGTTTGTTGAAGCCCGGCTTGACATGGAGGAGAGCTGATATTTAATTGACCTCAATGTATCGGCTGGTGTATAGAGGAATAATTAACGGAAGGTACATTATGCCGAAAAATAACAATATTTTACTTCTAAAAATATGGGCCTCTATCAGCCTTCTCGCTGGTGGGGGCTTTTTATTTGTGGGTTTAGTTGGGACAAAATAATATGGGATGTCCCACATTTTTCTGAAGGTGCTGCCACATTTTCTCTCCCTTGAAATGCCTTGACACCCCACGCCCCCCAGCCTATATTTACTAAAGTACAGAGCGAACATTAACTCCCGAGTCCGGTGGAAAATTGCGATGCCGAAAAATGTTATAATGCGTACTCAGAAGAAAAAACCACCCGTACAGAACTCACAGTCGCACAGTGAAGACGGCATTGATCTTACGCTTATCCGCTGGATGCTGTCTTTAACACCGGCCCAGAGGCTTCAGGTTTTGCAGCAGAATGTCAGCTCCCTTACGAGGCTGCGTAATGCAAAATACCACGTCTGATTTTCTGGAAATCCTGCGTACGCTTTCTGAATATAAAGTCGATTTTATAGTGGTCGGAGGTGTGTGTGCCGTGCTTCACGGCGCTCCCATGACCACGTTTGATCTCCCGCTCCGCCGACAATTACCCCATCCAAAAGGGACTTTTTATCAATTATATTTACGAGGGTCTGATACCTATCAAGCACCAATATATCTATAAAAGTAAGGCACTTGGCCACGTTCTTTTCATGACGCAACCAATAAACTGAACGTACACAAACGTATCACTTCAAACTCAAAACATCAATTACAATAACGGAGGGAATAGAGATGAGATATCCGTTTTGTACAAGGCTGAGTAAAAGTTTGACATGGCTGGCGTCATTGGTGATGACTGTTTGCTGGGCAGTCTCCGTAAATGCAATTTCCAATATGAAAAGAATGCAGTCTCTCATTTATTTTAATATCGTTATGGTTATGCTTTTAGTGATTTCAGGGTGTGAACCATACCCGGAGTGTGGACCTGCTGATCTTGTAATCAAGAATGCGAAAGTTGTTACGGTTGATAAGGAAAATCCAGAAGCCGAGGCCGTCGCGTTTGTTGGAGAGTTTATTGTAGATGTAACTTCCAACAGGAAAATTGCAAAGTACATTCAGGAAGGGAAGACGGAAGTTATTGATGCCGCAGGGAGGCTTGTCATACCCGGATTCAATGATGCTCATGCGCATTTTTCATCCATTGACCTGGATTTCATTGACCTCAGGTATATTACCGAACCGAATATCATTACAGAGAAGGTGAGGGAAAAGGTAGCTGTATCCCAACCGGGAGAGCTGATCATGGGTGGTAACTGGGACCATGAGATGTTTCCCGATAAAAGGTGGCCAACCAAAGAGTTGATCGATCCTGTTTCTCCTGACAACCCAGTGTTACTCTTCCGGACAGATTACCATTCGGTATTGGTTAACAGCTATGTATTAAGGAATTCGGGAATAACTAAGGATACACCCGATCCGGAGGGCGGAGAGATTCAGAGAGATAGCGTGACAGGAGAGCCTACAGGTATACTCAAGGAATCGGCAAAGGGGTTGATTAAAACCGGGGAAATACCGGTTGAAAGAACTCCTGAAGAGATTAAGCAACGCCTGATCGAAGGTTGGAAGGCAGCATTTAGAATGGCTGCTGAACTTGGTGTGACAAGTATTCAGCATCCGGGAGAGGGAGATGCTGAATTTTACCAGGAATGGTTTGACCAGGGAATGCTCACTTGCCGGATGGATGTTGCCGGTCGGCTTACTAACGATACAGACGCCCTGGAAAAATACGATGAGTTGAGAGAGAAATATCCACCCGAAGGAAACTGGATCCGGTTTGGATACCTGAAAGGGCAAATTGATGGGACACTGGGTTCAGCTACCTTTATGCTTTATGAACCGTTCATCGGATGACCCGGATAATACGGGTTTACCTCAGATGACCTATGAAGAGCTGGAACAGAAAGTGGTGACATGCGACAGTATGGGATTCCAGATCGGAATACATGCCATTGGCGATAAGGCCAATACCTGGATCCTGAATGCTTTTGAAAAAGCAGCCGAGGTAAACGGCTGGAAGGATAGCCGGCACCGCAGTGAACACGCTCAGATCCTTATTGAAGAAGATATTCCCAGATTTGCGCAACTGGGTGTCATCGCTTCCATGCAACCCACACACTGCATAACAGATAAACGGTTTTGTGAAAAACGGATTGGTAAGGAGCGATCTAAGTATGCATATGCCTGGAGGAGTTTATTGGATGCAGGTGCAAAGATTGCTTTTGGAACCGATTATCCTGTTGAACCACTGGATCCAATGGAAGGATTATATGCAGCCGTTACCCGCAAAGACCGTATGGGAGAGGAAGGTGATGGCTGGTTCCCGGAGCAGAAACTGACCATGGAAGAAGCCATTGAACTCTATACCCTTGGGGCGGCATATGCCCAATTCATGGAGAACAGGAAGGGCATGATCAAAAAGGGTTATTTGGGGGATGTTGTTATTGTAAACCAGGATCTGATGACCATCCCTGAAGAAGATATTATGAAGACAAAAGTTGATTATACCATAGTTGGAGGTAAGGTGGTTTTTAAAAGGAACGACACCGACTGACTGAAGGCGCGGTCCCGGGGTCAGGGCGGCGGCGGTCCCATCGACTCTCGCAACATAATGCCCCCTTTTATTATATAAATATGAATTAACCGCTATCGGATTTATTCGTAGTCCAGACTGGTAAAAATAGCATTGGCCAACACACGGAACATATTTTTCGGATGCGCCCCGAAGGTTGGCGAGATCCCCAAAAGCGTGATATTGCCCGGCCCGCTCTCGCTGTGAATGACTACCGGTTTTCCGCGGGCTCCGCTGCTGGACCATCCCGACCAGTACCCTGATACAAAAAAATTCTCGTCATCCTTTATATACATAGCAGAATTGACGCCATTGCCGAGGCTCGAAAACCAATACGGAGAATTCAGATAGGCATAGTCCTCTGAAGGAAGGCCGGCCGTAATGGGGTCTTTCGGTGAATTGACCACTTTGACAATACCATCGCCATCGGCCCGGTTCAGGGCAAAGTCCAACAAGGAAGCATTGTCAGCAAAGTCAACCCCCCCGGCCATGCCGATAAAGTTGCCGCCGTTTTTCAAAAAGTTAACAATATTATCGTACCCGACCTCATCAAGCTCCCACCGCCATTCCACTCGCTCGAAAATCAGCAAATCAAAATCACCCAATATGGATGGCGCGGCGTTCAACTCCGCGGAGGTGACCTCTTGATAGGTAAAACCGAGTTCTCGCAGGCTAAAAGTGAGCCCTGATTCTGTGGAAGGGTAGACGGCGATTCGCTGCGGCTCCAGCTGAACGGCACTGTCTGGAATTTTCATGAGGGCAAAAACATCCAGCCCATATTCCAGCGCCAGGCGGTTTGCCTCCGCATGGTCAGCCCTGAAGATAAACGCGCCCACTTCCAGCGGGCTTTCAGCGCCCGCGGCACCTTCCAGACGCGACACATCGGTTCCGGCTGCAATCAGGTCATTTGCAGCCCTGATCGCCTCGTTGCAGTTCGGCAAATACGCGTACCCGGTGCCGGACCAGCCCTGCACGGAACCGCGCAGAGGCCACTGCTTTCGCAGGCGGGCTGTTTTGACAGTGAGCGGCTTCTCAGCCACGGCCAGCCGTACCCCCCAGAGCAGCGGGTGGGACCATGCGGACGGTTTGGCGTAGAATGACAGTCCCTCAATAGCGGAAAGGTCCACGCCGCTGCTGAGAATCGTGTTTGCCAGTCCCCGCTTGGGCTGGTTCATCCATACCACGCAGGTTCCCTTGGGATAAGTAATATTATCGAGGGTAAAGGCATGCAGTGCTTTTTCCACCTGAATATCGTTGGCCAGCAAAAAGTCGATCAGCATATGAGGCTGATGTTCACTTTGCTGTAAGGGCGGCGACAGGGCAATCACATATGCTTCCGGAAACTCCTGAATCATCAGGTCTTCAAATTGATCGTATGGTATCTGGTCCAGGATTTCCTGGCTGACAGGCTGCTGGGGAAGATCGAGAAATCCCCGGCGGAATATTTCGATCTGGTCCATAACCATTTCCTGCTTGTTTTTGACCGCGAACTTCAGAGCCCCCATAACCGCCGTCACCAGGACCTCTACATCGAGTTCGTCCCCCCCCATCCGCCCCCAGTAGGGGGGCTTCCAGTGTGTGGCCGTACGATCCGTGGTACATGGCATACTGGGGGCCGTAGATCGGCGGCCAATCATCCCACGCACCAGCCATGTCGAGAATAGGAATCATAGAGTCCATGCCCAGTTGTTCCTTCACCTCTGCTTTCATGGCCAGGGCCTGAGCAAGGGCCCATCCCAGGTAAAGGTCATACTCGTAGTTGGGGTTGTGGGGCGGCGTGCAAGGCTCGATCAGCAGGGTGGGCATAAACCCGTGCATGTCCAGAAGCACCAGGGGATTCCAGTCGGCCAGCACGGCGACCAGGGCTTTTGTTTCAGGCTGAGACTGGGTGATAAAATCACGGTTGAGGTTAATCCCGTACCCATTCACCCTGGTGCCGTTCACCCTGCCGTCAGGGTTTTGAATCGGGTTAATCAGCAGGATGAAGTTTTCCAGGATTTCCAGCGTTTCTGCGGACTCGTCATAGGCGAAGTGCTCGATCAGCTCCATGCAGGCATCAACACCCGGGAGTTCATTGCCGTGCGTCCCCCCATTCACAAAAAACGGGAGCTTAAAATCATCCAGGCGCTCGATTGTATCCTGGGCCCTTTCCGGATCATGGGTCATCAGGCGGCGAATCTGCCTGTAGTGTCCAAGCCGTCTCAGGCCGTCCGGGGAAGTGATCGTCACGAGGTATAAATCACGCCCGCCAGCAGACTGCCCCATGACCTCAACACGCACACGGAAGCTCTTTTTCTCGATCTCGCGGAGCTTGGGCCCGATTTCCGAGTAATCAATTGGATCATACGGGAGCGTTGCAGCACTTCGTGCAATTGAATTTGAATAGACACCTGAGACTGCCAGAGTGTCATTCGCTGCAAAGACGCTGGTGCATATTGTGGGGATCATTAGCAAAATAACTAAAAACAGATACATGTAAATATTATCCAACTTTTTCATACCCACACCTCCTGTTATGTGACTTTATAAAACTAAAAAACCGGAATTTATAGAGAACTTCCCTTTGGATGAAGAAGAAACGGGGTCTGGTCTTGGATTGTCAGCTATGCTGCGCTTCAACCTTTGTTATTATTTTGCTGACGGTAGTATAGTGAATTTGCAGGGAGGTACCGGGGTCCTCTCATCCTCTCCTGCCTCGCAAGCCGCACCTTGCAGCAGGAAGATTCACCAACTAAAATTTATGCAATAATGCAATACTAAAGGCAGCTTATACCTTGCCGCACACCGGGCAGTCGGGAATTTTTTTCTGCGGCAGTTCCATGAACTCCATGGCAGCGCCGTCCCAGATAAGCATCCTTCCCATGAGATTCGTCCCCACACCGCTCAGGTATTTAATTGCTTCAAGTGCTTCGAGGCAGCCGATAACGCCGGCAGTTGCGCCGACAATGGGAAACAGGGTCTTGGGCAGGGTGCCCGTGTGCATGCACCAGAGGCAGGGTGTTTCCGGAGGCTTGATGAAGGTGATCTGGCCCCGCATGCCGTACACGCCGGCGTGTATCATGGCAGTTTGGGTCCTGACCGCGTATTTGTTGAGTATCTGGCGGGTTTCAAAGTTATCAAGGCAGTCAACGATGAGATCAACCGTGCCGATGACTGCCTCAGTATTCGCATCAGTTATTTCCTCAGCGACCGGCTCAACTTTTATTTCGGGATTGAGCCGTGTGAGTGTTTCCTGGGCAGAGAGCGCCTTGTTTTTGTTAATGCGGGAATCGTCGTGGAGTATCTGGCGGTTGAGGTTGGAAAGTTCCAGGGTGCCGCAGTCAGCGATGCGGATGGTGCCCACACCGGCAACAGCAAGATACATGGAGAGCGGGCTCCCCAAGCCTCCCGCACCGGCGATAAAAACTTTTGCGTTTTTTACGCGCTGCTGCGCTTCCTCTCCCCACCCGGGGAATATCATCTGCCGCTGATAGCGGTTGCGTTCGCTCTCTGATAAGGGCATACGATACGTTTCAAGTTTAAGGTTTAAAGCTTGAAGTTTAAAGTTTGCAGTTCAAGGTTTAAGGTTTAATTAATTGTATCTTTGAACCTGAAACATGCAACCCGAAACGTTAACCGTTCCCCCTCCAATAATCAGGCCGAACCACAACAGGTCACCATCTTTCAGCTTTGTCTTTAGCCCGTCGGGATAATCCAGCACCCACTGAATACGGCTTTTATTCAGATAGAGGTTGGGGGTCTTGTAGGGCTTGCCGTCAAGGATGCCCTCTGCGTAAACATGCTGGCCAAATTTAGCGCCATATTTTTTTATGACCTCTTCAATAAAGTCCTCTACCGTTGTTCCTGCCGTGATGGTAAAGGTCTCCTGTTCCTTATTGGTAATGCTCAGCACAGTGGTAAAATATTTACAGGTTACGGCGGGCATTGTTTCTACCTCCCAGAATATAGATATAAACGCAAGAGCGCATACTTATTATTATACACATTTTCTCTGCATGTCAATTGGCATGTAAGCAGAATGAGCGGTTACGGGAGCATCTCTGCCGGCCATTGACACACATGCGGAAAACGCAGCAGAATATAACAAAACAAATTATTGACACGTATTTTTAGTTATGTTACTTGTGAATTCAGTCACTATATAGTATTAATATTATATTATAAATCTGGTCTTCCGAGCCGCTCACGCATAAGTAGGCGGCCGAAAAGGCTGAGGACAAAAACTTCAGCCCGCCGTGTTTGCGAAGGAAGCCTGAAGAGTACAGCTGCATTGTGCAGCTTACTTTTCAGGCTTTTTCTTTTGGTACTTGGGGGATATTTAAAAAGTTACATGTGAAAGGAGGTGCAGTTTTATTGTTTTTGTGGGAAGCCTGCGGGAAGCGGGCTGCAGTAGTTAACCAACATCTGTTACAGTTTTTGAAAAGGGAGAATAATTATGAGTAACGGAAAAGCCCTGGTATACAACCAGGAAAAATGTACTGGATGCAGAAGCTGCGTCGTCGGCTGTTCTCTCTATCATGATGGCGAGTGCGGGAAAGTGGTTTCCCGGGTTGCCGTCGTGAGGAACGAGAGATTCGGAGAATCCTTTGTCGTCGGCTGCGACATGTGCACTGACGCGCCCTGCGCAGCAGTGTGCCCAACCGGCGCATGCGCCATGGACACGGTCGCAGGCATCACCAAAATAAATGCCGATAAGTGCATCGGCTGCAAGGAATGCGCAATGGCCTGCCCCTTTGGTGTAATCAATATGCACTATAAAACCGGAAAGGCTTTCAAGTGTGACCTCTGTGAAGGCCGTGATGCCGGTCCCGTTTGTGCTGACTGGTGCCCGAGCGGCGCAATAACCTATACAAGCCCCAATATTGCGTTCAAGGCCAAGCGCCGGGTAAAGCTTATGGAACGCTTAGAAGCTGCGAAAGCTGGAGAGGAGGGTTAAAACTATGTATGGATGGGCTGGACAAAGACTACGCGTAGACCTTTCAACGGGAACAATAACCAAAGAGCCTCTCTCCTATGAGTATCGCCGCAAATGGATAGGCGGACGGGGCTTTAACTCTGACATCATTTATAATGAAGTACCGGCGAACCTGGATCCGTTTGATCCTAAAGCGCGGGTGTGCTTTGGCGTGGGCCCGGTCAGCGGCACCGCTGCTCCTTCAACAGGACGCGTGACCGTTACCTGCAAGAGCCCGCTCACCGGCGGATTCGGTGACTCCAACATGGGCGGTCACTGGGGCGCAGAGCTGAAATATGCCGGCTATGATCAGATTGTCGTTCAGGGCCGGGCAAAACATCCGGTCTATATCTGGGTCGATGATGACAAGGTCGAGATCCGTGATGCACGCCACCTGTGGGGCAAATTCCCCCGCGAGGCAGACCAGATGATAAAAGAAGAGCTGGGCGACGAGGACATTCACATTGTGCTCATCGGGCCGGCCGGCGAAAACATGGTGCGGTTTGCCTGCACCTTTAACGATGTGTGGCGCGCTGCAGGAAGAACCGGACACGGCGGCGTCATCGGCTCCAAGAACCTGAAGGGCATTGCGGTCCGTGGTTCCGGCACCGTTAAAATTGCCAATCCCAAAGCCATGATGGATGTCTGCAACCGGCTGAGACAGACTTTTAAGCCCGACCCCATGAAGATCGGTCTCTATGAGTTCGGCAGCCTGTGCCTCATTAACGTTGCCAACCGCGACGGCTGGTTCCCCTGGAGAAATTTTCAGGGCGGCGCACACCCGCTGGCAAACAACATGTCAGGCGAGACCCATGCCAAGACCGTGCTCAAGCACCGTGAAGGCTGCTTTGCCTGCCCGATCTGCTGCGGCCGATTCACCCACATTAAAGAAGGCAAATGGGCCGGTGAAGAGTTCGGCGGACCTGAATATGAACATGCAGTTCCGACCGGACCGCGCGTTGGCATAATTGAAGATGCCAATGATATCTGGCACAATGCCCGCTTAACCAACGACTACGGCATGGACGGTATCGAGACCGGCGGTGTAATATCAGCGGCAATGGAATGGTATGAAAAGGGCCTCATCACCACCAAAGAGACCGGCGGACTGGAGCTTGAGTGGGGCAACGCGGAAGTCGTGGATAAGCTTATCCCCATGATTGCAACACGCAAGGGCTTCGGCGCAATCCTCGCCGAAGGCGCTGACCGGGCTTCTGACAAACTGGGACTCGGTGATAAAGGACACTATTATACCCTCACCACCCGCGGCATGACGCTGCCGGGCGATGACCCGCGCGGCCTTGGTTTCGGCTACGGGCTCTCTTTTGCAATGGGCACCCGCGGCGGCTGCGACCATCTCCGGTCACTGTGCTGCCTCGAGCTCTCCGGCGCCCTTTATCCGGGCCTCAACACCAAGATTCTCGGTGATGAGCGGCCCAATAAGCCGGTCACCACGGTAGGAAAACCCTACATGGTCTTCTATGAAGAGAACCAGAAAGCGACCACAGATTGTCTGCAGGTCTGCTGCTTCACCACCCACTGGTCATATGCGGTTCTCACGCCTGACCAGGTGGAATACCTGAATGCCGTTACCGGGCTTGACTTCACCGAGGAAGAGTTCCAGGAAATCGGCGAGCGCGTCTACAACCTGGAACGCGCCTACTGGGCACGCCAGATGTCCGGCGCCCGGGAAGACGTTGTGCCGGAGCGGTTTACCACTGAGCCGATGCCCCAGGGCGTTGACTATCAGACCAATGTCGGCGTTGTGTTCCCCTTAAGCGAAATGCTGAAAAAGTACTACAAGTATCGTGAGTATGAGCCCGGAACAGGATTCCCCGGCGAGCGGAAGCTGAAACAGCTCGGCCTTGACTACGTGGCAAAGGATCTTGCCCCGCTGCGCAGCAAGTACCTGTCTGAGTCTGAGAAGAAAAAGAAAAAATACTACTATTAATCAGCATTGAGTTGAAGGGAGGTCATGAGAATATGGCTATTATGACAAAAGCACAGGCCAAAAATTTCGCCGAGATGGATGACTTCATGCTCGAGCTTTGCGACTTTTTAAAAAGCAAGAGCGTCATCGACGCTACCACCCACCGCAGCATCCTGCTGAAAGGCTTTTCCCGAATGGTTGACTGCCTGCAGGAAAAGAAGGTGATTAGCGCCAGGGAAGCCAAAGAGGCTATGGATAAAGGGTTTACCTCGCTGGTATACGCTTTAGCGAAATAGCGCTCCGTTTCGGTAACACGAACAAAAAAAGGCCTGGAACCATTTGTTTACCATATCAGTAACAAAGGTTTCAGGCCTTTTTTTATCTTGAAAATCTGCAAGAACTTGGTAAAAAAGGTAAAGAGGTAGAAAGGTTAAGAGGTGAAAAGGTGTATTGTTTTTTTATCTGTTAGCCTCTTGACCTCTTAGCCTTTTTGCCTATTATTATTAAAGTATGTTTATGCGAAGAGTAATTTTTCTTATTGCCTTGTTTATATATGCTCTGGGGGATGCTGCGTACTGCGCTTCCCTCTACGATACCGTGAAAAAGGGCAACCGGCTCTACCAGGATGGAAAATTTGACGAGGCGCTCAAGACCTACGTCGATGGCCAGATAGAGCATGCTGATGACCTTGCCTTAAAATATAATATAGCCGCCTCCCACTATAAAACAAAAAACTACGACGAGGCAGTGAAAGGGTATCTCGATGTTGCCGCATCTGCCAAAGATGCAGGGCTGCAGGAAAAGTCTCTCTATAACTGCGGCAATGCCCTGTACCAGCAGGGAAAACTTGAGGAATCCATAGAATATTACAAAAAAGCTCTCGGGCTTAATCCTGATGACCAGGACGCCAAGCACAATCTTGAGTTCGTGCAGGAAGAGTTGAAGAAGCGCAAGAGCGAAGCTAAGAAGACAGAGCAAAAACAGCAGCAGGAACAACAACAGCAAAAGCAGGACGAAAATAAACAGCAGCAAAACCAGCAGAACGATCAGCAGGGCCAGCAGCAGGAGCAGAATAACCAGCAGCAACAGGCCCAACAGCAAAGGGAGAAAAAAAGGAGCAAGAGAAAGCAGCTCAGCAGAAACAGCAGCAGGAACAGAAAGAAGAGCAAGCCCGGGCCGGCGAACAGAAGCCCGAAGAACAAAAGCAGGCGCAGGGCCAGCTGGGCACCGCAGATAAAAAAGAAGGCGAAAAACAAGACGAAGCTCAGGCAGTGCCGCAGCAGGCACGGCAGATGACCAAAGAAGAAGCTCAGCAGTTGCTCAACAGCATTGAAGAAAACCGGGGCAAGTTTGCCAAAAAGAAAGCGCAGGAAGAAGCTGCCGGGCAGTACCGGCCGGAAAAGGATTGGTAGTTAAAGAAAGGCAAAAGGCACAAAGGCAACAGGCACAAAGTTAATAGTAAAATAATTGAGAGCAGGCATCGAGGCACAAAGGCATAAGGCACAGAGCGACAAAGGCGCAGGCAAAGATGCAGAAGGCACAAAGATGAAAACGTTTCGTGATCTTATAGTTTGGCAAAAAGCCATGCAACTGGTAACGGACACCTATCAGATAACCCTTAATTTTCCTAAAGAGGAGCTTTATGGACTCACCTCTCAAATAAGGCGCTGCTCCATATCGATTCCCAGTAATATGGCTGAAGGATATGGAAGAAATTCAACAGAGGACTATCTGCGCTTTCTGAAAATATCCCGGGGTTCACTGTATGAATTGCAGACCCAGATAGAAATCGCCTTCAATTTACACTATATAAAAAAAGAAGATTTTGATCGAATGAATGAAGCAGGCAGAGAAATTGAGCGCATGGTAAGCAGCCTGATCATTAAAATCAACCAGGCAAAATAACTCTGTGCCTCTGTGCCTGCCACGAGCGGTGAGCCACTCGGCCTTGAGCTCGTGTCCGAAAGGCGCGTCGAACCGTAGAGGGACCTTATGCTTTGTGCCTTCTGCCTTATGCCTTTGTGCCTCATAATAAACTTATGAAACAACTATCCGCCTTACTTATCACCATTTTTCTTCTGCTCTACGCGGCGCCGGCAGTAATAGCCGCCGAGACTTCCCTCTCCATCTCGCTGGACCGGGACACAGCGACCCTGGCAGACTCTATAAATCTTACCATCTCCGTTGAAGGGGCAAGCGGCGAGCCGCAGCTGCCGTCCTCCCCGGCGTTTGAAACAGTACGCCAGGGCAGCTCTTCCCGGATGCAGATAATAAACGGGAAGATATCTTCCAGCGTTGATTACAGCTATGCCCTCTACCCGAAGAAGGAAGGGGTTTTCACCATCGGCCCCGCAACCCTTGATAACAACGGATCCATGCTCACCAGCAACACGGTCAGCATTACCATTCAAAAGGCGGCAGTGAGCGAAAAGCGGAACGAGGATGTGTTTGTGACTGCGGAAGTGGACAATCAAAATCCCTATGTGAATGAGCAGATCATCTATACCTTCAAGTTCTATTACCGGGGGAGAGTTGCCAATGCCCGCATGACAGAGTCTCCGTCGTTTGAAGGGTTCATAGCCGAGCTGTTGGGAAAGGAGCGCGAGTATCAGACCACTATAAATGGCCGGCAGTTTATGGTGACGGAAATAAAGCAGGCGCTGTTCCCCATAAAGCCCGGACCCCTGACCATCTCTCCCTCAGCGCTGCAGTGCAGCGTGGCAGTGAGAAGACAGCGCCGGGGCGGGACTTTTAACGACCCGTTCTTTGATGATTCTTTCTTCGGCTTTTCCCAGACCGAGTCGAAGATGCTGCGCACCTCACCTCTGGAAGTAACGGTCAGGCCTTTGCCTGAAGAGGGGAAACCGCGGGATTTTGCCAACCTCGTCGGAGAGTTCAAGGCTGCCGCGGAGATAAGCAAAAAGAAGCTGGAGGCGGGAGAGTCTGCTACCCTCACCCTCACGCTCACCGGGCAGGGCAACCTGAAAAATTCCCCGGCTCTCAGACTTGAAAATCTGGACGGCTTCAAGGTCTATGATGACAAGCCATCATTCGAGCCGCAGGTTGCGGATGGACGCATCGGCGGTAAACTGATCATAAAAAAAGCGCTGGTGCCCTTGAAGGAGGGAACGCTCCAGGTTCCGCCGGTTGCAGTTGCCTATTTTAATCCCCACTCAGGCGCTTATGAAACAACGCGGACTGAGGCGCAGATTCTGGAAGTTTTACCGGCAAAGGAGAAGGAAAAGCTCCCCATTGCTGAAGCTGAAAAGCAAGCTGCCGGAAAACAGGAGATTAAAATACTGGGGAAGGATATACTGCCCATTCACACCGCACTGAACGTGCTGTCACCCGAGCCGCTTAATCCTCTCTCATGGCCGGCAGCAGCTCTGCTCTTTGTTCCTCTGCTGGGCTTCTCTGCCTGCCTTCTGGTTAAACAGCGCAGGCTTCGATACAGCGACGGCACCGGCCTGGCCCGCGGCAAAAACGCTCACAAGAATTTCAGTAAAAAACTGACGCTGGTGAAAAAGCTGCATCATCATGACGAGGAAGCCTTTTACCGTAATGCTTCAAAAGCTTTAAAAGATTTTATCGGCGATAAGCTGAATATTGTCGGCAGCGCTTTGACCGCGGCGGAAATTGAAAGAAGGCTTTCAGCGCTGAACCTTGGAGAGTCCTGTATCCGGGAATTGAAAAGAATAATAGAGCTGCTGGAGGCAGGACAGTTTGCTTTTCAAAAATATACGCCTGAAGAACGCGAAGCTATGGTTGACGCCATGAAGAAAGCGGCCCGGGAGATCGACCGAAAGATTAAACAGTAGGCAAAGAGGTAAAGGGAAGAGGTGAAAAGGTTGATAATTCTCAAACGGTAACCTTTTAGCCTTTTGGCCTCTTAACCTATTCACCTTCTCATTATATCCAACTATGAAAAAGCTGCTATCTTTAATTTTATTAACTGCACTGGCAGTCGGCGTGCTTTACGCGGCAGCGCGTGCCCAGGACAAAAACAGTGAAGAGGCCGACACCTCGCATATGTTTCTGCAGGCTACCCAGGCATACAAGGACGGCGCTTTTGACAAGGCAGCCGCTCTTTATGAAAAGCTCCTGGCACAGGGCATTGTCAATGGCAGCATGTTCTACAATCTTGGCAACGCGTACCTGAAAGCCGGAAAGATCGGCAAGGCGCTGGTTAACTACCGGCGCGCCGATATTTTTATGCCCCGCAATGAGGACCTGCAGGCAAACATCCAGTACACCCTGCAGCTCACAACCGATAAAATTGAAGGCCGCGAGCCGTACGCGTATGCAAAAAACTTCTGCTTCTGGTACTCAAAGCTCAACGTCAGGGAGCTGGCCATCCTGTTTCTGATTTTCAATCTTATACTGTGGGGACTCGCCATAGCGCGGCTCTTTTATAGCGGGGAATATCTCTGGCTTGCTCTCTCTGTCTCCATAGCCTGCGCCATTCTGCTCGGCATATCCTCCGGTATTAAGCTGTATTCATTTTATTACAGCCCCACCGGTGTTGTCACGGCAAAGGAGATCACGGTCCGGTCCGGGGGCAGCCGTAATGACACCGCCCTCTTCCAGCTCCATGAGGGAGCAGAGTTTGACTGGCTGGATGAAAGCAGCGGCTGGGTTAAAATCAAGCTGCGCGATGGGAAAAAAGGCTGGGTACAGAAAGATACCGTGGATAAGGTTGCCGTGGAGTGAGCGCTTTTCGGGCAGTAAACATCTCAGGATGACGGCAGAAGAAATGGCACTGCTTAAAAAGGGGTAACGCGATGGAAAGCGTTACCCCTTTTTAATTAAATATTAACGTATCTGCAAGCCTTACCGGCTATGAGGTTTTTTAGTCATCCTGACGGTCCTCGCCCCAGATACCGAACAAAAGGTAGTCGCAATACGTTACGTTGACGGCAGTGAACACGTAGAAAAGAAGTGCCAGACCACGCATGATGGTGCGGTCACTTTCATATTTTGCAATAAGAGACGAATCCGGTACAGCTTCTCCCTCCTCAGCGCAGATATAGTATGTCTGGTATATGGCAAATGATGTGAATAAAGAAGCCAGCCAGAAGTCGAGATACATTAACACGCAATCATATCTTCCGGGAAATAAACCAGATAGTCCACAAAATAGATAAACGATACCAGCGAAACAGCCCAGAATTCAAGCGATGCAAATGTCCAGGGGGTTAAACAGCCGGGGGCAACCGGATCAGTGACAGCCGCCAGCCTGATCAAATTGTCTTTGATCATTTGCTTAATTTCATCTGCAGGCTTGATGCCTTTGGCCCTTTCAAGAAGCAGGGAGAACGCTTCGTCATTAGTGCTCCATCAAGGCCAGAAGCTCCAGTGCCGCGCGCTGCACAGCCTGCGCATCAGGCGCCTGATTATTTTTCAATGCAGGCAGCTGCAAACGGAGAAATTGCAGCAAGTTTCTCCACAAGCTCTTTCTCATCCAGGACCGGCATTTTATTTCCCTGTGCAGCCAGGGCCGTGCTGAAGGGTATGAGTACCATTAATAATGAAACATAGGTGGCGATGCATTTTTTAAACATGGTTCTTTCCTTTCGATCAAAAATAGTTACCTTCAGGGATTAATTTATTTATTATTTCTAATGGCACAATAAAGCCGGCTTCTCAGCATACCTCCTTTCAATCTCTATTGCTTCCATTTTTTAGTGTTTTTATACCCGTGGAAAAGTCTGTTTTGTATGAGGTATTACTATATCATGAGATTGAAAGTTGTTCAATTATTTTAAAGCATTATTTTAAAGTTCTTAACTTGACACGACACAGCAATTCAGATATTCTTTTTTACAGCCAGGTAACCCGCACGGGTTTTAATAGGGAAGATGGTGCGACTCCATCGCGGACCCGCCGCTGTAACCGGGGACGAAAGCCATGAGAAAGCCACTGTGCCGTATAGCGGCACGGGAAGGAATGGCGAGTAGACTGATCCGGAAGCCAGAAGACCTGCCGGCAGCACAGAGACCGCTATCCGTCGTGGAACACGGGCAGCTTTCAATGCACACATCAGGATGAAAAACGGCATCCCCTGATCTCTCACGCGAGGTCAGGGGATTTTTTGTCTTTAAATCTGTTTCCCGGAGCACCGGATATGCTGCTTGCGCACATCAGCACTTGGATGGTAAAAAGACGGCTCGGCAAAATCGCCTATTGCTTTACCGGCTTTCCTGCGCTCTCCTGTCGATGCAGCGGCGATTACGGGATATATGTCAACATCCCGTTCTGTCACAGCCGCTGCACCTTCTGTCCGTTTTACAAGGAGCTGTACCGGGAGGACCTGAAAAACCGCTATGTCACGGCACTGGCAGAGGAAATAAAGACCGCGGATATTTCCGGCACTCCCTGGTTCATCTATTTCGGGGGCGGCACACCCAACGTGCTCAGCACTGAGGACCTGTCCGCTATCGTTGGCGCGCTGCGGGAAAAAATCACCATTCGCGACATGGGCATCGAGCTGAGCCCTGCTCTGCTCACGCCGGACTACATCCGCTGCCTGCGCAGCCTCGGCTTTTCCAAGATAAGCATCGGCATCCAGAGTTTTTCCACCACGCCCAGGCGGCTCTGCCGGTGCTGCGAAACCTTAAAGTACCCAAACTCATGGTTGAACTGATGGGCCTTGTCTGCGGGTATATCTTTGTTCGGGACTGCCGATGCCATGTATACCGCGCAGTCTTCACTGCGGGATACACAACATGTGAGCTCCGGATACCGCTCACTTTCAGGCATTGCATCATCCCTGTTCATCCGTTCCTACAAGCGGGGGCACGACCTGTATAGTGCCCTCGAAGCAGGGGGTATGACGGCGAGATCAATGTGCTGGAGCAACACTATCGGCCCGTACCGTGGAAATATGCTGCGGTAATTTTCTACGAATGCGCCTGGTAGCAGCTGCAGTAATGCTGATCTTACAGGGGAGCAGCTGATTGGCAATGTCATCCAGGAAGCGCAGCATCTCTTACCGTATCGACGGCACGTACGCGCGGAAAGCCATCAGGGTAAAATTGCGCAGGGGCAGAAGATCGCTGTGCTAGGATCACTCGGGCAGCGAAATTGACGCTCTTTCTGAATTTAACGGGGTTTTGAGGCCGCAGAACGGACAGCTTCTTTGCAAGGGACGCGACGTAGAATACAAGCGGCAGGTCTCACCGAGCTTCGCAAAAGCGTGGCATTGCGGTTCAGGACCCTGACGCGCAGCTTTTTTCCGCCAGCGTGTACCAGGAGGTTTCATTCGGCGCTATGAATATGACAGCTTCCCGAAGCTGTGGTGCGCAGGCGCGTGGATGCAGCGCTGTGCAGTACGATATCTTCCACTGACAGATGAAGCGACTATTCCTGAGCTACGGCGAAAAAGGTGTTTCGATTGCCGATATCCTGGTCATGGAACCTGAAATCAGCATCTTTGACGAACCCACTGCGTGCGGCCTGCAACACTCTGCAGACATGGAATTCAGCGAACTGAAAAAGGGAGGACGCTGCTCGCCCACCCATGGTGAGAAAAACCGTGATGGAGGAAGCTGTTTATCAAATGGTGTCGCGAAGGCTCATCAGCCAGGAGAAAGTTTATCAGATTTTGAAAAACTGCTGCGGAATACAGGTCTTGAAAAACCCTGCTTTGGAAATCTATGCAAAGCGCGAAATCCGGGGCATCCATGAATCTGCACGGCCGCCAAAAACAAAAGACCGGCTTTTTGCAATGGCAGGAAATGGTGCACCCGTGCTGCGGTAATTTTGTGTCAGCGCTGTTTTATTTCGTCGGCGTCAGGAGGTAGCTGTTCACATCCTCAATCCACTTCCATTCTGTTCCTTCACCACTATCAATCACCGCGGTAAAGTCAAGCTGCGCAGGATGCTCGCCATCAATGACCAGGGTGCTCGTTGACGGCCGCAGTACGGGAAGCAGATGGGGAAAGTCCGAGGCTGAGATGCTTACGCGCACCCGGTGCCCGGCCTTGAACACGCAGTCCATGGGCCAGAGCTCAATCGCGTACGGGTAAAGCTCTCCGGCTTTTATGGGCCGGGGATTTTTATCCGGCATGTCATAGAACGGGTCAAAGGGCGTATAGGACGGATCAGTGCGGTGCTCGGTCGCCACGAGGAAGTTCACGCCGGGTCATAGGGCCGGTGCCAGGCGCTGAGCCATCCGGAGGTGATATTTTTTGCCCTGCCGTCGGGAAACACATCGTTTACTTCTATCACCCACTGCACATCCTCCCGGTCCATGAGATCAAGAAGCGAGGTTGGTATCGACATTGAATATTTTTTTTATCAGCCCAATGGTCTTCTGCACCGCCTCCTGCTTGAGCGGCCGGTCAAAGGCGGTGCGCGCCCAGAAGGAGAGCAGCAGCGGGCCGGCTATTTCCAGGTCCTGCTGCAGCGGCTCGGTGGTGAAGGTAAGAACTCCTGTTTCATCCCGGCGCTCATCGATGAAGGCATCCTGCCAGGTGGTGGACATGCGGCCGCCCCATCGCACCTGCGAGCGCGACTGTTTCGCCGTGCAGCCGGTCAGGATTATGAATCAGCACGGGCGTGTCTTCACCGGCATCAAGGCCGGAAACATTTTCTGACAGCAAATAATTAAAGTCGCTGTTTGCGACTGAGAACCAGTCATTCTGAATCATGGAGGGCTTCTGCCTGGTGAGGAATAACGTCTGGCTCTTGAGGCGCGCGGCAGGAAGCGGCCAGGATTTTTCCGCGCGCCACTTCTCCGCTCCCATCACGTACAGCAGCACCGGAAACTCTGCCATGAACGGGTCGGCAACCCCTTTTATCTTCCAGTCAAACCACCGCGCCTGAATGCTGCCTTCCATGAAGCCGTCGATGCCGCTCCAGAGCGCGCCGTCGCCGTGGTACCAGGGGCCCACGACAAGTGACTTGTCCGCTGCCGCGTGTTGTGACAGCCCGAAGGAATAATTGTTGAGCGTGCCGCGCAGGAACAGGTCAAACCACCCGCTGGCAAGAAAAACCGGGAGCTTTTCCGGTATAACAAAATCACCCTGCAGAAAATCCCAGCCTGCCGCAGGCTTTTCCGGCCAGTAGATCATGGGGGACCGTGTTTCATAGAACAGGCCGTCCTGCGCGTGTTCGTAATCCATGATCCAGCCAAGGTGCGTTGCTATCTGCTCGCGGTGGCTCTGCTCAATGGCCGCTGCTTCTTCAAGCACGTCCTCGTCCGGAAACAGCCCCGCGTCTTCAAGCAGCAGCGGGGTTTTGAGGGCGCCCATGTCAATCCCGAATATCCAGATGGGTATAAACCCGAGATCAAGATTTCCGCCCTGCATCACAATGTCCCGGTACGCGTCACTCAGGGTCTCTATGGGCATGATGGCTTTCAGGTGCAGCGGCACGCCGCTCTCATCCCGTGCGACCCGTCCGGCTGCCAGCATCTGGATAATGCCGCAGTAGGACGGCCCGATCATGCCCACCCTGCCGTCAGACCAGCTCTGCAGGGGAATCCACTCATCGATAATGTGAACAATATCATTCTGCTCGACAAGATCAAACGATACCCACTGGCCCGCAGAAGACCCGGTGCCGCGGATGTCAACCACCATGACCGTGTATTCATGACTGAGCAGGTTTTCAACGTAGGGCAGGAAATATTCCCTGCGGTAGGGAGTGGCAAGCAGTATGACCGGCAGCTTTTTGTCCGGGATCAGGCCGGATAATGGTTGCCCACAGATCAGTTGCGGGCTGGTCTTTGAAACCGGGAACCGGTATGCGCACGTTCAGGTCCAGGACATAATTTACCAGTCCGCGCTCATTGAGCCGCTCCCGTATCTTGCGCTCGACGCCGGAAGAAAGGTTAAGCGCAGACGCAGGGGCAGCAGCTGCTCCCGTGATGATAATGGCTATGAGATAAAGATACAATTTGCGCATGGACGTATATACGCAGCAGGATAATTGAACAGAGCCGGGCAGTAATGCGGCCGGCGTCACTGAGCCTGCCTGAATCACCGGCGGGTTGTCCGCATAGCGGATGTGCCTGTTACCGGGGACTGCCGGAGAGCAGAAGGTTAAGTGCCGGCACCATAATGTGCAGCCCGTATTGGGCAATAATTTTTATTACAGGGCTTTCATTAAAAAGGGCGGTTAATTGTTCTCCTTTTTTGTAATACAGTTTTATGAGATCCCTGCCCATCGAACTTTTAGCCAGCACCGTGTCCCGTATATGCCGCATTGCTGCAAGCTGTGGATTGCCCTCTCCCAGCAGAGCAGTCGCCGCACAAATCCGCCGAAACTGTTTAAGGAAATCTACCGTGCTCGATAGTATCCGGCACTGCTGTTCCTGCCTGGTAATGCCCGGAGAGTTATCGCCCGGCTGCACCGGCGCCGGGTAGGTGTCATACCAGCCGAACTGGGTATGATTGCCGCCTTCAATTGCCACGAACTCGGTATCCGGCGGCAGGTCTGCCCGGGATGCTTCAATTTTAGCGGGAGTGGCCAGACCATCGTCAGTCCCGGAAATAGATATAACTTTCAGGTCTTTGTCCCTGAGACTGAAGACCGGGGATGGATAGGCTGCCCACAGGACGACCCCTTTAACCTTGTCGGTGAAATCTTTAGCATACGAACACGCCATGGTCCCTCCCAGGGAATGGCCGCCTATGACCCATGTTTCAATGCTCTGGTAATCATTTATTACTACATTAGCCCGTTCAGGGCTCAGAATTGCAAGGTCCCCAACCATCTTTACAATCACGGCCAGATACCCTTGCGCTGCAATGGCCTGCATGGTCGGGGCATATGAACGCGGATCAACATAAGCGCCGGGATAAAAGATAAAACCGGTTTTGGGATTCTTATCTTTTGGCGCAAAGGCATAATAAAAATTTGAACCCTCCGGCCACTCCGGCACGATTACCGTTTTTACCGTAACCTTGCAGGTGGATTCCAACGCCTCCACCGCCTCCGGCAGCGGGGGGAAGCTTGCCGGCGTTTCATCGGCAGCCCCGGGAGTGCCCGCGCCAAATAAGAGAAGCAGCAGAGCTAAAAAAGCACCAGCGAAATTTTTTGTCTTCATATAAGTCCTCAGTACAAGGGTTACAGGTGTTCTGCTGCGGGGTCTCACGCGCCTCTCTCAAAGAAAAACAGCCTGCCCTTTGCGAGGCAGGCTGTACCGCGCAATTTATAATTCAATGGCTTCCTGCTTATGAGCTGCGTAATCGAGCAGGACCACTTTTTTCGGGACAATCCTGATAAGCACGTAGGCGGGGTCCGTGGGCCCGGTCTTCCAGTACGCGGTCCACTTCTCCTTCCAGTACTGCTTGCGGGTTGCGTCATCGGTGACGATTTCAGCTTTTCCCAGAGCTGAAACGCTGCTGTGGTCAGCGGGGCGGTAGACAAACACGCTGGCGCTGGGATTTTTCTTGATTTCCTTCAGCTTGTTTGACTGGGCGCCGGTGGCAAAGTAGAACACCAGGTCCTCTTTGAGCGGCAGGTTTTCCATCATCCTGCCCTTGGGTATCCCGTTCTCGTCAATGGTGATAAGATTTGAGTACTGATAGGTTCCCACGAACTCCACAATCTGTTTACGCAATCCTTCCTGAGCCATACTGAATCCTCCTGTTAATATTATTTTTCTACAGTCAGTTCCTGACTAACCCGTTCTCTCTGCACGTTTCCTGATTGTTTAAACTCCGGTAAACAGCTCGTGTACCTGGAGCAGACGATTAAGCTTTTTATCAAGTGACCAAATCTGTGCATTATTTCTGCGAGCTGCACATACTATTGCAGCATCAATTAAACCCACACCTCTTGCAGTCAGTTTATGTTCTGAAGAGTACTGCCCAGCCTCAATCCAGATACCCTGTTCATCTCCTTTGGGAATATTGTGCCAATATGATTTAATTATCTCTCGTTCCTTTTTATTGAGAGCGCCCTGCAAGAGTTCTCCAAAAATACATTCGACCCCCAGAACCTGCCGGTTTTCGAGGAGCGCTTCTAGAAGAAAAAATATCGGGGAGTTGTGCTTGAGAAATTCAATCCAGACAGAAGTATCAACAATAATCATCGTTTTCGATTTAAGGCGCGAACATTTGTTGCTGAATAATCTGCTTTGAATTTCAGCGGGGTTTTCTCGATGGATTTATTTAATGCTTTTATTTTTTTAAGGCACACCCATTCATTTAACGCCACAACGAGACTATCGGTCAAAGTCTTACCGGGCGCGTGGTGCCTTATTTCATTGATTATTTTATCAGGGATTAATGCAGTAACCTTCATACGATAAAGCATACGATACAGATTCGTATCTGTCAATCAGTTTTAGAATTCCTTCAATTCACGCCCCTGAAGCACCACGGGCAGCGGCCCTTTAAGACCGCTGCCCGGTAAACTGCAATCTATGTATTCAGATATAATGCCAGGATAATGTCAATACTTTATTACGATTGCCTGACCCTCTGTGCTCCCTGACAAGAAGAGACTGACTTCTTTTGGAAAGCATAAGTGGCGGGCAAAAAAATGATAGCAGGAAAATGCAGGGACATCCCGTATAAAAAATTCTTTCTAACTCTGCATTATCTGCGGCTCTTTCGCAGCACGGCGATACGACAGGCTTCGCTCAATACGCAGCATTTCATCTTCATACTGACGGCAGGTGAGTGAAAAAAAGGACAGATATGCTTCCTCATTCCTGCAGGCAAGCCGCCGTCCGGAAAGCGCTTCAAATGCAAGAATCGGATCGCTGGTGTTCAGTACGACAATATCAATATTGTCATACTGAAGCGCGTCCTGGCACAGCCCGACAACCTCAGCCAGCATATCAGGTGTTGGCCGCTCGGAGAGGTGCACCGCAATATCTATGTCAGCAGTATCCCTGATAAGAATGCCATCTTGAGACGAACCGAACAGCAGTGCAAAGTCTATCTTATTATGCTGCTGCAGGGCAGTCCCCAGCGCTTCGATACTAAATTCCCTCATACTTAAATTGCTCCAATGAAACAGGGAAATATTCCTGCAGTTTCGTTATAATTGCAAATGATTATAGGGTATAATATCGAAAAAAGTAAACATAATTTTAGGGGTTAGGGGGCGGAAGGCGGGGTTAGGGGTTAGGGGTTCGTGTTTCGTGCATCGGGGCACTGGTCACCCGTCCTCTGATCCGCATCCCGAAGCCTTACGGAGGTTGGACGAGCCACAATTCAATGAAGCGGGGGCTCTCACTGCGGGCGGCCGGGGCCGTCTTCTTTGTCAGCGGCGCGACGTTCACCATACTTTGCTATGCAATACCCTGCGAAGGTAATCAGCGCGGCAAAGGCAATAATTAAAATGCAGATTAGTGCGATGGCGAGAATCAAGCGTAATTGTGTGCCAGTTAAAAATCGTATGGCGGCCGGGTGCACAGTCCTTGCTCATCCCGGACTCCCCTGTGTTCATAACAGAATGACACTGTTTGTCAAGAAACCGGACATGCGCCCGCATTTTCACTTCACGGGATTACGGGCAATTAAAAAACACCGTCTATTAAATTTAAAAGCAAAAAAGCTCCCGCCAGCGAACACGCTGGTAGAAGCTTTCAATTTTTTCTTTCTGTACATTCCCCCGCTGTTCGCGGCTAACGAACCGGTGGCCCGTGTTCTTACTTTGTCATATTTTTATAGAGGGCAAAATGCGTGGGACAGGTACAGATGTGCTGTTCTCCGTAAAAAATCCGGTAGGGGCAGTCGCTGTTTCTTTTATTGACAAAAAGCTCCTCGTCGCCGGCCTTGCCGCAGGCTTCGCACGCCCCGTGCCCGGTTGACAGGCAGGACAATCCCTTGTGGCACTTGACTGTTTTTTTGAGGACTTCTTCCGGTACCAGTTGTTTCATCATCCCTCCCTCTTCTTTCATCAGCAGTCAGCGGGAAGGCTACAGGCATTGAGCCGGGATTGCCGCGTCGCCTTCGCGCCTCGCAATGACCGTATAAATAATAAAAGTTGTAAGCATTTATATCAAACCTCAGTTCAATGTAAACAAAAAATTGCGCTCCGCCGGCCATCAGCTTGAATCTATCCGCTTTCAGAAATAAGCTATTAGAATAAAGGCTTTCAATGCAGGCTTGCCGGCTCACATAAAATCAGAAATACAGGATACCAGAACGCTGCGGCTTTCCTTTTTTTTACCCCTTTTACCTTGACTAAAAATAAAAGTTACGATAGTGTGAAATCTTTTAATTTCTATCAGGTCTGCAGCCATATTTCCCTATGGAAGAAAAGAAGGAATTTCTCAAGCAGAGAATAAAGAAGCTCCAGGATCTGCGGGATCAGGGCATCAACCCCTACCCCAATGATTTCCGGGTGCAGCACACCACGCAGGAGCTGATCGACCGGTTCGCCGGCAAAACCCCCGAGGAGGTTCAGGAGTCAGGCGCTGTCTTTGTGATCGCCGGCCGCGTCATGTCAATGCGCGACTTTGGAAAATCAACCTTCATCCATCTCCAGGACCGCAAGGGCCGCATCCAGGCATATCTGCGCAAAGACAAGCTGGGCGCAGACACCTACCAGATGGTAAAAAAGATGGTTGATATGGGCGACTTCCTGGGGATAACCGGCACGGCGTTTGTAACCCACTCCGGGGAGCTGACCATTTTAGCTGATGCATGCACGCTCCTGAGCAAATCCCTGCAGCCGCTTCCTGAGAAATGGCACGGGCTCCAGGACATTGAGCTGCGCTACCGGCAGCGCTACCTTGACCTGATTGTTAATCCCCAGGCGCGCGCCACCTTCCAGGTGCGCAGCCGCGTTATCAACCTGATCAGGGAATTTCTCTGCCAGCGCGACTTTGTGGAAGTGGAAACCCCGATGATGCAGTCAATCCCCGGCGGCGCGACCGCGCGGCCGTTTAAAACCCATCATAATGCTCTGGACATGGACCTGTACCTGCGGATCGCGCCCGAGCTCTATCTGAAGCGGCTGGTGGTGGGGGGATTTGAGCGCGTCTTTGAAATCAACCGCAATTTCCGCAACGAGGGCATCTCCACCCAGCACAACCCTGAATTTACCATGCTTGAGTTCTACCAGGCCTATGCTACCTACGAAGACCTGATGGCGCTTACCGAGGAGCTGTTCTCGTTTATCAGCCTGCAGCTCTTTGGCACCGGCAAAATTACCTGCCAGGGTATTGAGATAGATTTCACCCCGCCCTGGGCCAGAATGACGCTCAAGGAGGCAGCTGCCCGCTACGGCTCCATAGACGCTCGTGATCTTGATGACCGGGAAAAGGCTGTTGTCCACGCACAGCGGCTCGGCGTTGCGCTTAACGGGGATGAGCCGCTGGGAGAAATCGTGACCGGGATTTTTGAGCAGGTGGCAGAAGAACAGCTGGTGCAGCCGACCTTTATCACCCAGTATCCGCTTGAAGTATCGCCGCTGGCACGAAAGAACGAGGCCAACCCGCAGGTGACCGACCGCTTTGAGCTCTATATCATGGGGCGGGAAATCGCCAATGCCTTCTCTGAGCTGAATGACCCTGAAGACCAGCGCCGGCGTTTCACGGAGCAGGCGCAGGCCAAGCAGAAGGTGGAGGGACAGGTCACTGAAATCGACGAAGACTATATCTGCGCGCTGGAGCACGGCATGCCGCCGGCTGCCGGTGAAGGCATCGGCATTGACCGGCTGGTCATGCTGCTGACTGATTCGCCGTCAATCCGGGATGTGATACTGTTCCCGCTGCTGCGCGCTGAAAAGCAACAGGAAACGTAAAAGATGCGCTATGAACTGTATATCGGCCTGCGCTACCTCAGGGCCAAGCGCCGGCAGACCTTTATATCAATCATTACCCTGATCTCCATCTCCGGCGTTGCCATCGGCGTGATGGCGCTCATCCTGGTGCTCGGGGTTATGACCGGCTTCACCGATGACCTGCGGGAAAAGATTCTCGGGACCAACTCGCACCTGGTTATCTCCAAATTCGGCGCCAACCTGAATGACTACCGGCAGGTCATGGAAAAAATCCGCGGCTGCCCCGGCGTGGTGGCCTCAACCCCGTTTATCCTGTTCCAGGGGATGCTCTCTTCCGGCACCAATGTCTCGGGAGTGGTGCTGCGCGGCATTGACGCTGCCACCGCCCCTGCGGTCATCAGGATACAAGAAACCCTGGTTGAAGGAAGGCTCGATCAGCTGGAAAAAGAGCAGCCCTCTTCTGACGGCAGCAAGCTGCCGGGAATCATTATCGGAAAAGAGCTGTCAAAGCTGCTCGGGGTCGGCCTGGGAGAGCCGCTCACGGTTATCTCCCCCTCGGGGCTTATCAGCCCCAGCGGCCTCATGCCCCGCTGGAAAAAGTTTTTTGTCGTGGGCATCTTTGAATCAGGCATGTATGAATATGACACCACCCTCGCCTACATATCCATGAAGAACGCCCAGAGCTTTCTGAAAATGGCTGACGAGGCGACCGGGGTGGAAGTGAAGGTCTCTGATATTTATCAGGTGAAAACTTTTGCTGATGCAATCAGGAACAAAATAGGGCTTTCATACCTGGTGCGGGACTGGATGGAGATGCACCGCAACCTCTACTCGGCGCTGAAGCTTGAAAAGACCGCCATGTCCATCATTTTAATTCTCATCATCCTGGTGGCTGCATTTAATATCATTGGCACGCTTATCATGGTGGTGCATGACAAGAACCGGGATATCGCCATATTGAAATCCATGGGAGCGACCTCTGCCGCCGTCATGCGCATCTTTGTCATTCAGGGCCTGATAATCGGCGTGTTTGGCACTGCCCTCGGCCTTACCGGAGGGTATCTTCTGGCATTCCTCCAGAACCATTACCATATCGTGGGCCTGTCTCAGGATATTTACTACATACCGAACCTGACGGTTAAGACCAGCTTCATTGATACCCTCTGGGTTTCTTTAGCAGCGGTTCTGATAACCTTTCTGGCAACCATTTATCCGTCACGGCAGGCAGCGCGCCTGGACCCTGCAGAGGCGCTCAGGTATGAATAGGGCGGCGGCAGGAGGCGGGGACTATATCCTCCAGGTCAAAAACCTGGACAAAAGCTATTTCAGCAACCAGAAAAAAACTGATGTTTTGAAAGAGGTTGCGCTTGAGGTGCGGCGGGGAGAGGCCCTTGCTATCGTCGGCCCCTCGGGTGTGGGAAAGAGCACCCTGCTGCACATTCTGGGGACCATTGACCGGCCCACGGCCGGTCACGTGTACTATGATGGAATAGATATTTTTGCCATGCCGGAAGAGGCGCTGGCGGGGTTTCGCAATAAAAGGCTTGGCTTCATCTTTCAGTTCCATCACCTGCTGCCTGAGTTCAGTGCTCTGGAAAATGCCGCCATGCCTGCGCTTATCAGCGGCCTTGACCGGAAAACAGCTGAAAACCGCGCGCGGGAGATACTTTCCCGGCTCGGCCTTGAAGAGCGGCTGACGCACAAGCCCGGGGAGATGTCCGGCGGCGAGCAGCAGCGGGTGGCTGTGGCCCGGGCGCTCATCATGAAACCGGACGTGGTCCTTGCAGATGAACCGACCGGCAACCTGGACACCCACACCGGGGAGGAAGTATTTAATTTGATACTTGAATTAAACGCCGAACTTGGGATAACATTCATTATTGTGACACATAATGAAAACCTGTCAAAAAAGATGCAGCGCTGCATCACCCTGCTCGATGGCCAGGTTGTAGAAAAATCGCCTTCAGCTTAAAAGGAATTTTATCAGGTGAAATGTTTGCAGATTTTAAAAAGAATATCGGGCGGCCTTTTGATCGGCATGCTGGCAGTGTGCGCCGTGCCCCCTGCTGCGCTCTCAGCGGTCAGGGTTGCGATCCTGCCGTTTGCAATCAACGCTGAAGAAAATCTCAGCTACCTGCAGCAGGCAATTCCCCAGATGCTTGCCACGCGGCTGGAAAGCCGGGGAGACATCTCGACCGTGGAAAAGGCGCTGCTGCTGCAGCATACGGCCCGGCTGGGAGAGAGAAAAATTGAGGAAGGGACGGCCAAACGCATCGGAGCAGAGCTGGGCGCAGATTTTGTTGTCATGGGCAGCCTCAGCAAAATCGGCAGCCAGGTGACTATTGACGCCACGCTCATTAACACCCGGGACCAGGTGCCGGTGCAGAGACTTGCGAGCACCACGGAAGGGCTCAGCGGCATACCCGCAAAAGTAAAAGAGCTTGCCAACTCCCTCTATTACAGGATTTCAGGCAAGCAGGCAGTTACCAAAATTATCATTACCGGCAACAAATATATCGAGCAGGACGCCATCATGCTCTCCATATTGACCAAGCCGGGTGATATGTACTCACCGGAACAGCTCCAGGAAGATCTGAAGCGCATCTACAAGCTGGGCTACTTTGAAGACGTTACCGTGTCCAGCGCTGACAGTGACGAGGGAAAAGAGGTAACCTTCCAGGTCGTAGAGCGGCCGACCATCAAGGAAATCCAGATTCAGGGCAACAAAAGCGTCAAGCTTGAAGACATGCAAAAGGTTATGGAGACTAAAATCAGGACCGTGCTTGATCTCAACAAGGTGACCGGCGATGTGTCCCGGATCAGGAAGCTCTATACTGACAAGGGGTTCTATAATGTGAGCATATTTTATAAGCTCAAAGCCATCTCAAGCGAGGAAACCGGGGTGGTGTTCCAGATTGCCGAGGGCAAAACAAGCAAGGTTAAGAAAGTCATCTTTACCGGGAATAAGGCCATCCCCTCCAAGGCGCTGAAAAAAATAATGGCCACGCGGGAAAAGAACATCCTCTCCTTCATTACCAGCGCCGGCATGTACAAAGAGGATGATCTGGAAAAGGATGTAGACCGCGTCATGGGCTACTACTACGGCCATGGCTACCTTCAGGTAAAGGTTGACCGGCCCGCGGTGGACTTTAAAGAGGACGGCATTTATATTACCTTCAACGTGTTTGAAGGCAACCAGTTCACCATCGGCAGCGTCGACATGCAGGGGGATTTGATCCGCGACAAGGCCTTCTTCCTCTCGAAAATAAAATCAACGCCGGGGAAAGTTTTTAACAGCACCGTACTGAATGATGACCTGCTGGTAATCAAAGGGCGTTTATTCTGTGGAGGGATACGCTTTTGCCGATGTCACACCGCTCACTGATATCAAGCAGGAAGAGAAAAAGGTGAATCTCACCTACAGCGTTGAAAAGGGAGAAAAAACCTATCTGGAAAAGATTAAAATCACCGGCAATACCCGGACCCGCGATAATGTCATCCGCCGCGAGCTGCGCCTCACGGAAGGTTCTATCTATAATTCCAAGGAGCTCGATCGCAGCAAACAGGAAGTGAACAATCTGGGGTTTTTCGAGGAAGTCAAGCTCAACCCTGAGCCGGGCAGCGCTCCCAACAAGGTTAACCTCAACGTGGAAGTAAAAGAGCGGCCGACCGGCTCCTTCAGCATCGGCGCGGGCTACAGCTCGGCTGACAGCATCATGGGCATGTTCCAGATATCCCAGAACAACTTCCGGGGCAAGGGCCAGCAGCTTTCCCTCATGGCAAATATCGGCGGCCGCTCTTCCCGCTATGATATTTCTTTTACCGAACCCTGGTGGCGCGGCACCAGGACCTCGGTCGGTTTTGACCTGTACAATACGTCCCGCTGGTACGAGGATTTCGAGCAGAGCTCAATCGGGCTTAATCTTCGCATGGGTAAACCTCTTGAGCGCTTTGATTATACCCGCGTGAACTACTCCTACCGTTTTGAGCAGGTGGATATTAGTAACGTGGATAATGATGCATCCCTTGCCATCCAGGAGCAGGAGGGCACCAGCACCACCGGGGCGGTTACCGGCACCATAGTGCGCGATTCCCGGGATGACCGCTTTATAACCCGCAAGGGCTCCTTTCACAGCTTTACCGCAGAGATGGCAGGCATTGCCGGATCGAACAAGTTCGTGGGACTGATAGCCAGCTCCGCCAAGTACATTCCCTGGCGCTGGGATACGGTGTTTATGGTGAGGGGAACCGTGGGGTACCTGTTCGGCTATGGCGGCAAGGATGTCCCCCTCTCAGATAAGTTTTTCCTCGGAGGCCTTGACTCCATGCGCGGTTTCGAGGCCCGGACCCTGGGCCCGAAGAAAAAGCGACCCGAAAAAAAAGGTCTTATCTATGTAGAGAACGGTAAACCCTATATAAACGAAGACTATGACAGGAATGATAACTATAATGATAACTATTATAATAATGACTATTATTACTATGACGACAATAAGGACTATGACACGGTGGGCGGCTGCAAGGAGATATTTTTCAACTTCGAATACCAGTTCCCCATCATGAAGGAAGCGGGTATCCGCGGCGTCGTATTTACCGATATTGGCAATGCGTACCGGCAGAGCGAGGGGTATCTTTCAGACCTGCGCTATGATTTCGGCGTCGGCGTCAGGTGGTTTTCGCCCTTTGGCCCGCTGCGCGTCGAGTGGGGCATAAACCCGTCCCCGATATCCAAGTATGATGAGAAGTCGAGCAACTTTGAGTTTTCCATGGGAAATACCTTTTAACCCAGCAACAGGAGGATCAACGCATCATGAAAAAAGCTACGGTAGTATTGGCAGCTCTGGTCATAACAGCATTCACCCTTGCCAGTGCAGGTGCATCCGACCTGAAGATCGGGTACGTGGACCTGCAGAAGGCCCTGAATGAAAGCACGGTAGGCAAAAAAGCCAAGGAAAAGTTTACGGCGGAAGTGAAGAAAGCAGAGTCTGAAATTACCCGCAAAAAAGAAGAGCTGGAACGGCTCGGCGGCTCACTGGAAAAACAGGGCTCCATGCTCAAGGATGACGTAAAAGCGGAAAAGGAAAAAGAATTTATCCAGATGCAGAAGGAATACGAGCGTAAGGTCAAGGACTACAAGGATGAGCTGCAGATCAAGGACGCACAGCTCACCCGGGGCATACTTTCCGATCTGGTTGACATTATTAAAAAGTACGGTAAAGAAAATAGCTATACCATCGTCTTTGAGCGGAGTGAAACCGTGCTCCTCTATGCAACAGATGGTCTGGATATCACCGACAAAATTATTTCGATATACGACTCCCAGGGCTCGTCCAAGAAAAAATAGCGCGTACGCAGGGGGCATCAATGGAAAAATCCCTGAAGGAACTTGCCGAGCTGGTCGGCGCAGAGGTGGCCGGCGACGGCTCGGTGCTCATCAGCGGGGTGGCAGGTATAGAGGCTGCCGGGGCCGGCCATATAAGCTTTATTGCCAACCCTAAGTATCTCAGTAAAGGGGCAGCCACCGGGGCCTCGGCAATTATCTGCAGTCCTGAAGTCGCCATTGCTGGTAAGCCGCTTCTGAAAATTGCCAACCCCTACCTCGCCTATGCGAAAATTGTACGCCTTTTTCATCCGCGGCCGCAGCAGAGCGGCGTTATAGATGAGCGGGCGATCGTCGGCACGGGCGTCCGGCTTGGCCGGAAGGTAACCCTGTATCCGTTTGTGGTGATTGGCGATGGCTGCGTTCTTGAGGACGGGGTCACCATTTACCCCCACTGCTTTCTGGGAAATAATGTTACGGTTGGGGAACAAACGCTCATCTACCCCAACGTGACGGTTCGCGAGCGCTGTATCATCGGCAAGCGGGTTATTATCCATCCGGGGACCGTGATCGGCAGCGACGGGTTCGGCTTTGCCAAAGATGGCGCAGAATATTACAAAATACCCCAGGTGGGCATAGTCCAGATTGATGATGATGTGGAAATCGGCGCCGGCAATACCATTGACCGGGCAGCCATGGGCAGGACCTGGCTCCAGCGGGGAGTTAAAACCGACAATCTGGTGCACATCGCCCATAATGTCACGGTCGGGGAAGACTCGATTCTGGTGGCACAGGTGGGAGTTTCCGGGAGCACCAGCATTGGCAAGCGCGTAACGCTTGCCGGCCAGGTGGGTGTGGTGGGGCATATCACCATCGGCGATGATGCCATTGCGGGAGCAAAAACCGGGATATCCGGCAATGTCCCGGCCCGGCAGGTGGTGTCAGGCTACCCGCACATGCCGCACCGCGACTGGCTGAAATCCTCGCGCACCATTCCCAAACTGCCGGAAATGAGGATGACCTTGAAAAAGCTGGAAGATAAAGTAGAGCGCCTTGAATCCATGCTGCAAGAGCTCAAAGGGAGATGATTACGTGTTAGACATTAAGGAAATAATGGAATACCTCCCGCACCGCTATCCGTTTCTCTTAATTGACCGGGTTCTGGAACTGGAGCCAAACAAGCGCATCGTTGCCATTAAAAATGTAACGATTAATGAACCGTTCTTTCAGGGCCATTTCCCCGGCCAGCCCATTATGCCGGGCGTGCTGCTCATCGAAGCAATGGCCCAGGCCTGGGGGGTGCTGGCTATACGCTCAACCGGGCAAAAGGTAAAGAGTGCGGATGTACTGTTTATTGGCATCGACAAGGCCCGGTTTCGGCGGCCGGTCCTCCCGGGAGACCAGGTGCGCTTTGAGCTGGAAAGCATAGGCCTCAAACGCCAGATCTGGAAATTTCGCGGCAGGGCCCTGGTGGACGGGAACCTCGTGGCCGAAGCAGAACTTATGGCTACCATGGCTGCTACGCATATAGTGAAGGAAGAAAGCGCTCCAGGGGAGCCGGAGTAGCAACAGCACGGTGGTTACGTGTTTGCAGAGCACCGTTAATGAGACCTGAAGACCGATGACACAGAAAAAACAGAGCACCATACATCAAACTGCCATCGTCAGCAAAAGCGCTGAAATCGGCGCTGGTGTTGAGATCGGGGCCTATACCCTGATCGGCGATGAGGTCCGGATTGGCAACGACACCACTGTGGGGTCCCATGTGGTGATTGAAAAGTTTACCACCATTGGCGAGCGGTGCAGAATTTTTCAGTTCTGCTCCATCGGTGAAATTCCCCAGGACCTGAAGTTCAAGGCGGATGCCCGGACCGAGCT
Source organism: uncultured delta proteobacterium (assembly GCA_963803975.1). Lineage (GTDB taxonomy): Bacteria > Desulfobacterota > WTBG01 > CAIYCZ01 > CAIYCZ01 > JAPLIX01. The sequence continues at coordinate 91,522 of CAWDOY010000009.1, forward strand.
CGTAATCGGCAATGACAATACCTTCCGCGAGTTTGTGACTATTAACCGGGGAACTCCCGGCGGCGGCGGCAAAACAGTTCTCGGAAATAATATTTTCCTCATGGCCTACGCCCATGTGGCCCATGACTGTAGGATTGGAAATCAGGTTATCATAGCAAACTCAGCAAGCCTTGCCGGCCACATCCATATCGAGGACTGTGCCATCCTCGGCGGGCTGGTCGGCGTGCACCAGTTTGTCCATATCGGCTCCTATGCAATGATCGGCGGACTGACCGGGGTATCAAAAGATGTGCCCCCGTACATGATGGCGGTCGGCGAGCGCGCCAAGCTCTATGGTATCAACCTCACCGGACTGAAGCGGCGCGGGTTTTCTGAGGATTCTATCAGGGAGCTGAAAACAGCCTATAGGATTATTTTTCGCTCAGGGCTTACCCTCAGCAAAGCATTTGAAAAGATTGCGGAAGAAAACCTCACCACCCCCGAAGTCCAGCACCTTGTTTCCTTTATCAAAAATTCAGAGCGGGGTATCATCCGGTAGATGGCGGCAATAAAAGCCGGCGTCATCGGCGTCGGCTATCTGGGTAAATTTCATGCTGAAAAGTACGCCAACTCACCCGACGCAGAGCTGGTCGGCGTGGTGGATACGGATCAGGACCGCAGCCGTGAGATAGCAGCGCGCTACGGCGTGCAGGCCTGCACTGACTACCGGGACCTGTTCGGCAGGGTTCAGGCGGTGAGCATCGTCGTTCCGACCCCGCTGCACCATGCTATAGCGCGGGAGTGTCTGCAGCAGGGGATTGACGTGCTCCTGGAAAAGCCCATGACCACAACCCTTGCCGAGGCGGATGAGCTGATCGAGATTGCCCGGTCAAAACAGCTCGTACTGCAGGTTGGTCACCTTGAGCGCTTTAACGCAGCCCTGCTCGCCATCAAGGATGTTCTGAAAAAGCCGCTGTTTATCGAGTCGCACCGCATTGCGCCGTTTAAGGAGCGCGGCATAGAGGTTGATGTTATCCTTGATCTCATGATTCACGATATCGACATTATTTTAAACCTGGTTAATGCGCCGGTCACGCACATCAATGCCGTCGGGGTTCCCATCCTGACCTCAAAAAACGACATCGCTAATGTCCGGCTGCAGTTTGCCACCGGCTGTATTGCCAATGTGACGGCAAGCAGGATATCTGTCAAGGAGATGCGAAAAATCCGCCTCTTTCAGAATGATGCCTACCTGTCAATAGACTTTGCCGCCCAGGCAGTGGAGGTGTTCAGAAAACTGCCCAGCGCAGAAAGCGACGGCATGCCGAACATTACCTATGACCGGATTGAGATTGAGCAGGGAGACTCGCTGGAGCAGGAAATAAAAGCGTTTCTCAAGGCGGTGCGCAACCGCGAGCAGCCGGAAGTTCCCGGCGAGGCCGGGCGCAACGCCCTCAAAGTCGCGCTCGAGATTGTTGAGCAGATACAGGCCAGCCAGGCTGCCATTAACTAAATCATTGCTGCGAGTGCTATAATCAGCTATTGTAAAACCTTAGCTTACGGGCTATGGTTTTTTTGTTTTTCAGGATACTATCATTACCCCTGAAACAGATTTTCATTGCAGTTAATCGGAAATGTCTCAAACCACTTCCCCCGGCACCATAGCGGCTGGTTCCAAAAAGATTCTCCTGGTTGCGGGAGAGGCTTCCGCTGACCTCCATGGTTCGCATGTGGTGCGTGAGCTGAAAAGGATTGATCCCTCAGTTCATCTGTACGGCATCGGTGGCGACGAGCTGCGCCGGGCAGGCATGGAGATTCTTTTTGATGCCCGGGACCTTTCTGTGGTAGGGATTGTTGAGGTCGTCTCCCGCCTGCCGCACATCAGAAAGGTCTTCAATACGCTCAAGCAGCAGATTGAAGAGGCGCCGCCGGGGCTTCTTAATCCTGCTTGATTACCCGGACTTTAACCTGCGCCTGGCTGCAGTTGCGAAAAAGCATAAGGTGCCGGTTCTCTACTATATCAGCCCGCAGATCTGGGCGTGGCGGCAGGGGCGGGTAAAAAAGATCGCGCGTATTGTGGACCAGATGGCAGTGGTCTTCCCGTTTGAGGTGCCGCTGTATGAAAAAGAAGGGGTGCCGGTGCAGTTTGTCGGCCACCCCCTGCTGGATCGGGAAATCCCGGCGTTTGACAGTGCCGGCAGCCTGGAGGCGTTTGGCATGAAACCGGGCTGGCCGGTGATCGGCCTGCTGCCGGGAAGCAGGAAATCTGAAATCGAGCGGCTGCTGCCGGTTATGCTTGCTGCAGCACAACGCATCCAAAAAGAGTACCCGATGGCGCAGTTTATCATCCCGGTTGCTCCCGGCATCCGCAGAGAAGAAATAGCAACATGGGTTGCGCAGAAAAATGTTCCGGTCACAGTGGTGGAAAACCAGCTCCACCGGGCCCTGCAGGTCTGCAGCCTGGTGCTGGTGGCATCGGGCACCGCAACCCTTGAAACAGCGCTGATGAAAAAACCGATGATCATCCTGTATAAGATTTCTTTTCTTACCTATCTTATCGGGCGCCTCATGATCCGCGTGCCCTGCATCGGGCTGGCAAATATAGTTGCCGGCACGCAGGTGGTGCCGGAGCTGATCCAGGCAGATGCATCAGCGCAGCGCATTGCCGGGGAAGCCCTGGCCCTGCTTAAGAGCCCTGAGCGCCTGGCTGCCATGGAAAGGGACCTGGGGCGGATCCGGGAACGGCTCGGCGCACCGGGAGCATCGGCACGGGTGGCCCGCATTGCCTATGACATGCTCAGTAAAGGCCATAATGCAGTTAGGCGTTAAGCTTTCAGCAAAAACAACTTGAGCTGAACGCTGACTGGCTGAACGCTGAACATCATATAGTATGCTCAAAGAAAGCGTTAACCTCTATATTCGTCTGTTTCAGTTTGTAAAACCTCACTGGCGCATGCTGCTGCTGGCAGGGATCTGCATGCTGCCCCTGGCCCTGTCATCAGCAGGCCTTGCCTACCTGGTAAAGCCGGCACTCGATGATATCTTTTTTAAAAAAAACCTCACCATGCTGCGCATGGTACCGCTGGCGATCATAATCCTTTACGCCATCAGGGGCGTTTTTGATTACAGCCATGCCTATTTTATGGGCTTTGTCGGCAACCGCATTATCGCAGATATCCGGGAGAAGGTGTACGTTCACCTGCAGAGCCTGTCGCTTTCGTTCTTTGCCAAAAATCCCACCGGCGTGCTGATGGCGCGCATTACCAACGATGTCAACATCCTCCAGGCATCTATTTCCAATGTCATTATCAGCTTCTTTAAAGATCTGTTCACCATCGCCGGCCTGGTGGGCGTGCTCTTTTACCAGGACTGGAAGCTTGCCTGCATTGCATTCCTCATTATGCCCTGGGTCCTCATCCCGATTCAGCGCTTTGGCAAAAAGAGCAGACGGTTCAGTACCCGCGGCCAGGAAAAGGTCGGCAAAATTGCCACGCTGCTGCATGAAGCCATCACCGGGTGCCGCATCGTGAAAGCATTCGGCATGGAAGACTACGAGGCGCAGCGCTTTTCTGAGGAAAATTTCCGGCTCTTCAGAATCCGCCTCAAACGGCTGCGCATCAGGGCCCTCTCCTCCCCGCTCATGGAGCTCATCGGCGGCATTGCCGGTGCTGCGGTCGTATTTTACGGCGGCTACAGCGTGATCAAGGGAACGTCAACGCCGGGCACATTTTTCTCCTTTGTGACCGCGCTGCTGCTGCTCTATGACCCGGTGAGAAATTTAAGCACGTCCTACCAGGACATCCAGGAGGGGCTGGCAGGTGCGGTGAGGGTTTTTCAGGTGCTTGACAGCGTGCCGGAGATACAAGACAAGGAAGGCGCGCTGGCACTGCCCCCGGTACAAGGCGCAGTCAGCTTTCGCAGCGTCAGCTTTGGGTATGACCAGCATCTGGTGCTGCATGACATCGGGCTTGAGGTACGGCCGGGAGAAATTATCGCCATCGTCGGCACGACCGGCGCGGGAAAAACCACCCTGGTAAACCTCATCCCGCGCTTCTATGATGTTACCCGTGGCGCCATTGTCATAGACGGCTTTGATATACGAGATATTACCATGCGCTCGCTCCGGTCGCAGATTGCCCTGGTCAGCCAGCAGACCATCCTGTTTAACGACACCGTGCGCAGCAACATCGCCTACGGTAACACTGCTCCGCCGGAGGATAAAATTATTGAAGCTGCCCGCGCTGCCCATGCCAGCGACTTTATTGGCGAGCTTCCCGAAGGATATGACACCATTATCGGGGAGGCGGGGGTGAAGCTCTCCGGCGGCCAGCGCCAGCGCATGGCTATTGCCCGGGCGCTGTTTAAGAATGCCCCCATCCTGATACTTGATGAGGCGACCTCCGCGCTTGACAGCAAGTCCGAGGAGGAGGTGCAGCTGGCGCTGGAAAACCTCATGAAAAACCGCACCACCTTCATTGTTGCCCATCGCCTGTCCACCATTCGCAAGGCGCACCGGATTGTGGTGCTGTCCCACGGCAGAATCGTTGAGCAGGGAACCCACGATGAGCTCTTCAGCCGGGGCGGAGAATACCAGAAGCTCTATGCCTACTATTTCCAGGAACAGGTGAAAAAGCCTCTTATTGGGAACGCTTGAGGGAGCTGCCGCGCATGTATATACTATATAACAGCATGCTCTATCTGGTGACGATTCTCTTTCTGCCCCTGTTTATCCTGCTGCTCATTATCAACAAGCGCTATCGTGACGGACTGCTGCAGAAACTCGGGGTTATCCGCTGGAACGATGTGAGCGCATTCAGCGGCAGCCGCCCGGTCTGGGTGCACGCGGTATCAGTCGGTGAAGTGATGGCGGCGCTGCCCCTGGTGAGGGAGCTGAAGCGCGCTTTTCCCCGGCAGCCCATCCTGCTGTCCACTGCCACCGCAACCGGGAAAGCTACTGCAGAGCGCAGCTCACAGTTTATAGACCGCGTTATTTTTTTTCCTTTTGACTATCCCTGGTGCAGCCGGCTCTTTATTTCCCGGTTTCAGCCGCTTGCCTTTATCGCCCTTGAAACCGAGCTGTGGCCCAATTTCCTGCGGGAGCTTAACCGGCGAAACATTCCCGCAGTGATGGTGAGCGGCCGAATCTCCAGCCGCTCATTCCCCCGCTACCGGATGTTTAAGTTTTTCTTCCAGCGGGTGCTGGCGAACCTGACCTGCTGCTGCATGCAGTCTTCCGCTGACGCGCAGCGCCTCATTGAGCTGGGAGCTGAGCCGGCCGCGGTGCGGGTCACGGGAAATCTCAAGTTCGATCAGGCGCTGCCTGAGGTGAGCCGCGAGCTTACGGAAAAGCTCTGCCGCGACCTTAACCTGAAACCGGAGCAGCCGGTCTTTATCGCCGGCAGCACGCACAAGGGTGAGGAAGAGATCATCCTTGCCGCTTTCCGCGAGCTGAAAAAAAATTTCTCCGGGCTGGTTCTTATCCTTGCCCCGCGCCATCCCGGCCGGTTTGACGAGGTGGCGGCCCTGATACAGGAGACAGGGATGCCCTTCAGCAGAAAAACCGCTCTCAGCGCTGCTGCTGCGGGGCCCGGTGATGTGATCCTGCTTGATACCATCGGCGAGCTGGCAACCCTGTACAGCATCGCAACCATAGTCTTTATCGGCGGCAGCCTCGTGCCGGTGGGCGGGCACAATCTGCTTGAGGCTGCGGTATTTAAAAAGCCGGTGCTGTTCGGGCCGCACATGGACAGCTGCGCTGAGATCGCCGACGCTTTGCAGCACAATGGCGGCGGGATAGAGGTGGCGGATCAGGCAGGGCTCATTAAACAGGCCCGGCTGCTTCTTTCTGACCGGGGTTTGCGGGAATCAGCAGGGGCTCACGCATACCAGGTTATCGCGGACAACAGCGGCGCCCTGCAGAAAAGCATGGACGTTCTGAAGCCGATTATCGAGCAGCAGGCAGCGCGCGCCAGCTCTGCGCCGCATACACCATAAAACCGGGACAGCTCTTTCAGCATTGCACATGAACATACGATCATCTATTGAGCAGCTCATCACCATGCAAAAGCCGGGAGCACTACTCAGCCTCGCGCTCGTTCCGCTCGCCTGCGCTTCCTATATCTTTCAAGGCGTGGTCTGGCTGCGCCGGTTGCTCTACGAAAAAGAAATTTTTAAGAGCTATCGCCTGCCCTGCCCGGTCTTGAGCATTGGCAATATCACGGTTGGCGGCACCGGGAAGACGCCGGCGGTATATCATATCGCCCGGCACTTGAAAGATGCGGGTTACCGGGTGGCAATACTCTGCAGGGGCTACCGTGCACAGGACCCGGGCCAGGGCCTGGTGGTCGCGGACGGCAGCCGCGTGCTGGCAGGGCCGGAACAGGCAGGCGATGAGCCATTCATGCTGGCGCAAAAGCTTCGCGATGTGCCGGTGCTCGCGGGCAGAGACCGGGTTTCCCTGGGCCAGCGGGCAGTGCGTGATTTTGCCGCTCAGGTTATTATTATTGATGACGGATTTCATTATTTCCGGCTACAGCGCGACCTTGACATCGTGCTCATCAATTCCCGCAACCCTTTTGGCAACGGCTATCTCCTGCCGCGCGGAACCCTGCGGGAGCCGATCTCATCAATAGGGCGTGCCCGGCTCATCATGCTCAGCAAGGTTGACCAGACAACCAATGCAGCCGGGCTGGAAAAAACCATACAGAAGTATAATCCGCGAGCCCCCATCTTTAACGCCTCGCTTCAGGCGCAGGCTTTCAGGAGCACGGCAAACGATGAGACACTGTCTCTTGCGGCGCTTCAAGGGCAAGCGGGCAACAGCAGTCTGCAGCATAGGTGACCCGGACATCCTTTTTCTCCCTGCTCGAATCACTCGGCGTAACCATAACCGCGCGGCTCGCCTTCCCCGACCACCACTGGTACGATGAGGCTGATTACCGGGTGATTAACCAATCCGGGGGCAATGCGGATTTTATTATTACTACTGAAAAAGATATTGCCAAACTGGATGAAACTATGTTAGGTAAGCGTAAAATTCTTTGCTCTGCAAACCAGGATGCAGGTTGCCGGGGAAGAGCAGTTTTTTAAAACAATCCGCGCCTGTGTGGCTGAGCTGATTACTGCAGAACAACACTAATCATCAGGAAAGGGGTACGCGATGAGACAAAGGACTGGAACCGCAATCTTATTACTGGCACTGCTGGGCCTTCTATGGGCCTGCCCCTCACTGCAGGCAGCAGATGAAGGGCCGCTTTCCGCAAAGGGAACAAAACAGCTCGGTGTTAATATCGGCTACGGCTATTCGTTCAGCTCCAACGAGTGATATCCGCTTTGCACCGGTGTCTCCTTATTTCGGCTATGTATTCACTGACCCGGTCGGCACGGGCTGGTACCGGGGCACCGGCGAGTGCATCGTAGAGGGTGATTTCAATTATGTATTTAAACACCAGAAGCGCTATGCCGCCGGCATTACCCTGATGGGGCGCTATAATCTGCTGTCAAAGCATGAAAGCTGGCGGCCCTATGTGCAGGCCGGGTTCGGCATGGTCGGCACCAACCTTTCGATGCGCGACTTCGGCGTCGGATTTCAACTTTTCCTCCAATGTCGGTGCCGGCATCCAGTATTTCTGGAACCCCTGCAATGCAGTAAATTTTGAATGGCGCTTCAAGCATATCTCCAATGCCGGCACTTGATGATGATAATGACGGGCTCAACATGAGCATACTGATGGTGGGATATTCCCATACCTTTTGATAAGAAATTATTCATAGCTGAATTTAGTGAAGCACAGGGGATTCACAATACGGGTGAATCCCTTTTTTTGCAGACGATACTAAGGTTGTTGAAAAAATAATCTTTTCCAGGCTGGTCAAAAACATCCAGATGCAAGGCGCGCGAAATCCTGAGGAATGAGGCGTACTGTACCGTACGTCGCAATGACGAAGGATGAGCGCAACGCAGCAGATGGGTTTTTTCAACAGCCTGCTGTAACCCGGACGGTTCATGCACATGCGAAGAAATATAGCCTTTGACCAGGAGCTTAACCCGCAGCAGCTTGCCGTGGTGCAATCGGGCGACGGCCCGGTGCTGGTAATTGCCGGCGCCGGCAGCGGCAAGACCAGAACCCTTACCTACCGGGTGTCCTATCTGATTGAGCGGGGAGTTGATCCCTACCGGATACTGCTGGTCACCTTCACCAATAAGGCTGCACGCGAAATGCTGTCGCGCGTTGCAGCGCTGGTGCCCTCTGATATCGGCAAGCTCTGGGGCGGCACCTTTCACCACATCGCCAACCGCATCCTGCGCGTTAATGCGGCGCGCATCGGGCTGCAGCCGAACTTTACCATCCTTGACCAGCAGGACGCTGGCGATCTTCTCAACTCGTGTTATACCGACCTGGGGTATAAGAAGAAAAACAGCCTCCTGCCCCAGGGCGCGGTGCTCGCGCGCATCTTCAGCCTTGCCCGCAATACCCGGACTGCGGTTGAGCAGCTCCTGGAGCGGCGCTATCCTTATTTTATTGAGCACCTGGGCGACATTCAGGCTATCTATAAACACTACGCGGAGAAAAAGAAAAAGCTCAACCTGGTTGATTTTGATGACCTGCTCACCTGCTGGCTGCAGCTCATGGAGGAAGACCCGTCGCTGCGCGAGTTTTACGCCCAGCGCTTTCAGCACATCCTGGTGGATGAATACCAGGACACCAATAAGCTCCAGGCGGATATCATCGACGCCGTGGCCGGCACGCAGCAGAACCTCATGGTGGTGGGCGATGACTCGCAGAGCATTTACGCGTTCCGGGGAGCAAACTTCGCCAATATCATGGATTTCCCGCGCCGCTACCCGACAGCAAAAATTTTCAAGCTTGAGTACAACTACCGCTCCTCCCCCGAGATCCTGCAGCTTGCAAACCAGAGCATCACCCGCAATGAAAAGCAGTTTCACAAGGAGCTGAAGGCCCAGCGCAAGAGCGGCGTGCAGCCTTCAGGCCTGCTGTTTGACACCGTGATCCAGCAGGCCTGCGGCGTTACCGACAAAATCAGGGAATTTATAGCGCAGGGCATTCATCCGGGGGAGATAGCGGTCCTGTACCGGGCACACTACCACTCCATGGAGCTGCAGATGCAGCTCACCCGCACCGGCATCCCGTTTGAAATCCGCTCGGGCATCCGCTTTTTTGAGCAGGCCCATATAAAGGACATTGCCTCCTATCTGCGGCTCCTGATCAATCCCTTTGATGAGGTGGCGTGGAAGCGCATCCTGCAGCTGCTGCCTAAAATCGGGGACGGTGCGCGCGCAAAAGATCTGGGATGCGCTATCCGCTGCCGAAAGCCCGCTCGAAGCCTGCCTCAGCGGGAACCTGGAGGCAGTGGTTCCTGCTGCTGCCCGGCCCTACTGGGAACAGCTGTGCAGCGTGATGCGGCCGCTGGTGCAGCTGGGGCCGGAGACGTCGCCGGGAATACTCATCAAGACCGTCTTTGAGGGCGGCTATGAAGAATACCTGCGCATTAAATATCATGACCCCGCAGGCCGTGCCGAAGATATCGAGCGCTTCATGGATTTTGCGTACCACTATGACCGCCTGGAGGACTTTCTGGCAGAGCTTGCCCTGCTGACCAGTGTCACTGCGGAAAATGTACCGGCAGAAGAAGACCGGGAGACGGTGAAGCTCAGCACCATCCACCAGGCAAAGGGGCTTGAGTGGCCAATAGTGTTCATCATCTCCCTTGCCGAGGGCAGCTTTCCCAATCCGAAGAACATTGACTCCCAGGATGACGAGGAAGAGGAGCGCCGGCTGTTTTATGTTGCGGTTACCCGGGCCAAGGATTATCTGTTCCTGTGCAGCCCCCTCCACAGCGATCACCACGGGGCCGTGACCATGATGAAACCCTCGCGCTTTGTCCGGGAAATACCGGAGCAGTGTTTTGAACGGCAGTATTTCCCCGGCGACAGCAGCTACTTTTAGTCTCTTAAGACTGAAATTTCTTGCAAAAATGGAAAGACAAAGTTAAAATCTGGAACTCAGGAAATCAGGAAAATTTTGTTTTTACCTTTGTGAGTTCCTGTCAGCTGTGAGCTCAGTCGAATCGAGTTCCAAATTCAATCTTCTTTGTTTCTTTTTAGTCTTTGCGGTTAACTTTGGTTCCGGCTTGTCCGGGTTAGGTTGTTAAAAAATAGTTTTCCCCCAGGAGAAAAACCAGTGTACCAGGCAAAGGCAGTCCTGTTTTTCGAAGGTCAAAAACTGATTTCCGGCGTGTGCCTTGATGACAGCGGAAGCCGCCTCCATGTCTATACCGCTGCCGGCAGGGAGATGAACGTTACGATAAACAGGGTCCTCCACTTTTCCTCCTACCTCCTTGACCTTTCTTCATCAAAAGACGCGCTCCTGAAAAAAATAAAAGCTCTCGAGCAGAAGCAGGAAGAGCTCAAGCGCCAGGTGGATGTTAAGTCACTGTGGGAGATGCTCACGGATGAGGGCGAGGTCTTTGATACCGGCTATCTGGCAACCATGGTCTTCGGGGAAACGACAGACTCAGACTGCGGCGCGGCAGTGCTGCGCGCACTGTTAGAGGAGCGCACCCGGTTCAAACTGGCGGGCAAGCAGTTTCAGATCAACACCCCGGAGCAGATTGAAGCGCTGCTCACCAAGCGCCGCCGCGAAGCCCAGCGCCAATGCGATATCGAGGAGGGAAGCATCTGGCTTGAGTCAGTCCTGCAGGGGAAAAAAACGTCCGGTGCTCGGGAGAGCTCATTTCTGAAGCTTCTTCGGGACTACGTCGTGTTTGGCAGCGACGCAGCTGATTATCAGCTGATACGGGAAATGCTTGATCAGGCAAAGATTATCGACCCGAAGGCGTGCTTTGACCTGCTGGTAGAGCACGGCGTCTTTGACGCAGATGAAAACCTGAGCCTTGAGCGCTATCAGATCCCCGTGCACTGGCCGCGGCAGGTGCTGGAAGAAGTCGACGGGCTCGCACGGCAGGTGCCGGACGGCGCAGCGCGGCGGGACCTTACCCATCTCAGGATTGTTTCCATTGATGACGCGTTCACCAGAGACATAGACGATGCCATCAGCTTTGAACGCAAAGACGGCTGCCTGCAGCTGGGCATTCACATAACCGATGCTGCATCCATCATCAAACCTGAATGCAGACTTGACCGCGAGGCTGCTAAACGGGCTACTTCTATTTACCTGCCTGAGGGAAAAATCCCCATGCTGCCCCCTGATCTCTCAGAGGGACTGCTGAGCCTTAAAGAAGGAGAAAACCGCCCTGCGCTGAGCTTTCTGGTCAAACTCAGTGATGCCGGAGATATAATCGATTCTGAAATCTGTTTAAGCATTATCCGGGTCGCGAAAAAAATGACCTATGACGAGGTGGACGCGGAAATCGCACAGAACTCCCCGTTCGCAGAACTCTATCGCCTGACCTCAGCCCTCATGGAGAAGAGAAAAAGCGCCGGTGCCCTCATCCTTTCAATCCCTGAACTGCAGATAGTTGTTGACCAGGAGAAGCACATCGCGCTTTCAATCCGCGAGCGCAATGCCCCGAGCCAGGTTGTTGTCGCCGAGTGCATGATACTTGCAAACCATCTGGCAGCCCGGCTGTTCAGGGAGCGGGGTGTCCCTGCGTTGTACCGGAAGCAGGCCCAGCCGCGGGAACGCATAGACATGCCTGACGGCGGGTCACTGCTACCACCTGTACCGCCAGAGGAAGCTCCTGGGCAGGGTGGATCTGGGCATTGAGCCGGGTCCCCATTACATGCTCGGCCTTGACCTCTATACCACCATAACCTCGCCGATGAGAAAATATTATGACCTGGTGATGCAGCGCCAGATGAAGAGCCTGCTGGGAGGAGGGCCTCCCGTGTACGGGAAGCATGACTTGAAAAACATGGTGAGCGAGGTTGATCCGCGCCTTGCCAAAGCTGGTCTTGTCTCGCAGGAACGGGAGCGCTACTGGGTGCTGAAATATCTACAGGATCAGGTCGGGCAGCCATTAACCGCACTGGTGCTGGAGAAGCGAATGCGCGGCTACAGCATCCTTCTCTATGATTATCAGCTGGAAGTGAACCTCTCCGCAGCCGACGGCACAGCGCTTGCGCCCGGTGAAACCATTACCGTGGTCCTTGAAAAAGCTGATCCCTTCAACGGAACCTTAAAAGTAGCTCTCCGCTGACACACCCTTTTTTCACTCCATTATATTAATACGGATTACGGCGGGAGAATTAAAAATAGAAGAAGACGGATCACCAGCTCAAAGAGTCGAAGCGCAAAACAAAGACTGACAGCCGGGAAAAGCAATTTGACAACGTCGTAAAAACTCCCCCTGCTGTCTTTGCGAGCATCTGACCCCGGCGCTGCGCTTCGGGGTTGTTCATGAAAGAAACAAGTCTCGGGAGACCCCTCTTACATCCCCCCTTGGCAAGGGGGGAAACAGGGGGGTGTCATTGCATACATGAACCACCTGCACAATGTTTTTGAATTGTGCATGAACGGAAGTTTCTTAGGAGGAGTGAAACGACGAAGCAATCCCAGGGAATTTCAGAAAGTTGTGAGATTGCCGCGCTTCGCTCGCAATGACAAATTGTTCGTTTTTTCGACTTTTTACGACGTCATCAATTTTACGTTAAAAAAAAGGCAGAGCCAGGTATGACTCTGCCTTTTTTTAGTCAACACTTTAACTATAGCTGAAAGTAAGCTGCGCTGGTTCGGAAGCCGTGTCAAGGTCAACAAGGGCGCTGCCGCCGTTTACCAGATGCCCGAAGAGCAGCTCGTCAGCGAGCCGGTCCTTGATCTCTGTCTGAATCAGGCGGGCCAGGGGGCGTGCGCCGTAGATGGGGTCATAGCCGTGGTTGGCAAGCCAGGTGCGGGCAGCAGGCGAAAGAGAGAGCTGCACCTTCTTCACGCCCAGCTGCTCATTGAGCTCGGCAATAAACTTGTCCACAATCTTCTGCATGATCTCGATATTCAGCGCGTGGAAAGTAATTATCCCGTCAAGGCGGTTGCGGAATTCAGGGTTAAATAATTTTTCTATGGCCTTTAATCCCTTGTCGCCTTTATCTTCCGCGACCGTGGCGCCAAAGCCGAGCGTTGCCGCGCTCATCTCCCGTGCTCCGGCGTTTGAGGTCATGAGCAGTATCACGTGCCGGAAGTCCGCGGTCTTGCCGTTGTTGTCGGTGAGGGTCGCGTGATCCATCACCTGCAGCAATATATTAAATATGTCCGGGTGCGCTTTTTCAATTTCATCAAGAAGCAGCACGGTGTAGGGATTCTTGCGGATGGCATCAGTCAGGAGGCCTCCCTGGTCAAAGCCGACATAGCCGGGCGGCGCGCCGATGAGCCGCGACACCGTGTGCTTTTCCATGTACTCGCTCATGTCAAAGCGCTGGAAGTGCACGCCCAGCACGGCTGCCAGCTGCTTTGCCACTTCGGTCTTGCCCACGCCGGTGGGGCCGATAAAGAGAAATGAGCCGATGGGCTTCTCCGGAATGCTCAGGCCGGCCCGGGAGCGCTTGATGGCCGTGACCATGTTCTTGATCGCGTCATCCTGGCCGAAGACCCGTTTCTTCAGCTCCTCGTCAAGGTTCTGCAGCTGCAGCTTGTCAGAGGTGGAGACGCTGCGCGCCGGAACCTTTGCTATCCGGGCAACGACTTTTTCAATGTCCTGGGTGGTGATTTTTTTGCGGTGCTTGTAGGCCGGGCTCACTTTGAATATCGAGCCGGTCTCGTCAATCACGTCAATGGCCTTGTCCGGCAAATAGCGGTTGGTGATGTGCTTGGCTGAGAGCTCTGCTGCCGCCTTGATGGCCTGCGGCGTGTAGATAACATCGTGGTGCTCTTCGTAGCAGGATTTGAGGCCTTTCAGTATCTCAATGGTCTCGTCAACGCTCGGCTCGGAGATTTCAATCTTCTGGAAGCGGCGCGACAGGGCCCGGTCTTTCTCAAAATAGTTTTTATATTCTTCGTAGGTGGTGGTGCCGATGCAGCGCAGGTTGCCGGAGACCAGGGCCGGCTTCAGAATATTTGAAGCGTCCATGGACCCGCCGCTCGTGGCACCCGCGCCGACAATGGTATGAATTTCATCAATGGCAAGTATGACGCCCGGCTTGTTGTTCAGCTCGGTAATCACGCCTTTGAGCCGTGCCTCAAAATCCCCCCGGAACTTGGTGCCTGCCAGCAGCGCGCCCATGTCAAGAGAGTATATTTCAGTGTTGTGAAAAGCCGTCGGCACTTCCTCATGAACAATCTTTAATGCCAGGCCTTCAACAATCGCGGTTTTTCCCACCCCCGGATCACCCACAAAGATGGGGTTGTTTTTCAGCCGGCGGCCCAGCACCTGAATGGTGCGCTCAAGCTCCGCCTGCCGGCCGATGAGGGGATCGATCTTTCCTGCCCGGGCCTTCTCAATAAGATTTACCGTAAACTTTTCCAGCATCCCGCCGCGCTTCTGCTGCGCTTTTCGGTCATGGCGTGTTTCCGCCTCGCGCTCATCAATGTCGTCCTGCCACTCATCCTCGCCGGTCTGCGAGACACCGTGGGAGATATAATTTAAAATATCGAGCCGCGTGATGCCCTGCTGCGCGAGAAAATAGACCGCGTAGCTCTGCTCTTCCGCGAACAGCGCCGCGAGAATGTCTCCGGCATCAACTTCCTTTTTCTCGGCAGCCTGGACATGCAGGATGGCCCGCTGCAGGACCCGCTGGACGCCCATGGTCTGGACAATCTCCCGGCCGTCCTGCTCCGGCAGCGCTTTCACATGCCGGGAGAAGAAATCTTGAAGCTGCTGCTTCAGCTCCTTTATGTCAGCACCGCAGTTGCGAAGTATTCGGCTTCCCACCGGGTCATGGAGCAGAGCGTACAAGATATGCTCAACCGTGAGCATCTCGTGATGCCTGGTTTTTGCTTCCCTGATTGCGGTGGCAAATGCTATTTCCAGTTCCTTACTAATCATTTATGCCTCTTCCATGCTGCACTTGAGAGGAAACCCGCGCTCTTTTGAAATATGCGCTACCATCGCGACCTTGGTTTCTGCAATCTCTGCAGTGTAGATGCCGCACATGCCGATTCCCTTCTCATGGACATTGAGCATTATCTGCGCTGCTTCTGCGGGTGGTTTATGAAACACTGACTCCAGCACCTGCACCACAAAGTCCATGGTCGTGTAATCATCATTGTGCAGCAGAACTTTATATTGCCGCGGCTCATCGATCCGCTCTTCGCCGCGGGTTGCTATATGCTCTTTTAACTGGGTAAGCTCCTTGCTCATATCCTTCGCGCGACCGGCTCTTTTGCAAAATCAACGATAAAGTATAATAATCTCTCTTGTACTATTAAATTATACACTAAAGGTTTGATGGAAGTCAACGGCTTGACCGGGGAGTATAAAATTTGTTGGACAATTGGAAGAAAAACTGGGTAGAGTATTGAAACCGCAAAAAGGCGGGAGACCAAAGAAGCAGAAAAACTAGTATGATGTCCCCGGATTTATTATTTTCATACCTTCACTTGCGTTTTCCTAGTTTACTATTTTTTAAGTGAGGAGATATCTTCATGACTATCATTGTATCACACGGTAGTTTTAGTGCGCAGCAGGTGGATATCATCTGATTTTGAAATGGAAAATTATTTACAGAACACATTCGGAAATATCTGCAATCGCTGTCTATGCAGCGGCTAGAACTCGTTGGTGCAGCCACCGAGATGATTTTCAACCAGACTCAGAGCGATATAGATGTGGCAGTTGATTTCAAGGGAAATGAACGACTGTTCGAAAGTTACTTCGATTTGAGACAGCAGTTAGAACACAGTTTCGGGAGAAGGCTGTATGTTATGCACAGTAAAGCGCTGCAGATCCTATGTGAACAATCGATTGATTGAGACATGGTGAACTCGATGAGTGTACTAAATATTCTGAATGATCGAGTACAGACTGAATTCGGGCTTTCATTTGAGCAGTAAGCAACGATTTTTATTGGACTAGCGATGAGGAATATCAAGCTCTACTGGAGACAATGCGGATAAAACTTCGCGAAGGGTACAATAAATCTGTAATCCTTGCGCGGGTTCAATCAGATGAGAGATTGACAGACTTAATACTTTCTGCGAGCTCATATCCTTCGCGCGACCCACTCGTTTTCAAAATAACGATAACGTATAAAAATCTCTCTTGTACAGTTCAAGGGGACTCTAAAAATAGAATTTTCACCGGGCTCAATGAATGCAACCTATTTTTTTATTCCCTCTGTTCAGCGCAAATCAAATTATTAGAGGTACCCTTAAATTATACACTAAAGGTTTGATGGAAGTCAACGGATTGACCGGTGATGCTGTAGCCGACCATGTCGGTAAAGATGACCAAGCCGCAGATGAAGCTGATGTAGAGGCAATGCATGACAAGTGGTTTTCTTATAAATATTTTTTAAAGTCCTCAATACTGAGGCCTGCATCTCTAACTATACCTGCCATGGTAAAGGAATTGATTGGATTTGTCCGCGGGATGGTAATAATTCGCTCTCCATTAGTCATCGTTATATGTTTACCCTGTCTCGCAACCCAAAAACCCGCTTTCTTGAAAGCGTTAACTGCTCGCTGGTGGCTGATACCGGAGAGTTTCGGCATGAATTATCCTACTTCCACATAACGGGCCTTCTTGCCTTTGCTTAATCCCTCGACAGTTGCGAGATATGCCTCTATGGCATCTTTAATGTTTTCCAAAGCATCTTCTTCGGTTTGTCCCTGTGACCAGCACCCCGGCAAACCGGGGGCCCACACAGCATACCCCTCGTCTGTTTTTTTAAGAGTTACTTTGTATCTCATAGTGATGCTCCTGAGGGCAGGTTAGTAGTAGCAAAATCGTGCCCGGTTAAACCAGGTTGCTTTCTTTATTTTATTATACGTCATAAAATGAAATTATACACCAAAGGTTTGCGGCAAGTCAACGGATTGAGACCCCACCATTAAGGAGGGGGTATTGACAGGAAAACTTATTACTGGGAATATTTGCTTTGATTTTAATTGGTTTATAAAAATGATTTTTTGCTGGCTGGCTGAAAATGTACTCTGAAGTGCTGTGCAAAAGAGCCAGTTCAAATTCAAGTTTTTACAGAGGAGCTTATCCATCTGAAGTACTCTGAGGATAAACAAAAAAACAGAGGCCAATTTCCACAGGAAAACATTGACACTCTTTACTTCTCACTTATATAATTCTGCCAAACGCAGAATAAGCATAAAAAAACAATGTTAGGTCGATGCTCCGCACAGAGATAATAAGGTAATTGATGAAAATTGTAACATGGAATTGCAATGGTGCATTTAGAAATAAATTTCAGCACATATCACAGCTTGAAGCTGATATTTTAATAATTCAAGAATGTGAGAATCCTGAATCAATATCAAAGAAGAATGAAAGTTATCATCAATTTGCAAGAAATACATTGTGGTGTGGATCAAATAATAACAAAGGACTTGGAGTATTTGCCAGTGATGGAATAGCCCTGAATAAATTAGAATGGAACCATTTGTGGCGAGGACGCTCACTTCAATGGTTTTTACCGTTCAGGATTAATGATAAACAAACTATTCTTGCTGTATGGAATCATCATGCAGATGCTAAAGCATTTCCATACATCGGTCAGTTTTGGTTGTTTATACAAAACAACAGGCAAGAATTCAAAAATCTTATCATCGCAGGAGATTTTAATAGCAATTCAAACTGGGATAAATGGGATCGTTGGTAGAACCATTCTGACTGTATAATCGAGTTGAAAGAAAACAATATTGAAAGTGTATATCACACAGTATTTAATGTAGAGCAGGGATCAGAGAAAATTAATACATTCTTCTCACATAGAGATCAAAATAAAGGTTATCATATCGATTACGTCTTTGGAGATAGAGGCGTTATAAATAAAACTAAAACATTTAATATTTTTGACTTTAACGATTGGAAAGAATACAGCGATCATGTTCCTGTTGTATGGGAATTCGAAGAGTGACCTAAAAACTGTTTCAACTCGAATCGACTATTGTCAAACTACTGCTACACTGTTGTCATATTCAATCACAGGGTAAGATAGGGGTCACATTGACCCCTGTGGCCCTCCCCTCTGGCCCTGCTTAGGAACACATTTATGCGCGACGGTTTCGCGGCTGAAGCCGCTCCTACAGAAGGACAACGTATCTTTGGAACAACCTGAGAGAAAAATCCGCAGATTTATACAGGTAGAAATCTAATAGAGTGTGGTGAGCTGTGCGCCCTTGAAATAATGAGAAAGGATTTCCTCGCAGGTCTTCCCCTGCTCTGCCATGCCGGCGGCTCCGATCTGGCACAGGCCCACGCCGTGCCCCCAGCCTGCGCCATGCAGGGTAAAACCGGCAGGAACATCTCCGGCGCTGCCATAGGGCTCAACGATAAACGCCGAGCTGAGCAGATGGGTGGAGGAGAGAATGCGCCTGATCTCAAGCTCTTTGCCGATAATTTTTTCCTGTTGGGTGCCGCACACTCTCATTTTAAAAAGCCTTCCCGAAGGACCGCGCTCAAGGGGCACGAGTGCCCGTATCTCGCCAAAGTCAACGCCGGTTTTTGACAGGAGCAGCGCGCGCAGCTCTTCCTGCGGCAGATCAATCCGCCAGCGGAAAAAATCTTTGGTCTCGCAGTCAAAATCAGGAAGTATTTTTTTTATAACTGTTTTGTCTTCGATATTACAGTATGCCGCAGGCCGTGACATGATAAACTGGCGCGCATCCTCTTCGCTCATGACCGGAGAGGACGGCTCTTGCGCGTCAGTAGTACTTTCCAGGTACGGGACCGGCGTATCATCCCAGGCAACAGAAAATTTTTCTGTTATTCCTCCGCAGCACTTTGAGTAGCGCGCGTCACAGATTTCATTATTATATACCAGGACCTGTCCCCGCGTCTCTTTCATCGCCTGTTCTGCCGCGGTGTTTATCCGCCCCAGGCCCTGGTAGCGCTGGCAGTGGTCATCCGCGCACACGTCAAAATCCCGGTGCGCTTCACGGCCGGTCCAGGAAATAACTTCAGCTGCAGCTGTAATCCGCCTTGTGGCCTGCGGGCTGCTCTGTATCTTTCCGGCCGAGCTGATTTAAGAGCCAGCTTCTGGAGCAGATGCAGTGGGCTTTTAAAAACTCTATTCTGTTCTCCGGGCTCATCTCGGATGCTATGACGCTTGCAAGGTAGGTCTCAAGATAAATGCTGTTGATGGCAATGATGCGCCCCGGAGAGGGCATCATCAAATGCAGCGCTCCCTTGAACTTCTGGACCAGCGACCGCTCCCAGTGAAAAAGTTTACCGATCTTCACCTCATGCAGGGTAAATAATGCGCTCTCAGGAACTGCTGGCGTGAGCTGCAGACTGCGGCGCGATGAATCCGGGCGCCGTCCGAATGGTAAGGCACAGAAGCTCTCCCTCGCAGAAGACCCGGTATGCTCCCGGCTTGAGGACTATATTCTCAAGATGAAATTCTCCCAGCAGCTCAAAGCTGATCTCAGGAACATCTTCAATAAGACCAACAGCGATAATTGGTTCTTTCTGTGGCAGAGCCGTCATTTCAATTTCCCATTCCCTGTTGCCTATTGCCTGACTGCCTGTTGCCTTTTTCCATCATTCACTGCAATCCGCACTAACCCCCAATCCCCAACCCCGAGAAAACTTCCGGTCCCTGACACACTTCCCGGAATATCTCAAGAATCATTTCCCGGTCAAGCCTGTCAAAGTCCTCCCGCCGAGGAAGTATCAGAAGCCCGCCGACATCAACCGCTCCGGGGCTGATCACCATCTTTTCCGGGTCATCTTTAAAATAGCAGGCCGGCCGGTGCGCCTTGCGGGGAAAGAGTATGCCGTAATAGGTTCCGCTGCTGCCCGCAATGATGACATTCACCATGGCTTCCTCTTCACCTGCACATGCTGCGGGCAGCGAGCAGAGCACGCGGCTAAACCGTTCCTGTAAAAAATCCGGGCTTTTCGTCTTGCAGATAAATACTGAGCGAAAATCAGGGTATCCGATGAAGCACGTCCCCTGCGGGCTTTCTTCAATTTTTTGCAGCACCGGGCTGCCGCTCTCTTCTTCTATGAGTCTTTTAATCTGCTCGACCAGCGGGATGGCGCCGGCAGGTGCCATCTGAAAATGCAGGTGGTCCGGGGCGGATGCTCCGCAGGCAGGGCCGTTATAGAAGGCAATGAAGCTGAAATCAAGCTCTCTCGTCAGCGCGATCATGGCCGGCAGCGCCGGCTCGATTCTCTGCAGGCAGTGCTCAGTATGGGAGATGACCAGGTGATCAGGGAAAGAGCGGCGCGGGATTATTTAAAATAAGCCACTCGTCCCGATACAGCAGGCGCGCGCTGCTCGGCGGGGAGATTCTGCAGGCAGAGAAAGCAGGGCCGCTTGCTGATTGACTCTTTATCAACCGGAGACCGGGCGCTTATAATTCTTCCGGGATTGCACTGAAGCGTTATTGCAAGGTCATTTAACTGCAGCGTTCCTGAAAAGAGCCTGCTTCAGGAGCGCGTGCGCTTTTTTAAGCTCTGGCCAGTTTTCAAGCTGCTGCGCTATGAGCGCGCGCACTGCATCAGTTAAAGACCGGGACGGTGTATCAGTGAGATACGGGGCGAGCGCTGCTTCATCAAGCAGCAGGTTTTCTAAGCTCACGTCACACCCTTTCCTGCCTTGATTCTCTCTGCTATTTCCGTGGTTCTCAGTCCGTCCTTGTAAAAAGCGTAGCAATTCTCCTGCTCATGGGAGAGGTTTGCGTCAGAGTTTCCTTCCCAGCGCCGGCACAAATACAGGGGCTTAAAAATTCTGCCGACCCGGTACTCGCGGGAAATCCGCAGCGCCATTGCGTAATCCTCGCCGTAGCTGACATTGGGAAACGGGTGCTTGCGCAGAAGGCTTGCGGGAAACGCGCGCGGCGCGCCGATGCCGTGGACCCTGAGCAGGTTGTTGCGGCCGTTCTCCTCGGTCCACTCCCGGTGCTCCACGAGCCCCGGCGGAATCTCCTGCAGGGAAAAATTCACCACCCGGTAGGTGCCGACCACCATGCCGTACTGCCCTTCCTGCAGCATGGCTATGACCGCGGCAAGAGTCCCGTCATCCGCGTACAGGTCATCTGAATCAAGCTGGCAGACATAGCGGCCGCACTGCGGCGACATAATGGCCTCATTCCAGCACCCGCCAATGCCAAGGTCAGTGCGCTGCAGGAATTATATGCACCACCCGCGCATCTTTTGCTGCGAGTTCCTCAACCCGCTCGCCGGTTTTGTCCGTTGAATGGTTCTGCACCACGATGACGTTAAAGGGAAATGCGGTCTTCTGCCCGAGAGCGCTTGCAATGGCATCGGCTATGGTCTTCTCCCGGTTGCGCACCGGTATGACCACGCTTGCCTCAACCGGATACGCGGATGCGTCATGAGGAACCGTTCTGCATGAGGGCCTGACGTACGCCCCGATCTCTTTTAAATGCTCGGTCGCCAGCGCCTCCATCTCCTGCTGGTATGCCACGCGCGCCGGGTCAACATAATCAAAGAGCGACCTGGTTACATCTTTGCGATAATCCTTTGCCGCTATGGAGAGCGGCTCAGGTATGCGCGCCACTCCCGCACTGCGGGAAATTCTCAGGCGCAGCTCATAGAGGCCGCCCCAGCGGGTGTCCTGCAGGGGGCCGTACTGCTCCCGTGCCGCCTCGCAAGACTCTTTTCTGAAGAGCATCAGGGGCCCGAAAAAAAAGTCATCCCGTATGCTCCCCTGCTGGTAGTCAATAGTTTCCCGCACCAGAGACCGGTTTTCTTCATAATAATCCGCGTAACAGAGTCCCGCATCTGCTTCCTGCGCCCGCTGCAGCAGCCGCTCAATACCTTCCTTGAAAATTCTTACGCCGCGGGGTTTGGGAATCATCAGCACGAACGGGCACGGCTGCGCTTTTTCCAGAGCCTGTTCCAGCGCGTTTCCGCCCAGGGGAAATGATGCAGTAACGATATCGAAGCTGCCTGATACGACAGAGGCCGCATCAGGTCTTGAGAGGATAATTATTTTTTCAATGAGGGGATGATTATTGAGATCATTAAGGAGTGCGGGGTCGGGAGGAGCGTCATCTGCACAAATAATAGCGGCGATAGGGTTCATGGCATTATAGCTTTCAGCATTCAGCTGTCAGCATAAAAATATTACCATCAACTGAAAGCTGATTGCTGATAGCTGACAGCTATTTTAATTTCCACAAGAGTGCAGGTTCCGTCATCAGAGCCGGCAATGAGATACTGGTTGTTCGGGCTGAACTGGACAGATTCAACACTGTTGGTGTGGCCGTAAAGCTTTTTTATGACCTCGCCTTTCTCCATGTCCCAGATATAGATACCATTATCTCCGGACCCTGTTGCGAGGTACTGGCCGTCAGAGCTTATTGCCAGGCACCAGTGGGGATCTTCATTCTCTTTCAGCACTTTGACCGCTGTCCCCTTTTCCGCATCCCACACCCTGATGGTATTATCATCGGAAGCTGATATCAGGTGCCTGCCGTCAGGCGTGTAGATTACAGACCACACATAACCGCTGTGGCCCTTCAGGCTGCGCAGGGTTTTCCCATCTTTGACGTTCCAGATTTTTATCTGGTTGTCCCAGGAGCCTGAGGCAAGAAACTGGCCGTCCGGGCTGTACGCCAGAGTCCAGACATAGCTTGCGTGGCCGCGCAATGTTTTAACCGTGGTGCCTGACTCTACATCCCATATTTTTATGGTATTATCATCTGCTCCCGAGGCAAGATATTTTCCGTCAGGGCTGAACTGGACAGTCACCACATAGTCCTCATGCTCCTTAAGGGTTTTAATCTCCTGCCAGGACGTCGCATCCCATATCTTTATGGTTTCATCGTCAGAGGCTGATGCCAGGAGCTTTCCATCAGGGCTGAAGCAGATGCAGTTGACATCATCCGTATGGCTTTCGAGCTCCTTAATGAGGGCGCCGCTTTTAATGTCCCACACCCGGATGCCGCCGTCCTTTGAAGCGGAAACAAACTGGTCCCCCCGGGGATGAAACTGGGCTGACCAGACAAACCGGGTAAAACCGTCAATCGTTTTTACCGGCGTTTTCTTCTCTATGTCCCAGATTTTTATGGTGCAGTCCCGCGAACCCGACGCAAAGTGTTTGCCGTCAGGGTTGATGCTCAGCGACCAGATAAATCCCGTATGCCCCTTGTAGGTCCGCACTTCCCGGCCGGTGGCAAGGTTCCACATTTTAATGGTGCCGTCATCAGAGCTTGAGAACAGGAACTTTCCGTCAGACGTATAGCTGACGGCAATCACGTAATCCCGGTGACCGGAAAGCGTCTGCACATCTTTGCCGGTCTGCCACATCCCATAGTTTCACCGTCATATCATCTGAGGCGGATGCGATATATTTTCCGTCCGGGCTGAACGCGATTGCCTCAATGATGTTGGTGTGCCCTTCAAAGGACTTGATAAGCTTGCCGGTCTTTAAGTCCCAGAGCTTGATGGTGTCGTCATCCGAGCCTGATGCCAGGAACTGCCGGTCAGGGCTGAAGCGCACCGAGGTCACGCCATTAGCGTGGCCGCGCAGGGTCATGACCGCCTTGCCGGTCTTTACATCCCAGAGTTTTATAGTGGCATCATCTGAGCCTGAGGCCAGCAGTTTTCCGTCAGAGCTGAAGCGCACCGTTGTCACATCATTGGTGTGGCCCCGCAGGGTTGTCACTGCCTTGTTGGTCTTTAAATCCCAGAGTTTGATGGTGTCATCATCCGAGCCGGATGCAAGCAGTTTTCCGTCAGGGCTGAAGCTGATCGAGACTACGAAATCCGTGTGGCCGGCCAGCAAGGCCTTTTCCTTATATGTTTCTGTATCCAGCAGGTATATGCCGATAGACGTGGCAACCGCCAGGGTCTTGCCGTCAGGGGAATACTTTACGTTGAAAATCCAGCCCTTGCCGAAGGTGCGCACGGGTGTGCTCTTAATTTTTAGTGCCATAGGGTTTCTCTTACAGAAGATAACCAGGCTGTTGAAAAACACCCATCTGCTGCGTTGCGCTCATCCTTCGTCATTGCGACGTACGGTAATGTACGACTCATTCCTCAGGATTTCGCGCGCCTTGCATCTGAATGTTTTTGACCAGCCTGGGGAAAACTACCTTTTCAACAACCGTTTAAGGAGTCAGAGAGTTAAGGAGTTGCAGGAGTTTAAGCATTATTAACTCCGTCACTCCGGAACTCCCGAACTCTGCAACTGCAATTATATGTGTCTTTTCTGCTTTAAACTTTGCTATTTCATCACTGCCGAAGCCAAGCTCCTTCAATACTTCTTCATTGTGCTGGCCGAGCGTGGGTGGAGCAGCCGTTACCTCAGCCGGTGTTTTGGAAAACTTGATCGGGGCGCCGGTTACCTTGATTTTGCCGCACTTGGGGTGATCAATCTCGACCAGCATATCCCGGGCAATAACCTGCGGATCGGCAAAAATCCGGTCAATGGTGTAAATAGGCCCGCAGGGAACGCCGGCCTTGTCCAGGATGTCAAGCCACTGATCCATGGTTTTGGTGGCGATCACCGGGTTGATAATTTCAACTACCTCTTTGCGGTTTTTCACCCGCTGGGCGTTGGTGGCAAACTTCGGGTCACTGACAATGTTCTGCAGGCCGGTTGCCTCGCAGAATTTTTGCCAGAGGTTATCATTGCCCACGGCAATATTGATATAGGCGTCTTGTGGCCTTGAAGGCCTGATAGGGAACAATGAGCGGATGGCCGGAGCCGATTTTTTCCGGCACATCGCCTGCTGTCAGGTACCGGCCAGCCTGATAGGTAAGCCAGGAAACCTGTCCGTCAAGCATTGAGGCATCAACCATCTGGCCTTCGCCGGTGCGCTGCCGGTGATACAGTGCGGTGAGAATACCGATGGCGGCAAACATGCCGGTTGCAATGTCGGTAACCGCCACGCCGACTTTTATTGGCGGCCCGCCCGGCTCGCCGGTGATCCCCATGATGCCGCCCATTCCCTGCAGCACCTGGTCAAAACCGGGGCGCTCGCGGTAGGGGCCGGTCTGGCCGAACCCGGAGATGGAGCAGTAGATGATTTTCGGGTTTATCTTCTTGACGCTCTCATAGTCAAGGCCGAGCCGGTCCATGGCACCGGGGCGGTTGGTTTCAAGAAGCACGTCCGCCTTTTCAAGCATCTTGTTAATAATGGATTTGGCATCCTTGCTCTTCAGATTAAGGGAGATGCTCTTTTTGTTGCGGTTGACGCTTAAAAAATAAGCGCTCTCTCCTTCAACAAAGGGCGGGCCCCATGCCCGCGAGTCATCACCTGAGCCCGGTGGCTCTACCTTGATAACCTCAGCTCCCATATCAGCCAGGAGCATGGTGCAGTAAGGGCCTGCCAGTGCCCGTGAAAAATCAATTATTTTAATACCTTCCAGTGCGCGTGCCATATACCTGTTCCGCCTTCCATCTGAATTGAGTCATATACCCCTATGACATAACTACCCGTAATAAGTTTTTAACTATATGAATATGGATGAAAATTGTCAACCCATTTTAGACCGAAAGTAAAAACGCGAACGGGCGCATGCCCCTGCTATCGCGCTTCAACAGCCGGCGGCCTCACCTGAAAGTGCTTTGCAATATATCAAGCAGCAGCCTGATGTTTAAAAATGTTACGATAGCGGCAAGCAGCAAGAGGATGCAATTATCTATACGGGAATTTTTATAGGGACCCATTACCTTTTCTGCTGCGGTTAAATAAATCTGCAGGAAAACGGTGATCGGCAGCTGCATGCTCAAAAACACCTGGGATAGAATCAGTCCCTGGAATGGTTTTTCAATAAAAAAAATCATTACGGTTGCGGCACAAAGAGTAATGACGACACCGGTTCTTGAAGAGGGGGAGCCAATATCATAGGGCTTGCCAAAAATTCCAGAAAATATTGAGCCGCCTGCAAGACCGGCGGTTACGGTCGAGGAAATTCCTGAAAAAAGAAGGGCCAGAGCAAACACCAGTGCGGCTGAGCTGCCCAGCAGCGGCTTCAGCATCTCCTGTGCCTGCTGAAGCTCGCTCACCTTAATGGACCGGGTGAAAAAAATTGCAGCAGCCACCAGTATCATGGCGCTGTTTATAGCCCACCCCACCCCCATGGAAAAAAGTGTGTCGAGAAATTCGTACTTGAGCTGCCTCCTGATCGTTTCAATGTCCTTAAGGTTCCACTGCCTGCTCTGAATGACTTCGGAATGCAGAAACAGGTTGTGCGGCATAACCACAGCTCCCAGGACGCTCATGAGCAGCATGATGGAGCCATCCGGTATGACGGGCACGACCCATCCGACAGCAGCCTTTTTCCAGTCTATGGCAATAAGGCTCAGCTCGAATAAAAAGGCGAGGCCGATCAGGGAGACAAAGCCGATAATCAGCTTTTCAAGGCTGTTGTAGGAGTTCGCAAACAGCATCCACAGAACCAGCAGCGCAGTTAAGACCGCGCCTGCTGCTATGGGAAGGCTAAAGATCATGTTAAGGGCTATCGCCCCGCCGAGTATTTCCGCGAGCGCCGTTGAAATTGCGGCAAGCACTGCGGTGCCAAGCACGGTCCGGGACACAGCAGGCTTGAGATGGATGGTTGCTGCCTCGGAAATGCACAATCCAGTGGCGATGCCCAAGTGCGCGGCATTGTGCTGCAGGAAAATAAGCATCACCGTTGACAGGGTCACTACCCAGAGAAGCTCATAGCCGTAGAATGACCCGGTCGCCATGTTGGCTGCCCAGTTCCCCGGGTCAATAAATCCGACCGTAACCAGGAGCCCCGGGCCGATATATTTTAGAAATTCAAGGATGCCGAACCGGGGCGTCGGTGTTTCGTTAACGCTTTCCCTGTTTTGAAAACGAGACATGGCGCTCTTCAATCCCTTTTCACATATAAAAACCATCCCCGCGGTACGCTGCAGGAAATTAGCCGGGCGAATAATTACAGATATACTTTTTCTCGCGCTTTCTTTCAATATAAAACAGAAAATTGCAAGACGAAGGATGAGCGCAACAAAGCAGACAGGTGTTTTTCAACAGCCTGTTAATGGCTAGGAGCCATCATCCTTTACTTTTTACTGCACGCATCCTATTGACACAAAATTAATTTATTCTATAGTGTAGTCCATGCGCATCGTACTCCTCTATCCGCCGCCATGGAAAATTCCTGCCCCCGGTGAAAACCCGGAGCGTTCAGGAGAAGGCCCTCCATCGAACTGGCATGCGAGTTATTCCTTTGACGGTGACACCCTGCACATCCCCTGCGGGCTGCTGAGCCTCGCAGCGCAGGCTCGCCATGCCGGCCATGAGGTGACGGTCCTCAACCTCTACACGTTTGCGTGGCGCGATGTCTGCCGGATCATTGAGTGTTTTCCTGCTGACCTGTACGGACTCTCCTGCTTCACATCCAACCGCAGGGGCGTACTCTCAACAGCGCGGCTGGTCCGCAGCACCTATCCCCATGCTCATATTACGGTCGGCGGCCCCCATGCTTCAGCCCTTCCCCGGGAGATGCTTGAGCACTGCGCGGCCATAGACACGGTGGTGATCGACGAGGGAGAAGAGACGTTTAAAGACCTCTTGGCGCGGCTTGAAGCCGGGCAGCCTGCGCAAAATATTCCCGGCATTGCATGGAGAGAGGCAGAAGAAATAAAGGTCGCTGCACCGCGTGCCCTGATTAATGATCTTGATGCGCTGGTGTCATCGTTTCGCTATTATGATGATTATATTGCACTCACCTCCCGGGGATGCGACTATGCCTGCACCTTCTGCGCAGCGCCCTTCCTGTGGCAGGGAAAAACCCGCTTTCATTCCGCAGGCTACGTCCTTGACCTGCTGGAACAGCTGGTCAAGCGAGCCACGGGCATAAAGCCATTGCCTTTAAAGATGACACCTTTACCGCTGACCGGGAGCGCGTTCTTCAAATCTGCCGCGGCATTGAGAAGCGCGGGCTGAATCTGCTCTGGAGCTGTGACACCCGCGCGGACGCTCTTGATGAAGAGCTGCTCGCTGCAATGCGCAGGGCCGGCTGCCAGCGCGTAAGCCTTGGTGTTGAATCAGCAGCCCCGGAGATTTTACGGGCGCTTAACAAGCGCATTGCTCCCGCGGAAGTCCTTGCTGCAACAGCGATGGCAAAAAAATTCGGTTTTGAGATACGCTACTATTTGATAGCCGGCAGCCGCGAAGAAACCGCAGAAACGCTTGCGGAAACGTTTCAATTTATACAGGAGGCTCTGCCCACGCAATACATTTTCAATCCGTTCACCATCCTGCCGGGAACAAAAGAGTATATGATTGCCGAGCGGGACGGACGCATACAGCCCGAACAGTTCTTCTCTGATGATTTTATCGAATGCACCCCCGCGCCTGCCGACCCGGCGCTGCAGCGCATGATGGAAAATCTGCAGGCTAATCCCGGCGTGCGCAGCGCGTGGCATTACAGCGCGGCTGAGCGGCGCGCAATCCTTGAACGTTTTCCGGATGTTCATGCTGTGTACATGGACCTTGGCGCTGCGCTCTATGGCGAGGGAAACCTTACCGAAGCAGAGAACCTGGTGCGAAAATCACTGGCTATGGGCTACCCTCTTCCGGGGCTCTGCTACAATTACCTTGCCTGCATTGCCTATGCGCAGGGCAATCTCAAGGCAGCGATGGAATATCTTATCCAGGCGCGCGAACAGGGTTTTCACCAGGTGGTCGAAACAAATCTGCAGTCAGTACAGGAGTGGCTGAAAGCTGACGGGCTTCGCAGCAGCCGAACGCTTAACCTTGTTGCCGGACACTCTTTTGAGATAACCTGCCGCAGGCAGCAGCCGGTCACGCCGGCACCGATAACCATTCATGATCCGCGTTTGCCGGCAGATGCAGCGCCCCTGGTGGTGGTGCCGGTTGACAGCGTTCTCTGGCAGCGGCAGGGAGGTGCCAGATGTTTAAGGCGCTCAACATACCCCTGACCATCGGTTTCTTTCTGCTCTGTTTCTGGACCATAGCGCTGCTCTTCTCCTACAGCCGCCCTGCTTCCCCGGCAAAACCCGCCGCCGGAACCGGGGTGCGCTGGCTGCTGCGCTGCGTGTGCCTGCTGTTCCTTGCCACCTATCTCTATCAGGCCACCTGGCAGCTGGCCGGATTCGGCCGGCCCGCGTTCATGGACTTCATGCGCAAGTACAGCCGCCGGCCCGTTAATCCCGCAAAAGAGATGGCCCGGGGCAGCATCCTTGACCGCAACGGCGTAGAGCTTGCGGTCAATGCCCGCTCTGACAACCTGCTCCGCAGGTATCCCTATGGCCGGGGCTTCTGCCATCTCATCGGCTACGCAGACCCGATGTTTGGTCTGTCGGGACTGGAAGCTGCTGACAATGCGTTCCTGAACGGCTCAAGCCTCTCCTCTCCTGATGAGCTGGGCAGGTTCAGCATGAACATCCTTAACCACCGCACCGCAGAGGGCAATGATCTTATCCTTACCATAGATGCCCGGCTGCAGAAAACAGCGGCAGCCCTGCTGCGCAACAGGCCCGGCGCCATTGTGGCCATACAGCCGCAGGACGGCTCAGTGCTGGCGCTGGTCAGCGCCCCTGCTTTCAGTCCGGAAGACCTTGAGGCATCACTGTTCAGTGATGAAAGAAAAAACAGTTCGCCGCTTCTGAACCGTGCTGTCCAGGGGCTGTATCCTCCTGGTTCAATAATTAAAATTATGGTTGCAGCAGGTGCTGTGGAGGGCGGTTTTTCTGATCTTCTGGACTGCCCGGCCCAGGGCTACACGCCGCCGGGGCCGCATCACCGGCCAATCCGGGACCATGAATATTATGAATACCAGCGCCGTGATGAAACCTGGCAGGGATGGGGCCGCATCGGGCTGGAGGAAGGGTTTGCCCGTTCTTCCAATGTGTTTTTCGCCCAGCTGGGAGTAAAACTCGGCAGCCGGCAGCTGAACAAAGCTGCCGAGCGCTTCCTGTTCAATAAGCCGCTGGTGCTCTTTGAAGGGTCATCAGGAACTATTTCAGTAAAGCAAAGCTTCTGGCCCGTGGTGAGCCCGGAAGATCCGGGAAGCCTTGCCCAGCAATCAATCGGCCAGGGAGCTTTGCTGGTGACGCCCCTGCACATGGCGCTGCTTGCGGCCGCGATTGCCCGTGACGGCGTAGCTCTATGCCCCGCGCCTGGCAATGCGGACACCGCCCCGCCTGCTCGATAGAATAATGGATTACGGAGTCGCGGAAAAGCTGAAGCAGCTCATGCGCTACACCGTGGAGCACGGCACTGCTCAGGGCGCAAATATAAAGGGCTTGAACATCGCGGGGAAAACCGGCACTGCCCAGGCTTCAGAAGGCGCTGACCATTCGTGGTTTGTGTGCTTTGCTCCCCTGGAGCGGCCCGCTATCGCGCTGGCAGTGCTTATTGAACACGGCGGATACGGCGCGGCCTCTGCATTGCCGGTGGCAGCCGAACTCGTCAGGAAGGCAAAAAAACTGGGGCTGCTGGAGCCCGAAGCTGCTCCTCCGGCGGAAACTAAAAATAAAACCTCAAGGAAAAATTCTAAATCCAAATAACTAAATCCTAAACCGGACAAACCGGAACCAAAGTTAACCACATAGACTAAAAAAGAAGATTGAATCTGGAACTCGATTCGACTGAGCCATCGCTGGCAGGAACTCACAAAGAAAAAAACAATACTTTCCTGATTTCTTGAGTTCCAGATTTTTAATTTTAAATTCAGTTTAGTGCTTCGGATTTCGAATTTCGGATTTATCAAAGCTTATGGTTCGCGCACAAGTTACCAAATTTACCATCATTGATGCCTGGAGATTCCGCCGCCAGGAACGCTCGCTTTTTTTCTGGTCATTCCTGGCGATACTGGTGGGGTACGTGCTGGTGGTGGTCCGCAAAACCGGGCGCATTCCGGCTCGATTGGCAGGACTATCTGCCGCTGCTGGTCTATCTTGGCGCCATGCTCTTCATCCACCTGATACTGGTGCTGTTAAAGTTTCGCGGCGACCCGCTGCTGCTTGCCGCGGTCTTTTTCCTTGCCGGGTTCGGCATGCTTACCCAGTTTCGCATGGGGACCTTTGAGATTATCATCTCGGACCGGCTTTCAAACTATGCCTTCCCCGCAGGCCTTGCCCTCATGCTCATCGTCACCGTTCTCTTCAGGAGAGGGCGGTTTCGCGTCCTGCGGCCGCTGGCCATACCCTGCGCGCTGCTGGCGGCAATTCTCCTGGGAGCGATTCTTTTCCTCGGCCAGCGCTACCGGGGCGCACTGTTTATGCCGGGGTATATCAACCCGGCAGATCTCATAAAAATCCTGCTGATGATTTTTCTTGCCGGCTATTTTGCGCGCTGGCAGAAGGAAGGCGAGCATGCGCCTGTTGGTGTCACCTCCCTGGTTCCGATGCTGCTGCTCTGGGCAGTGCCCATGGGGCTGCTCGTGCTGCAGCGCGATCTCGGCATGCTGGTGCTGCTCAACGCCGTGCTGCTCGTTCTTGCGGTTGTGGCAACCGGCCGCATCAGCTATCTGTTTGTTGGGGTTCTTGGCGCGGGAATACTCGGCGGAGTCATGTTTCTTTTTTCTGCGCACGGCCAGGCGCGGTTTACGGCGTGGCTTACTCCCTTTGCCGATCCGACCGGCAAAAGCTGGCAGATACTGCAGGCCCTGTCAGCCATGTATTCCGGCGGATTGTGGGGTGTGGGTCTGGGCGGCGGTTCCCCCCAGTTCATCCCCATCGCATCATCTGACTTCATCTATGCCGTCATTGGCGAGGAACTGGGTTATGCCGGGTGCGGCATCGTGCTCGTGTTCTACCTGGTGCTCTTCTTCCGCGGCTACCAGATCGCGGCCCGCATTGCTGCACCCTTCGGCAGGCTGCTTGCCACAGGGATTGTGACGACCCTGGCATTTCAGACGCTCTTAAATATCGGCGGCGTGATCAAGGCGCTGCCGCTCACGGGCATAACGCTTCCGTTCATCAGCCACGGCGGAAGCAGCCTTTTAACCACATTTCTCGGGGTGGGACTGCTGCTGGCAATTTCCGAGCGGGAAACTGAAACAAGGAAAATAATCGAGAGGCCAAAAGCTGCTAAAGCTAAAAGGAAGCGGGCGACGGAGGGCTAAGCTTCAACGGTTTCTGTCCTCCCGGAGCAGCTCGCTGCTGTCGCTATGATATATCTGTTCTTTCTTCAGCTTTTTCCGGATGGCCCGCGCAATGCCGACAACATCAATAGCGGCACGCTGAGCACCGTGTTCAATAAGCTCCTTTAATTCCTGCTGCAGCGACCTGTTGCGCTTTTTAGCTGCAGCCTTGAGCTTAGCGAGCGCTGCAGATGAAATATTCCGTATAAGAACATTAGGCATAACGATTCACCCTGCACTGTATAATGTGCTATCACGATGATAGCATGTTGACCGGTATCCTGCTGGGAAGCCCCTCACTGTGGGCGGGGAGTTTCACTAAAATATAGCTTGACACTTACTCGGATTAAAAGGAAAATTTAAAAAAATATATTAACAGGTTATGTCAGCGAGGTAGAGGATGAATTGTTTTACGTTAGTTGAGAAGGCAGAACAGTATTCAGGTAAATATGTTGCTATAAAATCATTTAAATCAAAAAAAGTAATTTGCTCCGGTGACAACCCTGCTCAAGTGGTAAGAAATGCCAGAAAAAAAGGGGCAAAGGACCCGGTAGTCTTTTTTGTACCTGAAAAAGATGTAGTGTACATATACTAATGCCAATAAGAAACTGTCCACTCACCTGCCGGCCCGGCGGATATTATAGTGCTTACCTTCCCATTAGAATAATCAATCCACATACTAAAAAAAGCCAAAGAACACTTGCGCTGATTGATACAGGCGCAGACGAGTGTGTTATTCCTTCACGCCTGGCTGAAATCTTGGGGCACAAGCTGGAGGCGGGTGATGCAAAACCGGTAAGCACCGGCAATGACCGCGCAATAGCCTATTCTCATACAACAACCATTAAAATTTACCACCCGGCAACGGGTGTGCTAATAGATACTATTGCAAATACACCGATAGATTTTATGCCTGTTGAAACGGTATTATTAGGGGTAAAAAGCTTCCTGAGCAACTACAGACTCATCATAGATTATCCTGCCCAGAATTTTTCATTAATAAAGGCAAAGTAGGTCAAGCCATCAAAATCGTGCTCATGCACACACCCACAAAATAATTCAAAGCTGGAGCCTTTGCTTTCCTGCTTATCTGCATTATATAATTTTAATAAGCTTAATTAGCATTTCTTATGGTGGGACTACTTACTGGTCTATCTTAAAAAACAAGTATCCTATTTTTTCTGCCCCCGCTCCCAGATTTGAATCTGGCGCATGCCTTTCTCCTTCTGGGTATAGTCCCGCATCACAATGCGTGAAGGCGTTACTTTGGTTACTATCTTGGTCTCTTTAATCGCCTGCAGAAGCTCCGGGGTCATCTTCAGGGGAAGGGTCGGCATGTAGATGTCAAGTGCCTCCTCAAAACCAGGGTCTTTATTTTTAAGAACCTGCGCGGTGCCCACCACCTGAATGCTGAGCGGCTCTTTAAAGTAGTTATGGTGCTCAAGCTGCTTCACATAGGCAAGCGACACGTTCTTGTTGGCTGCCATCTGAAACAGCTTCTCGGTCTGCTTCTCGGACATGGCATAGAAGGTGAGCGTTTTGGGGTCTATCACAAACTCAATGACCGTTGAAAGCGGTTTATTATCATAGGCTGTGCTGAGCACGTAAATCTCCCGGTAGTCACCCTTGCCTTTAACAATTTCTGCAATGCGCTTCTCGATCTCTTCACGCGGCAGAGCGCCGGTTTTACTCTTTTTCAAAGTCATGGTGGCGGCGGTGTAGGCATCCACCCCGTTGTACACATGGCATTCCTGGCACTTTATATCTTTATCATAGGCCGGGTGCGCGGGCGGCACCTTGGTTGCCTTGGTATAGAGATATTTGGGGCCGCCTTTTTCCGCGGCAGGGCAGTAACCGGCAGTAAGCACCAGCACAGCGACGAACATTAGCAACAAACAGAACTTTTTCATGGAACCTCCTTTTTGAAAAGATGATTTAAAGCTGTCAGCTATCAGCAGCCTTCAGCGTTTATTAATTTCTTTTCACCTTTCACCTTCCACGTTTCACTTTTCACTTTTCTCAATTAATTTCACTGGCCGCAAATTTTATTTTCCTAAACCCCTGCCGCCTTAAATGTTGCGCTGACGATTGCCTGGGCTTCTTCGATGATGCGGGCAAGGTGCTCTTTACCCTTAAAACTTTCAGCATACAGCTTATAAATATCCTCGGTGCCGGAAGGCCGGGCAGCAAACCAGCCGTTTTCAGTGACCACTTTGAGCCCGCCGATGGACGCGTTATTGCCGGGCGCCCTGGTCAGCGTGGCGGCTATTTTTTCTCCGGCAAGCGTCGCGGCAGTGATGTTCTCCGGAGAAAGTTTTTCCAGCACTTCCTTTTGCGCCGCTGTTGCCGGTGCATCTATCCGCTCGTACACCGGATCGCCAAACCGTTGCGTCAGCTCCTGGTAGTGTTCGCCGGGATCTTTCCCGGTCCGGGCGGTTATTTCCGCGGCCAGCAGGCTCATAATGAACCCGTCCTTATCTGTTGTCCAGACCGTGCCATCCCTGCGCAGAAAGGATGCTCCGGCACTCTCCTCCCCGCCAAACCCGTAGGAGCCGTCCAGCAATCCATCCACAAACCACTTAAACCCGACCGGCACCTCGGACAGTTTTCTCCCCAGATGCTGTGCGACCCGGTCGATCATGCTGCTGCTCACCAGGGTCTTCCCCACTGCCGCATCCTTCTTCCAGCCGCTGCGGTTCTGAAACAAATACCAGATCGCAACCGCTAAATAGTGGTTCGGGTTCATGAGGCCGGCGCTGCGGGTGACGATTCCGTGCCGGTCAAAGTCCGGGTCATTGCCAAAGGCAATGTCATAGGTATCTTTAAGCCGAATAAGGCCCGCCATGGCAAAAGGCGATGAGCAGTCCATTCTGATTTTTCCGTCCTTGTCAACGGTCATGAATCTGAAGGTGGGTCAGCGGCACTATTCATCTCGTCAATCTGGAGCCGGTAGTGCTCTGCAATCGGCTTCCAGAAGGCAAGCCCGGCACCGCCGAGCGCGTCGGCGCCGATTTTCAGGCCCGAGGAGCGGATTGCTTCCATGTCAACGATGTTTGCCAGGTCTCTGACATAGGGCATTATATAATCATACGTGCGGGTGGTTGCGGAATGCAGCGCGCGCTCGTACGGGATTCGCTTTATCTCCCGGTTGCCTGCCTTAAGGAATTCATTTGCCCTGTTCTCAATCCAGCGCGTGATGATGGTATCGGCCGGGCCTCCCTGGGGAGGGTTGTATTTAAAACCGCCGTTATCAGGGGGGTTATGAGACGGGGTGATGACAATGCCGTCAGCAAAGCCGGATGTTCTGTTGCGGTTAAAGGTGAGGATGGCGTGGGATATGACCGGCGTCGGAGTGAAGCCCGAGCCCTGGTGAATCATGACTTCCACCCCGTTTGCCGCAAGCACTTCCAGCGCGGTCGCGTGGGCCGGCTCTGAAAGGGCGTGCGTGTCCATGCCCAGAAACAGGGGGCCGGTAATGCCCTGCTCTTTGCGATAGCAGCAGATTGCCTGGGTGATGGCAAGGATGTGGTCTTCATTAAAGCTGTGTTTAAGAGAAACGCCGCGATGCCCTGATGTGCCGAAGGCCACGCGCTGCTCAGGCTGCGAGACATCCGGATGCATGGTGTAGTATGCACTCACCAGCCGGGGAACATCTATAAGCATCGAGATCGGAGCAGGCTTTCCTGCTAACGGATGAACTGACATGGATGCACCTTTCACACTAACAGGCTGTTGAAAAACACCCATCTGCTGCGTTGCGCTCACCCCTCGTCATTGCGGCGTACCGAGAAGTACGCCTCATTCCTCATGATGTCGCGTGCCTTGCATCTGAATGTTTTTGACCAGCCTGAAGAAAACAACGTTTTAACAGCCTTCTAAATAATCCTGCCGGTTAGTCTATCTCCGGCATGAGCGTCCACTTGATAAACCAGACTCCTGTCTCGGGCGCTCTGTCCAGGCGTACGATTCCGCCGTTTTGAAATTTTACCACGATCCGGTCCGTAGAGCCGGTTATTAAATAACTCACCAGTCGTTCCATAAACGGCAAATGGCCGACGAGCATGACGTTCTCAACGCCGGGCAGGCCTTTAGCTGCCAGGGCTACGTCATCCAGCGGGTCCAAACCGCTTGCTTCATGAACACCCCCCGGCGGTTTCAGAAAATAGGCCATGATGTCAGCAGTCTGGCGTGCCCGGGTTTTGCCGCTGTGCTGTATAAGATCAACTTCTATCTTATGACCCGCTGCATCCCTGGCAATGCGCTCCACCGTATCCCGCCCTTCATCAGTGAGCGGGCACTCAGGGTCAATCTCCTTTGGCACGCTGGTGCCGTGCTGGACAAGAAAAAGCGCCATAAAGCTTCCCACCCCTATTCATGAGTTTCACCATATAACCAATGCAAACTCGAGCAAACATTTTTTACTTTACTGATGTTTAATCTGGAACTCAAGAACTCATGATGCAAAAAATAAAATATTTTCCTGATTTCCTGAGTTCCAGATTGTCATTAGTTCAGTTTCCCCAGAGACACCAGAATTGCCCGCAGCAGCGAAGCGCTGTGTCCCAGCTGCCGGTAGGCCTCATCTTTTGTCATGACGCGGTTTTCCCGCTTCAGCCTGAGCCCCAGATAGCGCGCGGTGTTGGCCAGGCGTGCAATCTCCCGCGCCAGGTCCTGCTCGAATGTATCCGGCCGCAGCACCATGTTCTGCATATTCGCCTTGATCCGGTCGCTGTTCTCAAAGACTTCTTCATCCACTATGCCGTCATTTTTATGGTGGTAGAGCTGATTGTATTTATCATTGGGCAGGTTGTGAAACGGCTGGGAGAGGTCCCCGACATAGTGGGCGCAGTAGGCAAGATGATATTCAGCATATTTCCGGGCCAGGGTGCTTTTTTTATATTCACGAAGCGCTGCTATGATAGCGCCGTAGAGATGCCCTTCTGTATCGCGCGGGTCATTGTAGCGCGCCGCCTGGGAGAGCACCTGTTCCGGCGTTATCTCCCGGTTTTCATTATTATTAAAAATATGATTGCAGGCTTCAACGTTTCCTGCCTTGATCTTGGCGATGTCAGCTCCCACGGCATTAAACCAGCGTTCATATCCGGCAACCTTTGCTATGGTAACGTGCGTCTTGTCATACCAGCCGTAGGCAACGGAATGCAGGAACAGAAGCAGGCAGCTGAGCGCCGCAGTTCTTACGGTCTGACGCTTACGAGCATTCATGCGTTTAGGCTCCCCTGAAAAAATACTCTGTTTAACGCTGGCACTGCGGGCAGTAAAACGTTGAGCGCTGCCCGCTTCTCTGACAGCGAACCCTGCGGCCGCAGACATAACACGGCTCACTGGCGCGGCCGTAAACTTTGAGCTTGAGCTGAAAATATCCCGGGTCACCTGAAGCGCCCTGAAAGTCCCTGAGCGTCGTTCCGCCGGCAGCAATAGCTTTTCTCAGGGTCTTCTTTATTGCTGCAGCAAGGCGCTGGTAGCGCGTACGCGAAATCTTTCCTGCTGCTGCCAGCGGGTTTATCCCGGCCGGAAAGAGTGATTCGCTGGCATAGATATTACCAACGCCGCTCACTACCGTATGGTCCATGATAAACTGTTTTACTGATATTTTGCGTCCCCGGGACCGCTCATACAGGTAGTCGCCAGTGAACGCTGCACTCAGCGGCTCCGGCCCGCTTTCAATCAGGAGCGGGTGCTGCAGGGGATCGGCTGCCGACCAGAGCAGGGCGCCAAAGCGCCGCGGGTCGCAGAACCTGAGGCAGGTGCCATTCTCAAAGATAAAATCAGCATGGTCATGCTTGCCGGGATGTGTCGCAGCAGGGAGGATACGCAAACGGCCGGTCATGCCCAGATGCAGGATGATGCTGCCTGCCTGGCAGCGCAGCATCAGGTATTTAGCGCGCCGCTCAACAGACCGTACCACCTGTCCGCGCACTATGCCCGGCAGTTCCGCGGGCACCGGCCAGCGCAGGCTGCGATTGCGCAGAATAACCTCCACAATTTTCCGCCCGACCACCAGCGGCTCCAAGCCGCAGCGTATGGTTTCAACTTCGGGGAGTTCCGGCATACCTGCTCTCTTTGCCTCAGTTTACCCGTACGGTCTCTTCTGCGGCGGTTAGAGTATCTATGTTTCTTCTCATTGATTCTGTTGCTGGTTTAAAGACGGTGCAGAAAAATCGCCCGCATGCCTTTTAATCCCCGTCCTCGTATTCAGGTTCGGGTGATCTGCCAGCACTGGTGAATGCGCGGGCTGCGGCTAAAATCCTCCGGCATGGTTGCCTGAGTGATATCCTGTATGTGCAGCGGCTTGAGCGCCTCGGCATCAAGCCTGAACCTGCGGAAGTTATTGGAGAACAGTAAAACGCCATCGTGCTCAAGATGCTCTGCGCACAGGCGCACCAGTTCCACATGATCCCGCTGCAGGTCAAAGTCATGGGCTCTGTCCCGTGAGTTGGAAAAAGTCGGCGGGTCAAGGAATATCAGCCCAAAGCGCTGCTGCTCCTGCCTGAGCCATTCAATGCAGTCGGCGCGGATACCGGTATGCCGGCGCCCGCCGCAGCGGTTGAGCACCAGGTTATCGCGCGCCCAGGAGATGTAGGTACTGGAGCTGTCAACCGTGGTGGTGGCCGTGGCACCTCCATCTGCTGCATAGACGGTGGCCGTGCCGGTATAGGCAAAAAGATTCAGGAAGCGCTTGCCCTGAGCCAGTTTCCGGATAAGCCCGCGGGTGAGACGGTGATCAAGGAACAGGCCGGTATCAAGGTAGTCGGTGAAATTCACCAGAAATTTGAATGTATCCTCCCGCACCTCCTGAAAGGTCTGCCGAGAATCATGTTTCTGATACTGGCTCAATCCTTTCTGGCGTTTGCGGATTCTGAAAAATATGTTTTCCGGAGCAATGCCCAGCACCTCAGGGACCGCCAGCCGCACTCCCTCGAGGCGCTCCCGGGCCTTTGCCGGATCAACGGTCCTGGGCGGCTCATATTCCTGCACATACACCCATTGTTCATAGCGGTCAATGGCAACAGCATATTCCGGCAGGTCTGCATCATAGATCCGGTAGCAATAGATTCCCTCGCGCCGCGCCCATTTTTCCAGATGGCGGAGGTTTTTTCGCAGCCGGTTGGCAAACATTTCTGTTCCCGGGATGCCATCCTGCGCTGGCTGCGCAATGCTTGCAGGAGCTGTACCAGCAGGGCCGGTGCCGCGGCGGGGAACATTTTTAAAAATCCGCTCCGGCCGTACTTCAAACTGCAGGAGCTTGCACTCAAGGCTGCCATTATATAACGTATTAACACGCACTGCCCGCAGCCCTATGGACTTTGCCAGCTCTATATTTTCCGTGAGCACCGCTGCCTTCCAGCCGCTGAACTGCGCGATAAGAACCTCGCCGAGACATTTATAGAGCGGATGCAGGGCCGCTGTTTCGCCAAGCCGCTCGCCATACGGCGGGTTGACTGCCACCAGGCCGGGCACGACAGCATCCCCGGCAGGTGCTGAAGCTTTCGCCAGGTCTCTCTGCTCTATCCGTATCCTGCTACCAAGTCCTGCGCGCTTCACCGCGGCCAGCGCTATGCGCACTGCCCGGCGGTCCGCATCATATCCAACGATGGCTGGCAGGCGCTCCAACCCGCTCTCGCGGCGATGCTGCGCTTCCTTAAGCAGGTTTCCCCACAGCTTCTGATTATGGCCTTTCCAGCGCAAAAATCCAAAGGACGTTCTTTCCAGCCCGGGCGCGCTGTCTCCTGCCATAAGGGCAGCCTCGATCGGCAGGGTGCCGGAACCGCACATGGGATCAACCAGCGGCCCTCCATCGCGTGCAATATCAGGCCACCGGACGCGCAGCAGCAGCGCTGCCGCAAGATTTTCTTTCAGCGGCGCAATGACGCTTTCCCCGCGGTAGCCGCGCTGGTGCAGGCTTGCCCCTGACAGATCAATATTCACGGCAACGGTATCCTGATCCAGGTGGACATGCACCCGCAGGTCCGGCCGCAGGACATCAATTGATGGCCGCCTTCCCGTTCTGTCCCGGAACTGGTCAACGATTGCGTCCTTAACCTTAAGGGCACCGAAATGGGTATGGGTGAGCCATGAGTGCGTGGCAGTCAGACTAACGGCTAAGGTGCTCTCTACAGAGAGGTGTTCACCCCAGGCAATGGACTGGATCCCTTCGTAAAGCTCATCAACAGCGGCGGCTTGAAAGGTTTTAACGGGCAGCAGGATTCTGCTGGCAATACGTGACCACAGGCAGGCCCGGTACGCGGTCTCCAGGGTCCCCTCAAACATAACCCCGGCACGGGTCTCCTTCACGGCTGCTGCGCCAAAACTGTTCAGCTCGGCAGCCAGGAGGTCCTCCATGGCTTTCGGTGAGGTCGCAAAAAACGGGAAACGCGAAGACATTCGTGTAAACTCACAATCCTGCAGCCATCAGCATGGTACCGGGAACCGGCTGCTGCTGGCCGCCAGGCGGATTAATGCTTCGATTCGCAAATTCCATGAAAACGCATGCCAGTAAGCTCACTCAGCACTAAGTCCTGAGCAAGCAAGTACGCCATCGAATATATGAATCAAAGGACTTAGTCGGCAGTTAGCGCCCGGTCAAGGGCGGTGATTAATGCTCCCAGGCCTTTCCGGGTAACCGTAGAGATGGGATATACCCGTTGTGCATCTTCCTTGCTCAGCCGGGAAATAAACCGGGACAGCAGCGTCTGCTCAGGGTCAAGATCAATTTTATTAACGGCAATGAGCGTCTTTTTTTCGCTCAGGCTCCGGCCGAATTTTTTTATTTCCTGCTGCACTATTTTAAATGCTTTATCAGCAGGGGGGTCAGCAAACTCGGAAATATCAATCACCGCCAGCAGCACCCGGGTCCGTTCAACATGTTTTAAAAACTGGATGCCGAGGCCCTTGCCTTCTGCAGCGCCTTCGATGATTCCCGGAATGTCGGCCATGACAATGCTTCTATAGTCAGGGCGCTCTATCACCCCCAGGTGCGGCCGCAGGGTGGTAAACGGGTAGTCGGCTATTTTCGGCCGGGCATGGGATACAACCGATATGAGAGAGGATTTCCCGGCATTGGGCAGCCCCACCAGGCCCACATCAGCAATCACTTTAAGCTCCAGTGCCGCGGTATAGGCAACACCCGGCTTTCCTTCTTCAACATGGCGCGGAGCCTGATTAACGGACGTGGCAAAGTGCTGATTGCCGCGGCCTCCTTTCCCGCCGTGCGCCAGCATGACCTTGATTCCGGGCTCAAGTATTTCACACAGCAGCTCTTCAGTCTCGGCATTGCGCACCATGGTGCCGCACGGGACTTTCACCAGCAGGTCTTTTCCTTTTTTGCCGGAGCAGTTCTTGCTGCTGCCCGGCTGCCCGTTCTGGGCAACCAGTTTTGGTGTATGGCGGAAGCGTGACAGGGTATTCAGGTTTATCTCTCCGATAAAGAATACTGAGCCGCCGTCACCGCCGTCACCGCCGTCAGGGCCGCCGTTGGGGAGATACTTCTCCCGGCGAAAGGACACGCAGCCCCGTCCTCCGTGCCCTGATATGATGAAAACAGTAGCCGTGTCAACAAACATGAAAAGCCTCAAGAACAGCTTTCAGGCAATGAGCAGTCAGCAGTCAGATTTTTACCTGTATAAATCTGAGAATTTTGCTCTCAGACTATTATCAGGACATAGCCGTATGCTGTAGGAGCGGCTTGAGCCGCGACGGGCACGCATAAATGCGCTCCTACAGAAATTTCAAATTTCTTTGGATAGTCTTTTGCTGATAGCTGATCGCTAAAGGCTGTAAGCTATTTAATAAAAACGCCATTGCTGAAACAGCGCGCCGTTTCAGCAATGGCATTAATATAATGCTCCTCCGATCTCCCTGAAAAAGTGCGCACAGGTAGCCGGGGAACTTACGGTTAATGGTATTTTGAATGCTTGCGGGAGAGGTTACCAGCTGCGGCGTCCGCCGCCGCCTGCCTCTGCCGCCGCCTCCTCCGCCGCCGTCTCCTCTGTCTCCGCCGCCGCCAAAGCTGCGCCTGCCGCCACCACCGCCGCCGCCGCGAGGCCGGTCAGCCTGAGGACGGGCTTCATTGACGGTCAGGTTGCGCCCTTTCAAGTCCTTGCCATTCATGCCTTCAAGGGCCGCCTTAGCTTCGGCGAGTTCAGGCATTTCCACAAAACCAAAGCCGCGCGTTTGGCCGCTGAACTTGTCCTTAATAATTCGTGCTGAAGCAACTTTGCCAAATCCTTCAAATGCCAGCCGCAAATCGTCTTCAGTAACCCCTGTCGCTAAATTACCTACGAAAATGTTCATGGTACCCTTTCCTTTTTGTGTGTTGTTTGATGGGCCTGTTATTCTTTCTACTTCTTCTTCAGTTTTAAAAACTGTGCAATCCCTTCTGCACAGGCATCAAGCACTACGGGCTTGTTTATATACTGCTGTCGCGGTGTTATTTCATACGCCGGCGGGTAGGCGTTGTCAAAATAGAGCTGCTGGAAATTGGAAAATTTGAGCTGATGGGACGTGGAATCCACAACCACGGTCTGGCTTTTTTTCACCAGCCCCAGCGATACCGCTTTCTTCAGCCCTGCCAGTGCTTCCCCGCCCTGGGTGCACACAACATGGCCATAGCGATTGGCCTCCAGCATGCTCTCGATAATCTGCTGTTCCTCCACCGCAACAGCCATAAACCGTTCCTGAAAATGGTCCCGCACCAGGTTCTGCACCTTGGGGAATGAGACCGGGTCGCCGATCATGGCTGCCTGGGCAACACTGGGCTGCACCTTCATCGGCTGGTAGCTGTCCGCTCTCCTGCCACTGCACGACCGGATTGGCATGGGTGCTCTGGACCCCGAGGATGCAGGGCAGCTCAGGGATAATGTTTAAATCATACAGGTCAAGAAAACCCTCCATGATGGCAGTGACATTGCCGGCGTTGCCTATGGGGACCACCACCACCAGGTCACTGGTATTATAGCACAACTGCTGGGCAATTTCATAGGCATAGGATTTCTGTCCCATGATGCGGATCGGGTTCTTGGAATTGAGCAGGCAGACCTGGTAGTTTTCCGCAAGCTCCTCCACTATCTTCATGCAGTCGTCAAACACCCCGGGAATCTCGATCACCAGCGCGCCGCTGCCCAGCGGCTGGGAGAGCTGCTGGGGCGTAACCCTGCCCTGGGGCAGAAGCACCACCGATTTCACCACCTGTTTATCAAGATAGCTCAAATAGAGCGCTGCAGCAGCCGAGGTGTCGCCGGTTGACGCGCAGATGCCAAGCACCTCTTTCAGGCCCCGGGTCCTGATGGAGTAGTTTATAAAGCTTACGGCGCTTGCCATGCCGCGGTCTTTGAAGCTTGCAGACGGATTAAACCCGTCGTTTTTTACAAAAAAATCAAGGCCCGCACGCGCGCTCAACTCCGGATTTGCCCGCACCAGGGCCGTATGCCCTTCCCCCAGATAGATGATATCCTGCAGCGGGATGGTCGGAAACAGGATCTCCTTGAATAAAAAAATTCCCTGCAGGCTTTCGGTGCGCAGCAGCTTCCGGTAATCAAAGATCTTCTGCCACAGCGCTCCCGGTATCTTTTTCAGGCTGGCAAAATCCCGGTTGCGCAGTCTGAGCAGGCTTCTGCACTGCGGGCAGGTATAAAGGAACTGATCAATGCGGTAGCAGCTGCCGCAGTCAATGCACTCATAAACCACATCACCGGTATAGTCAGGAATCAGCCAGGGTCTGATATCAGCGGGAAAATCTTCCAGGCAGGGGCGCTGGTGCCTTGAGATTGTGAGATAGCTCGGGCATAGGGAATAATTATTTATACGTTTAATA
This sequence comes from uncultured delta proteobacterium, assembly GCA_963803975.1. GTDB lineage: Bacteria > Desulfobacterota > WTBG01 > CAIYCZ01 > CAIYCZ01 > JAPLIX01. The sequence continues at coordinate 135,476 of CAWDOY010000009.1, forward strand.
GTACGCTATACTAAATCAATCGGCAAGTCAATAACTGTCAATAACGGGAATAAAGAAGCTCCTGCATTGACAATAGCTCCCCGGCCACAGTACAATGCACCTCAAAGGATGGCCCAGTTGCATGGAACAGACATCACCTGAAGTTATCGCACAGCTGGCGCAGCTGCCGAAACTGCCCGGCGTGTACCTGATGAAGGACCGCGGCGGCGCGGTCCTGTACGTGGGCAAGGCTAAGAACCTGAAAAACCGCGTCAGGTCCTATTTCCAGCGCCTCCAGGATCAGCGCCAGAAAGTCCAGGTCCTGGTTGGAAAGATTGCCGGCATTGACACCATTGTCACGCAGAGCGAAAAAGAAGCCCTCATTCTGGAAAACACCCTCATTAAAAAGTACCGGCCCCGCTTTAACGTGACCTACCGGGATGATAAAAATTATCCCTATCTGCGGCTCTCGCTCGATGAAGCATACCCGGCCCTCACCATCGCCCGCCAGGCAAAGCCTGACGGAGCCCGTTATTTCGGCCCGTTTGCCTCTGCCCAGGCAGTACGGGAGACGCTCAAGCTCATCAACCTGATATTTCCCCTGCGCAAATGCCATGGCCGGCGCCTGGAGAAGAAGCGGCCCTGCATCTACTACCAGCTGGGTCAGTGCCCTGCTCCCTGCTGCTGCCATGGTTGACCCCGAAGAATATAAAAAAACCGTCCACGACGTGCAGCTTTTTCTTCAGGGCCGCAGCCGGGAGGTCATAGCCTCATTAAAGAAAAAAATGGAGCTTGAGTCCCAGTCCCTGCACTTTGAACAGGCCGCCCGCACCCGTGACCGCATCCAGGCTCTGGTAAAAACCCTGGAGAAGCAGGCCATGGTGAGCCTTGATTTTATTGACCGGGACGTTTTTTCTTTCTACCGGGAAGGGGAACGAATGGAGGTGGTGGTGCTGTTTGTTCGCAGCGGCAGGTTGAGCGGCACCCGCAGCTTCAGCTTGCGCAACCTCACCCTGAGCGATGCCGAGGCCCTCTCCTCATTCCTTACCCAGTACTATGATCAGGGAAAGTTTATCCCCCCTGAGGTGATCATTCCCCTGCAGCTCCCGGACCGGGAGCTGCTTATTGAATGGCTTAAGGAAACCAGGGGGGAGCCGGTAAAAATAACAGTGCCGCTGCAGGGCCCCCGCTATGAGCTTTTGAAAATGGCTGCGCAAAATGCCGAAATTCTCTTTCGCCGGGAGTACCTTGCGCAGCCGGACGATGTTCTGGCTGCGCTGCAGGAGAAGTTGGGACTGAAGCGCTACCCGCGCCGTATTGCCTGCTTTGATATATCAAATATTATGGGCACCTCTGCCGTGGGCTCTGCGGTGCTGTTTCTGGACGGCCGGCCGGCCAGGCACGAATACCGGCGGTTCCGCATCAAGACCGTGCAGCAGGCAGATGACTATGCCATGATGTATGAAGTGCTCTCCCGGTATCTCAGCCGGGCTCAAAGAGAGGAAACGCTTCCTGACCTGATCATGGTTGACGGCGGCAAAGGGCAGCTCGGCGTTCTCATCAGGGCGCTTGAGGAGAACCGTATCGTCAGCGTTGATGCCATCTCGCTGGCAAAGGCCAAAAACCGGGGTAAACGGCCTGCCGCTACTCGTGCGGAAGAAGAGAAGATCTGCCTGCCGCACCGTAAAAACCCCCTGATTCTTTCCCGCCAGTCCCCGCTGCTGCTGCTCCTGCAGCGGATTCGTAATGAAGCACACCGCTTTGCCATCACCTACCACCACCAGCTGAAAGCAAAAAAGGACCTTACGTCCTCCCTCCAGTCTATCGCGGGCATCGGCACCAAAACAGCGCAGAAGCTGCTGCGCCATTTCGGCAGCATCGAGCGCCTGCAGGAGGCCGGTCTTGAGGAGCTTTCGCAGCTTTCTTTCCTGAATAAAAAAACCGCGCTGCTGGTGTATGATTTTTTCCATGGGGAGAAAAACGGGGGTCTACCTTCGCGCCCGCCCGGCTGACAACTCAGCGCGGGGCACTTCCCATCCGGTGCTGATCAGCAGTTTATAGAAGGCTTGCGACTGAGAGATGATAATTTTGGTGTGCGCCTGCAGCTCTTCAACTATTTCCTCTTTGACCGCCGGGGCGGTAACCTTTTGTATCTGCTCTAAGCCGGACCGTCACAAAGGAGAGATAGTCAAGCATCTTAGTGGTAATGACTTCCCTGAGCGGGTCGATTTCTGCAATCTGGATGTTGGAGGAAATTTCATCAAGCGCGGCTATTTTCTGCTGGGCATCCGAACCGCTGCCGGCATCAAGATCAAGGCTCTCGTGCTTTTCATCGATAATAACCCGCTTCAGGCTGTGCAGCTTCTTGAGGAATACCGATATTGCCTGCAGCCGCGTCTGAATTCGATGCAATAGCTTATCATCAGTGAGCTGCCGCTCCCGGAGCAGTTTCAGATCCTTGCCGATCTTCTTGAGCGGGTTGTGAATATTATTGATGGTGCTGGTGGAGAGCGCCTGTATGGCACGAACTCTGCGCTCCTGCAGCACCCGCTCGGGGATGCGCGGCGACCGTTCCGCCCGGGCCGCATCGGGAATTTCCTCTTCCATGCGGAAGCGCAGGGGATAATAGGAGGCCAGCTCTCCCAGGGTCTGGGGCTCGTCCGGCGGCAGTTCAGGTCTTTCTTCATGCAGTCACGCTGAAGATGTTGAGGCGCGGAAAAATGAGCACCAGCCGCACATCGGGGTCAAGCATAGTGCTCTGCAGGAGAAAATGGGCCAGCAACACATATTCATTGAATAACAGCTTTACATAAAACAGCTCAGCCGGGGAAAAGTCCTTTTTCCCCAGCCCGGTGGCGGCAAATTTGTCCATAAGCGCCTGCTCGTCGAACGCAAAATGATAGCCCTTGTGCTGAATAAACTGCAGGGGACGGGTGGGGGCATCAATTTTGAACATGCGCGGCTGGTACTGCCCGTTGCCGGTGGTGGTGCCGATGAAATTGCAGCGCAGGGTATGTTCGCTGATAAGGGACACGAAACTTGTCTCCTGCATCACCAGGGGGAGACATACGCAGCTTGCTTCGTTTTCGTTTTCCATCACAATATGAAACGTGACCCCCGGCTCTTTAAGGCCGAGCTTTTCCGTCTCCCGCACCGCTTCCATTAACTTCCCGACGGTTTCCTCGGGTGTGGAGCTGTTGGAACTGATGAGCACTTCATCCAGGAAGCGCCGCGCATCCCTGATTCCGTAATAGGCATCGCCGAGGCCGAAGCAGACCCTGAACCCGAGGTCAAGGGTCATAAGGCGGTGCATCAGAAATTTCCGCTCCCCGATTTCCCTGAGCCGGAAAATGAACACATCGAGGATGTTGCCGATGATGTAGTCGTAATTTTCCAGAAGCTCGCCGGTACCGGGATCAGTGGCCATGGTGAGTATCAGGCTCTTCATCAGCTCATTCACCGTTGCCTCAGAGGAGCCCTGCTTGAGTCCCCTGGTCAGCTTAAACGTGACCTTGATCTGCTGCCCCTGGAAGGCAATGTCGGCGTTTTCCGCAAAGTTTCCCTCAAAATAGCAGCCCTGCTTGAACCACAGGTCGGTCATCTCCCGTACGACCGCACGCTCAACCTGAAACAGCTTGCGCTTGGGCATATCCGAGGTTTTAATTTGTGCTAAGTTCATATCCTCAACATCAAAGCGGAAGCAGCTGGTTCACCACGCTCATAAGCACGGCCAGCCGTTTAAATATATATCAATATATAACAGGTATAATGCGTCTGTCGATAGAAAAAAGCAGCTGTTTTCAGACGGTAATCATCCCGGGGAAGCACGCTGCTTCATGTTTATAAGATATTTAATGTCAGCGCGGATCTGCTTGAGCGTCATGCCGCTGCGGCCTATGGCAAAGAACCCGATCGCCCAGAGCGGTACGGTGATCGTGTGCCACAGCTCTGCAACCGGTACGTCATAAAAAACCCACACCAGGCAGGCACCGGCGAGAACATATCCCGCCAGCTGCTTGAAAAACTGCTGCGCCGGGCGCCGCTGTGTTTCGTTGCCGGAATCCAGCAATGCTTCCTGTTCCATACCTGTTCCGGAACGCGTTCAGTACACTAACCTCAAGCACGACTTTTATTATATCATGTAACCTGTGCCCGCGACACAATAACCCATTATTTCATATCCTTTCTCTGTATTCTCGTCCAGAAAAAATGGCCCGTCCAGAGCAGTGTGCCCAGAAGCGCTATCATGAGAATAAGCTGCAGTTCATGCTGCCTGATGTCTCTCAGCACTATTTCCAGTGCAGCACCAAAACAATACCCCCCGGCAGCAAACACGGTTGTCCAGATTAACCCGCTCGCTATGTTCAGCGTCAAAAATCGCGTCCGTGCTATGCCGCTCATGCCAATGACAAACGGCGCGACAATGCGCATGCCGTACATAAAGCGAAAGCCGACAATAACCAGGTTCTGGTTGCGCTGCAGCAGTTCCCGGAACCGCACGCTGCGGGCATACAGCGCCGGCCGTTTTTCAAGAAAATCCTGGCCGTAGATTCTGCCCATGAAGTAGAGAACCTGGTCACAAACAATCGTTGCCGACGAGGCAATAAGGATTACCAGGGGAAGCGACAGATAGCCCCGATGTGCAGCAAACCCGGCAATTACCAGAATCGTTTCCCCTTCTATAAGCGCTCCCAGCAGCAGGGCGACATAACCATAGGTCTGGATAAGGTACTCTGCGGACATGGCTTTTACTTTGCAATTCAAATTATCATGTGCTAACAATTTTACGTAATTATTATAATTATATCATTCAATTGTTTTTAAGCAACCGGGCGCAAATAAATAATAATGGCATTATTATGTAAAATATATTCGTCCCGCACATCCATTGACAGCAGGGCTCTGCAGCCGGTTGAGCGTGATGCATGAAAATAGTCCTTCTCTCAATCGCTTCATATCTGTACGGCGCCATACCCTTTGCCTACCTGGCAACCTGGCTTCTCACCGGTAAAAAGCTGACTGAGGAGGGGACCGGCAATATCGGCGTGACCAATGCCTACAAGGTTGGCGGTACCGGGGCAATCATCATCACCCTCCTGGGTGAAATCTCAAAGGCAGCACTGCCGATTTATGCAGCACGGTTTCTCTTTGGAGATGATCTTTTCAGCATGCTGCTGGCTGCGTTCAGCGCGCTGGTCGGCACCAGCTTTTCACTGTTTCTCAAAGGCAGGGGCGGCAAAGGCAGCACCGTTGCCATCTGGACCATCCTTATTCTTTCTCCCCTTGCCGGCGTCATGATGCTCACCACCTGGGGAGCCCTCGCTGTCTGGGCACGCACCAACATTATCGTTAAAAAGCTGCAGCTCATCTGCATTCCGGGTATTATCTATCTGGTTGAGCGGGACCTTGTTTTCACCGCATTCGGCATTCTCACCAGCATCCTGTTTCTGCTCACCGGTTATATCCGTAAAGATGATTTCGCGTATTACAATGTCTTCCAACAAAGGGCAGGGGCAAAAGATGCGGACTCGCTACATCCGTAATCTCAAAGAGGAACAGCATCCGCACCATATCGGCACCAAGGCTCATGCCCTGGGGTTCCTGCTGAAGCGGGGCTATCGGGTGCCCCCGACCTGGGTCTGCACCTGGGACGCCTTTTCGCAATTCCGCAAAGGGGATGCGAACATAACAGCGGCCGTTACCGCAGAGCTTGCTTCCCTGATGCAGCCGCATACCGCATATGCGGTGCGCTCTTCAGCAAATGTTGAGGACGGCCAGCAGTATTCCTTTGCCGGCCAGTTTAAAAGCATCCTCAATGTCATTGGCATCGATGCCATGGTAGCTGCCATCCGCACCATCTGGGAGTCAACCGCTGCCCCGGTCGTGCAGTCATATGCAAAAAAAATCGGCATTGATCAGGACAGCCTGAAAATGGCGGTGATTATCCAGGAGATGGTGGCCCCGAAGTTTTCCGGTGTGTCATTCAGCAGAAACCCCATAACCGGCATGGATGAGACCGTGGTTGAAGCGGTCACGGGCAGCAGCGGTGCGCTGCTTCAGGAAGGCGTCACCCCGCAGCGCTGGATCCATAAATGGGGAGAGTGGATAGCGCTCCCCGAGCATGAAGACCTGCCCCGTGACATTATCCAGGAGGTCGTTACCCGGACCAGGGAAATTGCCCGGTCCTACGGAAAGCCGGTGGATCTCGAGTGGGCCTATGACGGTACCACACTCTACTGGGTGCAGCTGCGGGAGATCACCTCGCTTAAAAACCTCAATGTCTATTCAAATTACATAGCCAAGGAAGTTCTCCCGGGCATCATCAAGCCCCTGGTCTGGTCGGTTAACGTCCCCATGGTCAACAGCGCCTGGAAACAATTTCTCTCCGAGCTGATCGGTGATCTTGACATTGACGCCCAGGCACTTGCCAAACCCTTTTATTATCGGGCCTATTTTAACATGGGCGTGATCGGCAGCATCTTTGCCGCCCTGGGGCTGCCTCCTGAAACCATTGAGCTGCTTATGGGCATTTATCGGGAAGGCGCGGAAAAGCCTTCTTTCAGGCTCACGCCGAAAATGCTGCTGCGCCTGCCGCGCATCCTGCGCTTTACCCTGGGGAAGATTCGCTATGCCCGGAAGTTCCCGGCGCTCTTCCCGGAGATGAAAGCACACTACCAGGCGTTCTGCAGCGCTCCCGTAGACCGGCTCAGCGAGGCAGAGCTTATGCAGCAGATAGATAAGCTTTTCCTGTTATCACAGCAGACCGCCTACTATAATATTATCGTCCAGCTGCTGATGGGCCTCTATAACGTGCTGCTCAAGTGGCAGCTGAAGAAGCTGGGCGTTGATTTTACCTGCTTTGACCTGACCGAAGACATGGAAGAGCTGAAAGAGTTTGACCCTGCCATCCATATGCTGGTCATGAACCAGCAGTTCCGGCAGCTCTCTGACGGGTTAAAGGAGCAGATTGCCGGCAGCACCTATAAAGAGTTCTGCGCGCTTCCCGGCATCGCGCTTCTGCAGAAGGAATTAACCCGGTTCCTGGAGCGCTTCGGCCATTTAAGCGACAGCGGCAATGATTTCTCGGCAGCACCGTGGCGGGAAAAACCGGACGTTATTCTCAGGATAATCACCACCTCGCAGCAGGCTGAAAACCAGTCAGCGAGAAATATCTGCTATGAGGAGCTGCGCATGTCAGCACTTCGCCGCATGCTGCTCAGCCCGCTCTATCATAAAGCCCGCTTCTTCAGGCTCTGCCGGGAAGAGGTTAGCTTCTTGTACACCTTCGGCTACGGCCTGTTCCGCACCTGTTTTCTGGCCCTGGCGGATATATGGACGGCAAAGGGCTTTCTTGCGGAACGGGATGACATCTTTTACCTTTGCCTTGATGAGATAAAAGCCGTTATCGAGAAAGGTCATATGGATCCGGTTCACGCAGAGGCTATTGCCGTGCGCAAGCGCGAGATTCAGGAATGCCGGGAGATGACCCTGCCCAATATCATTTACGGCGACCACCCGCCGCCGCTTATGAATCATACCGGCAGCCGTCTGAAGGGCACTCCCACGTCACGGGGATATTTTCGCGGGGCCGTGAAAGTGGTGCGCGGCATTGAGGATTTTGCCAAGGTTGAGACCGGCAGTGTTCTGGTCATCCCCTATTCTGATGTGGGCTGGACACCGCTGTTTACCAAAGCCGGGGCCATCATTGCAGAATCAGGCGGCATACTGTCCCACAGCTCCATCATTGCCCGGGAATATAACATCCCGGCGGTGGTCTCAGTGTCCGGGGCCTGCCAGCTTAAAGACAATACCGTAGTGAGCGTTGACGGGTATCTGGGCGAGATATTAATTCATCAGCCGTGATGCAGCCGTCTCGGGGAGGTTTCACGTTATGCACTGCACCACACGCAACCACATCCTGCAGAACGGTATATTGGCGTGTCACAAAGCATTATAAAAGCAGGCAGGCGGGGCACGGCCCTGTTCACCGGCACAGTATCGCTGGAGAACTTCGGCGGCTTTGCATCTGCAAGCTCAAGGTCAAAATTTTATTTATCATTTTTCATTTGAAATTCGTTTGGCATTTGAGCTTTGGTTTTTGACATTCACTTTTTTATTATATGTCAGCACCTGACAAGATTAAACTGGGAATAAGCTCCTGCCTGCTCGGCAACAACGTGCGCTATGACGGCGGGCATGCCTGGGACCGGTTTCTGACCGACACCCTGGGGCAGTATGTTGCCTACGTGCCCGTCTGCCCGGAGGTTGAATGCGGCTTCAGCATTCCCCGCGAGGCGCTGCGCCTGGTCGGAAGCCCTGATGCGCCGCGACTGGTAACAGTCAAAAGCGGACAGGACCATACCGGGAGGATGCTTACCTGGGCGCGCGGCAAGGTTGAAGAGCTGGAGAAGGAACAGCTGTGCGGTTTTATCTTCAAAAGCAAATCGCCAAGCAGCGGCATGGAGCGGGTTAAAATATATGATGAGCATGGCGTTCCCGCAAAAAAAGGGGTGGGCCTGTTTGCCCGCGCCTTCATGGAGCACTTTCCCCTGCTGCCGGCGGAAGATGAGGGGCGGCTCCACGACCCGGCTTTGCGTGAAAATTTCATCGAGCGCATCTTTACCTGCCAGCGCTGGCGGGAGGTAGTGCAGCAGAAAAAGAGTATCGGCGCGCTGGTCGCTTTTCATACCCGGCACAAGCTTCTCATCCTCTCCCACAGCCCGAAACACTATCAGGCAATGGGCAAGCTGGTTGCCGCGGCACAGAAGAATGCGCTCTCCAGCCTCTATGACCAGTACCAGACCATGCTCATGGAAGCCCTGCGCATTAAGGCAACTGCCAGCAAACACAGCAATGTCCTGCAGCACATGATGGGATACTTTAAAGCTGAGCTCTCAGCTGATGAAAAACAGGAACTGCTGGAAACGATTGACCGCTATCGGCGGGGGCTGCTGCCGCTCATTGTGCCCGTAACGCTCATCAGCCATTACGTGCGCAAATACGACCAGCCCTATCTGAAAGATCAATATTATCTCAACCCGCACCCGATAGAGCTTCAGTTGCGAAATCATGTGTAGCGCTGCCCGGTAAAACAGAAGGAGAAGCTATGCGCGAAGATATACAGGCTTTGATCTGCAGGAACAATCACTGCGTGCTTGCCACCGCGGTCGGCAACAGACCACATTGCTCTCTGATGTCCTACACTGCTGACCAGCAGGGCCGGGAACTCTACATGATCACGCTGAGAAACACGCAGAAGTTTGAGAACCTGCTCGCCAACCCTCAGGTGAGTGTTCTTATCGATACCCGGGAGCAAGATACCGGCAGCCGGAGAGGCCGGGCAAAAGCAGTGACTGTGAGCGGCGTATTTCAGTCAATAACTGACCAGGGAAAAAAAGACTCAGTCCGCGCGCAGCTGGCAGCAGCGCACCCCCATCTGCAGGAGCTTGCCGCCCGCGCTGAGGCAGAACCATTTTCCATTATTGTGGAGTCTGTTTTACTGCTGGAGGGAGTTACGGAAGCCTATTTTGAAGAAGTGCGGTAAACCATGTTGCGGAAAGCGGTGAGACCCTTCAGCCCAGAATATTGTTCAGGGCTCCCCGTGCTGACGGGTAGTGAAATGCATAACCTGCCTGGAGAAGCCGTGCGGGCAGCGCCCGCTGCCCTGATAAAATAAGCTCGTCAGCCATTTCTCCCAGGGCCAGGTGCATGACAAAGCCCGGTACCGGCAGCCATGACGGCCGCCCCAGGGCAGTTCCCACCTCAACAAAGAAGTCTTTTGCGTTGAGCGGCTGCGGAGATGAAAGGTTGAAAGCGCCCTGCGCGGCATCCTGTTCCAGCAGGAAACAGATGGCGCTCACTTCATCCTCCATGTGGACCCATGAAAGCCATTGCCTGCCGCTTCCCATGCAGCCTCCCATGAAGAGTTTGAAAGGCAGCAGCACCCGTGAGAGAAATCCGCCGCCGCGGCCGAGCACGATCCCGGTGCGGATGATCGCGCGCCTCACCCCCAGCGCCTCAACCGGCTCCGTTGACTTTTCCCACTGTATTGCCACGTCACTTAAAAACCCGGTCCCGGCAGAAGATGTCTCATCCAGCACCGTATCCCCGCGATTGCCGTAATAGCCGATCCCTGATGCCTGGATGACCACCCGGGGCTTGCGCGCTGACAGAGTTACCGCCTCTACGATTGCCCTGCCTGCCGCAAGCCTGCTCTGTAGAATTGCCGTTTTCCGCGCCGGCGTCCACCTGCCGGCGGCGATATTTTCCCCGGCCAGATTGATGATGCCGTATGCGCCGTCCACATAATGGCCCCATCCATTGGCGCTCCTTCCATCCCAGGCGACAACCTTAACCTGGCTGCTGTTGAAAGCTGCCGCTTTCCCCGGATTCCGGGAAAGCACGACAACGTGGTAATTTCTGGCAACCAGTTTTTTTACCAGTACTGTTCCGATGAAACCAGTGGCGCCGCTGATGATGACTGTTTGAGACATGGTCCTCGCTAAAAAGAGCTGTTCAGCATTCAGCTGTCAGCTTTCAGCATAAAAACATGGATGACTATAGCTGGACTGCTCCGAAGCTATTGCAGTGCTGAAGTGCCCGCTATAAGCAGCATGATGCCCTTGCGCACCATCATCACCCCGATTGCGGCAAGGATGAGGCTGGCAAGCTTTGATATGGTCCGGGTGCCTGCCCTGCCGAGCACCCGTATGATTGTATCGGCCAGCAGGAACACGATCCCGACGATGGCAATGTTGAAAACAATAGCAGCTACCGTCGGCACGGTGCCGTACTGGCTGCTGAGGAGAATGGTAGCGGTGAGCACTCCCGGCCCCACGATCAGCGGAACGCCCAGGGGAACCGCTCCCACCGAGTCCTGATCGATCTGCAGCCGGCGCTTTTCCGACCCGATCAAATCGCTGAGGGAAATCACAAACAAAAGCGCCCCGCCGGCTATCATGAAATCAGCTACCGTGATGCCCAGAAGCGATAGAATGATGCGGCCGATAAAAAGAAACAAGAGCGCTACCACCATGGCGGTGATGACTGACTCAAATATGACGCGCCGGATCCGCGCCCTGTCCAGCCCCTGCGTCAGGCTGACAAAGAGCGGCAGAAGCCCCAGCGCATCCATTGCCACAAACAGGGGAACGAAACAGAGCCAGAAATTATTCATGGTGAGCTGCTTGATTGATTACACAAGAAGCGCTGCCGCAACTGTAGAAAAGGGCCTGCACCCGGCACGCAACCGCTATGCCTTTTCAAAGCCGAAGCGGTCAAAGATATCTTCATAACGCGCCACGATCTGCTCGCGGGAAAGATTGAACTTTTCGAGCGAGTATTCATGCTTGCTTTTATATGAGCGGGCCTTTTCTTCCTCGCGCTGAATAATCTTATTAAAAGCAGGCGATAGCTCAAAGCCGAAGCTTTGTATAGATGTCGATCACCGCTTGCGCGGGACGCGTTACCAGTGCCTGGTAGGTGATCACCTGCTGCCGCTCAGCGGGCATCCGGTCAAGACGGGTGAGCGGGTAGCGATAATAACAGTCCAGCATCTTCATCTGCAGGTCAAGAAACGGGCAGGGCTCTATCGGGCTGAGAAAGGTATTGAAATAAAAGGTCAGCAGGCTGACTGCCGAAGGCACTGTTTCAAACGGGGTGCGTGCCATGCAGATGAATTTCGCATCGGGAAATGTTTCATTCAGCGACCCCACCATGGCGCTGAACAGGGGGTTCTTTGACAGAAAGCGCTTTTCTCTCCCGAACACGTACAGATGGTTCTGCACGCAGCGCTGGTAAAAGGCCATGATTTTCCCCCGCTGCGCAGCATCCTTCATCTCCGGGTCCAGAAGAATGTACGGCCACAGATCATCCAGAAACGGCAGCACAAAGCCGAGGAACGCCGATGAAAAAATATGCAGCAGGATAATGCCGTCTTCCTCTGCCTCGAACAGGCTGATCGGATGTATCTTTGCCAGGTTTTTAAGAGACCGTTTTTCCAATGCCCGTATCAGCCGGTAGAGCGGGCTGCCGCAGAGCGCATCAAGGGCGCCGATGGTGTTATAAAATTTTTTCTGGATAATTGACGGGGCAAACAGGATTTCCCAGAACTTCATGGACGTGAACTGTTCTTCATCCCGGGCCAGGAGGCGATGGAGGAAGGTGGTCCCGCTGCGCGGCACCCCGACGATAAAAACCGGCTCACGGATTAGCAGGTTCCGGCAGTCCCCGGAACAGAATGCTGTCCAGCAGAAAACCGAGCCAGTTGGTTATCTCCACCGCGCCGTAGAGAACTGCCATCAGCAGCAAAATAAAGATGCGCTTGGGGGTAAGCCGCGCATTGGTGCCGCGGGTGTGAAACAGTGTCCGGTATGCCAGACGGAAGAACAGTTTAAAATTGAACGCCATGGAAACAAAACGCCTTTCACTAAAAACAGGAGCTGCGCTAAATCTGATCTCCCGGTTTCCAGTCGTAAATCAGGGCGGGGTTATGTATGTAGCGTATGAAGTTTTCATAAAACGGGAACCCCTCTCCCGCGTCAAACGCCCGGTGGTCCATGTTGCACATGATTGACATGACGCTGCGCACCACTATTTTCCCGTCAATGACCAGCGGCGCCTCGTGAAGGTCCCCGATCCCCAGAAAGAATACCTCCGGAGGTATGATCACGGTTACCGTCTGCACGCCGGGCAGCATCATGCCGATATTTGCCAGGGTGCAGGTTGCGCCGAGGATGTCTTCCGGCTGGAGCTTGTCTTTTTCCGGCACCTTGTCGGTTTCCGGGTCCTTCGCGATGCCGGTCAGGAACCGGGCCCGCAAATACACCAGCAGCGTGTACAGCCCGCTCAGGTCAAACTCCCGCAGCGCAGTCCGGATAAGCACTTTCGCTGCCTTGTGATAGAGTTCGTCCTGGTTGGTCCGGCGCGCCTTTCTGGTTAAAACGCGCATCTCCTGCGCCACGGTCTCCAGGTCCTTCTGGTGCGGGTTGCGGAGAATGGGGCGCACAACGCCCGTGGGCGTGCTCACGGTGAAGCTGAGATTGATATCTTCGGCGTGATACAGCGTGCCGCCATGGGCAAGCGGACGGTAGTCAAGAAACCCGTTCAGGCAGGGCACATGGTGCAGGCTGTGCGCATAGGCTTTAAGGAAAAAGGCGGAAAAATTTTTCCGGATGGCGCGCCGGAACAGGCGCTTTTCCTGGCTTTCTCCGGGGACAGCGGCAAGGTCACTTTCAGAGTCCTTAGCGTATTCCACCAGCGGGGTGACATCGATCTGCATAATCATCGCCGCGTGGGGAATTGTCCGTGCGGCTTCCGATAAAAGGTAGGCAACGCTCTCGCGCAGCAGACCGAAGCGCTTTGCTTCCCGGACCTTGACATGCTGCAGCTGATAGGCAATCTTGTAGGGCTTGAACATTTCCCGGAACTTTCTATGCTGGGTTTCTGTTTATATACGTTTGTAGAATAAAGGTCTTTAAGCTGTCAAGGGAAAACCATTGTCTTCCCCTGCCGACTTCATATAAATAACTGTTCAGCGCACTAAACTTTATTTTTTTTCGCTGAAATTGTGTTATACTTTGTGCAAAAGCGTTGAACTGAAATCCGCTCCATGGATTAAAATACCCGAACATTTTAAACGTTCTGTTTCAATCTGTCAGGCCCTTTGAAAATCCCGGCATTATAATCAGAACAAACTTCCCGCAGGCACATCGGGAGCGATTTATATTCATCACCAAAGGAGGAACATAACGACCCATGAACAGGCAAACCATCACCGTAGTCGGTGCCAACGGCTTTATCGGCAGCAGGCTTATCGCCGAGGCGCTGCTTAACAATACCCGCGTCATCGGGCTGGCCCGCAAAAAACGCAAGCAGGCACCGGAGAAGAGAGTGTTCGATGAGCTTGAAGATAACCTCAGCCAGGAGCAGATCGAGCAGTACCGGGGAAATCTCACCATCTATGACTATGACATCAATGAGCCGCAGATCGGCCTCTCTGATGCGGCCCTTAAAGACATACTTGATTCCAGCCGCAATATTTTTAATTGCGTGGGGGATACCACGTTCTTCCCGCGCGACAAGGAGAAGCTGTTCGATACCAACATAAACGGCCCCGCCTCCCTCGTTGAAGTGCTGTGCCGGAATAAAGCGGTGTTTCATCACGTGAGCACTGCCTATGTCTCCGGAAGCCGCTCAGGAGTGATTTTAGAGTCTGAGCTTGATGTGGGGCAGCGCTTTAAAAACCCCTACGAGGAGAGCAAATGCCTGGGTGAGAAGAAAGTTCACGAGGTATGCGCCCGTCAATCGGTTCCCTACAATGTTTTCCGGCCGAGCATTGTCATCAGAAAACACGCCATTCCCGGCAAGACGCCGCATCTCAACCACTTTTATCTGTTCTTCAGCGTACTGGATAACCTGCACCGGGATATTGAGAAGCAGTCAACGGTCATGAGTGACGGCTATTATCATGTTCCGGTCCGGTTTCTCGGCTCTACAAAATCAACCCTTAACTTTGTGGATCTTGATTTCTGCTGCCAGGCGCTGTTCCACATCGGCATAAAACAGCATGACGGAAATAAAACCTATCATCTCACCAATCCCCGGCCCATGCTGAATGCTGATTTTATGAATGCCATCATGGAGATCTATAAAATCAGAGGCTTCACGGACGTGGAGAACCGCGCGGATTTCACCAATCTCAACGCCCACGAGAAGATGATCCAGACCTGGCTGTCAAATTATAATGATTACTTTTTTATAAACCCGGTCTTTGATACCGCGAATGTGCTGGCCGGACTGCAGGGCACCGCCATCAGCCACCCTGTTTTCAACCAGGACTACATTGCCCGTGCAATAGGGCGTTTGTAAAAATAATCCTTTTATTTACTGCTATTAAGAAGGGACGTGCAGATACTATGCTGCACGTCCCTTCTTTCTATGCGTTTCATCAAAACGATCACCTGTATTTTTTCTCTTTCTATGCATAGTATCATCATCCCTTTATTTTAGTTTGGCTATGAAGCTATGAAATACTTAAAATAATCAGCATAAAAAACCAATTGCATCATATAACATATATGTTATAATACATCCTGTATGGAATGGACTGTCGAATTTTACCGGGATATTTATCATAGAGAGCCTGCCGCAGAATTTATGGATTCTTTGCCCGTTGTTGCAAGGGCAAAAGTAGTGCGGCTGCTAAACCTGCTGGCTGAATATGGTGTGTTGCTCAAGGAACCATACACAAAACAGGTGCGGGGCAAACTGAGAGAACTGCGGATAACAGACCAGATGGGGGCCATCCGGGTACTATATTTCGGCTTCACGGGCCGGCGCCTAATTTTATTACATGGATTCATAAAGAAGACAGACAAAATACCACGGAGAGAAATAGAAGTTGCAGAAAAACGAATGACAGACTTTATAAAACGATATGGAGATAAACAATGAGAGGAAGGACTTTAAAAGAATATTCAGCGGAACAAATGAAGAACCCGGAGTTTAAAAGAGCATGGAAAGACCTTGATCAGGAATTTATGCTTTTAGAGAGCATGATTCGCATGAGAGAAAAGGCAGGAATAACGCAAAAAGAACTTGCAGTAAAAATAGGGACAAAGCAGCCAGCCCTTTCCAGGCTTGAACGAGGTGGATTCAGAAAAGCTTCTGTTGAGACTTTGAAAAAGATTGCTGACGCTCTTGATGCCCAGCTGGTGATAAAACTGCATCCAAAACGAAGCTGAGTCGAGCCCTGGGGTTAATTAATTAAGTGAACATAAAAAAGAGGCATTGCCTCGGGACGGAACCCTTTGGTTTGCCTCTCATCGTGATTCTGCTTATATATGTCGTTATTTTATAAAAAAAGCCAAGCTTTTCTTTTCAGTTGTCTGGGCATGAACTTTTATCCCTACTGCGTCGTATAAACTCCCCTGAATTATGTAGCAGTTAATCCACCTTGATCCCCAGACCCTGCAGCAGATACCCTCGTTTGATCCCCATAACAATAATATCAATATCCATCTGCAGCGTTAGGCTGCCTTTCGCCTGTACCTCATGAAGATACGTAATTACTGCATCCAGCTCTTTTGCTGAGACAGTTGCTTCACCAGCATTTATCCATGCTTCTGCCACCGCAAGGTTTCCGCGCACCAGGTCCCTGAACTTCTCTTGCAGTGCCGGATTTTGTTCAAGGATAGCGCTGATCTCCTCTGCATTGCGATAATACATGGATGCCAGATATGTCCCATCACTATTGTCGAACAAGATGTTTCTGAGCAGCCGTATGGTATCAACAGCCTCACTATTATCTAAAGACTGAATAAAGATGCAGCGGGATTTTACTGTTATGTAGCTGTCTTTTGCTTTGCTGTCCTGTGTGTCATTTCTACCGAAAACCTTTAATATGACTGAATAGGTGCCTTTCTTTTTATATATATGTACCGGGTCTTTCTGACCGCTCTCCTGGCCGTCCCCAAAATACCACAGGTATGTAACGATATCTCCCTGGCTCAGGTTTGTAAAACTAACGGTCAGCTGCCGATAACCCTCTGTCGGGCTGGCAGTAAAATCTGCTACGACCTGTCCC